>CAYSGH010000021.1:0-60133 GCA_964430505.1 uncultured Akkermansia sp. | reverse complement strand
GGATGGGAGGGCCCTTTCCTCGTCTTGAAATCCTCTTCGACTGCCGTTTCTAGGGACACGGACGGGCACGCGACCCGAGCCTGCCGAGCCTCGCAGGAAGACCAACACGGCCATGCGTTGGGGTGGCGGTGCAGGGCGCCGTTGCGGCGCACGACCTACTTCGGACGGGTCGTTCGTTCCTGGAGCCAAGCCACGTCCTGGTTGTTCCCCGTGGTGATGTCATCCACCACGATGGACCCCTTCTTGAGCGGAGGCGTGGTCCGGCCATCGACCCATCGCCGGATCTCCGAGTGACCGTCGGCGAAGGAAAACCCGCCGGCGCGCCCGTGGTAGAAGCCCGGCAAGTCGAAGAACCCCCAGAGCCCTGGGTTGGTGCGAAAGCCGCGCATCTTCACGAGGAAGTTGCCCATGTCGATGCTGTCCTCGCGCATGTCGAGGAGGAGCCACGTGGTGCTGGGGCCGGGATCCATCAGGTCACCCATCTTCCGGTACATGCGGAAGGTGCCCACGTCTTGCGAGTAGCCGCCATCCGTGCCACCCCAGCCTCCAAAGAACGTGTTCATCGACATCGAGCGAAGACGGGGGACCTTGCGCCCGGCCACGGTGACGGACGACAGGTCGGAGGGGCACCTCCAGATGGCGAGGCTCTTGCCGCAGTACTTCCACATCGGGCTCGCCATGATCGTGTTGGTGGGATCCCAGTTGTCCCGGTTGGCGGGGGTGAAGTCCAGCGTGCCCGTCACCCACGTGTACTTTTTGGACGCCACGTCGTTCTCGGAGGCAAACAGGAGCAGGTCGTTGTTGTCCTCGGTGTACATGCGCCACGCCAAGGCCAGTTGCTTGTGGTGGTTCATGCACTGGATGCCCTGTGCCTTGGCCTTGGCCTTGCCCAAGGCCGGCAACAGCATGCCCGCCAGGATTGCGATGATGGCGATCACCACCAGCAACTCAATCAGCGTGAATCCCCCTTGGCGCCCCACGGGTCGCCCCATCGTGATTGGACTTCTCCTTGCCATAGATCCTTGAACGGTACCCCTCGGCAGGCCGGCTGAGACCGGTCATCCAAGGGATGAAAGACGCACCAAACCTGAGGGGCACCGTCCCGCCACGCCCCCGACGTGTCAAATGCCAACTTCACGCCGTTGCCATGGGGTTTTGGCTTCGGTTTCACAAGGCCATCGGCAGGGTTCACCGCGAGCATGAACCGTCCCGTTTCACGCGTTCCGTCGCGATCCATCAGCCGCCGCTCATGGGTGGCCGCCACCATCCTCTCCCCCATCGCCACCGGCTGCCGCGCCCTCATCCACCCCGGCGCGGCCCAGCTCGCGTCAGCCCGCGTGCCGGCATCCGTGATCGCCCATTCCCCCGCCGCGTCGGGCCGCTACATCGGGTCCCCGTCCATCGCGCGGCTGCCCGACGGATCCCTGGTTGCCTCGCACGATTTCTTCGGGCCCCGGTCCAACGAGTACGCGATGGCAACCTCCCGCGTTTATCGCTCGACCACCAGCGGACGATCGTGGCGGCCTGCCTCCGAGATCTTGGGAGCCTTTTGGTCGTCTCTGTTCGTCCACCAAGGCCTCCTTTACCTCATGGGACCCGACCGTCACCACGGGCGCGTCCTCATCCGGCGCTCGCGCGACGGCGGCAAGTCGTGGACCGAACCCAGGGACGACCGCACCGGCGTGCTCCGGCCCGGCCTCGAGCATCACGGAGCCCCCGTGCCCGTGGTCGAGCACGACGGCCGCCTGTGGCGCGCCATCGAATGGCGGAACCCACCCCAAGCCTGGGGCATCCACTACCGCGCGGGCGTCATGTCGGCCCCGGTTGGCGCCGACCTCCTCGACGCGCGCGCATGGACGACGAGCGACTTCCTGCCGAGCGACCGGGCATGGAACGACGGCGACATGGGAGCCTGGCTCGAAGGCAATGTGGTCAAGGCCCCCGACGGATCCCTCGTCAACCTGATGCGCGTGGACACCCAAGGCCTTCCCGAGAAGGCCGCATGGCTTCGCATCGCCCCCGATGGCCGGTCGCTCTCCTTCGACCCGGCAAGCGGCTTCGTCGAGTTCCCCGGGGGAGCCAAGAAGTTCACGGTTCGACCCGACCCGCAGGGCGGAGGCTACTGGTCCCTCGCGACCGTCGTGCCCCGGGGATGGAATACGGCCGGGAAGCCCGCCCGCATTCGCAATACCCTCGGCCTCGTCGCCAGCCGCGACCTCCGTCATTGGGAGGTCCGCTGCCATCTCCTCCATCACGTGGACCATCACAACCACGGCTTCCAGTACGTGGACTGGCTCTTCGACGGCCCCGACCTTGTCGCCGCCTGCCGGACTGCGTCGGACGATCCCCACGGCGGCGCCCACAACGCCCACGACGCCAACTTCCTCACGTTCCATCGGGTCCGGGATTTCCGATCCCTTCGCATGGGGGATTCGGTGCCGATGACGAGGCTCGAGCCCTGAAGGCTGCCATGACGACGGAATTCACCCTTGCATGGGCACCCGTCTCGCGCCGTTTGATGGAGGCATGCACCTCGCGCACGGCCTGCAACTGGCCTACTGCACCAACATTCACCGGGGCGAGTCCTGGCCGGAAACCATGGCGTCGCTCAGTTCCCATGCGATGGCCGTCCGGCAACGCGTCGCGCCGGATGCCCCCTTTGCCATCGGCCTTCGCCTTTCCGACGCGGCGTCGCGCGAGCTGGCGCAGCCCGGCGTGCTGGGCCGCTTCCGCGAGTGGCTGCACGAGCGCGACGCGTATGTCTTCACCATCAACGGGTTTCCCTTCGGCACGTTCCATGGCACCCGCGTGAAGGAGCAGGTCTATGCGCCGGACTGGACCCGCCCCGAGCGCGTGGCCTACACGCAACGGTTGTTCCAAATCCTGGTGGAACTCCTGCCCGACACCCCATCCATCCAAGGCTCCGTCAGCACGGTCCCCGTCTCATGGAAGGGCTTCGGCCTCGACGCCGACGCCGAAAGGTCCGCGCGCGCCCACCTGTGGGGGATGGTGGACTTCCTGGAGCGGCTTGCCGCCGACACCGGCCGGGACCTTCACCTCGGGCTGGAGCCGGAGCCCTGTTGCCACCTCGAGACCTCGGTGGAAACCGTCGCCTTCTTCCAGCGCATGCGCGACGACCGGCCCGGGGACCGGCGCATCGACCGGTTCCTGGGCGTCAACTACGACTGCTGCCACCTCGCCGTCGAGTTTGAGACGGCCTTCGAGGCCCTCGGGCGGCTGCGCGACGCCGGCATCCGCATCTCCAAGTTCCACCTCTCCAACGCCCTGGCCGTCCGTCCGACGGCGACGGCCCGCGAGTCCCTCCGTGCGTTCCTCGACCCCGTGTACTTCCATCAGGTTGTCGAGCGTCGGGCATCCGGCGAGTGGCAACGCCACCGGGACTTGGACATCGCCCTCGCCACCCCGCCGTCGCCCTCGGCCGCCGGCGATGAATGGCGCATCCATTTTCATGTTCCCCTCCACGCGCGGCCACGCGAGGGATTCGCCACCACGGCGGACCACGTGTCGGGCGTCCTCGACGAGGTCCAGCGCAACCCGTCCCTTTGCCAACACTTCGAGATGGAAACCTACACGTGGGAGGTCTTGCCCGCCGACCTGAAGCAGGCCTCCGTCGTGGACCAGCTTGCGGCAGAGTATGCGTGGACGCTTGGGCAACTGGGGCAACGCGGGCTGGTCCCGACGAACCGTTGATCCACGTCATGCCACGCATTCGTGGCCGCCCGAGCGGCCGTGCGGGTGGGCGGGCCGGGCCAAGCCCGTTCCCCCAGCCGGCGGGCCACCGTCATGGACACGTGCCCCATGCGCCTGCTTGCGTGTTCATCCCTTGCCGCCTGCCAACCCATTGAATCCTTGAACTGGGGTGGGTGATCCCTGCCCAATTCCTCCATGGAACTCACGACGCAGCTCGCGCTCTTCCTGGACAACAAGCCGGGCTCCCTCGCCCGCGTGTGCGACGCGCTCGCCGAGGCCCGCATCAACATCTTCGCGATTTCCACCTCCGACACCGTGGACCACGTCGTCGTCCGCATGGTCGTCAGCGACCCCCGCAAGGCGCTGCATCTCTTCGAGGAACGACGCGCGCTCGTCGTCGAGAGCGAGGTCATCATGGTTCATGGGGATAACAAGCCCGGCTCCCTTGCGCGCATCGCACGCGTCCTCGGGGAGGCGCGCATCAACATCGAATACGCCTACTGCGCCACCAGCCCCAACGCGCGAAACGGCCTCCTGATCCTTCGCCCCTCCAATCCGCGGAAGGCCCTCAGGCTCCTCAACGAGGACGGCGCTCAGCCGTGACGCGGCCACCGAGGGTCATCACACCGATGTCCCAACGGAGCCGGGACGGTTGCCCCACGACGTCCGCGCCACCTCCCTCTCATCACCCCCTTCGCCCGGCCTATCCGGTTGCCGTCCCGAGCGGCCTTGCGTACAACGGCGGCGTTCATGAAATCGGCGGCAAAGGGCCTGCTCTACCTGTTGTTCATCGCGATGGCATCCGTGTGCTTTGGGCGCTTTCGCTCCGAGTATTCCAAGGCATCCGCCCGCGACGCCTCGACGGACGGACGCATCACCCAGGCGGTCGCCGAGGACAGCCACGACCCCGGCGCGGATGCGCCCCCGGAGGCTACGGCATCCCCTACCAACGCACCTGCGGCGGCCACGTCGGCCAAGGACGGAGCCACAAACCCGCCCGCGACCGCCATGACGAACGCCGTCGCCCAGACGACGGCCCCGCCCGCCAAGGCTGCAAGCGCGCGCAATTCCCAGGCCTTCTACCTCTCCGGCTTCGTGCTCGGCATGTTGGGGCTCGCCGGCCTGCTGGCATGGGATGTCTCCCAGTTCGTGGCCCGGAAGGCCGCGCATGGCCTCGGCGTGGACCTCTCCCCCATCCAGGGTGACCCCGAATACGACGCCGCCGAGGAAGCCTGGGCCAACGGCGACCACCTCGGGGCCATCAGCCTGCTGCGCGACTTCCTCAAGCGCCACCCCAACCAACAACACGCCGCCCTCCGCATCGCCGAGATCTACGAGAAGGACCTTGGCAACCACCTCGCTGCCGCCCTCGAGCTGGAGGTGGTCCTCCAGAAGCGCCTACCCCGCGAGAAGTGGGGGTGGACGGCCATCCACCTTGCCAACCTTTATTCCGGCAAGCTCAGCCAAACCGAAAAAGCCATCGAACTGCTGAATCGGATCGTGGACACCCACCCCGAGACCTCGGCCGCCCGCAAGGCCCGCCAACGCCTCGGCATCCCGGAACCGCAGGATGCGGCGGCAGCCCAGGGTCCCGTTCCCGCCGCCGACTCCGGGGACCTTGCATCCCCAACGCCGGGACCTGAGACCACCACGGAGGAAGACCCGCTGCCCCGCGGCTTCAAGATGAAGAAGAAGTAGGACCGGCGGCCCTGCCGGTCTTCTTCCGAGACTTGGCCCTTCGCTTCGTGGGGCCTTCCACATTCGCGGCCATGCGCGGGCGGGGCCCATTCCCGTCTCGTCTGGGCTTGCCAGACATGTTGCCTGCCGCGCCTTCCTGGCTGGCGGACGTGGCGCGCAGTTTCCTGATGCGGGCTTCCAATGCCATCCGCATGACGGCGACTGGCGAGATGCCCGACGCATCCACGAGGGCCAGAAGCCTTCGGTTGTGCGGGGTCAGCGTGTCGGCATCCGCTGGCTTGGACTTCGTTTGGGCAGCCTCGCCGGCCCCGGGTCGCGCTCGCTTTCTTTTTTTCGTAATACCGCATTACAGAAATGCTCAAAACCCTTGTCAACAATAGGTTGGAATATCCATGCCGTGTCCATAGCCTGACCCAAGGGCGCAGTTGCCTCAATTCATGGGCCAAAATCACCCACCCCGTCGTCACCATGACTAAAGGCCGCAACTCTAGCCGTCCTCGCATGAGAAGCTGGGAGGCGGACGAACAAGTTGCCGAGCTGCTGGACCTCGCCGTCCGAACGACCGGGGCCTCCCTGCGTGACATCGTCAACGAGGCCCTTCGAGAGCATGCGCCCAGCATCATTCGCCGTCTTCTTCAGGAACGAGGCATTGCGGAGGCAAAGCTTCGCGACCTCTTGGACCGGCAATTCCCCGTCGTCCCGGGCGACCACCACGAGGCATCGGAAGCCTTTGCCGACAAACGACAACCGCCGTCCGCCAAGAAGTAACGGCAAGGCGCCGGCGCGTGGGCGCGGCCCGCGCTACCTTGCCAACACCGCCCGCCCCCAATCCTCCGGTCGCCCCTGGACACCGGACCGAGGAGCCCATGCCAGCCGCGAGCGATTGATGTTTTCCCCGGGCGCGGCATCCCGCTTGTCCCCGTCGTACACCAGCACGTTGAACCCCAGTCTCCCAGCCTTCGCCACGTCGATGCCCGCCACCCCCCACGGAATGCGCATCCGCACCAGGTAGCCATCCGTGGTCCGGGCCGACACCAACCCCATTCCCGGCGCGGTCTCCTCGATCAACCCGGGCTCGCGGTCGGCATCCCGGGCACCCCGAGCCTTCCCGGACGCGTCGAACGGGAACACGCCCACCTTGAAGGTCCCCAACGTGTGCTCCGCCCCGCCCTCGGGGTCCACGCAGACCTCCACCGAGTCGCTCCGCCAATGCCCCTTGATGTCGTCCGGAGCAATGTTCGACACCACCACGTCGTCCACGACGCGAACTTCCACCCACAGGTTGGCCCCGTCGTGGGCGGCCCGAAACGCCGCCGAGACATCGGCTGCGTTCGTCACCGTTCCTTGCCATGTGTTCGTGTGCGGGATGTCGATGGCGGGAATCGCCCGCCAAGCCGGGTCCGACACGTCCGTCCCCAGCCCGGGCGGCGCGACCTTCACGATCTCCAGCCTCGGCACCGCGTGCAGCCGCACCTCCGCTCGCAGCGGCTGGCCCCCAATATCCCCGGCAGCCACCAGCGTCGCGTCGCCACCGGCCGTCGGCGCTTCAACCTGCAAGATGAGAAACCACTCCGGCTGCGCCGCCACGCCCACGTCCAGCTCCTGGGGCTGCACCGTCCATCCCGGCGGGGCTTGCATCCGGAGTCGGCCCCTTGGTGACCCGGGCGGATCCACAATCTCCAGGGGCACCGGCGTCGCCTCGCCCGCCACCACCGGAACGTCCGGGTCGAACGTCGTCGCCGCCGCACCGATCCCCTGCTCCTCCACCCATTCCTCATACCGCGACACCGCGCGCCGCGGCAGGAAGCGAACCTTGACGGGCGGCGCGGGTCGCCTCGGCGTGGACGCCGACACGCGGGGCGGCACGTCGCCTGGCACCGGCAAGCCACGGAAAACGTCCGACTCCTCTGGCTCGAATGACACCACGGACTTCACCAACTGCAGGCGTTGTGGCCTCAGGAACCATGGGGCGGACCCGATGTTTCCGAAGCCCTGCGACCGGTGCAGCGCCAGGGCCTCGCCGGCGATCCGCGCCGGAATGCGGCCGTCGGGCAACGCGTTCGTCCCCGGCAACACGGCCATGAATGGCCCGGCGCCCCCGAAGTACAGCTTCCGCGGCCGCCACGGCCGCAAGCCCTCCTTCTCCAGTTGGGCCGGGAAGGCGTCCGGGTTCGCCGCCACATCGAAGGCCTCGACCGCCAGCCATCCCGCCGCCTGGTGATTGCCATGCTGCCCGGGGGACGGGGCTGGGTTCATCGTGAGGACGACCTCCGGCCGGACCGATCGCACCACGCGCACGAGTCGCTCCAGGGTCTCCTCGTGGCCCCATTTCTCCAGGGTGACCGCCAGGCTCTCCGTGTAGGCAAAGTCCTCACGGTCCAGGAACCAGCATCGCCGCACCCCCAGTCGCTCCAGGCACGCCCGCAGCTCCGCCTCGCGCAAGAGGCCCAAGGCACGCCCGGATTGCCGCCCCACCATGTTGCCGCCGCCTTCGCCGCGGGTGGCATAGACATGGTCCACGCGCCGGCCTTGCCTGAGGGCGAGGTCCGCAATCAAGGGCGCCATCGTCGTCTCGTCGTCCGGGTGCGCGAACACCGCGAGCACGTCCGCCTTGAGCAAGGCGTCGCCTTGCACCTCCGCCGCCGCCGCCACGACGCCTCCCAGCAAGGAGGCCACGACCACGATCCTGTCCAACCATGCCCGGCATCCCTTCATGAGTCCGTCCTGGCTAGTGCGCCGCGCCCCGTTCCTCCTCCGGCAACGGCTGGCCCCGTGTCTCCGGCGCGAACGGCAGCGCGGCAAAGCCGATCAAGTACACGGCGCACATCGTGATGCCCGCATAGCGCAGCGGCTCGGGCGTGTCCTTGTACACGACCCCTGTCAGAACCCCCAGCGCGGCAGGCCCCGCCGCCGCCACGAACCGTCCCACGTTGTAGCAGAAGCTCGTGCCGGTGCTCCGCAACCGGGTGGGGAACAGCTCCGGAAAGTAGATCGCATACCCCCCGAACAACGACAGCGTCGCAAACCCCATCAACGGCACGAAGATGAAGATGTCCTGGAAGTCCCGCAGGAACCAAAACGTGGCCGCCGTGCAGGTCATGGCCGCCGTCAGGCTCACGGCAAACGCCGGGCGTCGCCCCACCACCTGCGACAACAAGCCGTACCCGTAGATGCCGAAGAAGGCCCCAAAGTTCTGCACCATCGAGTTGATGCTGGTCCACCGCGTCAGGCGCGACCCGATCTCCGCCGGTGCCACCCCATCCGCCAGCAGCTTCTTCTCCAGCACGCTGCGGACAAGGTCCGCGCTGAAGAACGCGATCCCCCACACGCCGATCACGCCGCTCAAGGCCAACATCAAGCCCGCCACCGCCCGCCCCCGATACCGCGTGTCGCCACCCCCCCCGAAGACGCACCATGCCCCGAACAGGAATGCCACGCCGCCGAGGCCCGCCACCGTCAGCTTCAACTGCGAGAAGCCCGGGTACACCATGGCCTCGCTCCACGCCTTCGGCCCAAGGAACGCCAGCAGGATCGCCCCGCCCAGCGTCAACCCCGCCAACGCGGCCGGCAGCCGCCAGTTCGGGTTGCCAAACAACTCGCCGTAATCGCCCATCTTCCTCCTCAACTCCGGGTTCTTGCGCGTCGCCAACCAGGCATCCGGCTCCTTCAAGCCCCGCCGCACGAAGATCACGATCAATGCCGGCAACGCCCCCGCCACGAACTTCCAGCGCCACGGCGCCCACCCCGCAAGGTTGTGCCCCTGCTCCAGCACGCTCAACGAAAGGCCGATCGCCGCCGCTGACATGTTCCCCACCGTCGAAAGCGCCTGAAGCAAACCCAGCGCGTACGGCCGCGCCTGCGACGGCATCACCTCCGCCACCAGCGCAACCCCCACGGCAAACTCACCGCCCACGCCCAAGCCCGTGAGGAACCGGTACAGGGCAAAGTCCCAGAACCGCGTCGCGAACGCGCTCAGGCCGGTGAACCCCGAGTACAACACGATCGTCAGCAACATCGTCTTGGCGCGGCCCCAACGATCCCCCAGAACCCCGAACACCAAACCGCCCGACGCCCACCCAATCATGAACACCGCCGTGGCGTACCCGCCATACTCGCCCACCTCGGCCTTGGTTGCCGCACGGCCCAACCCGGCGCCGAGCAACTCCGCCATCGCCGGGGCGCGCGCCAGCACGAACAACTGCTGGTCCATGCAGTCCAGCAACCATCCCAAGGCCGCCACCAACAACACAAACCATTGGTACCGGCTCAGCAGTCGCCACCAACGAAAGCCCGGGCCCCCTTCTTGCATCGAATTCATGGAGTTCCGAGATGCTGCCCCCGCACCGGCGCCGCACCCAAGCGAAACCTCCGGGAATCCTGCGTGCGATTCTCGTCAGGCCGCCCATCAGGGCCCCACCGTGGGACCACGACGCTTGGGGCAGGCTGGACGAACGCGGCGACGCCACGTCGTCGGATGGGGGCCTTGTAGGTTGGGGAGTTGGCGGAAGGGGAGGGATTTGAACCCCCGGTACGGTTGCCCGTACGCCTGATTTCGAGTCAGGTGCCTTCAACCACTCAGCCACCCTTCCACCTCGATGTGCCGTGCCCGCAGACCGGGACGACGGCGGCCCTCCGCTTGGACGACCGCCTGCACCCCTCTTCCCTATCGTGCTGAGGCCTGCGGTCGCAAGGCCAATTCCTTGCCCGGCGCGATTGCCCGCTCGCCCATGCCATGGACCGTAACCCCAGGGCTTGCCATCGGTCACTTGCACCGGAGATGCTGTCGGGGTAGTTGCATGGATGAACCGGAGTTGGACGTCGAGGCCTGCGTCGCGCGGGTGCGCGAAGGGGACGAGGACGCCGCCCGGGCTCTCTTGGAGCACTTGCATCCACTGGTCCTGAAGATCGTGAGGTCGCACCTGCCGCGTCGCACTTCCGAGGAAGATCTCGTGCAAGCCGTCTTTACCAAGGTGTTCACGCGGATGGACCAGTTCCGGGGCGAGGTGCCCCTGGCGCACTGGGTGTCCCGCATCGCCGTGAACACCTGCTTCAACGAGCTCAGCCGCGAACGCGTGCGCCCCGAGCTGCGGCATGCTGACCTGTCCGAGGCGGAGGTCGAGGTCATCCAGAACCTCGCCACCGCCACGGCCGACCTCCCCGACGACCGCGCCATGGAGGCTCGCGAGATCGTCCACAAGCTCCTCGCATCCCTTTCCCCGGCCGACCGCCTCGTCATCACCATGCTCCACCTCGAGGGCCGCTCCGTGGAGGACATCCACAAGGCCACCGGGTGGAGCACGCCCCTGGTGAAGGTCCGGGCTTTCCGCGCCCGCCAGAAAATGAAGCAGGGGCTCAAGTCCCTCCTGCGCGAATCCACCCCATGAGCAACCCCATCGACCACCAACTCGACCGCCTCCTGCGCTCCGCCGCGCGTGCTCCCGGCCTTGCCCCGACCCCCGTGTCCCTCGCGACGCACGTGCGGGTGTTGGCGGCCTACCGCCAGCGCGGCCAAAGCGCCGCCATGGCCATCCAGCAGACTTGGCGCCTCGGCCTCGCCACCGCCTGCGCGACCGCAGCCCTTGCCATCGCGGCCGGTTGGCTCGCCTCCGGCCGCATCGAGGACACCGCCAACGATCCCTACGTCCTCAACGATCCCGGGCTTGCCGTCGTCATGACCACGGGTTGGCTCCCATGAACGGCCTAACCCGCAACCAGATCCTCGCGTCCCTCGCCGCCGTCTTCGTCGCGGGCGCCGTGGCCGGCGTCGCCGTCGGCTACCCCATGGGCCGCCAAGCCACCATCCAACGGCCCCCGCACCCGCCGCGCGACATGGCCACGCACCTCCTCGGGAAGTACACCCGGGACCTCGCCCTCACCACCAATCAGGTCGCCCAGGTCGAGCCCATGCTGCAGGACGCCAGCCAACGCGTCCGTGCCCTGCACAAGGAGAACTTCCGGCAGACCGATGCCATCATGCAGGACTGCAACCGCCGCATCCTCGCGCTCCTCGAACCCGCGCAGCAGCAGAAGTTCAAGGAGATGGAGGAGCGCCGCGACAAGTGGTTCCGGGAACGCCAAGCCGAACGCGAGCGCGAGCGGGCCAAGAACGGCACCCCCAGCAAGCCATCCCCCGCGCCCGGGGCACCACCGCATCCCCGCGACTCTGATCCGCTTCCACCCCGCCGCTGAGTCCTCCCATGCCCGGCATGGGGTTGTGGCCCGCCCCACCGGCATCGGCCGCCCAACACGGCGGCCGCCCCACACGCCGGCGACGGTACGCTAGTTGGGCATCTGCAGGCCCACCTTCTGCGCCACCTGCATCACGTCCTTGTCGCCGCGACCCGACAGGTTGATGACGATTAATTGGTCCGGCCGCATCCCCGGAGCGCGGCGGATGGCCTCGGCCACCGCGTGCGCGGACTCCAAGGCGGGGATGATGCCCTCGGTCCGGGCCAGCCGCATGAACGCCTCCAAGGCCTTGTCGTCCGTGGCGTAGGTGTATTCCACGCGGCCCTTGTCATGCAGCCATGCGTGCTCGGGGCCCACGGCGGCGTAGTCGAGGCCCGCGGATACCGAGTGCGTGAGCTGAATCTGGCCATGGGGGTCCTGCAGGATGTACGAGCGCGTCCCCTGCAACACGCCCAGCGACCCGCCATGAAACCGGGCCGCATGTTGCTCGGGCTGGATGCCATGCCCGCCCGCCTCGACGCCCACCATGTGGACGCCCGCGTCGTTCAGGAACGGGTAAAACAACCCGATCGCATTCGATCCCCCGCCCACGCACGCCATCAGGCAATCCGGCAACCGCCCTTCCTTCTCCAGGATTTGCCGACGCGCCTCGTCGCCCATCACCCGGTGGAAGTTGCGTACCATGAGCGGGTACGGGTGCGCCCCATAGGCCGTGCCCAGGATGTAGTGGGTGGAGCGCACGTGCGTGACCCAGTCGCGCATGGCCTCGTTGACGGCCTCCTTGAGGGTGCGCTGGCCCGCCTGTACCGGCACCACCTCCGCCCCCAGCATCTTCATCCGGTACACGTTCAACGACTGCCGCTCGCAATCCACCGCGCCCATGTAGATGACGCACTGGAGCCCGAACATCGCCGACACCGTCGCCGTCGCCACGCCATGCTGGCCCGCGCCCGTCTCGGCGATGATCCGGGTCTTGCCCATGCGGCGGGCCAGCAACACCTGCCCGAGCGCGTTGTTAATCTTGTGCGCCCCCGTGTGCAGCAGGTCCTCCCGCTTCAGGTAAATCTTCGCGCCACCCAGCTCCCGCGTCAGCCGCTCCGCGAGGTACAAGGGCGTCGGACGGCCCACGAACTCCGACAGGTAATACGACAGCTCCTTCTGGAACGCCGGGTCCGTCTGCGCCCGGAAGTATTCCTCCTCCAGTTGCTGCAACGGGTGCACCAGCGTCTCGGGAACATATCGGCCCCCGAACGACCCGAAGTGCCCCTCGGCATCCGGCATCGTCGGGCTCGCGTACATCTCGTCGGGCTTGGCGGTCATGCGTGCTGGGTCTGGGGACTATGCGATCGAGACCAAAAGGTCGGGATTCAGGGTTCCTCGCGGGCGCGTCCTAGTACTTGGGGACCGACGGGTCGATCTGGTCCGACCATGCCCCGATGCCGCCCTTGACGGACTTGACGTACTTGAAGCCGCGCTCGCGCAGGAAGTTCAGCGCCTTCATGGAGCGAACGCCCCCCTTGCAGTGGAGATAGTACTGGGTGTTCGCATCCAGCTCGGTGAAGCGCTGGGGCAACAAGCTCAGCGGCACCAACGTCGTGCCCGCCACCCGCGCGATCGCAAACTCGTCCGGCTCGCGCACGTCGATCACCCGGATGCCCGACGCTGGATGATCGAGCGCCTTCTTCATGTCCTGGACGGTGACCTCGTCCGGGTTGCTCCCCGGGGCCACGGGCTCCGGCACGATCCCGCAGAACTGCTCGTAGTCGATCAACGCCCGGATCGTCGGCGCGTCGCCGCAGATCGGGCACTTGGGGTCGCGCCGGAGCTTTAGCTCGCGGAACTTCATGTCCAGCGCGTTGAACAACATCAGTCGCCCGACGAGCGACGAGCCCTTGCCCAGCGCCAGCTTGAGGATCTCCGTCGCCTGGATGCAGCCAATGATGCCCGGCAACACCCCCAGCACGCCGCCCTCGGCGCAGCTCGGCACCATGCCCGGCGGCGGCGGCTCGGGGTAAAGGCACCGATAACACGGCCCGCCCTTCGTCGGCGCGAACACGCTCGCCTGGCCCTCGAATCGGAAGATGGATCCGTACACGTTGGGCTTCCCCAGCAACACGCACGCGTCGTTGGTCAGGTAGCGCGTGGGGAAGTTGTCCGTGCCATCCACCACGATGTCGTACGGCCGGATCAAATCGAGGGCGTTCTCGGAGCTGATGCGCGTCTTGTGCAGCACCACCTCCACGTTCGGGTTCAGGCCCCGGATCGTCTCCTGCGCGGACTCGGCCTTCGACCGGCCCACGTCGGCGTCCGTGTGGAGGATCTGACGCTGGAGGTTGGAAACGTCCACCGTGTCGAAGTCCACGATGCCGATCCGCCCGATGCCCGCCGCCGCCAGGTACATGGCGATCGGGCTGCCCAGCCCGCCCGCGCCGATGCACAACACCGACGTGTTCCGAATCTTGCGCTGCCCCGCCATCCCGACCTCGGGCAGGATCAGGTGCCGCGAATACCGCCGGATCTCCTCGTTCGAAAGCTCGATCATATCGAAGGCCCCACGCTATGCACCCCGCACGCCCCGGCCAAGCGCGAAGCTCGCGCCCGGGGGCCAGCCGCCGCCCGGTTCCCGCCCTCCCTCCATGGGCGTGCTTGGCACGGGTGCCGAAATGGATATCCTGTCCCCGGCGTGAGCGCACGCCATCCACCTTGAAGAATCTCGCACTTACCTCGGCAGCAGGCGTCGTGAACGGAACCCCCATGGCCACCGCTGGCCAGCGCCCGCGCCTGGCCCCCGACCTCACCCGCCACTCTGGATCCCTCGAGGACCTGATGGACCTCGTCCTTGCCGGGAAGGCCCCGGAGGAGGGCAAGGTGATCGTTTCGGACCTCATCACGAGCCTGCGCGCGCGGGGCCACGCGATCCCGGATGTTACCAGCACCCCTTACTTCAACACCATTCCCCGGACCGAGGAACCCGAATACCCGGGCGACCTGGAGATGGAGCGGCTCATCCGGGCCCACGTGCGCTGGAACGCCATGGCCATGGTCGTGCGCGCCAATGCGGGCGACCTCGGCGTGGGCGGCCACATCTCGACGTTCGCCTCCCTCGCCACCCTGTACGAGGTGGGGTTCAATCATTTCTTTCGTGGCGGCGACGGCGGCCGGGTGGCCGACATGATCTACTTCCAAGGGCATGCGTCCCCGGGCAACTACTCGCGCTCGTTCCTCGAATACCGGCTCGACGAGCAACACCTCGTCAACTTCCGGCAGGAACTGCAAAGGCACCCGGGACTCTCGAGCTACCCGCACCCCTACCTCATGCCGGATTACTGGCAGTTCCCCACCGTCTCGATGGGGCTCGGGCCGATCCACTCCATCTACCAGGCGTACTTCAGCCGGTATCTGCAAAACCGCGGCCTCCTCAACGTGGCCCGCGAGGAGGAGCCCATGGTTTGGTGCTTCATCGGCGACGGCGAGAGCGACGAACCCGAGACGCTCGGCCAGATCAACCTCGCCGGACGCGAGGGGCTGGACAACCTCGTGTGGGTCATCAACTGCAACCTCCAGCGGCTCGACGGCCCCGTGCGCGGCAACGGGAAGATCATCCAGGAACTGGAGGGATCGTTCCGCGGCTCTGGTTGGAACGTCATCAAGGTCCTCTGGGGGTCCAACTGGGACGAGCTCCTCGAGCGCGACGCCACCGGGCTCCTCGCCAAGCGCATGGAGGAGGTGATCGATGGCGAATACCAGAAGTACGTCGTCGAGCCCGGCAGCTACATCCGGCGTCACTTCTTCGGGAAATACCCGCCGTTGCTCCGCCTGGTGGACCACCTCACGGACGACCAGCTCAAGAAGCTGATGCGGGGCGGCCATGACCCCAAGAAGGTGTACGCGGCCTACCACCGGGCCACCCAGCTGCGCAATGGCCGTCCCACGGTCATCCTCGCCAAGACCGTCAAGGGCTATGGCCTCGGCGAGGCCGGCGAGGGCCGCAATCCCACCCACCAGCAGAAAAAGCTCGCCGAGCGCGACCTCCGCCACTTCGCCTCCCGCTTCAGCGTGCCCGTCAGCGACGAGGAAATCGCCGAGATGCCCTTCTTCCGGCCGCCCCAGGACAGCGCGGAGACCCAGTACCTCCTCGCCCGCCGCAAGGCCCTCCATGGCTTTCTCCCGTCGCGCGAGGTCCGCGCCCCGGCCATCCAGGCCCCCAAGCCGACGGACTTCCCCTCCATCCTGAGCGCATCCGTCCTCGAAAAGGCCTCCACTACCAAGGCCTACACCGTCCTCCTCAGCGCCCTGCTCCGGAACCGCGAGTTCGGGAAGTTTGTCGTGCCCATCGTCCCCGACGAGGCCCGAACGTTCGGCATGGAGGGATTGTTCCGCGAGGTCGGCATCTACTCGTCCAAGGGCCAGTTGTACGACCCCGTGGACAAGTCGGAGGCCATGCCATACGTCGAGAAGAAGTCGGGCCAGCTCCTCGAGTCCGGCATCAACGAGGCGGGCTCCATGGGCGGGTTCGTCGCGGCCGGCACGGCCGTGTCGAACTACGGCCTGCCGATGATCCCGTTCTACATCTACTACTCGATGTTCGGCTTCCAGCGCGTGGGCGACCAAGTCTGGCTGGCCGGCGACAGCCGGGCGCGCGGCTTCCTCGTGGGCGCCACCTCGGGACGCACCACGCTCAATGGAGAGGGATTGCAACACCAGGACGCCCACAGCCACCTCGTGGCCTCCAGCGTGCCCAACCTCATGTCCTACGAGCCCGCCTTCGGGTACGAGCTCGCCGTCATCGTCTGCGACGGCCTCCGCCGCATGTTCGAGCAGGGCGAGGACGTCTTCTACTACGTGTCCGTCCACAACGAGGACTACAAGCACGCCCCCATGCCTGCCGATCCCGGCGTCGAGGAGGGCATCCTGCGCGGCATGTATCGCTTCAAGGAGGGCAATGCCGCCCTGCCCATCAAGGCCCAGGTGATTGGCTCCGGCTCCATCCTCCTGCAGGCCCTGCGTGCCCAAGCCTTGCTGGAAAAATATGGCGTGTCCGCCGACGTCTGGAGTGCCACCAGTTTCAAGCGCCTCCGTTCGGAAGCCCAGGCCGCACGCCGCTGGAACATGCTCCATCCCACCGAGACGCCGCGCCGCTCCTACCTCGAGGACTTGGTGCGCGACGTCCCCGGCCCTTGGATCGCCGTCAGCGACAACCTCAAGCTCGTCGCCGACCAAATCGCCCCATGGATCCCCGGCGGCCTCATGACCCTCGGGTGCGACGGCTTCGGCCGATCCGAGGCCCGGCCCGTGTTGCGACGCTTCTTCGAGGTCGATGCCGAATGCACCGTGGTCGCCACCCTCTACGCCCTTTCGCAACGCGGCCAAGTACCAGCCACGCTCGTCGCACAGGCGATCCGCGACCTCGGCGTCGATCCCGAGAAGGCCTTCGGCGTCTGCGTGTAGCTCGATCCGTCCGCCCATGACCGAAGCTTCGCCCCAGCCACGCCAACGATTGCACGGCCGGGGCGCGCTCATCGTGTTCGAGGGCATCGACGGGGCCGGGAAATCCACCCAGATGCGCGGGCTGGTCGCATGGCTCAAGGCCCTGGGCTGGGAAGTCGTCGCCGACCGCGAGCCCACGGACCAACCCCACGGACGACGGCTCCGCGAGTCCGCCGTCACCGGACGCCTGTCCCCCAGCGAGGAACTCGAATTGTTCATCGCGGA
The DNA here is from genome assembly GCA_964430505.1 of uncultured Akkermansia sp. Classification (GTDB taxonomy): domain Bacteria; phylum Verrucomicrobiota; class Verrucomicrobiia; order Limisphaerales; family UBA9464; genus UBA6176. The sequence continues at coordinate 42,823 of CAYSGH010000021.1, read as the reverse complement.
CCGCCGCCAGCACGTGGCGGAGGTCATCGGACCGGCGCTGGAGCAGGGCCAGGTCGTCGTGCTGGACCGCTACTATCACTCCAACGCGGCCTACCAAGGCAGCCGCGGACTCGACTGGCGCGGCATCCTCCGCCGCAACGAGGACTTCGCGCCGCGGCCGGACCTTGTCCTGTGGCTCGACGTGGACCCGGCCGTCTCAGGCGCCCGCATCCGGGGACGGGGCGACTCCGCCAACCAGTTCGAGCGGATCGACCAGTTGCAGCGTTGCCGCGAGATCTATGCCTCGCTCGGAGACCCGTCCATCCGGCGCATCGACGGCGCACGCGACGAGGCCAGCGTGACCGCCGACGTCCGCGGTGCGGTGGAAGGCCTGCTGCGCTCGCGGGAAGCGTAAGGCCCGCCCCAAAGGATCTTCCCTTTCCCGGGAGGCACCAGGGACCTTCAGCCGGAAGGCTTCTTGGAGTCCGTCGCCGCCTTGGCCGGAGCTGCCGGAGGTGGGGCGAGAGCCGCAGGGGTCGGGGCGACGCCCTGGGCCGGCGGGGCATTGGTCTCGGGAGGGCCAAACGACGCCGGAAGCTTGAGCTCGGTTCGCAGGCGACCGCGAAACTCCTGCGAGGTCCCGGACTGGGGGTCGAGCAACCGGAGCAGGCTGTTGCGCTTCAGTTCATCAAACGGCCCCAGGGGCAGCCGCTTCACCGCGCTCTTGTGCGTCGTGCGAGCCTCGAAGTTGGAGTGCACGCGCTCGGCCATCAACATCAGCCCCTGGAACTGGTCGGCGTCGCCCTCCACCAGGTGAACATAGGACGCCTCGATGAGGCCCTCGATGATCGCCATGGAACGGTCGCGCGACGTCTCGCCCACGTCCTCGGTGATGCGGGAGAGGGCGTAGTCCTCGAGGGTCCATTCCATCGGGATGGCGGAATTCGTGCCGTAGGTGGTCCGGCAATACTCGAACCACTTCCGGGCCTCGCGCTGCCGGTTGTAGGCGTAGAGGAAATAGACGGCGTCCTTGATGAAGTTGCGATGGGCGCGCTGGAAGCTGTCCTTCATGCCCTCCTCCTCCTCGGCGTCGATCTGCCCAAGGTAGGCGCGGGAGGCGTTGTCGATCATGTCCAGGTTGGGCGCGAACTGGATGCGCTGGGCCAGGGAGTTGGTCACGAGGCGGCCGCGCTGGAACGCCATCATCATCGGCTGGAAGATGTTCCGGCGCAGCATGCGCACGTCGCCCGCGCCGCGCCCGATCTTCAGGCCGCGCGTCGCCCAATAGATCGCGTGCGTCTCGGGCAGGCGCCATTCCAGCGGCCCGTAGGTGTCGTCCACCTCCTTCATCAACGCGGGCTCCAGCTTGTAGCGCTCCACCAGCGTCTGGACGCGCTTCTTGTCCTCCTCCGTCTTCGGCTGCAGCAACACGTCGTAGTTCGGACGCCCGCCCGGCAGGACCGCCTGCATCTCCTCCGCCCAGTGGCTTTTGTACGTCAGGTGGGCGTCGTCGAGGTTCGCACCCATCTTGTGGTGGAAGTGCCGCGCCAGCTCCGAGTGGATATCGATGGCCCTCGGGTTGTAGCGAAGCCCCTCGTCGCGCAGCAGCTCCACGCCGCGCTGGACCCACAACCATCGATCCTCCGGGTCCGGAAACTTCACCGAGATGTTGTACGAGAGGTTCCACGCCAGGTGCACCCACACGGCGGAGAAGTGCGGCTGGAGCTTCGTGATCCAGTCGGCCAGTTGCACCGCCTCGAAGTGCTTGCCGTCGTCTTGGAGCTCCGTGGACCGGATCCACAGCGCGTTGGCAATCAATCCGCGGAACCCGCCCAAGGCGACCGTCGTGAACGCGAGCACGGGCGGGGCGTTGGACAACACGGCGGAGCGCGTCAACCCCAGCTCGTCGCGGTCGCGGTTCAACCGTGCCTGGAAGAAGTGCCCGGCCACCAGGGCGGCCGCCGCGACCAACAACAGAAGTGCCTTGCGCGCGTTCATGTGGGCATCGCGATCTCGCGACGGGTGAGGATGAACATGCCCGCGACGCCCATGCCGCCGCCGGTCACGCCCACCACCAGGATCACCGCCCGGGCCAGCTCGGCCCAGGTGATGGACCGCCCCGTGGCCAAGGCATCGACCGGCGAGAAGGACGAGACTTGGTTCAGCACCCAATAGGCGGACCCGTACACCTGCACGGCCGCGCGGTTGATGATCGACTCCCTCGACACCATGCCGGTCTCGTGGTTGATCCCCATCACGCCCCCCTGCTCCACCACCTGCTTGAGGGTGCCGGACGACAACCCGATCACCAGCAGGCCCAGCGACAGGAACGAGGCCACGGGAAAGGACAGGAACGACGCCGAGAACAGCCCGATCGCCGTCAGGAGCCCCAGCCACGCCAGGATCACGCACAGGCCCCGCGCGAAGTTCACCGCAAACGGCGCCTCCGGACACAGCACCTGGATGCCCTCGTCCGGCGGGAACACCACCGTCAGCTTCCCAAGGTTCGCGTACCGCAACGACAGGCTCCCGTCCGGCTCGAGCAGCTCGCCCGGGATTTCAAACTCCGAGGGGACGTCCGGCCCAAAGTTGTTGCTGAACCGCACCGGACGGACCTGGCGGCCGTTGCCGACCTCCCATCCATGGTCGAACGACGCGTCCAGCCCGACGTATTCCGGGGTGAAGAACTTGACCCGCACGTACAACGTCCGGCCCTTGAAGCGCTCGCGGGCGCCGGGGCCGAGGTTGAAGTCGAAGGGTACGGGCCGGAACTGTCCCGGAGCCACCGCCTGGAGGCGGCCCTCCAGTTGCGCCCGCACCTGCTTGCGCACGAAGTCCGGGTTCATCTGGGCCACCGTGGGGTCGCGCCTCCGCTTCTCGAACTCGCGCTCGGTCTCGGCCGTGAGGTCGATCGGTTGCGCGCGCATGGGCTCGCGGGCGACGAGGATCTCGTTGCGCAGCTTGGCAAGCTGGGCCTCGGGAAGCTGGGCGGCGCGGACGTGGAGAAGCCCGTACACGATGGTGCCGGCGACCGCGACCATGCCCGTGTTGAGCACCATGATGCCGAGCCACTTGCCCAGCCACACCTGCCACCGGGGAATGGGCTTCACCACGACGAGGAACAACGACATGTCCTCGATGTCCCGGGCCAGCGTCCCGCAGGCGAGCCACAGGCTGGAGAAGCCCAGCAACGTCGTGATCGCCGTCAGCGTGTAGGCCAGCAGGATTTGCGAGAAGCCCGTCGCCGTCCCGTCGTGCTTGATGATCAAGGGCAACGCAAACACCGCCGCCACCAGGATGGCCAGCAGCACCACCACAAGCTTGTACCGGAAGGCCGCCTTGACCGTGAGCAACGCCACCGCCAGCAACGCGCGCCACGCCTTGGGAGCGACGTCCGGGACGCCGCCCACCTGCCGCGCCTTCCACTCCGGCAACGGCTCGCCCCCCACCTGCGCCAGCATGGCGATGGCCGTCGCCGCGTCCCGCGCCGGGATCGTGCAGGCGTAGGCCAGCCCGCGCCGCTCGGCCGCCAGCTCGCGCAACGCCCTCGCCGAAAAACCGACGAACAACCCAAGCGCACCTTGCAAGGCCGCGTAGAAGCCCCACGGCACGCGGTTCGCGTACAGCACGCCCAACAGCACCGCGTTCACCACCCCCAACACCAACCCCTCCACCCACAGGCGCTGCATCAACACCCAGACCCACGACAACGCCATTCCCACCGGCGAAAAGCCCAGCGGCACCGCCGCGCGGTGGCCGAGGTCGTCCGTGTAGATCTCAAAGGAACGCTTCATGGAGCGGATGGAGCGCGCCTACTTCTTCCCGCCACCCAGGAGCCCGGACAGCTTGTCGTTCGCCTTCGCAAGGTCCACCGGCTTGGCCTCCGGCTCCGCGCTTGCCGGAACCTCCGGGACCACCGGTTGGCTCGCCGACGGATGGGACAACGACTCCAGCCTTGCCACGTTGATCGCCGGCGCGGCAGGCACCGTTGCGTCCGCCCCCATGCCCGCCGGGGGCGACGCGGGCTTGGAAAGCCGTTCCAGCACCGAGTCCGCCTGCGACCCGCCCGCCTCGGCGGAACCGCCCCGGATGAACTGCGCGACCTTGTTGCCCGAGGTCGCCCCGCTGGTGTCGCCCTGGGCCCGGGCCTTCTCCACGACCTCGAGGAAGAAGCCCTCGAGGTTCTGCGTCGGGTTGTCGAGACGCACCTTGTCGCCGCCCTCCGCCCGCAGGATCGAGAGCGCCTTCTCCGTCGTCTCGCGCGACAGGATCGGCGCGGTGATGCGCACCTGGTCAGGCCGGGCCAGCAGCTCGTGCAACGGCCCCTGGGCGTGGATGCGTCCCCCGTAGTAGATGACCACGCGGTCGCACAGGTCCTCGACGTCGGCGAGCAGATGCGACGACAGGATGACCGTCTTGCCCCGGCGGGCGAGGGCCATGATGAGGTCCTTGACCTCCCGGCAGCCGAGCGGATCCAACCCCGCCGTCGGCTCGTCGAGGATGACGAGGTCCGGGTCGTTCACCAACGCCTGGGCGATGCCGATGCGGCGTTGCATGCCCTTGGAAAACTCGCCGACGGTCCTCGACCGCGCCTGGTTCAACCCCACCATCTCGATCAACTGCTCCGTGCGGTTGCGACGGTCGCCGGAGTCGAGCTGGAAGAGGGAACCGAAGAAGTCGAGCGTCTCGCCCGGGTTGAGGTAGCGGTACAGGTAGGATTCCTCGGGCAGGTAGCCGATGCGCGCCTTGGTGCGGACGTCGCGCGGCGACTGGTTGAACACGGTGATGTGGCCCTTGGTGGGGTAGAGCAACCCGAGCAGCATCTTGATCGTGGTGGACTTCCCCGACCCGTTGGGCCCCAGAAGGCCGAAGATCTCCCCGCGCCGGATCTCGAAGTCCACGTTGTCCACCGCCCGGGCCTTGGGCCGGCCCCAGAAGTCCTTGAAGACCTTCGTGAGTCCCACGGCGCGGACGACCACCTCGTCCGAGGGGGCCGGTCGGCCAAGGGCGCTGGCCTGGGCTGGGGCGGTTGGGGTGGCCATGGTCGTGGGTCGTGCAGTGGACGATGTGACGTGGAGCCTAAGCCGTGGCGAGGGTCGGCCGGCCTGGAACGCCACCGGCCGGCGCATCCGGACCGGCGGCCGCCGCGCCTTGGAACGTCTCGAGTTCCTCCCCCATCCGGACCAAACGCGCGGAGTTGAACACGACAATGAGCGAGCCGGCGTTGTGCATGATGGCGGCGACGATGGGGTTCAGGTAGCCCAGCGCGGCGGCGGCCAGGCCGCCAATGATGAAGAACACGCCAAACAGGAAGTTCTGGTTGATCACCGACCGCGACATCCGGCTGAGGCGCACCAGGAACGGCAGCCGCCGCAGGTCGTTGTTCATCAGCGCAATCGTCGCCGAGTTGATGGCCACCTCCGAACCCGCCGCGCCCATCGCGATGGAGATGTCACCGGCCGCCAAGGCCGGCGCGTCGTTCACGCCGTCGCCAATGACGGCCACCCGGTGCCCCTTCGCCTTCGTCTGCCGCACGTGCTCCACCTTGTCCTGCGGCAGGCACTCGGCCACCACCTCCTCGATCCCGATCTCCTGGGCCACGCGCTCGGCCACGGGCTTGCGGTCGCCCGACACCATGGCCACCCGGCGGATGCCCGCCGCCCGCAGCTCCTGGATCGCGCTCGCCGCCTCGGGGCGCGTCTGGTCCTGCAACCCCACCCAGCCGATGCACTCGCCGTTCGCGGCCACGAACAGCAACGAAAAGCCCGCCGTCTCGTCGAGGTCCACCGTCGAGGTGAACCCGTCCTTCACGCCCTGGTCCCGGAGGAACGCCGCCCGGCCGATGACCACGCGCTTCCCATCCACGGTCGCCGCAACGCCCTTGCCCGCCGTCTCCTTGAAGTCCGTCACGGCCGCCAACGGCACGCCCGCCTCCTCCGCCAACTGCACCAAGGCCCGCGCCGTGGGATGGTTCGAGTAACGCTCGGCCGACGCCGCCGCGTGCAACAGCTCGGCGGGCGTCGTTGTCCCCACGGGGTTCAAGCGTGACACCACCAGCTTGCCGCTCGTCAGCGTGCCCGTCTTGTCGAAGACAAATGCCGAGATGCGCGCCGCCGCCTCCAGGTCGGCAATGTTCTTCACCAGGATGCCCAGCCGCGCGGCGGCCGACAGCGCCGCCACCATCGCCGTGGGCGTCGCCAGCACGAAGGCGCAGGGGCAGGCCACCACGACCACCGCGATGACGCGGTTCAGGTCGCGCGTGAACGCCCACACGAGGCCTGCGATCACCAGCACCAAGGGCGTGTAGTAGCCCATGTACTGGTCGATGATCCGCATGAACGGCAGCTTGGTCTTCTCGGCGGCGAGGATCAGCTCCCGCACGCGCCCGATGGTGGTGTCCTGGCCCGCCTTCGTCACCCGCACCTCGAGCGCGCCCGTGAGGTTAATGGTGCCCGCGAACACCTGGTCGCCCGGGCCCTTGTCCACCGGCAACGACTCGCCCGTGATGTTGGCTTGGTTGATGGACCCCTGCCCCGATGCGATCTGACCGTCGGCGGCGATGTTGTCGCCCGGACGCACCAGGATGACGTCGCCCACGCGCAACTCCGAGGCGGGGACCTCCTCCTCCTTGCCGCCGACCAGGCGCCGCGCCTTCGTCGGCGTCAGTTTCACCAACGACTGGATGGAAGCACGCGCCCCCGCCGCCGTGCGGGTCTCGATCAACTCGCCCAGCAACATGAAGAACGCCACGATGCCGGCGGTCTTGAAGTCGCCCGTCACCGCCGACGCCAGCACGCCCAGGGCCACCAGCTCGTTGATGGACAGTCGCCCCAGGCGCAGGTCCTTGAACGCCACCACCAGGATGGGCCACCCCAGGATGCACGCGCCCACCAAGGCGGACAGCTCGCCCACCGTCGCGCCCTTCGCGAAGAACCAGTCCACGACGAACGAGTTGGCGATGAACACCGCCCCCAGCAGCGTCTGCCACAGGCGGACGTTGGTGTGGGAATGGTCCAGGCCGCCGTGGTCATGGCCGCAGTCGCACCCGGGCTCGTGCTTGGCCGGGTCGTTGTCGAGGCTGATCAGCGAGGTGACTTGCATGGCTGGGAAAGGGGTTTCGGGAGGTTCAGGAAGGCTGTTCGTTGCATGCGGCCGGTCATCGTCCCGGCTGCGGCGCGCGGGTCTCGGGCTCCCGGCTCAGGTTCAGCCGGAGTTCCTCCACGCGGCCGGGCTGGAAGAACTTGTCGGTGGCGTTGGTCAGCACGCGCCCGATCGCCGCGATCCGCAGGCGCTCGCGGAGGAGGCGCGGGTTGTTGCGGTACTCGGGAAGCTGCTGCGAGAAGAACTGCGCGTCGGCGGACACCGCCTGCATCAACGCGTTGCTCAGGGCCAGGCCCGTGTCGAGCGTCCGCTTCGCCTCGCCCGCCGCCTCGCGCGTCACGCGGTCAAACTCGCCCTGCGCCTCGTTGATCTTCTTGGACCGATCCTGCTCGGCCGCAATGACGCTGTCGAAGTAGGCCTTCACGAACAACGGCGCCGCCACCTCGACGTCGAGCGTGTCCAGCGACACCCCCAGCCCTTGGCGCTCGATCAGGTCCGACACCCGCAGCCGGATGGCGTCCCGGAACTGCACGCGCTTCTTGTACAACGCGTCGTCGGCCGTGTGCCGGACCGCCGCCCAATGAATGGCGTTGTCCAGGGTGGAACGCAGCAGGTTGGTCGCGTTCGCGAACTGGAAGATGTGCGCGACCGGGTTCGAGATCCGGTACCGGAGGGAGGCCCGGACGTGGAGGATGTTGCCGTCGGACGTCAGCACGTGGCCATCGACGCCCGGCGCCAGCCGGTCGTTGGCGGGCGGCGTGACCCCGGCCGCCTCGTCCTCGGGCGAGATGGCGTACCAAGCCTTGGTCGAGCGGATCACCTGCGACTCCCCGATGGGGATGCGGACGATCTCGTCGATGGGGTACGGGAACGCCCAGTGCAGGCCCTGCCGCTTGATTTGCTCCGCCCCCTCGCCCACCACCTTCCCGAAGCGCAGGACGACCGCGACCTCGTTTGGGTTGACGGTGAACACGCACGAGAAGACGGCGGCGGCGGCCAGGATGCCGGACAGGATGCGGACGATGAGCAACGAGCTGCCCAGCGCCTCGGACAACGCCTGCGACGAGGCGTCGTCCGAGGGCACCGGGTTGCCCGTGGGCCGGAGGTTGCCGGAGGTGGGGGCGCTCATGGGGTCAGCGGCCGGCGGCCGGACGAACGGTGGGAAGGTTGGTCAGGGTGTCGCCCTTGAGCAGGTTGAAGGGCGGCGTGCGCTCGTCGAGGATCAGCGTCGAGCGGTCCTTCAAGGACCCCTCCAGCGAGCGCAACGAAAGCAGGAACACCGCCAGCTCCGGGTCTTGCTGCATCACCCGGTAGTGCTTCGTCGCCTCCGCCTCCGCCTCGCCATAGATCTTCTGCGCCTGGTTCTCCGCCTCCGCCACCAGCTTCTTGCGCTGCAAGTCCGCCTCCGACCGGATCCGGTCGGCCTCGGCGTTGCCCTCGCCCTGGTACTTCTTCACGAGCTTCTCGCGCTCGGTCTTCATGCGCTCGAACACCTTGCCCGTCAGCGACTCCGGCAGGCCCAGCTCCTTGATCCCCACCATCTGGATGTCGATCCCGTACGCGCTCAACGCCGTCCCCGCCATCGCGCCACGCATCTCCCCCTCGATCACGTCGAACTTCACCTGGTCCGGGTTCGGCGAGATCAGGTCCGTGAAGTCATGGCTGCCAATCACCGAGTTCTTGGCGTCGCGCACCACGTTCTCCAGCGCCTGCTCGGCCTTCAGCAGGTCGCCGTTGAAGGACTCCAGGAACCGGCGCGGGTCGGCGATGCGCCAGCCCACGTACACGGACAGGATGGGCGACTTCTTGTCGCGCGTGAACTGCTGCTCGTACTTGCGCTCGAAGCTCTGCAGGCGCTTGTCGAACTTGTACACCTTTTGGATCGGCAGCGGCGCGCGGAAGTACAGCCCCGCGTTCGTGTAGCTGTTCGCGTAGCGCCCAAACGTCGTCACGACGGCCACCTCGGTCGTGCGCACCTGGAAGCAAAACAGCAACGCAAGGAACACGACGAGCAACATGCCGCCAACCAGCAGCGTGAGTGGGTTCTTCTTCTTCATCGGGAAAGGTTCCGGGAAATCAACGTCCGGGGATCAAGGTTCAGGGTTGAAGGTCAACAAGGGCTTTCAGGGCTCATGCGCGCGACGTCACTTCTTCTCGTCCCCGCGCTTCACGGGGTCCACCGGCACGTCCAAGAGGTCGCGCCGCAGCTTCTCCGTCAGGTCGAGGATCACGACGTCGTGCGTGTTCGTGGGCATCACCACGTACTTGCGCGTCGCCGCCAGCGTCGTGCGCAGCGTCTCCAGGTAGTTGCGCGCCGGGTACACGTCGGGGGCAGCCTGAAACGCCGCCACCTGGTGCACGAACCGCGCCGACCGCCCCTGCGCGTCGTTCACCATCCCGGACGCGCCCGCCTTCGCCGCGTTCACCGTCCGCGACGCCGTCGCGCGCGCGGCCGGCAACGTCTCGTTCGCATACCCCTCCGCCTCCAGGATCCGCGCCTCGCGCTCCTGCTCGGCCCCGATGACCTTCTCGTAGGCGGCCGCCACCTGGTGGTCCTTGTTGCCGATCGGCGGATGGATGTCCTGCAACCCGACGAAGATGATCTCCGACCCCAGCCCGGCCTTCGCCGAGGCCTCCTGGATGCGCGTCCGCAAGACCCGCGCCGCGTCGCCCCTCCCGCTCGACATCAATGCGTCGATGTCCACCGACGCCAGATACCGCACCACCTCGCGGTTGGCGATCTGCTCCAGCAACCGCGCCGGGTCCACGTGGTTGTAGGCCCAATGCGGCGCGTTCGTGACCACGAACTGCACCGGGATCGACACCGTCAGCAGGTTCGCCGGCACCGTCTGGTCCGTGTCCCCCGCCGCCGCCTGCTCGCGCGACGCCACCAGCAGGTTGAACTCCGTCTTGTAGTGCGGCCGCGTCCACAGGACCGTGTTCTCCTTCTCCAGGTTCTCGTCGGGCACGAACCCCACGTTGAACGTCTGCACGGCCCGCGTGTTGATCCGCTGCACCGAGTCGATGGGCCACGGCAGCTTCACGTGCAACCCCGGGTCCAGCGTCGCCACAGGCGTCCCAAACCGCTCCTGCAATCCCTGCTCGCCCGGGTCGATCACCACCAAGGCCGTGGACAACCACAACACCCCCGACTGCGCCAACACCAACCACGCAATCGCACCCTCCAGGAACCGGTAGAACCACGTCTCGCTGACCTTGAACCCAAACTGGTAGTCCAATGCTTGCGCCGCCGTGGAGAACAACCCCGTGGGCTGCCCCAGGATCCCCACCAGCCGGCTCTCGTAAATCAACCGGTGCTCCCGCCCCTTCACCCGAGGCCGGTACGCCTCGAACACCAGCGCAATCAACGTCTCCAGCGCAATCAACCCCAGCAACACCACCGCCGCCAACGTCACGTGGCGGTCCCACGCCGGGTAGCTCGCGTACACCGCCACGCCGGACCCTGCCGCCACGAACGATGCCAACGCCCCCAGCACCAGGTGCGACGCCCCGGGACGCACCAACGCCAGGCCCGCGTACCGCGCCAGCTTCGACGCATACAACCCCAGCAGCAGCAGCACCAAGCCCATCCCCGAAAACGACGCGCTCGCCAGCATCGCACGGTCCGCGCCCGGGGCCGACCACCCCTTCCATGCCCGCCAAAACCACCACGCCGCACCCGCCTGCGCCACGAACAGCACCACCGTGAACCCCGGCACCACCCAACGCTCAAACGAACGCCGCGCGCGCTGCGCCGGAAACGCGTCCGCCGCCGACTCCGCAAACAACGACGAATCCGACCGGCGCCGCGCCAGGTCCTCCATTTCCACCCGCTCCGCCTCCTCGCGCGCCGCAAGGCGCATCTGGAACCAGCTCACCAACGCCACCAACGCCCCCAGCACCAGCAGCGCCGCCGCCACCTCCCCCGCCGACGACCCCGCCATCCGCGACAGCACCTCCGCCACCACCGCCGCCAGCAGCAACGCCACGAAGTTCGTCAGGCCCGTCCGGTTGAATTGTGCATCCATGGTTCCAAAGTCTTCCGTCGCCTCAGCCCAGCTCGCGCTCCTCGAACAGGATCAACGCGCACGACAACGCTGCCGTCACCACCGTGGCCGCATACCCCGCCGCGCGGCCCACGTAGGCCCACGGGATGCGCCCCTTGTCCTCCAGGGCTTCCGCCAGGTAGAGCTGCTGCCAGTTCGGCGTCACGTCGTACAACACCTGCGCCCACCACGCCCCGCCCTGCGCCGGGCGGAGGAACAAGTAGTCCGAGACCAGCCCGATCCCGAAGAACGCCAGGCACACCGCCAGCGTCGGGATCGTGTCCAGCCGCGTGGAACATGCCAACGCCAGCGCCGCGATCATCCACAACGCGAACAGGATCAACACCACGGCCGGCAGCAACCGCCAGTCCGCCGCCGCCATCTCCCCGAACGCGAGCTGCTTCTGCGTCCCAAACGTCACCCACGCCGACGCGCCCGTCGTCCCCACCATCCACGCCGCCACCGCGTCCGCCACGAACACCCGCCGCAGGAAGAAGTTCAGGAAGCCCGCCACCGCATACGCGCCCAGCCCGGACCCGTAGTACATCGCCAGCGCCTGCACGTCCGTGTCGCCGTACGCGTCAAACGCCATCCAGCTCGAAAGCAACCCCGCCACGAGGTTCGACGCCGTCAGCAACGTCAGCGTCCCCGCCAGCCCGGCGTACTTTCCAAGGATGAACGTCGCCCGTCCCACCGGCTTCGCTAGCACCGTCAGGGCCGTCCCCGACCGGATCTCCTGCGCCACCGACGACGACGCGCACAACACCGCGCCCAGCAACCCGGAAAGCAGCGTCACGGCCAGCGCCATGTCCTTCACCAGCTTGGGATCCTCCCCCAGCCCGAAATACGGCACCGCCGCGAGGAACACGATGAACGACCCGGACGAAGTCAGGAGCAGCAGGTAAATCGGCTGCCGCACCAACTCCATGAAGGCATTCAATCCAATCGTGAAAAACGGACGCATGCGCTCGCCTTGAACTGTGTGGCCGACTTCATACAGATGCCCAACCACGGGGTCAATCGACGGTTCTACGAACGTGCCGCCGCCCCGCGGGCCCAAGCCCAACCCCAACCCCAACCCCAAGCGCATCGCCCCGCATCACGGCTCGTCGTCCGCCGTCTCAAACACCGCCATGATCCGGCCGAAGGATTCCCGCACGTCCGCCGACGCGGCGATGACCACCCCATACCGCCCGGACTTGTTCGGCCGCGTTACCACATGGCCGTCGGCATGCAGCACGTTGCTCGAACGACCCCGGTGATGCGTCTTGGGAACCACGTTGAACGCCGCAAGGTCCGGCGGGCACTCATACTGCGTGTCCAGGGCAAGCGCCGACACCGGCCGCCCGCGCCCGTTCACGCCCAACGACTCGAGTCGCAATGGGGGCGGCGGCCACGGCAACGACGGGTCGTCGAACAGGTTCGTCGCGCCCCCGTGACGGTAATAATAGCTCCCCTGCGCCTGGTACCGGCCCACCTTCTCCAGCTCGGCCTGCGCATCCAGGCGTTGGTCCGCCCCCGGGCAAAACAAGGCGCGCGGCTGCGACGCAAGGCTTCCCGCCAACATCAGCCCCAGCGCCACCGGCTCCCCCCGTTGCAACGAGAGCAGGCTCGTGGGCGCGCCCGACGACGGATAAAAGCTGGCCGGGCTCGTGAACGGCGGGGCCTTGGGCCCGAACGGCACCCGGCCGTCGTGGTCGCCGGCGTACGTCGTGATGCCAATCCCCACTTGCCGGAGGTTGGACAGGCAGGCCGTGCGCCGCGCCGCCTGTTGCGCCTGCCCAAGGCCCGGCAACAACAGCCCCGCCAACACCGCGATGATCGCCACCACCACCAGCAACTCGATCAACGTGAAGCCGCCCGCCCGGAGCGCGCCCGCCTTCGCGCGCACCAGCCATGCCTCCTCGGAGGGATCTCGTCGTCGCGGACGGGGACGTCCTCGCTCCCGGCTATTCGCCCGGAGCCACTTCCACCCGGAAGAAGCCATGGTCATCGCCCTCCCTCGCGACCGGCACCCGGGCCACCTCCCCCGACCCTTCCACCAGCCCGGGCAACGGGCTCCAGGCCTTCAAGTCTCCGGAACGCCAAGCCCGATAGCGCCAGCCGCGGCTCGTGGCCCACGCCAACCTCAGGCCGTCCGGGCCCGACTCCATGCTCACCTCGGGTGCGGGTGCGGTCGTGACGCGAAAATTGTCCAGGTCCCAATACCCGCCCTCCGCGTCCCGGGACACCGTCGAGACCGCCAGGATGGCCACCGGCCGACCAGCCCACGGGTCGCTGGCCGCCACCACCGGAGTCGTCACGCGGAACGTCGTCATCTGGGTCCGCACCGGGAACAGGCCGGGATCGTTGAGCACGGTTCGGGTGGCGACCACGGCGCGGGTGCCATCCGGCCGGACATGACAGAAGCCCACCTCCAAGGGCGTGCCGGGCAACATGCCGCCGCCGTTGCCCAGGAGGTCCACGGACAACTGATACGCCTTGCCGGGCTCATAGCGCACCGGGCTGGCCGAGCCCTCGGGAGCCAGCTCCTGCCAGATCCCCGCGCCCGAGACCACGAACAACCACGCCGCCTGCTTGCCATCCAGGTTCGCGATGTGGTCGGGCTTTCCTGGGGCCGTGTTCGCAAACGTGCCCACCAACTGCCCCCACAGGAACCCGCCGCCCTCGTCAAACCACGGTGGCTTCTCCGTCCGTTGCCACGGGTCGATGCGCAGGTCCACGAACGCCGTCGCCGGTTCCTCAAACGACCCGTTGGGCACGGGGATGGATTGCCCCAGCGCACCCTGCACCGCGAGCGCCGCCACGACCGCCCATGCCCAACCCGGCCTGTTCATGCCTGCCCGTTCGTGTCTCCGTGACCCCTGTCCCGCCCTAGCGCCGGCGCCGCGCCCACATCCATGCCCCGCCCACGAGCCCGCCCAAGGCCATCAACCCTCCCATGCCCGGCTCCGGCACCACCGTTGCCGTCACCCGCACGTTGTCCAAGTCCCAGTAGCCCTCGCCCATGCCACCGACGGACAGGATGCTGATGCCAATGTTGCGCCCGACCGCGGGGCCGCTGGGCAGGGAGCTCGTGCTGGTCGTGACATCCACCAGCTCCGGCCATGACGCCCCAACCCCCGCGCTGTAAAGCAAGGTGGTGGAGGCCACGGTCTCCGGCTGGAATGACGCATCCAGGTAGAACAGCGATACCATCAACGGCGTCCCGTCCACGATGTTGCCGCCGCCGCGCACGCCCACCGTGAGGTCGTACGACACCCCCGCCTCGAACGTCGCGGGCAACACCTGCGAGAAGCCCGCCAACGGCAGCGTCAGCAGGTACGCCGCCTGGTTGCCATCCGCATTCGGGATGCGGCCCGGCTGGCCGACGGGCGGATTCGGGAACACCCCGGAGAGCTGGTCCCACGATTGCAACTGGCCCTGCGGCACAAACCACGCCGGGGCCGGCGTCTTGGTCCAGCCGGTCAGCCGGATGTCCACCGGCAACGGGCCCGTCACCACGGGGCTTTCAAAGGAACCGTTGGCCACCGGTAGCGACGTGGACTGCGCCAAGGCCACCGAACCACCCAACGCGCCAAGGACGGCGATGCGAGACAAGGATCGACGAATCATCTCCGCCAGCGTTGCGAAGCCCGCCCGGTCGTGGCAAGCGCGCAGCATGGTTGTGGCGGTGAGTGTTCAAATGCGATCCATCGCGGAGAGGAAATGCGACGGGGTCCAGGGGTGCATCGTGCGAGGGCCCGAGGCCACTGCCTCTGGGGAGACACTGCGGGCTCGGTGACGGCCCAGGACAGACGTCTGGGGTGGTAGAGATGCTCGCGGGCTTGCGATGTGTCGGAGCCATGGTCCCACTGCGAATATCGAAGTCCACTGGGGGTCTCCGTATTGCGGCGCCGTCGAGAGTGGAAGACAAGGGGCGTCATGGGTGCGATGGATGAAGTCCTTGGGCTGGCGGTGGCCCATCTGGAGCTTTTGTCATGGGGTTCACTCCACTGCCGCGCCGGCTCCGGGCCGAGGCCTTCCGTCGGTCTCAGCCACGTTCCCACCTCCGTCTTGCCCTGCCCCGGGAGATGGACCAGGCGGGAGCCGCATGTTGCTCCAACCCCAACATCTGGATCCATGCTCCGCCCCGATGCCACCGCCCGCCGGAGCACCCGCATCGCCCCGCGACCACCGAAAGGATCCCCTTCCTACTCCGCCCACGTTGCCCAACGCCGTGCCACGACCACCAAGTCGGCATCCCCGCCCCCCGATGTGGACGCACCCGCAACGTCCGCGGCGGGCCCCCGGCCAAAATATCGGGCCTCCAGATCGCGGATTTCCACGTCCAGCGCCCGGCGCCGTTCCGGCGTCCATGTCATGGATTCATCCCCTTGAATTCGCTGCAAGTAACGCAACGTGGTGAACGGCGTGCATGCGTCCGGCAGGGGATGCCTCGGCGCCGCAACCGTCTCCGGCTCCGTGCGGCGACGCAGCCCCCACAGCCCGGCGCCCAAGACCACAGCTACCATCCCTCCCACCGCCCAGCCCCACCAGCCCATCCCGCTCGCCGTCTTCATCCCCGCCACCGGAACCTCCGCCTTCACCAGCTCAAGATCCGCGTCCGCATAGCGCTTGAACACGTTCGTGACGCCCTCCCGCCGCGCGGCCGGAAACCGAAACGCCCGCGGGGCCTCCCCGCCGGGCTCCGCCTTCAGCGACAAGACCAACGTTCGCTCCGTCACCGGCTTCACCGCGTCGCCGCCCGCCTCCACCCGCAGCAACGACAGGCCCGTGCCCGGCTTCCTTTCCACCCGGTAGCCTGGCAACGAAAGGTCCAACAACTCCTCAAGCTCTGGCAGCAAGCCCAGACCCGTCGCCTTGATCTCCAACCCCAGCTTCCCCTGCCCCGCCTCCCGGTCGTCCAGCACCTGCACGCATTCCACACCCGCCATCAAACCCGGCGCGCCCTTCACAGGCCGCGCGTCCACCATCTGCGCCTGCGACGTCACCGGCAGGATCACCGGCCCGTGCCGGTCCACGAAGTCGAGGTCCATTCTCAACGATGGCAACCGATCCACCGCCGCATCCCGCGCCTTCAGCAAGACGTATGCATAAGGCGTCTCCCGCCACCCAGCCCTCCCAAACCCGCGGGGCTCCACCCGCTCGTCATGAAACGTCACCGACACCACCTCGAAGCCCCGGTCCCACGTGGCCCGCAGGTGCTTCTCGAAGTCGTCCCGATAGTTCACCGGCGGCGTCCCATACGGGTTGTAGAAGTTCTGGAACTTCTGCTGGTTCTGGAGGTACTTCGCGAAGTGGCCGGACTCGCGCCCGATCGCCTCCGTGTACCGCAGCGCCACGTGCACCCCGAACGGCGCGCCGTGGCCCACCTCCGCCGGGCCGTCCAATCGGACGTCCAACACCACCTCCTCCAGCAGGTCGTCATAGTGCCGCACCACCTTCCGCACCTCGGCCACCGAAGGATGCTCCCCCACCACCTGCAACCCCGCGCGCAGGTACCGCGGCTTCAGCTCCGGCTTGATGCCATCCATCCCCGACGCCACCGCGCGGCCAAATTCCGCCACATGCGCATCCCGAACCGACGACGGCAGCCCGTGCAACGCCGCGCGCACCCGTGACAGGTGGTTCGTGTCCGGTTCCTGCTGCCGCGTCAGGTACGCCAGGTCGCTCGCGCCCAGCGTCGCGTTGAACCATTGAAGAAACCCCGAGGCCGTCCGCTCCCCCTCCTCCATCGACGCCACCCGAGCCGCATACATCGCCACCGCCGACGCCATCGACCGGAACGCCGCGTCGCGCTCCGTCGTGTACACCTTCAGGTCCACCTTGCGGCCATAGTCGAACTCAGCTCGGTCAAACAACGTCGCGCCCCGGACCATTTGCAGCCGCCAATCGTCCGGGCGCGCCTCCACCGCCCGCTGGATCATCCCCGTCAACACCTCATACCCGCGCACCACCTCCGCCTCCAGCTCACGATCCGTCCGACGCGTCTTGGCCTCCTGCTGCAACCGCGCCTGCCGCCAGGGCCCCGCCAGCCGCTCGCGCATCGTCTGCATCAATCCCGCCAACGTCCCCGGCGACATCTCGTCCACCGGGCCAAACACGCGCTCGATGTCCTCCTGCCGGAACACCTCCGCCGTGCCGTGAGCCGTGGTGAACGCGTTCACCACCACGTCGTCCCGCAACGCCAGTGACATCCCGCGCAGCCGGGCCAACGCCCCCGCCAAGTCCCCGAGGTTCCGCGCCTGCAACGACCGAGTCAGGGGAATCCCCGTCGGCACCTGCATCCCGGGATAGAAGTACCGCGGCATCATGTTGCGCACGGGCGGGTTCGGGTCGTGGATGCGCGCCCAGGCCACCATCCAGTCGTTCGCCACCCGCGTCGCACGTTCGCGGTCGATTTGGGCGAGGACCCCAATCTCCCGCATCGTCCCTTCCAGGTCGTCCGCGCACAGTTCCAACTCCGCCATCAACGCGTGAGCCCGAGGCAAGACGCTCGCGTCCAACACTCCCAGCCACCGTGCCTCCGGACGCGATTCCCGAACTCGCTCCACGTCCAGCGCCGGAAGCTGCCCGGGCTGCTGGAACATCTGCATGTCCTGTCCCCCTCCCATGAAGATGGGGTTGCCAAACTCATCGAACTGCCGCCCCGGCCGCTGCTTCGGCCGATGCCGCGCCTTTGACAACTCCGCCTCCTGCAACCATCCCGCCGCCATGAGGTTCAGCGCCGGACGCCATGCCCCGGAGGCATCCGGGGCCGCCTCCAACACGGCCCGCGCCATGTCCCGCTGCATCGCGAGGTTCGACGCCCGCCTTTCCACGTCCCGGCCCCCGGCATCCCGCGCCAGCACCTCCGCCATCGTCGCCAAGGCCAACAAGCCCTCCGCTCCATCCCGCCCGAAGGCCTCCGCCAACCACGTCGGCCCCAGGTCCGCCTTCGCCATCGGCCACAGCTCCAGCATCCGCACCAACGCCTCGCGCCGCGCCTCCAGCCGGGCCCCCTTCGTCCGAACGATGTCCAGGTTCACCTCCCACGCCCGACGCAGCGCCGCCTCCCGTCCCTTCCCATCGCGCGCCCCCGCGAGGCTCTGCGCGTGCATCGCCAGCAACGGCAGGTCGTTCGTCCCCCGCAGGTCCGCCAACGCGGGCAGGAACCGGCCCGCTTCCGCCGCACGCCCCGCCGAAAACAACAACCGCGCCGCCCGCAGGCGTCCCTCGCGATCCTTGCCCCCCAGCGAACCCACCCCTGCCTCCAGCGACGCCATGAACTCCACCGACGAGTTCCCCTTCGCCGTCGCCATGGTCAGCAACGTCCCCAGGGCCTGCACCTCCGGCTCAAGCAACACGCCCGGCCGCGCCGACGCCAAGCCCAGCACGTCGGCCGGCACCACGTACGCCTCGCCTCGCCCCGCCCCCTGCTGCGCCAACATGCCCTCGGGCACTTCCTCCGCCACGACCTCTCCCTCTCCCTCCCCCTCTCCCTCGACGCGAAGCGTAGAGACGGCCAACAACCCCGTCCCGCCCGCACGCTGCATCCCGCGTGCGACATGCAGGAACACCGGCGACACCTGATTCGTCGCCAAACCCCGCAACAACTCCCCAAGTCCAGGCCAGTCGCCCGTCTCCACCAACCGCTTCAACCGAACCGCCTCGTTCGTCTCCCCCGCCACCCCTCCGCCCACGTCACGCGAGGCCAACGCCTTCAACATCCCCGCCGGACGCCGATCAAACGTCGTCTTCAGCAACCGTTGCAGCCGCGCATCCTCGGGCGACGCCTTCATGCCTTTCCCAGCCCCCGGGACCGCACCCGACTGGACCAGGGTCAGGGCCTCCGACGCCTCCGACGCCTCGGGCCCGCCCCCCGCTGCCTTCGCTTCCAACGACGTCCCCAACGGGATCGCCGGCAGCAACTGGGCCGCCGCCCCCTTCGTCTGCGCCTCGCCACGCAGCCCTCCCACAAGCCAGGCAATCCCATGCACGGTGGCAAGGACCCCAGCGCGCCACCTGGCCCATGCGGCCCTCGCCCCGCCACCCCCCGGCCTCGTCGTCACGGTTCCCATGCCCGCCTCACGATCCACCCGCCGCCGGGCGCTCCGCCTGCTGCGACCCGCGCGCGTCCTTCGGCTCCTTGGGCTCCGGACGCTGCTTGCTCTCGCGCTGCGACCGGGTCTTCTGGCTGCAGTTCTTGCAGCCCGAGCACTTCTTCGGCAGCGGCAACCCTTGCAGCTCCGACAAGTCCATCTGCGCCAGCCGAACCGTCGCCTCCAGGTTCCGCTGGTGATCACCCAGCCGCGCGTCCCCCGTCGCCGACGCGTGCTCCGCCAGCAACCGGAAGTTCTGGCGGGCCTTCTCCGTCTGCGCCGTCCACTCCTCCCGTTCGGCCCCCTCCAACCGCATCAGCCACGCCGCATGGTATTGCGCGGACGCCAACTCCTCGCGAACCGCCCCCTCCAACCTTGCCAACGCGGCGTCCCGCTTCACGTCGTCCAGCAATCCCTCGAGGTCGCCCATCGCCTCCGGCAACTCCCCCGTGAACATCCGCGCCCGCGCCTGCGCCAGCCGAATCCGCCCACGCGCCTCCGTCGCATCCGACGGCAACGCAGCCAGCGCCGCGTCATAGGCCGCCATGGCCCCCTGCCAATCCTCCGCTGCCTCCGCCTTGCGTGCCGCCTCCAGCCGCGCGGCCCCATGGTCACGGCCCAACGCCGCGCGACCCGGCCCAAAATGATACGCGGCCAACGCCACCGGCAGCATCAACCACAACGACAGGAACCAACGCCTCTTCATGGATTCAACGGGGATGGATGTTCTTGAAGTGCCGCGCTCGGAAGGGGCCGTTCCCGGCGCCTTTCCAATCTTCTCGCAGGCTGGCCCGCCGCCCCAAAAAGGGCAAGCGCCACGGGCAAGCACGCCAGCAACCCGGCGCCTGCCCCTGTCGCGGCCATCGCCCATTGTCGTCGCCCCGCACCCGCCGCATCTCGCATGGGCATCACCCGCGACAGGGCCGCCAGCTCCGCCGACGGCAGGTGCCGGGCATTCCCATCGTGATAGTTCCCTTGCAACCGCCCTGCCAACTGCCGCAGCGCGCCCGCATCCTGCCTTGACTGGTGCCCGTCGATGAACTTGCCCCCGGCAGCATCCCCTACCCCCACGACCAGCGTGCCCCCAAACGCCGGCGGCAACGCCCCAAGCCCCTGGTCCGGCACCGTGTCGCCGTCGCTGACCACCATCAGCGTCGCGGTTCCACGCACCCATCCCTTCCCAAGGTCCGCCGCCACGCGCACCCCCTCCATCAGGCTGGTCTTGCCGGGCTCGAAGGCGATCTCCAGCGGCAAGTCATCCAGGATGTTCCGGATCACCTCCACGTCCATGCAATCCACCACCACCGGCCGCGCCCCCGTGTAGAACGCCACCACGCTCACGCGCACCTGGTCCAGCGCGATGCGCCCCAGCAACGACATCACCAGTTCGCTCGCCCGGCGCGCACGCGTCATCGAGCGGTCCGGGCCCGCGTCCTTGAGTTGCATGCTCGGCGACACGTCCAACGCGATGACCAAGTGCCGCCACCCTCCCTCCGGCACCTCCTGCTGCCGCACAAAGAACGTCCCCAGCCCCAGCAACGTCGCCAGCCCCCAGCCCAGCGCGCCCGACGCCATCGCCCGCACCCACGGCACCGACGCCACCCAGCCCCGCGGGCCGCCTGACACCCCGAACCCCAATCGTCCCAGCCGACGCATCCGTGCCAGGTGCCAACCCTCCGCAAGCCCGGCCAACGCCGCCGCCGCGCACCCAATCACCTCTGGAGATGGCAGCCTCATGGTCCCCCCACTCACCACGGCGTGTACCGCAAGCCCAGCGCCGCCAGCAGGTGCAACCCCAGCAGCACCAACCCGCCCGCCGAGACCCACCGATAATCATCCACCCATTCCGGCGACGCCGGCCGCAGCCGCGCCTTCTGCATCCCGTCAATCTTCCTGAACACCTCCTTCAACGCGGCCGGGTCCCCCGCCGCAAACGCCGCGCCCCCCGTTAGCCGGGCGATCGTGAACGTCTCCTCCTGCGGCTGCCCCTCCGCCACGTGGATGTAGTACACCACGATCCCCTCCCGGCTCAGCTCGTGCCCGATCTCCTCCGCCTGCCCGCCCAGCAGGTCCTGGCTCTCGCCGTCCGACACCAGGATGATCATCCGGTCCCCTTCCGGCTTCGACGCCAACACCGTCTTCACCGCCCGCAGAGCCTTCCCAATCAGCGTCCCGCCCATGTACCGCGGCATCTTCTCCGGCCTCAGGAACGGGGCCGCCAAGCGCAACGCCGACAGGTCCCGCGTCACCGGCACCCAATGCAGCACGTCGCTCCCGAAGATCGTCAGCCCAAACGCGTCCCCCGGCCGTTGCTTCGTGAAGTCCTGCAACGCCCGGATCGCGCCGTCCGCCCGGTTCCCGTCACCAAACGCGGCCGTCATGCTTCCCGACACGTCCAGGCAGAACTGGATGTTGGTCACCAGCCGCTCGTCCTTCGGCACGTCCGACCGCTGCGGCCTTGCCAGCAACAGCAACGCCGCCACCAGCACCATCGGCGGCAAGCTCGACGCCCCGTTCACCAGCCGGCCCAGCCACCGTCCCCGCGGCCTTCCCGCATGATCAAACGGCGCGCGCACCACATGGCCGCGCCGTTG
Source organism: uncultured Akkermansia sp. (assembly GCA_964430505.1). Classification (GTDB taxonomy): domain Bacteria; phylum Verrucomicrobiota; class Verrucomicrobiia; order Limisphaerales; family UBA9464; genus UBA6176. The sequence continues at coordinate 21,019 of CAYSGH010000021.1, read as the reverse complement.
CCACTCCCACAACACCAGCGCCAGCGGCACCACCAGCAATCCCAGCACCCACGGATGCGCAAACTGAACCTTCACGCCCCCTCGCCCTTCCCATGGCCCGCCCCCGTCCCCTCGCCCTCGGCCTCGCCCGACGCCGCCACGTCCCGATACGGCGCCAGCAACGCGACCACGTCCACCGTCGTCCCGCCCTCGGGCCGGTGCAGCCATGACTCCAGCGCCCGGATCAGCGCCCCCGCCTGCTCGTGCCCTCGCAGCCGACGCAATGCCTCGTCCATGGGCAGTCCCTCCCACCCCAGCCGACGCCGCCAATGGCCCAGCAACAGTCGCTCCAGACGCGCCTGCCCCTCCAACCCCAGCTCCCGTCTCACCGCCAGGTCCACCAACGGGCGCAGTCGTTCTTCCAACGTCTCCTCCCGCCTCACCACCACGCCCGTCGTCTCCGCCTGCGCCTTGCGGCGCGTGAACCACCAACCCGCCAGTCCCACCACCCAAGCCGTCCCGGCCGCCACCAACATCGCTCGGTACCCACCCAAGCGCGGCAACCCCGGACCCGCCCCTGGCACCAACGACCCGTCATGCCGCGCCGGCAACAACCCCGCCACCTCCACCACGATGGGCTCCAGGTTCGTCGCCACCCCGCCCCCCGGCACCAACAACGACTCCCTCAGGTCATGCTTCCCGGGAACCAAGCCCACGTATCGCAGGTCATACCGCGTCGCCGTCCCGTGCGGATAACGGTCCGCCACCCGCACCAACACCTTCGCGCGATCCGTCACCGGCCTCGCCTCCACCCCCGCCACCGGCAACACCACCTCCAACCGCCCCTCCATCCCCACCGTGGGCACCCCACCCAAGGCAACTCCTACCCAAAGCCAAAGCATCCCTGCCACCACGCCGCTCAGTCCATGGCGTCCATGAAGTCCATAAAGTCCATTGCGTCCCCTGCGTCCATCCCCCCCGCCCTTCATCGCGCCCCCCTTCCGAGCAACCCACGCCGCCCCAAGAACCCCCGCAGCCTCGCCACGAACGGCTCGTTCACCGGCAGCAATAGGTGGTCCACCGCCCCGCGTCGCAGTTCCTCCCCAAACACCCCGCGCTCCAGCCACCGGCTCCGCCCATGCGTCACGAACCCCTCGCCCGTCTCCGCCTCCGCCGCGCGGAAGATGCCACCGCCCGTGCGCCCCGCCTCCGCCGGGTCCCAGAACTGCAACACCACCACGTCGTGCTCCTGGGCCAACGATTTCAACGCTGGGATCGCCCCGGGGTCGTGCAGGTCGCTCAACACGACCACCAGGCTCCGGTTCTCCGCCAACCCCGCCAGCTCCCGCACCCGGCGCGACAACCGCGTCTGCTCATTCGCCCGAAACCGCCGCAAGGCGTGCAGCCACAGGAAAACCCGCGTGCGCGACAACGTGGGTCGCACGTCCAGCTCGCGCTCGCCGCACCCCATCAACCCCACCGGGCTCACGCGCGCCAACGCCGCCAAGGCAATGCCGCCCGCCACCTGCACCGCCCACGCATACTTCGTGAGCCGCCCCGACCCCACGCACATCGACGCCGACGTGTCGATCAACAGCCACACCGGCATTCGTTTCGGGGCCTGGTACTCCTTCACGTGCACCCGCCCGCTGCGGGCCGTCACCCGCCAGTCAATCGACTTCACCGGGTCCCCGGGCTGGTACGGGCGCGATTGCACGTAGTCCACGCCCGACCCCAGGAACGGCGACGGGTCCGTACCGTGCCCGAGGCTGTCCGCCAGCCGCCGCACCGCCAGCAGGAACTGGCGCTCGTCCAGCGGGTCATGGGCCTCCAGCTCGTGCATGGCGCGCCTCAGGAAACGTCCGAGACCAACCGCTTCAACACGGACGCCCCGGTCAATCCCTCCGCCAGCGCCTCGTACCGCAGCCGGATCCGGTGGAGCAACACGTCCTCCGCCAACGCAAACAAGTCCTCCGGCACCGCGTAGTCCCGCCCATGCACATAAGCCCGAGCCCGCGACGCCTGCACCAGCGCGATCCCCGCCCGAGGGCTCGCCCCCACCTCGATTTCGCGAGTCTCGCGGGTCTTCCGAACCAACTCCACCGCATGCCGGATGAACACCTCGCTCACGTGGACCCGCTGCACCTCCGCCATCGAACGCACCAGGTCCTCCAGCGAGGCCACCGGGCCGCTCGATAGCAAGTCGAACGACGTCCGCGGCACCGCGCCGCGCCCGTCCTCGCGCAGCCCCAGCTTCAGCGTCCGCCGCAGCACCTCCTCCTCCTCCGTCGCCGCCGGGTACGCCAGCCGATGACACAACATGAACCGATCCAACTGGGCCTCGGGCAGCTCGAACGTCCCGCTCTGCTCGATGGGGTTCTGCGTGGCAATCACGAGGAACGGCGCCGGCAAGGAAAACGTCTGGTTCCCGATCGTCACCCGCCGCTCCTGCATCGCCTCCAGCAACGCGCTCTGCACCTTCGGGGCCGCCCGGTTGATCTCGTCCGCCAGCAACAGGTTCGTGAACACCGGACCCTTGTGGACCCGGAACTCCCCGGACCGGCCATCCAGGATTTCCGAACCCACGATGTCCGACGGCAACAGGTCGATGGTGAACTGCACGCGGCTGAACTGGAGGTCGATGGCCTTGGCAACCGTGTTGACGAGGAGGGTCTTTGCCAGCCCGGGCATCCCTTGCAGCAGCAAGTGACCGCCCGTGAACAACGCGATCAGCAAGCGTTCCACCACCACGTCCTGCCCCACCACCACCTCCGCCACCCGCCGCCTCACCTCCCCCACCAACGGCGGCGACACGCTGCTCGCCGCAGGATCGACCCACGACGGAGCTGGGGGAGCGGTGGTCACGGGAGGTTTCATTTCCCGCCATGCTGTGCGGCCACCCCAAAAACTTCCAAGACGAATTCAGCCGCACGGCATGCCTCCAGGCCTCGCCTAGCCTCGAACCGCCCCTGGCGCCGCAGATCCTTGGCCGTTGCCTCGTCACCCGCCCCTGGGCCTCGCCTACCAAGCCCGGTCCACGGTGAACTTCCGGGCCGGGTCCATGCGCTCCTGGTCCTCGGGCGATGGGAGGCCTCCGAACTGCTCGGCGAAGGCCGCGCGATAGGGGTTGAGCAACGGCCCCATGGCCCATTCGTTGAGCTGGGCCGGCTCCAGGATGCCCTGCCACCACTCCCGATAAGCCGCCCGCAGTCGATCCGTCACGGCAGGAAGGTCCCCGATCCGGTTGGTGGATTCGCCCGGGTCCTCCACGAGGTCATACAGCTCCGAGTCGTTCACGAGCTTATAGCGCCCGTCCGTCACCGCCCCTTGCTGGTGCATCGCCCCGCGTGCGCCACCCGTCTTCCAACGCCCCAGGTGCGAGAACAACAGGCGCTCCGGCCATTCCGCGCTGGCATCCTCCAACAGCGGGAGCAAGGAACGGCCCTCGACGTCCGCCGGCACCTTGCAGCCGGCGAGGCCCAGCAACGTGGGCAACACGTCCACGTGCGCCGTCCACCGCCCCACGTCCACCCCCGCCGTCAGCCTCGCGGGCCAGCGCCAGAAGCTGGGCACCCGAGTCCCACCCTCGTACACGGTGCCCTTCGTCGCCCGCATCCCGCCGTTGAAGATGCCCGGCACCGAGTGCCCGTTGTCCGTCATGAAGATCACCAGCGTCTCCCGCCCCAGCCCCGTGGCATCCAGCCGCGCCATCAGTCGGCCCACCGCCGCGTCGAGGTGCGCGATCATCGCGTAGTACGGCACCGCCATGGCCGGCAACCCGCGGTCCCGATACGGCTTCTCCCATGCCTCCCCGGGGCTCACGAACGGGTCATGGGGCGCGTTCGGCGAAATCCACGCAAGGAACGGCCGACCCGCCCGCGACGCCCCCTCCATCCATTCCCACGCCGCGTCCACGAACACGTCCGTGCAGTAACCCGTGCGTCGCTCGAAGCGCCCGTCATTCCGGACCCACGGGTCATGGTACGTGTTGCCCGGCGCGTCCCCGCAGCTCCCCGGGAACGTCTGGCCAATCCCGCCCGCACCATGGATGAACGCCTTCTCGAACCCGCGCCTCCCCGGCTGGTACTCGTCCTCGTCCCCGAGGTGCCACTTTCCAAAGATCCCGGTGGCATAACCCGCCCGGCGGAGCAACTCCGGCAGCAAGGTCGCCCTCAAGTCGAGCCGCTCACGCTCGTTCACCGTATGGGTCACCCCCGACCGGAACTCGTGCCGCCCCGTCATCAGCGCCGCGCGGGTCGGTGCACACGTGGGGCTCACGTGGAAGCGCGTGAAGCGGACGGACTCGGCGTGCAACCGATCGAGGTTCGGCGTTCGCAACACCGGGTTCCCATGGCACGACAACTCGCCCCAGCCTTGGTCGTCCGTGATGACCACCACGATGTTCGGGCGCGAGCCCGCCAAGGAATCCTTCGCCTCACCCTGCATGGCCCCAAGGACAACCCAAGCGGCCCCAAGCCCGTGCCCAAGGATCCGCAACCACCCGTGCCAGACACCCATGACCCAAAACACGCCACAATGCCGAGACGACCTCAAGCCTCCCGCGAGCCTCATGGCAGCGCACGGTTGACCTGCAACGGCCAGCGGGAAAGCGTGCGCCCCGTGAACCCCCTGCACGGTCTCCTCCTCGCCTCCTGCTTGATGGGCCCCTGGCTGCGGACCGAGGCCGCCGGCCGTGTCGTCGTCGAACGTCTTCCCGACGGTTGGCTCCAGCCCCGAGTCGCGGGCGGCCCCGATGGAACCCTCCACCGCGTATGCCTCGCCGGGGATCCGAAGGCCTCCGACGTCCTCTACTCGTTCCGACGCCCAGGCGGCACGAACTGGAGTCGTCCCGTTCGTGTCAACCAACAGCCCGGCAGCGCCATCGCCATCGGCACCATTCGCGGGCCCGAAATCGCCGTCGGTCAGGACGGGCGCGTTCACGTGTCATGGAACGGATCGTCCAAGGCCCATCCAACGCTTCCCGACAGCACGCCCCTCCTCTGCGCCCGGTGGGATCCCGCCCGCGCGGCCTTCACCCACGAAGCGGCCGTGAACGCGGGCACGCGACACCTCGACGGCGGCGGAGCCATCGCCGCCGATGCCTCGGGGCGCGTCTGGGTCTTTTGGCACGCCTCGCCCGATGGAGCCCCGGTTGGCGAGGCCTCGCGCAGGGTTTTCATGGCGGCCTCCACCAACGCCGGCGTCACCTTCGCACCGGCACAACCCATGAGCCCTTCTGGACTGGGGGCTTGCGGCTGCTGCGGACTGGCCGCCCGCGTGGATCGCGCGGGAACCTTGCACGCCCTCTATCGCGCCGCGTCCGCCGACGGCAACCGTGACATGGTCCTGCTTTCATCCCCCGACGCAGGGGCCACCTTCGCCGCACGCACCGTGGATCGATGGAAAGCCAACCAATGTCCGATGAGCCTCCCAGGGCTTGCCGACGCCAAGGTCGGGATCCTCGCGGCTTGGGAATCCGGCCGACGCGTGCTCTGGAGCACGATCGCCCCCGGCCAACCTGGCCCCCCTTCGGAGCCGATGGGCTCGGGCACCCGCAAACATCCGGTCGCCCTCTCGGATTCGACCGGGCGCACGTTGGTGGTTTGGTCCGAGGGAACCGGGTGGCAAAAGGGCGGGGCCATCGAATGGCAGCTTCACGACCCGCTGGGCAGGCCCGAGGGCAATGTTGAGCGCCGCGAAGGACTGCCACCATGGAGCCGCCCGGCCATCGCCGTGGATGGGGACGGGGACTTCCTCGTCCTCTTCTGATCCCGGGACGCCTGCGGACGCGCGGACCGGCGGGGGAAGACTACACCTCCACAAATTCCAACGGCGGGGCCATGGGCACCGCCCCAAGCTCCTGCCCACGCCGAAGGAAGCGACGGATGCTCTCCCGCCCCTTCTCGCCGTAGTCGAGCGTCCAGTGGTTCACGTACATCCCCACGAACCGGTCCGCGAGGTCCATGCCCATGTCCCGAGCCCATTGCATCGAGTGCGCAACGGCGTCGGCGCGGTGATCGAGGCTGAACTGGATGCTGTCATGGAGGATGCGCGCCACGCGCGTGCGCAACGCGGGCTCGTGCCGCTTGTGGATGACATTTCCCCCCAGGGGCAACGGCAGGCCCTCGTTCTCCGAGCCCCACCACACGCCCAGGTCGGCGCACAGTTCCAGCCCCTCGTTGCGATACGTCAACTGGCCCTCGTGAATGATCAATCCCACGTCCGCCACCCCGTCGCGTACCGCCCGGAACACCTCGTCGAACGGCACCACCACGTGGTCGATCTCCTCGGCACGACGCCCCAGCCACAACTGCAACGCCAGGAACGCGCTCGTCATCCGGCCCGGCACCGCGATGCGCTTCCCCGCCACCTCGTCGCGCCCCATCGCGCGCCGCGCCACCAGCATCGGGCCATAGCCATCGCCCATGCTCGCCCCGCTCGGCAGCAACGCGTAGTCGCGCGAGACGTGCGCGTAGGCGTGAATCGAGATGGCCGAGATGTCCAGCTCCCCACGAACCGCCCGCTCGTTGAGCGTCTGGATGTCCTGCAAGATGTGCTCGAACCGAAGGCCGGGCGTCGGGATCAAGTCCCGGGCCAGGCCGTAGAACATGAACGCGTCGTCCGGGTCCGGCGAATGCCCCAACGTCAGCAAGCGTGTCTCCATGGATGGTTCCTCGTGTGCTCAGCCCTTGCGACGCCCCTGCAACAACTCCCGCACCAGTCCGTCCGCCCGGTACACCGAGCGCAGTGCCTCCAGGATGCCCGCGCTGTGCACCGACAACGACCGCGCCTGCCTCTCTTCGAATGCAAAGTCCAGCACCAGCGAGTGGATGTTGCCGTCGAAGATGATCCCCACGAACTCGCCCGCCCGGTTCACCACGGGGCTTCCGGAATTGCCCCCGATGATGTCGTGCGTGCCCACGAAGTTGAACGGCACGGTTCCCCGGATGGCCCGCCGCCGGTCCAGCCAGCGCTTCGGAAGGTCGAACGGCGGCCGGTATTCCATGCCCGCCGCACGATCAAACATGCCCGACAACGTCGTCTGCGGCGGCACCGTGCGGCCGTCTTCCTCGTACCCCTTCACCACCCCATACGACAACCGCAGCGTGAAGGTCGCGTCCGGGTACGACGACGAACCCTCCAGCGCGAACCGCGCCTTGGAGATCGCCCCGTAGGCCTGGCGCTTCGTCTCGTCCAGCGCCTTCAGCTTGCGCCGAAGCTCGCGGGCCTCGCCATCCACCGCGCGCGCCACCTCGATCATCGGGTCCTTCGCCGCCGCCACCGCCGTCGCCCCGTCCTGGTACAGACGCCGCCGCACCGCCACGTCCCGGACCCTCGTGCCGCGAATCAGCTCCGACGCCCGCGCCCGCGGCGACTTCCCCGCCAGCACCGCCTGCACCGTCGGGTCCGCGTGCCCCAGCTTTTCCGCCAGGAACGTCAGCGAGTCGGACAACAGCAGGATCTCCAGGTCCTCGTGGATGGGTTGCTCCGAGAACAACGACAGCTCGAACGACTCCCGCCCCGCATCCGTAAACTCCCGGAGCCGCTCTCCGTTCGGCTTCGGCCGCTCGTCCGCCGCGCGCAACAACCGACGCGCAATCGAGAAGGAGTCGCATGTCAGGCCGCTCGCCCCTTCCAGCAACCGGTGCCGCAGCACCCATGGCTTCAGCTCCTCCTGAACCCGCGCGATCGTGTCGAACGCAGCCAACGCGTCCGCGAACTCGGGCCGGCCCGCCAGGCGCTCCTTCAACGCCTTCTCCGCGGCCACCTTGGCCCCCATCACGGCCGGGTCATAGAGCCCCGCATGACCGCCATCGCGAGCCTTGCGGGAGTTCTGCACCCCGAACAGGTCATCCTTGGCACGTCGCCCGTTCTCCGCGCTGCGCGCGCTCCACGACGTGAGAAGCACCTCGCGGCGCTTCAGCAGCTCCAGCGTGTACGGGAACTGGTTGTCCCGCAGGAACTCCAGCTCCGCCACCGTCAGCAGGCGGCTCGTGCGCCCTGGGTGCCCCGACACAAACGTCAGCTCTCCGGGAGCCGCCCCGTTGGCCGACCACTTCAGCCAGTGCGGCACCCGCGCGGGCTTGCCGTCCTCGTACACGCGGAAGAAGCACACATCGAGGTCGAAGCGCGGATACTCGAAGTTGTCGGGGTCGCCGCCAAAGAAGGCCACCTGCTGCTCCGGCGCGAACACCAGCCGGACGTCCGTGTACTTCTTGAAGCGATAGAGGTGATACGCCCCACCCTGGTACAACGTCACCACGTCGCTGCGAAGGCCCGTCTTGGACAACGACTCCTTCTCGATTTCCGCCATCGCCGCGCGCCGCGCCTTGAAGGCGGCCTCCGGCGTCGCCCCGGCGGTCACCGCCGCGTTCACCCGCGCCGTCACGTCCTCGATCGACTGGAGCACGTTCAGCTCCAGGTCCACGCACCGCACCTCCTCCGCCGCCGTCCGCGCATGAAAGCCGTCCCGCAGGTAGTTGTTTTTCTCCGAAGACAGCTTCTGCAAGGCGTCCGCCCCGACGTGGTGATTCGAGATCACCAGGCCGTCCTCCGACACGAACGAGCCGGATCCGCCCGAATTGAACCGAACCGAAGCCCGCATCAGGTGGTCCAGCCAGTCCTGCGTCAGCTCGAACCCATGACGGCTCCGGAGCTGCTCGCGGGGCGGATTGGTGTAGAGCCACATGCCTTCGTCCGCACGGGCCGCCGCTTGAAGGATCAAGGCCGCCGCCACCACGGTCGGCCGAAGGAAGAAGTCGCGCATCGTCGGAGCCACCGTGCGGCCGAACGCCCCATGCCGCAAGGGAACGGTTGAGGAGCCCCCCCATGCCCCCCTTGCCTCGCCGCGTGAGGGTGGAGCGACGGCATGGCGGTGGCAGCCATGAACCACCGCGATCCCGGCCCACGCCCCCGCAACCCAAGGCTCGCCTTCGCGCGGTTCATTGCCCTACCCTCTGGCCTCGCCATGAACTCGTTCCGCTTGCCGCACTCGCTCATCGTCCTCGCCCTCGCGACGGGCGCAACCGCCCAGGCCCAGCACGCCCACGGCCCCGATGCCGCACGGGCCGCCGCCGCACGCATGAAGGTCCACCCAGGCCTTGCCCTCTCCGTCTTCGCCTCGGAACCCGACCTCGTGAACCCCTGCAACATGGACATCGACGCCCAGGGCCGCGTCTGGGTCACGGAGGGGGCCAACTACCGGTCCTCGTTCCAGAAATGGGGCAAGCAACGCCCCGGCGGCGACCGCATCCAGGTCCTCATCGACTCCAACCTCGACGGCGTCTCCGACAAGGCCGTCACCTTCTACCAAGGCGAGGAGGTCAACGCCGCCCTCGGCATCTGCGTCCTCGGCGACCGCGTCATCGTCTCGCGCTCGCCCGACATCCTCGTGTTCGAGGACAAGAACCACGACCTCAAGGCCGATGGCCCGCCCACCAAGCTCTTCACGGGCATCGGCGGCGTGGACCACGACCACGGCGCCCATGCGTTCGTCTTCGGACCCGACGGCCGCCTGTACTTCAACGTCGGCAACGACGGGCGGCAGTTGAAGAAGGCGGACGGCTCCGGCTGGGTCGTGGACCTCGACGGCCGCGAGACCTGGAGCCATCGCAAGCCCTACCAGATGGGGCTCGTCTTCCGCTGCAACCCCGACGGCTCGCGCGTCGAGACGCTCGGCTGGAACTTCCGCAACAACTACGAGGTCGCCGTCGATTCCTTCGGCACCCTCTGGCAAAGCGACAACGACGACGACGGCAACCGCGGCGTGCGCATCAACTTCGTCATGGAGTTCGGCAACTACGGCTACGCGGACGAGCTGACGGGCGCCGGCTGGGGCAGCAAGCGCACCGGCTGGGAGGACGAGGTCCCCCGCCGCCACTGGCACCTCAACGACCCCGGCGTCGTCCCCAACTTCGTCCAGACCGGCGGCGGCTCCCCGACCGGCATCTGCGTGTACGAGGGCAACCTCCTCCCCGAGCCCTTCCGCAACCAACCCCTCCACTGCGACGCCGGACCGCGCGTCGTGCGCGCCTATCCCGCCTCCCCGGACGGCGCCGGCTATTCCGGCCGCATCGTGGACCTTGTCTCCTCGGAGGACCCGTGGTTCCGCCCCTCCGACGTGTGCGTTGCGCCCGACGGATCCGTGTACATCGCGGACTGGAACGACGCAGGCGTCGGCGGCCACTACATGGCCGACCAAAAGCTGGGCACGATGACCGGCCGCATCTACCGCGTCGCCCCGAATGGGCACCGGCCCAACGTGCCGAGGCTGGACCTCGCGTCGCCCGCCGGGGCCGTCGAGGCCCTCCAATCGCCCAACCTCGCCACGCGCCACCTCGCCTGGGTCGCCCTCCAGGCCTTCGGAACCAAGGCCGAGCCCGCCCTCCGCAAGCTCTGGAACCATCCCAACCCCCGCCTCCGCGCGCGCGCCCTCCACGCGCTCGCCGCCCTCCCCGGCAACGCCCCGCGATGGGTCCAGGCCGCCCTCGCCGACGCCAACTCGGACCTTCGCATCACCGGCCTTCGCATCGCCCGCCAACATGGCCTCGACGTCCCCAAGGCCGTCGCGTCCCTCGCCTCCGATCCCTCCCCGCAGGTCCGGCGCGAGTGCCTCGTCGCCCTCCGCCACAGCAAGTCGCCGGACCATGCCGCCTTGTGGGCGCGCCTTGCGGACCAACACGACGGCAAGGACCGCTGGTACACCGAGGCCCTGGGCATCGGTGCCGACGGCAACTGGGATGCCTGCCTCGCCGCGTTCCTCCAGCGTCGCGGAGGCGTCTGGAACACCACCTCCGCACGCGAGGTCATCTGGCGCTCGCGCGCCAAGGAAACGCCCGCCCTCCTCGTCAAGATCCTCAAGGATCCCTCCACCAAGGAGTCCGAGAAGCCCCGCTACCTCCGTGCCTTTGACTTCCTCGCGGGCCCGGAGAAGGACGCCGCCCTCGTCCAGCTCCTGACCGCTTCCAATCCGTAGCCGACGCCTGGCAGGCGACGCCGACCCGTGACGGCGTCGCCCGATCTACCGGGCCTCGGCCTCGATCCACGCGTTCATGCGTTGCTCCAGCATCGTCAACGGCAACGCCCCGCGCGCGAGCAGCACGTCGTGGAACCGGCGCAGGTCGAACCGCGCACCCAGCCGTTGCTCCGCACGGGCCCGGATCTCCCGGATCTTGAGCTGGCCCACCTTGTACGCCAGCGCCTGCCCGGGCCACACGATGTACCGGTCCACCTCCACCACCACGTCGTGCTCCGTCTTGCCCGCGTTCTCCAGGAAGTACCGGATCGCCTGGTCCCGCGACCAACCCTTCGCGTGGATGCCCGTGTCGAGCACCAGCCGGATCGCGCGCCACATCTCGTAGGTGAGCTGCCCGAACTTGCTGTACGGGTCCTGGTATAACCCCAGGTCCGGCCCCAGGCTCTCCGCGTACAGTGCCCAGCCCTCCACGAACGCCGTCGTCTCCGCGTGCTTCTGGAACTCGGGCGCGCCCTCCACCTCCTGCGCCAACGCAATCTGCAAGTGATGCCCCGGCACCGCCTCGTGCAACGTCAGCGCCTCCATCTCCCACTTCGGGCGCATGCGCAGGTTGTACGTGTTGGCGTGGAAGTTGCCCGGGCGCCCCGCCGTCAACGAGCCCGGCTGGTAATACGCCGTCGTCTGCGAACGCTCCGAATACGACGGGATGGGCTGAACCCCATACGGCAACCGCGGCAGCTTCCCAAACAACCGCGGCAACCCGCCGTCGATCCGCTTCGAGATGTCCCGGTACCCCGCCAGCAGCGCCGTGCCCGTCTCGTGGAAGAACGAGGGCTCCGTCCGCAGGTGCACGAAGAACTCCGCCAACGTTCCCCGGAACCCCGCCTCCCCCTTCAGCCGTTCCATCTCCCGCCGAATCCGCGCCACCTCCGACACGCCCACCTCATGGATCTGCTCCGGCGTCAGGCCCGTCGTTGTGATCCGGCGCACCCGATGCTCATACCAAGCGCGCCCATTCGGCAGGTCCACGCACGCAAGGTTCGTCCGCGCCGCCGGGATGTACTCGTCCGCAAGAAACCGGTGGAACGCCCGGAAGGCCGGGTACACCTGGTTGGTCAGCGTGGCGAGGGCGCGCCCGCGCCATGCCGCGCGCTCGGCCTCCGTGGCGGCCGTCGGCAGTTGCGACAGCGGGTTGAGCAACGGGCTCTTCGCGGGGTCTTCGGGCATCAGGGCCAGCACCTGCTCCGGGACGTTGCGCAACGTGACCCGCGCCGGGGTGATCCCCTGGGAAGCCCCCTCCCGCAGCAGCGCCGTTGCCTGTCCCAGCAACGCCGGGATTCCACCCAGCCGCGCCAGCACATCTTCCACGCCCCGCGCCGTCGTCGCTTGCAACAAGCCCAGCGTCTGCGCCACCTCCTGTTGCGGCCCCTGGAGCTGGTTCAACAACAGATACTCCGACGGAAACCGCGCGCCTTCCTCGTCCAGCGCCAGATAGGCGTCGAACAAGTCGCGATACCACCGCGAGTCTGCATCCAGCTGCTGGACGTCGATCGCAGCCAGCGCGGCGCGCGTCCGGCGCAGCGCCGCCCGCTGCCGCTGGATCGCCTCCCGCGACAGGTCCTGCCAGCGGTCATGGAACTCGGGATACCCGTTGTAGGTGGCCGCCTCGGGCGACTCGTGCATGGACTGGCGCCACTGAAGGTCGAACAAGGCCCGGAGCCGATCGGGCTCGCTCATCGGAGCCTTCCGCCGCGTCAACGCCTCAAAGGCGGCCTCGAATTCCGCCGGTGTCACCGGCCCCGCCGCGTGCCCCGCCATGCACCACGCCACCATCATGGCCGCGACCAGTGCCCGGCCCATCCAACGCAAGGAACCCATCACGGGCGGCATCGTGGTCAACCACCCCGGGAGCGGGAAGCACGAATGCAACCGCGCGACCGCTCCCGCCCACGGCGCTAGCCCCGCGCCCGAATGGACAGCAGGCGTCGGCATTCCCGGACCAGGAAGTGGAAGTCCGTGAACGGCTCCGGCCCGATGTCCTGCCATCGCACCTTGCCCTCGGCGTCCACGAGGAACACGCCATGCAAGGGAACGCCCTCGAAGTCGTCGTGCGCATGCCATGCGCGGAACGAGTCCAACCCGGGGTCCGCCGCCAACGGGAACGGGAACTGCCCCGACGGCCCGGCGTCCTGCAACGACTTGGCCAAGCCCTCGGGCGTGTCGGTGCCCACCGCGAGGAGGTCGATGCCGGCCTCCTGGAACTCCCGGGCGCGCGGCGCCAGCGCCTGCAGTTGCTCCATGCAGTGGACGCATCGGTGCCCCAGGTAGAACACCACCAGCACCGGCTTCCCCCGGCGCTCCGACAACCGGTGCACCGTGCCGTCGTGCCCCGTCGCCGCCAGCTCCGGCGCCGGCTGCGGCACCCACTCGAACGAGCCGAGCGTCTCGATCGGGGGCCGCAGGCCGGAATCCTCCGCATACGCCGGACGCGGCCGCCAATCGTCCCCAAGCCCGGCCGCCTCGATGACCGGCGCGATGCGGCGCACGGCGGGCACGCCCGTCTCCAGCCATCCCGAAAGCCCGCGCAGCACGCGGAACGATTCCAGCGCCTCGTTGGTCCTCCCCGTCGCCCACAGGATCTCCGTCCGAACGAGCAACGGATGCACCTGGTTCGTCCCGCCCTCCACCGCCTCCTTGGACAAGGCCAGCGCGTTCGTCGTGTCGCCCAGTTGCAGCCGCCAGCGGGCCAGCCGCTCCTTCGACACCGACTTCAACCCGGCAAGCCTCGGCAGCATGTCGTTGGTCTTGCCGCGCGCGACGTCCGCCGCGAACTCCAGCTCCCGCACGTGGTCCTCGAGGTTTTCCAAAACCTCCGAGAAGGGCTTCAACGCATCCGCCATCGCCTTGTCCACGTCGCCCCGCCCCTTCTTTTCAGACAACGCCTTGGCCTCGGCGGCGTCCACCACGACCCGCCGCAGGTCCCGCGCGTTGAGCATGGCCTTCCGAAGTGCCTCGATGTCGGCGGGGACGCGGTCCAACTGCCCAAGCCCCACGTGGGCGAGCCCCATGAGGCGCGCGCGGCGGCCTTGTTCTTCCGGGATCGGCGTGGCTTCGAGCAAGGGCGAGTCGGCGAGGCGCAGCGCGACCTCCCAGAGCTCCCAGCGCAGCAACGTCTCCAGCAGGCGTCGGCGCCCCTGGACGGCCGTGCCGCCACGCACCTCGTAGGGCGTGCCGTTGGTGCGGAGGTCCAGCGTGTTGAAGCGCGGATGCCGCGGCATCTCGATCATGTTGCAGGCCAGCTCCACCGCCCGGGACGGCCGCCCGATGTAGTTCAGCGTTTGCACCAGCCACTCGCTGTTGTGGGCGTAGTTGTGGATCTGGTCGGGCATCAGCCGGTCCTGCATGAGCTGCGTGTTGTCCACGCGCACGGACGCCTCCTGCTGCCAGGCCATGTCGGGGTAGCGCTTCAGCTTGTTGAACGTGTGCCCCGCCATGTGCCACTGGTGCGCCACGCCCGGGGAGCTCTGGCCGGACCGCGCCGCCGACGGCAACGCGCGCGCCGCCGACTCGTCCTTTTCGCCATCCCACAGGTGGATGCGGTAATGATGCGCCGGATGGCTCGGCTGGGCGGCAAACACCTCCTTGAGCAGCGACTCCACGGCCTGCGCGCTCCCGATGGGAATCCCCCGCGACCCGTTGTCCCAGATATGGAAGGCAAGGAAGGCCTTCGCCTCCACGTCGTCCGGGTGCTTGAACACGATGTTCTCGAGCGCCCGGATGTAGTCGCGGCGGCGTTCCTGCTCGTTGCGGTTCGGATCCCGGTGGTACTCGGCCAGCGCGTCGATCCAAAGCTGCTCCCGCGCGCTCGCCGTGGCCTTGCGCCGGGTCGCCTCCCGGATGAACGACGCGGCGCGCTTGGCGTTGTTGATGTTCGCCATCGCCATCCCCCAGTACGCCATCGCGCAGTTCGTGTCCGACGCCGCCGCGCCCCGGAACGAGCGCTCCGCCTCCAGGTACCAGAACCCGTGCAACTGTCCCACGCCCTGAAGGAAGAAGCGGCGGGCAAGGTCGTTCGTCGTCGTCACGTCGAAGCGGATCTCCGGCATCCCCTCCATCAGCCGGGCCTTCCGCCGCGGCCCCTCGTCGAAGGCCTCGCCATGCATCGAATGCCCGGGGGCAACCGGCTTCGCGTCATCGGCTGGGCGCGCCCGCAACCCGGCGCTTCCCACAAGCCCCAACGCCATCCCGCCCAAAGCCAACGACCGAAGCAACCGGCCCACGAGGTTCATGCGCGCGATTCTATCGACACGCCGCCGCAGGCCAACCACGGAAGCCGGGGATTCCGCGTCGGGGCTTGCCATGGCTTCGACGGGGCGGTCCGCTCCATCGCATCATGCGCAAAGCTCGTCCCCTTCGCATCCTCTGCATCCACGGCGTGAACCATCTTGAGTCGGACCCCGGCAAGCCGCCGAGCCCGTCGGAGGCGCCCTGGAGGGACGGGATCAACAAGGCGACATCCACGTGGAGCCTTCCGTTCGAGGTCGAGTTCGCCGCCTACAACAAGTTGTTCGACACCGCCCGGCTGACGCCCGCCGTCCTGGTCACATCGGTCGCCAAGCTTACCGCGTCGGCCGTGTGGCACGGCTTGGGCGACGTGTTTGGGGCGCGCGGGTTCGGCCCCCAAGGCGGACTGGGCGACACCTTGGAGTGGACGGCCGGCATGATCTGCGAGTGGGCGGGCAACGCGGCGCTCCGTGACCGGCTCCGAAGGTGCATCCTCGTCGCCATCGAACGCGCCCGGCCCGACCTCGTCCTCGCCCACAGCCTCGGCTCGCTGATCGCCTACGACACGCTGGCGCGACCCGTCAACGCATCGGCCCCGGGCGTGGAGGGCCTGACGCTCGCGACCTTTGGCTCGCAAATTGGCCACCCCGCCGTCCGGAACGTCTTCGGCGGCCGGCTCCGATCCATCCCGCCGCTCCGCCATTGGTTCCACCTGTACAACCCCAAGGACCACGTCTTCACCGCGCCCCTCGACATCCGGTTTGCATCCGGCCAGCGCCCCAACTTCTCCCAGCACCTCACACCCTTCGACCAAGAGGGCAACATCCTGAACCACGACGCCGGCAGGTACCTCGCGCACGAGGAAGCCACCGCCGCCCTCTGGCGCGACGTGGCCGCTCAGCAGGTCCCCGAGCTCGCCTCGTTGCGCGGGTTCCCTCCCCTGCCCTCCGCACGGCCCCGGCCCGTTGCCGCCAAGGCCTCCGCGCGCGCCCGCCGGGACGAGGCCGCCCCCGCCATCGTCCATGCCAAGCCCGCCAAGCGCGCCCTGCTCGTCGGCCTCAGCCACTACCCCAACCCCGCCCATGACCTGCCCGGATGCGCCAACGACGTCTTCCTCATGAGCCAGGTCCTCCAGAAGGCCGGGTTCGCCGCCCAGGACATCCGCGTCGTCCTCGACGCCCGCGCCACCAAGGAACGCATCCTCGACCGGCTCCATTGGCTCCTCGATGGCGCGCACGACGGGCACGACCGCGTCTTCTACTTCGCCGGCCACGGAGCCCAGCTCCCGGGCTACGGAGCCCATGAGGTCGTGGATCGCCTCGACGAGTGCCTCGTGCCCTATGACTTCGACTGGAGCCGCACGCGCGCCTTCGTGGACGACGAGTTCCACGACCTCTACGCCCAACTGCCCGAGAACACCCGCTTCCTCACCATCCTCGACTGCTGCCACTCCGGCGGGATGGCCCGCGACGGAGGCGTGCGCGCCCGGGGCTTGTCCATGCCGGACGACCTCCGGCACCGGGTCTTGGAGTGGAGCGACAACCAGTTCCGCGAACGCAGCATCGGCCCGTCCCGCGTCGCCCCGGACAAGGGCACGCCCGATACCCTCGACGTCCGCCATGGAAGCCTCCGAAAGCTGGGCTGCTCCGTGCGGCTTCGGAACGTGCTTGGCGACGCACCCTCCGATCCCTCCGCCCAAAGGAGGTCCTACATCCTCGCGAGGAAAGCCTTCGGGCACTCCGGGCCCTTCATGCCCTTCATCCTGGAGGCCTGCGCCGAGGGCGAGCTGGCCCTTGAGCACCGCCATGGCTCCCAGTCGAACGGCGCCTTCACCTGGTTCCTCGCCGAGGCCCTGACCGCCGCGCGCCGGCCCTTGTCCTGGGCGCGCCTCGTCCAGGACGTCCAGCAACGCATGGCCGCCAACGGCTATCGCCAACGCCCCCAGCTCGTCTGCCCCACCCGCCTCAAGGACAACAAGATCCCCTGGCCCCAAGCCTCCAAGGCGTAACGCCTCCCCGCCTCCCCGCTCCCCGCTCCCCGCTTCCCGCTTCCCGCTTCCCGCTTCCCGCTCACCGCTTCCCGCCCCCCGCTCACCGCCCCCCGCTCACCGCCACCACCCCCGCGTCCAACTCCGGGACCGTCCACAGGGCAAACGCGGGGCCCCCGCCCGTCGTGCCGTTCTCCATCCGCACCTCGACGTCCCTCCCGGCGAAGGAGCCAAGCGGGACGCGAACGTCGCGCCATGGACCGCGCGAGGCGTCGATCACGTCGCGATGCACCGGCTTGCCATCGACGCGCACCGCCAGCTCCCACTCGTGGCCCGGGCGCGCCCCGGCCTTGAACCGCAACGCTGCGGCGCTTCCCGGCACCTTCCAGCGCCGCACCCAAGCCGCCGGACGGCCCGGCTGGTGCGGATGCGTCGCCATCACGTTGGATTCGCCCGCGAACGACGCCATCCGCGACGGCGTCCCCGCGAAGTCCGGCGCGTCAAGCCGCCATTCCGGCGCCCACAACGCCACGGACTCCCCGTCGCGCACCGTCTCCACCGACGCCGAGTCGCCCGCGCCGCCCATCAGCTCGCGCCGTCGCCCGTCGTCGAGGGGCTTCCCGTCCTCCGGCGGAGCGAGGATGAACCAGATCAGGTTGCGAAAGTCCGCGTCGGGCATCTGCTCGAGGCCCTCGGGCATGACGGAGTTCTCCGAAACCACCAACGCCTTCACGTCCGCCTTGCCGATCACCTCCTCCACGCCGCCCGCCTGCAACAGCCGCACCCGCGCCGCCCCGTTCTCCACCATCCGGCCCGACACCGTCCGCCCGTCCCGCGTCTCCACCATCACGTTCTCGTAGCCCTGCCCGATGATCTCGTTCGGGTGGATGACGTTGTGGAGCAGCGCGTCCAGGGAGCTGCGTCCCACGCCCGTCAGGTCCGGCCCCACCTCGGCGCCCTCGCCGTGGAGCTTGTGGCACACCAGGCAGGACTTGCGCGCCACCTCGCGCCCCGCCTTCAGGTCCACCTCGCCCTGCACCACCAGGCGCCGCTTCTCCGCGATCACCTTGAGCTTCTCCGCGCTCGTCGCCTGCACGCGCCCGAACAACTGCTCGGCCTTCACCCGCTCGGACGGCTCCTTCGACGTCACCAGCGTCCGCACCACCGTGGGCGGCAGGTCGCCGCGCTTCACCCCGCCCTTCTCCACCGCGCCGAACAGTGCCCAGCGCCATTGCCAGCGCGTCGTGCACAACTCCGCCACGGACCGACGCACGGCCGGCGTCATCGCGCCCCAGCCCTCCAACAACTGCGGCCCCGTGGGCTCCACGCCCACCTCCCCCAACGCCCGCACCGCCTCCACGCGCACGGCATCCGGTCCCGCCGCCCGGGCAATGCCCATCAAGGCCCCGCGCACCTCGTCGCTCCGCGTCGCCCGGGCCGACCGGATGGCCGCCTTGCGGTCCTCCTCCGACGCCATGGGATCCCGCGCCCGGTCGAGCGACGCCCGAAGCGACGCCGCGTCGCCCCACGCCGCGCCGAGTTGCTGCGCCCGCGTGGCCACCTCGCGGTTCGGATGGCCCAACAATCCCTGCACGATGGCCTGGGCGTCGGCATTCGGGGCCATCGCCCGGCCACGCTGGCCGTCGATCAATCCCTGCAACAGGCGCGGCAACAACGGCGAGTCGCCGCCCACCCTGCCCGCCAAGCCCACCGCCTTCCCCACCAACGCCGCGTCGCCCGAGTCGCACCACCGCCGCATGGCCTTGTAGGCCAGCTCGCCCGACAACGGCATCGCCGCCGCGCCCCGCTCCGCCAGCCAGCCCAGCGCCGCGTCGGGCCGCGCCGCCACCAGCGGCTCCACCGCCATCCACAACAGGAACGGCAGGTCCCGGTCCCGCGTCCCCGCCGCGCCCGCCGCCAACGCATCCACGACCCGGCCCACGCCGGACGCCACCCGCTCCATGTCCTGCCGGGGAGCCGTGTTCACCGTCAACGACCCGCTCGTGAACATCCGGACCGCCGTTGCCACCGACGCCTGCACCGTCGCGTCCGCGTCCGACGCCAGCCGCGCCAGCCGCGCCCATGTCTCGTCGGTCGGCTCGCCCTGCTCGCCCGTCAGGCGGGCCGCCCAGGCGCGCACCGACGCCGTCCGGGACGCCGCCGCCACGTCCAGCACGGCGGCGTCCGCCTGGCCCGTGCTGAACAACGTCCAAAGCCCCGCCAGCCGCGCGTCCTCGGACTCGCCGTCTCGCACGAGCCCCATCAACGCGTCGCGCTGCGTCGCCGCGTCGGCCCGGCCCGACAACACGCGCTGGGCCATCCGCCGATGCCACACGTTCGGATGCCTCAGGAGCCCGGCCAGCTCGGCGGACGAGGCCTTGCCCAGGTCGAGCCCGGCCGGACGCGACGCCACGGGCTTCCCGGGCTGGTCGCCCGTCCACACCACGCGCCAGATGCGGCCGCGCTCGCGGTCCACGCCGGCCGGGTCCGCGTTCGCGTTCTGGTAGCACGGGTAGCGGTCGTACCAGTCCATGACCCACACCGCGCCGTCCGGCCCCACCTGCGTGGACACCGGCATGAACCAACCGTCGTTGGCGCGCACGAAGTCCCGGACGAACGACGCCGCGAACGTGCTGCCGCGCGTCTCCAGCCGGTCCTGGTGCAGGGCGTTGTCATGGATGTTGCCCTGAAGGGCCATGCCCCGGAACTCGGCCGGGAACTGGTCGCCTTGGTAAATGCAAATTCCGGCATACGCGGCCATGTGGTGGCGATGGTCCACGATGCTCGGCAGCAGGCCGTAGGCATACGGGTACGGCGGCTGCCCGGCCTGCCGCACGTACACCCCGCCGGGGGCCAGGTGGAACAGGTGGTCAATCACGCACGCGCTCACGAACGCGTTCCCCCGCGCGTCGAAGTCCACGCCCCACGGGTTCGACGTCCCCTCCGCGAACACCTCCAGCCGCCGCTCGTTCGGCCGGTACCGCGCCACGCCCGCCGTCAACACCACCGGCTCCGACGGCGCCCCCGGGTTCACCGCCTTCGTCACCGTGAACACCCCGTGCGTCATGTACATCCGCCCGTCCGGCCCCCACGTGAACCCGTTCAGCAGCTCGTGCCGGTCCTCCAGCCCAAACCCCGTCTGGACCACCGTCTTGCGATCCGCCACGTCGTCGCCGTCCGTGTCCTCCACCCAGTACAGGTGCGGCGCCTGCCCCACGAACACGCCGCCGTTGCCCGGCAACACCGCCGTCGCCAGCGACAACCCGTCCAGGAACACCTTCACCGAGTCCGCGCGACCGTCGCCGTCCACGTCCTCCAGGATCTTCACGCGGTCCCGCCCCTTCTCCCCGGGACGCGCCCCGAGCGGATACTCGTACAACTCCACCACCCACAGCCGCCCGCGCTCGTCCCACGACATCGCCACCGGGTTCACCACCTCGGGCTCGGAAGCGAACAACCGCATCTCGAACCCGGGCGGCACCGTGAACTTCCGACGGGCCTCCTCCGGCGACAACGCCGGGGTCAACGCCGGCACGTGTTGGCCCGTCAGTTGCCGTCCGGCGGGCGCGTTGGTGTACACCGGGAACCCAAACCTGGGATGCCGCGGCACCTCGCCCCATGCCAACGCCGTCCCCGCCAATCCCAACGCGAGGCCCACGCCCCGCCACACGCTGCGTTCACGCTCGATCATGGAAGTCCCGAAACACTGCCAACCCCTCCAAGGCCGTCGAGCACGGAGGAAAGGGCGCGCCACTCGCGGAGCGGGGAGCGGGGAGCGGGGAGCGGGAAGCGGG
>CAYSGH010000020.1:0-60622 GCA_964430505.1 uncultured Akkermansia sp. | reverse complement strand
TACCAGCAGGTGTACATGACGGCGGTGAGCGCGTTGCAGGAGGTGGATCGCCGCCTGCAGGCCGTCGATCAGAGGGTGCAGGAGGTGGAGAAGCGGGAGTTGCGCGTGGCCGAACTGGAGAAGAAGGCGGCGGCTCGTGTCGAGGGCCTGGAGCGGGACATGGCCGAGTTGCGCAAGCTGGTGGCGAGCATGCAGTCCACGAAGGGCAAGGCCGAGTCCGCGTCCGCCGCACCGTCCACGACTCCGGTGGTGGTGGTGAAGTCCCGTTAGCCTGAACCCGCGTCCCCGTTTCTGAATCCCGCGGATGCCTCAACGATGCAACGCCCTATGAAGACCGTTCGCCTCCTTGCTGCCCTCGCCCTGGGCTGGCTGATGGGTGGCACTGCGCTGGCCCAGGCCTTGCCGTGGGAATTTGTCGAGCCGCGCAGCACTCCCAACTACCAAAGCTTCCGCGGCGTCCCGATCTCGCAGGTGGCGGGAACGCCGCCCGGAAGCGACGGACGGGTGCCGAACAGCAATGAATCGACCGGGCTGTATGTGCCTCCGACGGCCGGGCAGTTCCGGACGATGTTGATGGTCGGCGGATCGTCCGGGCTGAGGCAGGCGGGCTGGAGCGTGCTGCGGAACTCCTCGGGCCTGAACGCGGGCAGCAGCGCGTTGACCGGGGCGGTGGCGGCGGAGATGGGGTTGCCGTCGGGCAAGAACAGCGCGGGGCAGGTGGTGATGTTCACGCGTCAGGTGCAGGTGGGGACGCCCATCTTCGTGCGGCGCAGCAGCCTCAACTTCGGGTCGATCATCCCGGTGCCGGCGGTGGCCGAGACGGGATTGAAGCTGCCGGAGGGAACCTCGCAGGACTACTGGGTGGCCCGGCCCTATGGCGATGAGCCACCCGAGACGACGGGCCATTACTGGAGTCCCCATGCAGGTCGGCTCTACGCGGTCCAGACGGGCGTGATCCGGGTGACGTGGATCAAGGCCCAGCCCTACACGCTGACGACCGTGCCCAACTACGTGAATGCCGCCGGGACGACCAGCTTCATGACGAACGGCGCGAACGTGTACTTGTTGTACACGCAGCGGTACGTGGTCTCGGGTGCGCCAGCCAAGCCCACGCGCAACATGTACTGGACCCAGAAGTCCTACCAGGGAACGGGCAAGACGATCCAGGTGCCCACGGCCCGGGTGGGCGCGATCAACATCGTGTACAACGCGGCGTTCCCCCGGACCGTGGCCTCGGAGTTCAAGGGGATTGGCTTTACCAGCCCGGTGGATGGAAGCACCAACGCCACGTTGCAGGAGCTTCGTACCCTTTGGTACGAGCAGCAGATCGGGCAGTTGTACGCCTACAATGCCGAGGGACGCGTGTTTCTGGAGGTGCTGGGCGATCCCGTTGGCGAAGGGCTTCGCACGCACCTGGGCTTCGAGATCGTGGATGTTATTCAACAGCCCATTCCGCTCGACGTGAAGGTGGAGCTGGGGGAACGCATCCTCCCGCCGCTGGACGGCTCCTTGGGCGAGTTGGATCCGGAGCCCATCCGTCAGGTAGGCTTGGCGTACGCCTACCAGGACATCAACGCCTCCGGTGGACGGACGGCCTATTACGCCACGCGAGAGACCCAAAACCTGAATGACTACCTCGTCCACTGGATGGAGACGGGGATCGCGGGCATCCCATGGCCTCGGTACTATGGACGCTATGAGCTGCGTTGGCCCACCGACGTGGCGAAGTACAGTTTGTATGTCCGTCCGGAGGTGGCGAACGACAAGGAGGCCGAGGCCACCGCGGTGCATTTGGACCCCGTGGTGGTTCCGACCTTGGAATACCAGGATCCGTTGGACCGGCCCCGTGCCCAGATCCTGGCCGACGCACGCTTCGTCAGCGTCCTCGACGCCTCGCAACCCGTCCATCGCTCGCTGCTGCGTTACAACGCGGGGGAGAGCGTTGCATTCGAGCGCGTGTTCTCCTGGTTCGTGGGCAACCTACGTTCCACCAACTATGCCGGGAACCCCATCGTCACCAATCTGACGGCATGGAACGGATCGACCGTCGTGTGGCCGGTTCCGTCGCAGGCTCCGCGCGTGGTCAACGAAACCGTGGCGGTGGGTCGTCGGATCGTTGCGCCCTCGGGAGAGCCGGGAAACCTTCCCGAAGATCCCTATCTGGCGGGCTACATCCGGGAGCAGGAGGGCACCTCGTACGACGTGGGATCGTACCTAAATCCGTTCGTGGTCGGCTTCGATGCGGCGGCCAAGGGCTCGATCATCCCGGTCAATGCGATCCCCGGTAAAAACCTGCTGGAAGTCTGGTGGTTCCGCCCGAGCTCCAGTCGCGCGGGACTGAACAATGGCAACACCACGGCTGGCTTCGCCGCGGCGCACTGGCCCTCGGCGGTGGGTCGCTACACGATCGTCTGGCCGTCGTCGCCCCGGGAGATCGTCCTGGCGAGCAAGCTCGGCGGCATCGATGCCACCGTGGCGGAGGCCCAGGGGACCATTTATCACCAGAATGATCGGACGCTCCCCGGCTATAACCCGAACGAGGAGCATGCGATCATGAGCGGCGGCACGCCCTATGCCACCCGCGACGACCTGAACCTCACCACCCCGGGTGAGAGCTATTCCTCGGAGCCGTTCGTGCTGGTGTCGTATCGGTCGTTTGACGGGCGTCCGTCCATGGGGGTGTTCAAGGTGCTTCGGGAGAAGCCCGAGGTGGGCTGGGTGTTCGACTACCCGGTGCCGGCCGGCCAGATGATGCAGCCGCCGCCGCCGTTGACCTTCCTGCAGAAGCCCATCGTGGGCACCGGGGATGCCGCCTTCAGCCGGAACTACGAGCCGACCCTGACGGAACAGGATCTGCCCGGCGGATGGAACGCCACCGACGGCACCAACATCTTCGGCCACTACCAGAAGTTCGTCTTCAAGGATCGGCACCAGGACCTGTGGGTGTATCGCGGCCCGCACGCCGGCCTGCCGGCGGTGACGGCTGGGACCTATCAGGCCTCGACCGGGACCATCGAGCCCATCGGCACCGTGCGTGTGGTGGCCAACACGGCCTTCCGCGTCCCGGTGCACGCGTCGCGCCAGGATGAGTTCCTGGCCTTGACGGTGGAAAGCGGCCCGCAGTGGGCCTTCGCGAATGGCCTCGGCGTGGCGGGCACGCCGCCGTCGGGGACCGCGGGGACGTTCACCGTGCGCTACGCGGTGCGGGACCTGTATGACCTGAGCTCGGTGACCAATGAGTTCGCCCTCGAGGTCGTGGTCACGGGAACTCCGTCGGTGCCGCCGTCGCTGGCGATCATTAGCACCAACCGGTACACGGGCAGCGTGGTGACGTTCACCAACCGGCCCCCGTTCCTGGCCCAGTCGCCCAACGGGTCGAACAGCTTCACGATGCGGTATTACTACAAGACCGAGGCCAGCTTTGCCTGGCCCGGGATTGCCAGGCCGCCCGCCGTGGGAACCATCGTGCCTTACCTGCGCCGCATCGACCCGGCCACGGGAGCCCACGTGGGCGATCCCACCTCGGAGCTGACGCCGTCGCTGGACATCGTGTACCGTCCGTTCTGGCCGGAGCGGGACCCCAAGGATTCCAGCAAGCCGGTGCCGACGCTTCCCTTCGCGGCAACCCTGACGAAGCCGGCCTTTGGATTGCCGGGGATTCGGGACTTCAAGACCGCCCACGTGCTCTATCAGCAGAGCATTGCCGCGGACCTCCGCGAGGGCGTGCCGAGCGCGGTGCTGCACGACGCCACCCGGGCCAAGTTTTCGGACATCGAAGCGCTCTTCAATCAGTTGGACACGGGGTCCCCGGGTACTTTTGACGGCATCTTTCCGGATGTGGGGCTTGCCCCGGACAGCGTCTACAAGACGTTCTACCAGGGAAAATACTACTTCCCCAACCTGCCGCCCCACCTGGCCACCCGGGTCTATTTGGATCCCAACCGTGGCGCACGGGGGCAGTTGGTGTTGCAGGGCGAGTTCAAGAACGAGGTGTTTGGCGAAAGTTACCTGATGCCCAACGTGCTGAGGGGATCGGATCTCGCGGCCGTCATCAACCTGTGTCCTGAATCGGACGTCAAGGGACGCGCGGCATGGGGCATTCTGGTGGCCAACCTTTCGACCGATGTGGAGACGTTCATCGAGAACCCCGAGGTTCCCGGAACCTACATCCCGGACGACAGCCAAACGGTTGCCATCGGTGTTGGCGATCTGGCGGAGATCGGCAACGCCAACATTCCGGTGGACAGCTATGCGTTGAGCGCCACGGGGCCGGGATCCGGCTACGTGACGGTGATCGAGGCCAGCGGGACGGACCGAACCAAGCCGGGCGATCCCGTCTCCATGCACATCCTGCGGGTGGGCGGCGGCCTGAATCGCGGCGAGGTGAAGGTGCAGCTCTCGGCAAACCCACTGAGTGAACTGGTGACCTTCCAGTTCACGGGCGACATGGCCGCGCGCTACGATGAGTTCGAGTACGAATGGAAGATTGCCGCGCCCGTGGATGGCCTCCCGCCGCAGGTGGACGCCTCAATGTCGCGCTATCTCTCGCTGAAGACCATTAGCACCAACATCCCGCGGGTGACGATTGGCGGCGCCGGGGTGCAGGCGCTCGGGGACAACTACGTGGTCATGCGGTATCGGCCGATGTCGCCGAACCATCCCCTCTACAAGGAAACCCCGACGGATGCCGACTGGTCGGCGTGGACGGCCCCGACCTTGGCCGAGGGTTGGATCAAGCGGGTGCTGGCAGGGATCAATCCGTTCAACCAACGGGTGACCGACCTGTTCAACAACCAAGTGAACACGGACGTGAGCCTGCTGACCCAGGCGGGCAAGCGATGGGAGGGGGACGTGGCGTTGAATCTCGAAACCATCAACAACTACGGGTTGATCGAAATCTACGAGACCGTGCTTCGGCGGGGGCGATCCATGAGCATTGAGTCCGGGTTCAATTACGGCCCGGCCAATGACGCGCTGCTGTTGGCGGCGGGCTACTTGAGCGACCTGTACATGATGGTGGGCAACGAGGCGTGGGCGGATGCCTCCAACCCGACGATTGGCATTAGCACGGCGGACAAGAACTACGGCGACATCGCCACCTCGCTGTTCAACTTCAAGGGGCAGGTGCCGACGTTGCTGGAGGAGGAGCTGGGGCTGCTGCGGGGGCGGGATGACTTCTTGTTGCCCGGGGTGGATGTGGCGCCGGTGTACAACCGCCTGGTTTGGAACTACACGCGCGGCATTGACTCCGGCGAGGTCATCTATGCGCTGAACTACAACATTAAGGAGAAGCCGGATTCGGAGGCGGACGGTGTGATCAACGCGGCGGATGCGGCGCACATGTTCCCTCAGGGGCACGGCGACGCCTACGGGCACTATCTGACGGCCATCAAGGGGTATTACTCGCTGCTGTTGAACGCGAACTTCGACTGGGTGCCGCGCATCGAGGCGGTCAACGTCCTGGGCAAGCCGGTGTCGGTGGACTACCAGGACGAACGCAAGTTTGCCACGGCGGCGGCGGCCTTGGCGCGTGCCGGGCGACAGGTGTTCGACCTGACCTGGCGCAAGGATCATGACTCCGTGCAACGTGCGGGATGGGCCCATCTCTCCCCCACGCGGGTGAACACGCAGCGCCGTTACGTGGACGCCGCGACGGGCGCCACGAATCACCCGGTGCGGACATGGGGTGCGGACCATTGGGGCAGCCGCGTGGCGCAGGGAACTTTCCTCAACTGGGTCGTGGGCAATGCCATCCTTCCGGCCACGGATCCGGATCCCAACCATGAGGGCATCCAAAAGGTGGACCGGACGACGGTGCCGGAGTTGCGGGAGCTGACCGTGTTGGCCGCCGGGCTGAACACCGCGATGGACAACTGCGAGGGCGGGCTCTCCCCCTTGGGCATCTCCGAGGGCGGCTTGGCCCTCGACCTGAACCCCAACCAAATTGGGGCGGCCCAAAACGGGACCCACTTCGAGCAGATCTACCAAAGGGCGATCCTCGCGCTCCAAAATGCGGTGTCGGCCTTTGACGATGCCAAGGACGTGACGCGCTTGATGCGCACCGAGCAGGATTCCTTGGTGGAGTTGCAAAACTCGATCCTCAATCAGGAGCGGGCCTACACCAATGCCCTGATCGAGATCTACGGGACGCCGTACACGGACGACATCGGGCCGGGCAAGACCTACAAGCAGGGGTACGCGGGTCCGGACTTCTTCAACTTTGCCCTGACCGACAAGGTGGAATTCGATTTCCCGGACATGTGGAACTACTCGTCGAAGACATCGTGGGCGATTCCCATCATGGATCTGCCGAGGGACTACAAGTCGAGGAATGAAACGGGGATCACCTTCGGGCCGGTCACGGTGGACGAGATCCAAGATACGATCGAGAATGCCATCATGCCCCTCCAAGGGGCGCCTAGCCGAGGGCCGAACACGGAGCTTGTTGATGGAGGGCCCCGGTTCGGGGTGGTGCTCGAGAACGCCGTCATTGAGACTTGGTACAATGGCAAAAAAGAATCTGTCAGCCGCCCCATGTTCTTCTTCGCCTTCGAGCTGGGCGACCACGGTTACCGTGTGAAGCCCAGCACGTGGACCGGGAACCGGGTATCGCCGGGGCGCCTGCAGCAGGCGATCATCTCGCAGATCGACGCCCACGGTGCCTTGGGAGAGGAGATCAACTCCCTCGACAACGACCTCGCCAGCCTCTTTAAGGAATTGGCCCTGATCGATTGGCAAAATGGAGCGTGGGAGGAGAAGCGCCGGCATGCGGTCGCCAACATGGTCACGGAGCAAGTCGTCTCCAAGGCGGAGTTCGCCAACGACATATTCCAGTTGGTCATGGATAACACCAAGGAGGACATCATCCTCACGGCGGATGGGGTTGCCGAAGCGCTGCCGAGCGGCTTCATCGCCGGCGTCGCCACGGGCGGTGACCTGACCTCGGCCGGCCGGGCGGCGCTTGTGGCGCTGGGGGGGACAGCCAAGGCCGTTAAGGACAAGATCGCCATCGTCCGGCAAAGCCTCGTCAAGGGTGCCCGCATGATCCACGACCTGGCGTGGGAAAACATCCAATTCAACACGATTGACATCATGGACCGCGAGGCGGAGACGCGGCAGGCGGCCTACGACTTCGGCAAGTCGGTCGAGGAATTCCAAAAGCACTATGCGCAGATCCAGGCGCTCGCGCTGGCCCATGACCAGACCAAGCGAGAGGTGCGTAGGCTGATGGCCGAGGGCGACCGCATCCAGGCCGAGCGTCAGGCGTTCCGGCAGCATTCGGCGGCCATCATTCAGGGCTACCGCACCCGGGATGCGGCCTTCCGTGTGTTCCGCAACGAGAAGCTGGAGCGGTACAAGACGCTGCTCGACCTGGCATCGCGCTACGCGCTCATGGCGGCCAATGCCTACGACTATGAGACGGGCCTGCTGGGCACCTCGGCGGGCCGTGACTTCGTTCGTCGCATCACGGCATCGCGTTCCCTCGGCGTCATGAAGGCGGGGGAACCTCAGTTCGCCGGCAGCAACAGCGGTGATCCCGGGCTGTCCAGCGCCCTTGCGGAGATGAAGGCGGACTGGGAGGTCCTGCGCGGCCGACTCGGGTTCAACAACCCCGACGCCTATGGCACCACGGTGTCCCTGCGCACGGAGAACTTCCGCATCCTGCCCGGCAGCGATGGCGACACGAATTGGAAGGACGTCCTCAACCAGGCCTATCGGGCGGACGTGTTGGCCGACAATGACGTGCGCCGCCATTGCATGCAGATCAACAACGGCAGTGGCTTGCCGGTCCCTGGATTGGTCCTCGCCTTCTCCACCACCATCGCCGACGGCGAAAACCTCTTCGGCCGCCCGCTGGCTTCCGGCGACAGCCGGTTCAGCCCGACGGCCTTCGCAACCAAAATCCACAGCGTGGGCGTGGCCATCGAGGGCTATCGTGGCATGGCGTCGCCCTCGGCCAATTCCGCGGTGCTGGGAACGAACGGCGGCGCATCGCCGTCGGATCCGGGGTCGTGGTTCCTCGACCCGCTGGGCTTGGCGGCGACTCCCTACGTGTACCTCATCCCGGTGGGCGTGGACTCGATGCGCAGTCCCCCCTTGGGTGACCAAAGCGAGGTGCGAAGCTGGCAGGTGGAGGACGTGGCGATTCCCATGCCGTTCAACATCGGGGGCTCGCAATTTGCTACCAAGCAGCTCTACCAGTCCGCCGAGTCGCTCAGCGAGCCGCTCTTTGAAATCCGGAAGCACCAAGCCTTTCGGCCGGTTCCCAGTGCGGCGGTGTTTTCGCCGCAGATCTATACGGCCGGCGGGACCTTGCTCCGTTCCCAGTTCACCAACAGCCGCCTCATCGGGCGCTCCGTGTGGAACAGCCAATGGAAGCTCGTCATCCCGGGGCGCGAGCTGCTCAACAACCCGAAGGAGGGCCTCGACCGGTTCCTCCAGACGGTCAAGGACATCAAGCTGCACTTCGTGACGTATTCCTACTCCGGCAACTAACGACCGCCTTCCATGAACCCGGAAACCACGTCCCACGTCATGCACCGCGCCGCGATCCTTTGCAGCAGGACCCCGATATTGGGGCTCGGCAAGATGCTTTCCCAAGGGCCTGCAAATCCCCTCGCGGCGGCCGTGGTGGCCGTCGCAGCGCTGGCCCTTGGGATTCCCTCCACGCAGGCCTTCCCACCCGCGCCGCACCAGACGTTGTTTGGCGTCGTGCGCGACGAGCAGGGCAACCCCCTGGCCTTGCCCAAGTCCAGCGTGGTGCTGGAGATCCCGGGCAGCCCCGCCATCGCCGCCACCGTGCGCACCACCACCGGCGTCGATGGCAACTACCAGCTCACCGTCCCCATGGACAGCGGGCTCACCGCCGCCCGCTACAAGCCCAGCGCCCTGTTCCCTGCCGCCGCCTTCACCCTCAAGGTCCGCATTGGCACGGTGAACTACGTGCCCATCGAGATGACCGGCGTGAACGGCCTCGTGGCCGAGCCCGGCAAGACCGCCCGCGTGGACCTCACGCTGGGCGTGGACAGCGACGGCGACGGGTTGCCGGATGCATGGGAGCGGATGCTGCTGGCCGCCATGGGCCGCAACGGGGCGCCGAGGGACGTCCGGCCGGACGCGGATGACGACGGCGACGGGATCAGCAACCTCAAGGAATACCTGGCCGGGACGTATGCGTTTGACCCGGCGGATGGCTTCGTCCTGACGGCCAAGGGCGTGGAGAACGGGCGTTCGGTGCTGGAGTTCCTCGCGTTGCGGGGCCGGACGTACACGGTGGAGGCCTCGCCGGACATGAACGGATGGAAGCCCGTGGGCTTTGTGATGTCAGGCGACGCCGCGAATGCGTCGGAGCGGAGCCAGTACCTGGCCGACGACGTGAAGCCGGTGCAGGTGCGTGTGGCCACGGGTGCCACGCCGGAGGACCGGAGGTTCTTCCGGGTCAAGGTGCACTGACGATCAGACGTCGCAGACGGCCGCGGCATGGCGCAGGGCGAGGGCGCGGTCCTTCCACGTGGGGAGGAACTCCTGGGCGACGAAGCCATCGAAAGGGGAGTCGGCGACAGCTCGCATGACGGCGGGGTAATGGATCTCCTGGGAGTCGTCGAGCTCGCCACGGCCGGGCACACCGGCCACGTGCAGGTGCCCGATGATGGGCAGGAGGTCGCGGAAGTGCCGGGTCATGTCCCCGTGCATCACCTGCACGTGGTAGAAGTCGAAGAGCAGCTTCATGCGCGGTGAATCCACCCGGCGCACCAGGCGGGCGCAGCGGTGGACGTCGTCCCCGAAGTAGCCGGGGTGACCCTTCATGGGATGGCCGAGGTCGCGGCTGTTCAAGTGCTCCAGGCACAGGTCCACGCCCGCCTTCTCCGCCATGGGGATCACTTCCTTCCAAGCCTCCACGCAGTTGCTTTCGGCCACGGCGTCGGGAATGGAGGCGTCCCGCATCCCGGTGAAGGTGATGACGCGGCGCGCGCCAAAGCGCACGGCGGTTTCGATGCCGCGCTGGAGGGACTCGACGACCTTGGACCGAAACCTTGGGTTGAGCGGCCCCTCCGAGAAGCCATGGGAGCCCACGAGGGCAATCTCCATGCCCAACTCGCGGATCAGTGGGTAATGGATCGGGTCCACGCCCTCCATGGCAGCGAAGCCGATGTCCTTGCAGAGGCGTGCCAGCTCGGGGACGGGCATGGGGTTGAAGGTCCATCCCATGATGGACTGCCGGATGCGGCGGCGCGTGATGCGGAACGACGGGTCGGCGGATGCGGGCGCGAGGAGGCGGAGCGGCGAATCATGCGGGGCCATGCCCGCAAGGTAGCCCTCGCGCCTTGTGGCGGTCCATCGCGGCGTTCCGTGCCGGCAATGGATGAGGTCGATGCGTTTGCGGTCGATGCCGCTACCACTTGAAGGCGACGGAGACGGAGCCGAACGAATCAACGTCGCCCTGTCCCTTGAACTCCGTGGTGCGGACCTGGTGGGTGTAGGCGACGTCGATGCGGCGGCCGGTGTAAGCGAAGCCTGCCTTGACCTCGCCGACGACACGTTGCAGCGGGACGGCATGGCTGTCGTGGAAATGGTTGCCTTGGATGAGGACGTTATGTCCAAACACCCGTGCATCGACCCCCAGGAACCCGTGGATTCCCCACGGGATGGGGCCCGTGGTGGGCCTGCCCCCGGAGGCCGGGATGACGTCGTCGATGCTGCGCCATCCGAAGTCGTTGGGAAGGCGAAGGCCGACGCGCCACTGGCCGCCGACTGATGCAAAGGACTGCGCGGTGCCGCCAACAAGGCCCACGTGGGGCAGGAACTGCGCCGACCATTCACCCCGGACCGGCGCCGAGAAGCGGAGGGCCCGGGCGTAGCGCAGGCCGACGTCGGGCTCGTTGCGGAGCTGATGTTTCCAGCCTTGCGCGAGGGGCAGGGCGCGGATGCGGTGCACGGTGTTCTGGGACTGCTCGGCGAGCGACGCGGGGCCGACGACGCCCACGTGCGCGGACCATGCGTCGAGCATGGGGACGCCACCGAAGGACGCCCCGCGCATAAGCACCGAAGCGTTCAGGCACAGCCAACCGGCGTAGGGACGTTCCTCGGGGATCAAGTCGGGCCGGGAGGTGTCCTCGGGGGTGTAGATGTTCTGCGTGAGCGAGAGGGCGGGGCGCCACGCGACGGCGTGGTTGCCGAGGGACGGCAGCCAGGGCGCGATGCGACCCAGGCCCGACGCGGGCTCGGACGCGTCGTGCTCGGCGCCGGTGTGGGAGATGCGCGTGCCGTGGGTGTAGTGTTGGTCGGTGCGGACGAAGAGGTCGTTTTCGAGCCAGAGGCTGGTGACCGGGCCGAGCAGCGGGGATGGCCCGGCTGCCAGCGCGGCGACCCATGCGCCCCCGCCACCCACCGCGAACCAGCCCGCCAAGATGCGATGCAGCCGACGCATGAATGCCTATGAGGCGAGGTGGCGGGCGGCGTCGGCGGCGGTGGCTCCGTCATGGACGAGCGCCATGAGCGCACGGGTCATGCCGGCCGGGTTGGCGTGCTGGATGATGTTGCGTCCATAGACAATGCCTGCCGCCCCCTGCGCGATGAGCGCCTCGGTGCGCTCGAGGATTTCACGGTCGGCAGCCTTGCCGCCGCCACGAACCAGGACGGGGATGCGCCCCGCGATCTCGACGACGCGGCCATAGACCGACACGTCGTCGGTGGGGTCCGCCTTGATGATGTCGGCGCCCAGCTCGACGGCTTGGCGGACGAGGGGGAGGATCTTGTCGAGGTCCCCGTCCACCATGTAGCCACCGGCCTTCGTGTTGGACTGGAAGACCAAGGGCTCGATCATGAGCGGCATGGCGTAGCGGTCGCACTCCGGCTTGATGCGGAGGATGTTCTGGATGCACTGGTCGGTGACCTCGGGCTCGCCGGGGATGCGGAAGAGGTTCACGACGACGCAGGCGGCATCGAGGCGGAGGGCCTGTTCGACGGGTTGATCGATCATGCGGCTGAAGAGGGTCTTGGGCAGTTGCTGGCCATAGACGTTGGCGACGTCCGTTCGGAGGACGAGGGCGGGCCGGTCCTTGCCGGGCAACGATTGCAGGTAATGGGCCTGGCCGACGGTGAGCTGGACGGCGTCGGGGGCGGCTCCGACGACGGTGCGGACGGCGCGCTCAAGGTTCTCGATGCCGGCGAGGAAGCCGCGCTCGTTGAAGAAGCCGTGGTCGATGGCGACGTCGAAGCAACGGTTCGAGCGGGGATGGAAGAGGCGATTGAGGCGGTACTGTTTCATCGTTCGGCAGGCATTTCGTGGGGTTTGCGCGGGCTTGGAAAGGGGAAAACGGGCGGCGAGGCGTGGGCGCGTGTCCGGGCGGGTGCACCGGTTCTTCAGGGTTGGGCAGATCGGACGGATCCGGGCTGGGAGCCTTGGGCAACGCCCGATACGGTGTTCGGCATGTTCCAGATCGGGACATTGTCTTTGTCGTCGAATCTGTTCCTGTCGCCGCTGGCGGGGTACACGAACCTGCCCTTTCGCATCGTGGTGCGGGAGATTGGGGGCGTTGGGCTGTGCACGACGGACCTGGTGAATGCGCGCTCGTTGATCGAGCGAAATCCCAAGGCGCTGAAGCTGGTCGAGTCGGATGCCCGGGACCGACCGTTTGCCATCCAGTTGTTTGGGTCGGTGCCGCATGAGATGCGGGAGGCGGCGCGGATGTGCGAGGACTTCGGAGCGGTCTCGGTGGACATCAACATGGGATGCCCGGTGCGGAAGGTATGCAAGGTGGGCGGGGGCTCGGCGATGATGACGGAGCTGGGCCGGACGCAGGAGTTGGTGGCGGGGATGGTGGCGGCGGTGAAGGTGCCGGTGACGGCCAAGATGCGGCTGGGTTGGGATGACGCGAACTGGACGGCCCCGGAGCTGGCGCGGGCGTTGGAGGAGGTCGGGGTGGCGGCGGTGTTCGTGCATGGGCGCACGCGCGAGCAGGGGTTCTCCGGGGCCGTGAAGCTGGACGGAATCCGCGAGGTGGCGCGGGCGGTGCGGCGGATCCCGGTGATTGGGAACGGGGACGTCACGACGCCGGAGGCGGCGGCGGAGATGCTGCGGCGGACGGGTTGCTCGGGGGTGAGCGCGGGCCGGGGGGCGTTCTATGACCCTTGGTTGTTTCGAAGGACGCGTCACCTGCTGGACACGGGCGAGTTGCTTCCGGAGCCGTCGTTCGAGGAGCGGATTCGGATCCTGCGCCGTCACCTGGACCTGATGATCGAGGTGTTTGGCGAGAAGATGGGGTGCGTGTTGTTCCGCAAGGTGGCCCCGTGGTACGCCAAGCGTTTCGGGCCGGCCTCGGAGTTCAACAAGAAGGTGGTGCAGGTGTCGGCCAGGGAGGAGTTCGAGGCGGTGTTGGGCAACTATCTGAGGTGGCGCGCCCAGTTCTGCGACGAGGACGGATCGTTGCTCCCTCGGTATCGGTTGTCGCCCATGGTGGCGAGCTTCCAGCAGGAGGAGGAACCGCCCAGCACGCGGCGCGAGGCGATTCCGGTTCCCAAGGGGCCCGTGGAGGTTTGGTGACCGTTCGGCCGGGCACGCGTGGAGGGAAGGATCAAGGGCTCCTGCGGCGCGGCGGGGCTTCGAGCCCGGGCAGCGCGCTGGACGCAAGGAGGTATTGGTCCGGGAGCGCGACGCGCAGCAGCTCGCCGGCACGGCTCACGTGGGCGACGATCTCGAACTGGCCCAGGACCTTGGCCGCGACCCGGAAGGTGCGGACCTTGTGTTTTCCGGCGAGGAGCGGTTCATCCGAGGCGGTCCAAGCGAGCATGGGGGCGGGGCGGGTTGCGGGATCGGATTGGGAAAGGGCGCTGCTGGCGACGCCCGGGTAGGGAAGCGGCCATGGAAGCCAGGCGGCCATGGGGCCGAGGCTGGCTTGCAGGCGAGGCAGGTCGGAAACTTGGAACGATTGGACGCGCCTCTTGGAGGGGCCGTCCTCCTCGATGACCTCCACCAGGTCCTGCCCGGCGCGGAGCCGGACCTCCCACGCCTTGGGGCGTTGCATCCAACGGACCTGCGCCTCGCGAAGCGACCGATCCGGCCCCACGTCCAGTTGGGCAAGAATGCGCCAGCGCTGGTCCGGCGCGTCGCCGTGCAGGGTGAAGTCGATGTCGAGGCGGTAGCCCTCGATGATGCGAACCATGCCTTCCGGGGTGTTGTCGTGGGCGCTTGGATCGGGCGCGCGCTCCTGGATGGAGGCGACCCAGCGCAGTTGCCCGAGTTCACGACCGTGGTGGAGAAGGCGAAGCTGCGAGGGGTCGGAAGCGTGGAGGATGCGTTCGGCGACGAGGTCGATGGGGACGGGTGACGAGGGGTTGTCGCGGCCGGTCTCGGCCCTCCACACGAGGAGGACCATGAACGCCCAGAATGCGGCCAGGAGAGCCGTGACGCCGTGACGGAGCATGGCGAAGTCTTGGCCGGATTCGACGGGCTGCCAACCGCCGGGTGGCGTGGATGGCAGCGGGTGCCTTGAACGCTGTCCCCGGGGCCCTCAATTCCCTGAAACCCGCGATTGACCGGTTGCGGCGGTGACGTGGTAGCTTGCGGAAGTCACCCACTAGAAGAAGCGTGTCCCATGCTAAGGCTCCTTGGACCACGGCCGCCCAGCTCGGGTTATTGTGATGGCGTTTCGCGTCGCAACTTCCTGCGCATTGGCGCGCTGGGGATGGGCGGGCTGGCGCTGCCCCAGTTGCTCCATGCGGAGCAGGCCTCCGGGCACCGCAGCGCCGGGCGCGGCCACAAGGCGGTGATCATGATCTTCCTGCCCGGGGGGCCGTCGCATCAGGACATGTTCGACCTGAAGGAGGAGGCGCCTGCGGAGGTCCGGGGCGAGTTTCGCTCCATCGCCACCTCGGTTCCCGGCATTCGCATCTGCGAGCACCTGCCGCGCGTGGCCAAGCTCGCCCACCGGTATTCGATCATCCGGTCCATGGTGGGCGCCGAGGACCGGCACGACGCCATCACGTGCCATTCGGGAAGGCATCCGCGCAATCAACCGCCCGGGGGGTGGCCGTCGATCGGGTCCTACCTGGGCAAGATCATGGGTTCGGGGGACCCGTCGATGCCCGCGTACATGGGCCTGGCCCCGAAGATGGGTCACGTGCCGTGGGCGGACAACGGGAGGGCGGGCTTCCTGGGGGCGGCCCATGCTCCGTTCGAGATCAACAAGGGGGGCGGCCAGGAGGACATGGTGCTGCAAGGGGTGACGCTGGACCGATTGTCGGACCGGAGGGCCTTGCTGACGTCGATGGACAACTTCCGGCGTTCGGTGGACCAGAGCGGCGCGATGGACGGGTTGGATGCGTACAACCAACAGGCGTTCGGCATTTTGACTTCGAGCCGCTTGGTGGAGGCGTTGGACCTCAAGAAGGAAGACCCGCGCATCGTCGAGCGGTACGGCAAGGGCGACCCGCGGAACCGGGACGACGGCGGCCCGAAGCTGATGGAACAATTCCTCATGGCGCGTCGGCTGGTCGAGGCCGGCGTGCGTTGCGTCACGTTGGCCTTCAGCCGTTGGGACCATCATGGCGACAACTTCGGGGCGCTGCGCCAGGACCTTCCGTTGCTGGACCAGGGCCTGAGCGCCTTGATCGACGACCTCCATGACCGCGGCCTCGACAAGGATGTCAGCGTGGTGGTGTGGGGCGAGTTTGGGCGAACGCCGACGATCAACAAGGATGGCGGGCGCGACCATTGGCCCCGGGTGAGCTGCGCGCTGCTGGCCGGCGGCGGCCTTCGCCACGGGCAGGTGATTGGCTCGACCGACCGCCTCGGCGGCGAGGCCGCGAGCCGTCCGGTGCAGTTCGGCGAGGTGCATGCCACGGTGTACCAGGCCATGGGGATCGACGTGAACAAGGTGACGCTGCCGGACCTGACGGGCCGCCCGCAGTTCCTCGTGGACAACGGGATCCAGCCGATGCGCGAGTTGGTGGGCTAGGCGACGCGTTGCGGCGCGGCAAAAGCACGGGGCCGCGCCGGGGAGCCCAATGGGCGCGTGGGTGATTCATGCCGCAGTCTGCGGATGCAGGGTTGCGAGGACGGACGGACATGGGCAGCGTGCCCCGGCTTATGGCAGGACAAGCACCGGCAGCGCCCGTGGCAAACGAGGGGTTCCTTCCCATGACGCGTGCCGAGATGGACGCGCGGGGCTGGGACCAGTTGGATGTGTTGATCATCACGGGGGATGCCTACGTGGATCACCCGTCGTTTGGTGCCTCCGTGGTGGGCCGCGTGCTGGAGGCCCAGGGGTATCGCGTGGGGATCGTGGCCCAGCCGGATTGGACGGCCGTGGAGTCGATCCAGGGCATGGGCGCGCCGCG
Source organism: uncultured Akkermansia sp. (assembly GCA_964430505.1). Taxonomy (GTDB): domain Bacteria; phylum Verrucomicrobiota; class Verrucomicrobiia; order Limisphaerales; family UBA9464; genus UBA6176. The sequence goes on along the minus strand of CAYSGH010000020.1, from coordinate 44,284 downwards.
GCTCTTCGTGGGGGTCACGGCGGGCAACCTCGACTCGATGCTCTCCAACTATACGGCCGCGCGGCACAAGCGGAAGGAGGACGTCTATAGCGAGGGCGGCATCCCGGGCAAGCGGCCCAACCACGCCTCGATCGTGTACAGCCAGATGGCGCGGCGGGCCTTCCCGGGCGTTCCCGTTGTCCTCGGGGGCATGGAGGCCAGCATGAGGCGCGTCGCCCACTATGATTATTGGGAGGACAAGCTCCGGCCCTCGATCATGGCGGACGCGAAGGCGGACGTGCTCGTGTACGGGATGGCGGAGCGCGCGGTGAAGGAAATTGCATCCCGGTTGGCGGCCGGGCGCAGGGATTTCTCCGGCATTCCCGGCACGGCGCTGTTCCTGGGCGGGAAGGCATCGGCGGCAGCGGACCTGACGGGATGCATCGTGCTGCCGTCGTGGGAGGACTTGCAGGCGGACAAGCGTCACTTGATGCGCCTGACAAAGGTGGTTGAGGCGCAGCAAACGCCCTACAGCGGGAAAACGCTGGTCCAGTGGCACGGAAGCCGCCTCGTGTGGATGGAGCCGCCCGCCATGCCGCTCGACACGCCCGAGCTCGATGCCCTGTACGAGCTGCCGTTCATGCGTTCGGCGCATCCCTCGTACCAGCAGCCAGTGCCTGGCTTCGCCACGATCAAGGATTCCGTCATCGTTTCGCGTGGATGCGCCGGCGGTTGCACGTTCTGCGGGCTCGGGTTCCACCAGAGCAAGTTTCTCTCCAGCCGCAGCATCGAGTCCGTCCTCAAGGAGATCCGTCGCATCACCGAGCTGGGCTCGTTCCGGGGCACCATCTCCGACCTGGGCGGCCCCACCGCGAACCTGTACGCCGCGCGCAACGGACACACCGAGGCCTGCAAGCAGTGTCATCGGCCCAGTTGCCTCTGGCCCTCCATCTGCCCCCACTTCGAGATCAACGAAAAGCCCCAGCTGGACCTCCTCCGGCAGGCCAGCGCCCAGCCCGGCGTGAAGCATGTCTTCGTCCAGTCCGGCATCCGCATGGACGTCGCCCTTCGCACGCCCGAATACCTCAAGGAGCTCGTCCAAGGCCATGTCTCGGGCCACATGAAGGTGGCCCCGGAACACATGCACCCGGACGTTCTCCGCCGCATGCGCAAGCCGGCCGGCGACTTCCCCGCGTTCATGGACCGCTTCTTCCAGCTCAGCGAGGAGGCCGGCAAGGAACAGTACCTGGTCCCCTATTTCATCTCGTCATTCCCGGGTTGCTCCGAGAAGGAGATGGGCGCCGTCGAGCAGTTCCTTCGAAAGGAGAACTGGAACTTGCAGCAAGTGCAGGACTTCATCCCGCTGCCCATGACGGGCGCCGCCGCCATGTACGTGACCGGGCTCGACATCAACTCCGAGCAGCCCATCCCCGTGGTGCGCAACGCGGGCGACCGCGAGCGCCAGAAGCGGATGCTCGCGCCGAACAGCAATCCGCGTCCCCTCGGCCGACGTTCCCCGAATGCGGCGGCCGCAGCCGGCGCGTCCGGGCCTGGGGAACGCGACGTGGACGTCGTGGATTGAGGGGCGGCGGGCGAAGGGCGGGGGACGGCGGGTCGGGAGGGGGCGTCGCGGTTCCTTGACCTTTTCGATCGGTTCCAACGGCGCGGCCCATGCCAGCGCGTGGCAACGCCCCGGGTTGGCCCACCCACCGGAAGCGTCGAGGACCCTCAAACGCCCGCTTGCGAGGGCGTTGGGTTGCGGCCGGTGTTCCCCTCAGACGTCTCGCCCGGGCGCAGCCACGGGGCGAGTGCGGCGACTAGGTCCGGCGGGAGGCGTTGGGGCCGGTCCTGCAGGTTGGTCGCCACGTGCAGCGTGCGGCCGGCCACGCGGACCTCGTCGCCCGGCCCCAACACCCGGTAGGCAAACTCCAGGCGGACCCTGCCAAGGATCGAAGGCGTGACCTCGACTTGAACGAGTTCGTCATACCGGACCGGCTTGGCGTAGCGCACGTCGGCCTCCAGGACGGGCAGGATCATGCCGGCCTCCTGCAACGCGAGGAAGGGCGTGCCCATGGCGCGGAACAGCTCGCCCCGCGCCTCCTCGAACAGGTCCAGGAAGCGCGCGTAGTAGATGTGGTTCCCAAGGGTGCACTCCGAGTACACGACGCGATGGGGATGGCGAAACGCTGGCATGGGGAAAATGGGAGCGCGGACGTCCGGGCCTTGGCAAGCCATGCGTCCAAACGGAGCCGCCAAGTTGGGACTTTCGCGGTTGCCCAACCTGTGTCAGGGACGGCGCGGACATGCGAACGATCATCGGGATAGACTTGGGTGGATCGGCGGTGAAGGCGGTGGCGGTGCGGGAGGACGGGACGTTGCTGGGGGAGGCGAACCAACCGTTCGTGGACCGCGACAAGGAGTGGGCCCGGGCGGTGGCGGGCGTGGTGGGCGGGTTTGAGCGGGACCATGGCCGGGCATCCGCCGTGGGGGTCTCGGCGCCGGGACTGGCGGCGCGGTCGGGCCGTTCGATCAGCCATTTGCCGGGGCGACTGGAGGGCTTGGAGGGGCTGGACTGGACGGCGTACCTGGGCCGTCCCACGGCGGTGCCGGTGTTGAACGACGCCCATGCGGCCTTGCTGGGTGAGGCGTGGATGGGGGCGGCGCGGGGACTGGCGGACGTGGCCATGCTGACGTTGGGGACGGGCGTGGGCGGGGCGGCGATCGTGGACGGGCGCTTGCTGAAGGGGAACCTGGGCCGTGCCGGGCACCTCGGGCACATGACGGTGGATTTCAATGGGGCCTTGGATGATGTCGGCACGCCGGGATCCATCGAGCTGGAGATCGGCAACAAGACCGTCCAGGCGCGCAGCCGCGGCAGGTTCCGGGCGACGCGCGACCTCGTGGCGGCGCATCTCGAAGGGGATGCGGAGGCCACGCGCCTATGGCTGCGTTCGGTGCGGGCGCTCGGGGCGTGCATCGCCTCCATCGCTAACGTGCTCGACCCGGAGGCGGTGATCGTGGGCGGCGGGATCGCGAAGGCGGGCGATGCCTTGTTCGAGCCGTTGCGGCGGCACCTGGACGAGTTCGAGTGGCGCCCGGCCGGCGCGCGGATGCGGCTGGTTCCGCCCCAGCTTGGGGACGTGGCCGGGGCCTACGGGTCCGCCTGGAACGCCCTGCAAAGCCTCGGGGCATGAAAGGCAGGGGCAGGTTGCTGGTGGTGAGCGACCTGCATCGGGCGGGGCCTGGTGAACGGCAACGACGCGGCTTTGACGAGCGGGTGGTGCGCGGGCGGATGGCGCGCGTGCTCTCGCGGTGGTACCGGCGTCACGTGTGGTTGGCGGACCCGATGGCCCACAACCATTTGCTGGGGGAAATCCTGCGGAGGGAGGCGGGCTCGGCCTGGGTGGTGGCCAACGGGGACTTCACCCTGGACACGGCCTTCGTGGGCGTGAGCGACGACGCGGCGTTGGAGAGCGCGGCGGAGGTCCTGGCGGAGTTGAGGTCGATGCCGGGCGCGGCGGTGCGCGGGGTGCTGGGAGACCACGACTTGGGCAAAAAGAGCCTCGTGGGCGACGCGGGTGGGCCGCGATGGCGGAGCCTGGAACGCTGCGAGTCGGAGCTGGGGCTGCCGCGGTTGTGGCACGAGGACTTCCCGGGTTGGCGATGGGTGGGGGTCACCTCAACCCTGCTGGCATGGCCCGTGTTCCGGCCCGAGGCACCGGCGGGGGAATGGGATCGATGGGACCGGGCGCACCGGGAGCATCTGGGGGCCGTCGAGGCCTTGTTTTCGGAGGCGGCAGCCGACGGCCGACGGTTGGTGTTGTTCTGCCATGATCCGACGGCGCTTCCTTTCCTGGGACGACTGGAAGGCGTGCGCCGGGCGTTGCCCTTGTTGGAAACCACGGTGATTGGGCACCTGCATTCGCCGTGGGTGCTGCGGGTGGGCCAATCCCTGTCGGGAATGCCGAGGATTGGCTGGGCGGGGCACACGGTGCGGAGGTACTCGACGGCGTTGGGCCAGGCTCGTTGGTGGAGGACGTTCCGGGTGACGCTGTGCCCGTCGCCCACGGGCATCCAGTGCCGGCGAGATGGTGGCTACCTCGTGGGCGATTGGCCGCCGACGTCAGGACGGCTGACCTGGGACCGACGCCCCTTGGAATGGGACGCGGGACCCGGCAAACGGCGAGTGAATGGAGCGTGGAGACGGTGAGGCCGTGGAGGTAGGCCGAGGGATGTCGGTCGTGTTCCGGGCCCGGCGCACCGTCGATGCGGCCGCGCCGCCGCATCAGGGCCGCCAGCCTACGGCAATCCCGCGGACCCTCACGCAGGTGACGGATGGAACCCGGTCGGCGTCGAGTCTGGTGGGCGCCAACGACGTCCCGCGACTTCCAGCGCATGGGATGGGGCGTCAGGGGACGTGGCACGCGCGCCTCCTCCTTGCCGCCCTTGTCCTGATTGAGCCTGAGCCCTCGGGATGCATCGGCCTGCCCGGCGGGAGGATGCCCGTTGACGGATGTCTCAATTGAGACAATAAACCTATGCAAATGAACCACGTTTCGGCCAGACCGTTGCCGAGGAAGCTTCCCTCCAAGGCGCCGGTACGCCGGTCGGCGACCTCCGCTGCACCGAGGAAGGTGGCCGGGGTCGTGATGTCCTGCGTCCGCGGAATGTCCGGAAACGTGCCCATGGCCATCAAGCCGTTGCTCGGCTTGCTTCGCGAGGGGCTTCCGGTTGAGGAGTTGGAGGATCTGAGGGCGACCCTGGCGGTGCCGATGGAGAGGCTCGCGCCGATGCTGGGAATCTCCAAGGCCACGCTTCACCGCCGCAAGGCCGGGGGCCGGCTGGATCCGGCGGAGTCGGACCGCGTCGTCCGCTACGCCCGCCTGATGGGCCAGGCCGTGGCGGTGCTGGGGTGCGAAGAGACGGCCCGTCAATGGCTCGGATCGCCGCAGGTCGGCCTCGGCGGGTCCGTGCCGCTGGAGTATGCCGAGACCGAGGTGGGCGCACGAGAGGTCGAGAACCTGCTGGGGCGCATCGAGCACGGGGTGTATTCCTGATGGGCGAAGCCTGGCGCATCGTGAAGGAGAGGCACGCGGCCTCCGCGTTGGATGGCGAAGGGGCCCGGCTTCATGGGGGGCGATGGAACTCGGCGGGGGTGCGGGTGGTTTACGCGAGCTTTGCCAAGTCGCTGGCCGCCCTGGAAATCCTGGTGCACGTGAGGCCGCCGGTCGCGTTTCGCTACGTGGCCATCCGGCTTCGGTTTGACGGCGCGTTGGTAGAACGTTTCCCTCCCGAGTCCTTGCCGCGCGGCTGGGATGACGAGCCGCCGTCCATGGTCTCGCAGCGCATCGGCGACGCATGGGTGAAGGGCGCACGGTCGGTGTTGCTGATGCTCCCCAGCGTCCTGACGCGCGAGCCGAACTTCCTGGTCAATCCGGCGCATCCCGACTTTGCCAGGATCCGGGTCGGGAAGCCCGAGCCCTTCGCCTTTGATCCGCGGCTTTCACGCTGAACAGGGACGGTTGTCTGCAGCCAGCTTCCGAAGCCCATCGGGGCGAACGTGGTGTGCCAGGTTTGGGTTGAGGCCGGGTCTCCCCCGACCCGGCGCATCGGGTGTGCGGCATCGCCACCGCAGCGTGGGGGCACGTGGTCTCCTTAAGCCAGCGCCGGGACGGCGCTGCCACAGTGGTCGGCCGGCCCCCCCGACCCGGCGATCCTGGCAAGCAGAGTTGCCGCAGCCGCGCTGGGTCACGCTGGGTGCAGAAATCCCAAGGCCTGTTTCTCGGTTGGGTCGCTGGCTGGCCACCGTCCGCCGCATGGCTCAGGGCGGCTCGCTGAGGAGGATCTCGCGGTCCACGTCGGGGACGGGGATCACTTGATCGCGGCCGTCGGGCCATCGGACCTGGAGGCCTTCGATGCGACCGGCGGTGCCGAGTCCGAGGTGGACGGGCAGCTCGCTTTGGGAGAGGTAGCTGCGGGTGGGCATGACGTGGCGCGCCAGGACGCGCCCGTTGACGCGTGCGCGGACCCATGCGCCGATGGCTCCCGTGTTGCCGGCGCGGCCCACGAGGCGCAGCCGAAGCCAGTGATGCCCGAGGCCCTGGTCGTTGCGCAGGACGACGGCGGGCCCGCCGCATTGGGTGATGACCACGTCGGGATCGCCGTCGCGGTCGAGGTCCGCGTAGGCGCTGCCTCGGGCGACGCGGGGCGTGAACAGGTCGGGGCCGGCGTCGTCGGCCTGGACGGGGACGAAGGCAGGGCCGGAGCCGGCATTCCAGAAGAGCTGGGCGGGCTGGCGGTAGCGGACCTCGGGCTGGAGACGCTCGATTTGCTCCTCGATGTGGCCGTTGGCGGTGAGGAGGTCGAGGCGCCCGTCGAGGTCGTAGTCGAAGAAGAAGAGGCCGAACTTGAGGAGCTGGCGGCTGGCGACGCCGAGGCCCTCGGGCATGGCCTCGTCGGAGAAGACGAGGTGGTCGCGCCCGGGCTGCGAGACGTAGAGGGCGTTCATCTCGTTGGCGAAGTTGCCGATGGCGATCCCGAGGGCGTCGTCGTCGCGGAAGCGCGCCGCGTCGATGCCCATGGCTCCGCGGGGATGGCCGAAGGCGTCGAAGGCCATGCCCGAGGCAATGCCGACCTCGGCGAAGGTGCCGTCGTGGCGGTTGGTGAAGACGAGGTTTTGGACGGTGTCGTTGGCGACGACGAGGTCGATCCAGCCGTCGTCGTTGAGGTCGATGGGGGCGACGGCGAGGGACTTGGCGATGGGCTGGCCATTGGCTGGGTTTCGGACGAGCAGGCCGGAGCCCGGGGAAGCATCGGAGAAGCGGGGCACGCCGCCGGGCGGGGTGTGGTTCAGGAACAGGCGGGGCAGGGTGCCGTTGTAGCTCCAGGGTTGGCCATAGGCGCGGCCGAGGCCCGGGAGGGTATGGTTGACCTTCCGGTCCAGGTCTTGGGACCACTCGACGTAATGGGCCACGAAGAGGTCGAGGTCGCCGTCGCGGTCGGCGTCGATCCATGCGGCGGCGGTGCTCCAACCGGTGTCGCGCGGGATGCTGGCGGACGCGGTGACGTCCTCGAAACGGCCGTTGCCGAGGTTTCGCCAGAGCCGGTTGCAGCCCACGCCGGTGACGAAGAGATCGACGCGGCCATCGGAGTCGAAGTCGCCGCAGGCGACGCCCATGCCTTGGATGGGCTCGGCGAGGCCGGAGCCGGCCGTGACATCGGTGAACTGCAAGGGGCCGCCGGGGCGCGTGTCGTTTCGGTACAGGGCGGCGGTGGTGGGCGCGGCACGGGCGGCGGCCTCGTCCCATGCGCGGCCGTTGATGAAGAGCAGGTCGGCGTCGCCGTCGTTGTCCATGTCGAAGGCCGCGACGCCGGACCCCATGGTTTCCGGGAGGAACTTGTCGCCGCGCGCGCCGTTGGCGTGGACGAAGCGGATGCCAGCGGATGCGGTGACGTCGGTGAAGCGGGCCTTGGGCGGGCGTGCGGAAGGTCCGGGCGTGTTGGTGGGTGCGGGAAGGTTGGAGAGGCCGGGCTTGCCGGGGCCGGGGCGGGACCACCAGGCGATGGCCCCGGCGGCGAGGATGCCGAGGGCTAGCAGCGCGAGGATGGAGCGTTGGAGGGCCTTGGCGGAGGCCTCGTCGTCGTCGGGCGGGGTACCTTGGCCCGGATCGCCGGGCGCACGCCATGGGTCGTGGTCGGGGGAAGCCATGGGACACGCGTCATTCCGTCGTGGCGGCCTTGGGGGGAAGGTCGCCGAAGTTCCCGGACTCGCAGGAGCGGACGAAGGTTTCGGTGGCTCCCTTGAGCTGTTCCCAGCGCGAGCGGATCTTGCGGGCCTCGGCGGCGGTGATGGTGTTGTCGGATGCGGCGGCTGCGATGACGGCGAGGAGGTCGGCGAACTCCTGGACGACCTGGTTGGTGGCGGGAATGAGGTGGGAGGGATGGGGGTGGCAGGACTCGGGATTGCGGATGAAGAAGCCGCCGGAACGCTCGCAGAGCCACTGGAGGATGCGGACGTCGCGGGTGCAACGGAGGAGTTGGTCGATGCGGTCGAGGGGGTTGGAGACGGGGGCATCGGCCGTGGGTTGCTCGGCCCACTTGTACACGAGCGAGAGGGACAGGTTCATGTCGGCGGCGACTTGCTTGGCCGAGGCGGCCTTAAGGGTCTCGCGGAGGACTTCGTGCGACTCCATGGGGGGCGTTGTGGACCGGGAGCCGTTGCGGGGCAAGGACCAAAGGGCCAATGGGAGGGAGGGCAGGGGCAAGCGGCGGCGGGACCAGGACCGATGGCCATGCATGATGCCTTGAGCAGGGGGCGGGCGAGGGGACACGGTGGACCGATGCAAATCCCAGGTTGGACGGCGTGGGCGGGCATGGCCTGCGCAGGGGTGTTGGGGAGTGTGGGCGGCCATGCGGCGGAGGTGGCCCCTGGGACGAACGTGTTCCACATGCCGGAGGGCTTGTGCAGCCTGGAATGGGTCACGGTGGGCTCGCCGGGGAATGGCGCAGACACGAACGGGCTGGGCCGGGTGGACTACCCGTTCCGGATGGGGCGTTTCGAGGTGACCGCTGCGCAATACGTGGTGTTCCTGAACGCCAAGGCCCAGTCGGATGCCGACGGCAACCTTTGGAACAACGACATGGACAAGGCGCTGTCAGGGGCTGGTCCGCGTTGCGAGATTCGGAGGTCCGGCGAGAAGGGGGCTTACCGCCACGCCGTGGAGCCGGGTTTCGGCAACCGTCCGGTGACGTACGTGAGCTTCCTGGACGCCTGCCGTTTCTGCAATTGGCTGCACAACGGGCAGGGTGATGGCGACACGGAGACCGGCGCCTACACGCTCCGCGGCTATGCGGGCACCGACGGGCGGCGGGTCCGCCGCAACGCCGGCGCGCGGTTCTTTGTCCCGACGGAGGACGAGTGGTACAAGGCGGCCTACCACGACCCGACGAAGCCGGGCGGGCCGGGTTACTGGCGTTACCCGACCCGCGGCGACCAACGGCCAGGACGCGATCCCAAGTCTGTCCATGCCGCCAACTTCCACGACGGCGGCCTGATGGATCCGGAGCGCTTTTACACGGAGGTGGGCCATTTCCCCGAGGCCCGCAGCGCCCATGGGACGCTGGACCAGGCGGGCAATGTCTTTGAATGGACGGATGGCCTGCGCCCGCCCTTCCTCCGCACGCTGCGCGGCGGGGCGTTCGACAGCGACGATGCCGGCCTCAACGTCGCCACGCCCAACCCGGTGTACTCCTCCATCTCGGACGTTGGGAACGCCGGGTTCCGTGTCGCGGCGGAGGTTGCGGGGCATCCGGTGCCGGGCGGCACGGAGGCGACGGGCGAGGCGCGGCCCGCAGGCGTGGACTTCCCGCGGCGACCGTGGCTCGATCCGCTGACGGGCAGGCCGTTCTTCCCGCTGGCATGGTTCAGCTACGCCAGCGACGTGGAGGACCTTGACGAGCTGTCCCGGCAGGGCGCGAACCTGGTCCTGTTCGTGAACTCGCCGAGCGACGTGGACACGGACGAGATGACCGGGGCGAACATCACCCGGATGCGCGCCTATCTCGACCATGCGCAGGCGCGGGGCATTCGTGTGCTGGTGCAGGCAGGAGGCTGGTACGGCGCCCACATGCGAGGGGATGCGGCCGAGGTGGCCCGTCAACGCCGCTGGGTGGAGGCCCTCCATGGGCACCCGGCGCTGTTTGGATACCAGCTCTACGACGAGCCTGAGTATGCGGCGAGCTTCAGCCTTGGCGTCGAGGGGCAACAACGCTTGCGTGCATTTGCCGAAGGCCTGCTGCGGACGCGCCAAGCGTTGCGCGCCTGGGATCCCAACCCACGCCGGATGGTGTCGGTGGTCTTCAACCTCGTCCCGTTGTCGAGCTGGACCGAGTACCTGCCCGCCGTGGACTCGTTCCAGGTGGACCGGTACCCGCTGGACAAGGACCAGGCCTACTTTGGGCATCGGGGCGACTGGGGGCCGCTGATGATGGCGTGGTCGATGGCGCACGGCGCGGCGGCCTTGCACGGCCACGGGCACTTGCGCAACCCGGCGCCGTGCATGCAGGGGGTGGGATCGGACCACACGGAGTCCGGCATGTTGGGCGTGTGGCGCAACCCGCTCTACGAGGAATCCCGTTACATGGCGTACTCGTCGATGACGGTGGGCGCCTGGGGCGTGTTTCATTGGATCCGGCGTTTTGGACGCCCGGAGTCGCCCGTGATCAACCAGAACGTTGGCCGCTTGTACCGCGAGCTGCGTCAGATCCTTCCCGCCCTCGAATCCAGCTACGAGCGCCCGCCGTTCGTCGTCCGGCACAACCACGAGGGCATCACCCGCAGCTTCCTCACGGACTCGGTCCCGGACGTCACCACGCTGGCCCTGGAGGATGGCGATCACTGGTACGTGGTGGCGTGCAACAACAGCGGGACGTTTGGGGACGTGACGCTCCGTCTGCAAGGCCTCCCGTTGCCGGAGGGCTCCCGTCGCACCGCCGAGGTGCTCAACGAGGCCTGGCACCGTGACCTGGCGTGGTCGAGGGACTCCCGGGAATGGAGGTTGCCCACGCACTCGATGTGCTTCGGGGACGTCAACATTTGGCGGATCCCCAAGCGGACGGAAGAGTGACCGCGAACGGTGGCGTGGCGGCGTCATCGTTGCCTTGGGACGAAGGGGCCTGGGAATCCGGTACGGCATGAAAAAGGAGCGGGCCGAGGCCCGGTCCTTGCGTTGCGCGATGGGAGGGTGGCCTACGGGCTCACGACGCGGAAGAGGACGGATCCTTCCCCGACGGTGACGTCATGGGTGTTGGCCGGGTTGCCGGGCACGTTGGTCCACGGGGCGCCGATGGCGGTGGTGGACTGGAGGACGCCGGAGCCGGTCCAGGTGACGCGAACCTGGGTGGCGCTGACGCGCGCGACCGTGAGGACGGCCGGGACCGGGGCCGGGGACGGCGTGACCAAGGCGAGGCGGAAGCTTTGGTTGGCCGATGCACCGCCCTTGGTGATGGCATTGTCAGCGATGGCGCCGGCCGCGATGCGCGCGACGTTGTTGCCCTGGGAGCCGCCGCGGCGCGAGGCGCGCTTGGTCGTGGGGTCCAAGGGCTCGTTCCATTCCCAGGACAGACCGGACTGGTCGAAGGTGCCATAGAAGCTGGCGGCGGCGGTGTAGGCCCCGACGTCGGTGGTGCCGTTGCCATCGGTGCCGGGGATGGAGTTGAAGTTGGCGGAGAAGGGTCCGCCCGGGGGCAGCTCGGCGAGCATCTTGTTGGGGTCGTCGGTCCTCGGGGAGTACTGCCAGAAGCCGCCGGTGCCGTTCTTGGTGGGGTCGTAGTAGGCGGCCTTGTACCACTCGTCGTCGGTGGGAAGGAAGTAGTCGGCGTTGGCGTTGCGCTTCGAGAGGACGTCGTAGGCGGTGAAGGTGTACGTGCCGGTCTCGGTGTCGCTGTCCTCGCGCGCGCCGTTGGAAAGCCAGTTGGCCATGCGCATGGCATCGACGGCGGCGACGAAGAGGACCGGGCGGTTCTCGCGGCCCTCCAGGACGCGGTAGGTGTAGTTGCCCTCGTCGCCCTCGCGGAGGATCTCGCCGCCGCCGGAGGGCATCAGGTTGTAGGGGTCGGCCTTTCGCGCGACGGCGTTGAGGAAGGCGGCGTACTCGGCGTTGCTCACCTTGAACTTCCCGATCTGAAACGAGTAATCGACCTTGCCGCGCGCGGTGTTCCACTGGGCGTCCTTGGCGTTCCCCGGGTTGCCCACGGGGGTGAGCTTGATGCACAGGGTGTGGGCGCGGGCGAGCCGGAAGCTTTGGTTGGCGGACGCGCCGCCCTTGGTGATGGCGTTGTCGGCGATGGCCCCGGCGGCGATGCGGGCCACGTTGTTGCCCTGCGATCCGCCGCGGCGCGAGGTGCGCTTGGTCGTGAGGTCCATGGGCTCGTTCCACTCCCAAGCGAGGCCAGACTGGTCAAAGGTGCCGTAGAAGCTGGCGGCGCCCGTGTAGGCCCCGACGTCGGTGGTTCCGTTGCCATCGGTGCCAGGGATGGAGTTGAAGTTGGCGGAAAAGGGTCCTCCCGGGGGGAGCTCGGCAATCATCAGGTTGGGGTCATCGGTCTTGGGCGAGTACTGCCAATAGCCGCCGGTGCCGTTCTTGGTGGGGTCGTAGTAGGCGGCCTTGTACCACTCGTCGTCGGTGGGAAGGAAGTAGTCGGCGTTGGCGTTGCGCTTCGAGAGGACGTCGTAGGCGGTGAAGGTGTACGTGCCGGTCTCGGTGTCGCTGTCCTCGCGCGCGCCGTTGGAAAGCCAGTTGGCCATGCGCATGGCATCGACGGCGGCGACGAAGAGGACCGGGCGGTTCTCGCGGCCCTCCAGGACGCGGTAGGTGTAGTTGCCCTCGTCGCCCTCGCGGAGGATCTCGCCGCCGCCGGAGGGCATCAGGTTGTAGGGGTCGGCCTTTCGCGCGACGGCGTTGAGGAAGGCGGCGTACTCGGCGTTGCTCACCTTGAACTTCGAGATGTCATAGACGTAATCGACCTTGCCGCGGGCCGTGTTCCATTGGGTGTCCTTGGGGTTGCCCGGGTTGCCGATGGCAACGTAGCGGTCGGCGTCGGAGCGCGGCGCGGTGAAGGTGGCCTTGGTGTTGGCGGCGATGAGGTTGCCGCCGCCGGAGGCGAGGTCGCGGATGCCGTTGAGGGTGACGGTGTACTGGGTGCCTGGCGTCTGGAGGGACGTCGTGAGGCGCACCGAGGTGGGGGTGAGGACGGTGAGGTCACTGATGACGAGGTTGCCGGAGAGGGCGTAGTTGGCGCGGTTTCCGGCGGTGGCCTCGGTGACGGCCTCGGTGAAGAGCAGGGTGACGTCGGTGTAGGACTGGCCCGGGGTGACGCCCTTGATGGCGGGCGGGGTGGCGTCGCGGGACACGGAGAGGGTGGCCTCGGTGCTGCTGGCGATGGCGCCGGAGATCAGGATCTTGCAGCGAAACTTGGACTGGTCGTCAGCCAGGGTGAGCGCCGGGGTCTGGTACGTGGAGTTGTTGGCCCCGGCGATGTCCACGCCGTTGCGCGTCCATTGGTACTGCACGGTGTCGGCGGCCGCGCCATCCGCGCCCGCGACGTTGGCGACGACGGGCCCGAGCAGGGCGCGTTGGTTCTCGACGGCCGCGACGGCGGCGGGGAGGTCCTTGGAGACGTTGAGCGCAACGTTTTGGTAGGGGGCGATGACCTGAACCTCGGCGAGGGAGAAGTAGCCGTCGCTGGTGGACAGGGGTGTCTGGGACTCAAAACGGACAAAGCGACCCTGGACGCCCGGCGGGAGGTTGTAGGCGACTTGGAGGGTCGGGCGGCCCGGGTAGGCGCGGCTCCAGACGACGTTTCGGTTGGAGTCGAGGATGCTCAGGGTGAAGTCGTCGTTGCGAACGAGGCAGGAGTTGAAGAGCGCCTGGCACTCGTCGGCGGTGAGGGTTCGGAACCAGACCTTGACGCGGCCGATGGGGCGCCTGGCGAGGAGGTCCACCTCCCACCAACCCGGGTCCTCGGGGGCTGCGTTGAGGGTGACGGAGCCATGGCTAAAGAAACCGTCCGTGATGCCGTCGGTGGCGCGGAAGGCCTCGCCGCCGGGGGCGGTGCTGGACTGGGTGGCGTTGCCGCCCATGGCCCAGTTGAGTTCAAAGAACGGAGTGTTGCCCGCGAAGGTGGCGGGGGTCATGACGTTGCCCGCGAGGTCCTTCACGCCGCTGACGGCGGCGGTGTAGGGCGAGTTCTGGGCGAGCCCCGACAACGACAGGACCACGACCTGGTAGGGATGCTGGTCTGCCGGGTCGAACTGGATGGGTCCCAGGACGGCGCGGGCTGCCGTCACGCCGGCCCCGAACTGGTAGTTGGCAGGGTTCTGGGCGGAGGTGGCGTCCATGACCTCGTTGAAGCGCACGGTGGCGAGGAGCGTGGCCCCGCCGGAGAAGGCGAGGGACTCGGCCGTGGGCGGCACGACGTCCTTGGCGACGGTCAGCCGTGCCTTGGCCGAGGAGACGGCCTGGCCGGAGGTCAGGAAGCGGACGCTGTATTCGTCGTTGTTGTTGGCCAGCTCTTGGATGGAGGGCGTGGTGTAAGTGGCGGCCGTGGCCCCGGGAATGTCCACGCCGTTCCTCTGCCATTGGAGGGAGACGCGGTCGGCGGGCAGGCCGGCCGCACCGGCGCTCACGGGGCCGAAGGTGGCCCGACGTCCCTCGGTGACGGTGACGTCGGCCGGTTGCTGGGCGACGGCGAGGGTCACGCCTTGCTAGGGCGCGACGACCTGGAGTTCCGCGATGGAGAAGATGCCGTCGCTCGTGGACAGTGGGTTCTGGGGCTCAAATCGGACGAAGCGGCCATTGATGGCCGGGGCGATGTTGTAGGCGACGTCCGCGGGCGGGCGGCCCGCGTAGGAGCGTCGGAACACCTCGTTCCGGGAGGCGTCGAGGATGACGAGGGTGAAGTCGTCGTTGCGGTTCTGGCAGCAGTCGGTGCGGAAGAACACGTGGAGCCGGCCAATGGCCTTGGTGGCGGCGAGGTCCACCTCCCAGAACGGGCCGCCGGCATCGGCGTCGGCTGCGGCGCCACCGCTGTGGGTGACGGATCCGGAGGCGGCGTTGAAGACGCCGTTGACGTTGCCGTCGATGGCGAGCGCTGCGTTGCCGGCGTCCGGGTTGTTGCCGTCAAAGATCGTGCTGGACTGGGAGGCGGAGCCGGCGAGGGCGTGGTTGACCTCGATCCATTGCTGCGCGTGCAGCGACAGGCCGAGGGCGGATGCCAGGAGGCAGGCGACGACGATCCGGCTCGGCGATCCACTAGGATGCGTCCAGGATGAGGAGCTGGGACGGAATTGGGGCACGGGCGTGCGCGGTGAGCCTGTCAAGGCAGGTGAATGCATTGTGTTCCTTTCGGGGGATGTTGATTCAGAACGTCCTGCGACGCGTCGCGATGGGTCAACCGGAAAGCCCGGCGTCGGGGACCTTGATTGCCCGGGGCGCAGCCTTGCAAGATGGCCTATGGGATGGAGGGCTTGGGTCTTGTGGGTCGGCATGGCGTTTTCGGCGGGTGCGGGCGCCCCGGACGGTTCGGCTCCCAGAAGCTTTCCGCTTCGCAGCGACGGCCGGTGGCTGCTCACGCCGCCGCCGGGGCGGTTTGATGCGTCGGCGTTGATGCGGATGCCGGACGGCGCGTGGTGGGTCGCCAACGACAAGCAGGCTCCCTTGTTCCGCATGGTGCTTTCCACGAACGAGACCGGCCGCCTGGATCCCATGCCAGAGCTGTTCCCGCTGACGGGCCTGCGTGAGGCGGCCGGCAACCCCCGGTTCGTCCCCGACATGGAAGGCCTTGCCCGCGACGACGACGGACGCGTTTACCTGTGCACGGAGAAGGAACGATGGATTTTCCGGGCCTCGGCCAACGGCGGGAAGTTGGAGCGACTGGCCATCGACTGGAGCCCGGTCCGGCGATGGCTCAGCGGGTCGGACCTGAATGCCTCGTGGGAAGGGTTGGCGTTCGGGGGCGGGCGCCTGTACGTGGCGAACGAGCGCGGGACCGGGCGGATTGTGGTGGTGGACGTGGCAAGCCTGCGGATCGTGGACGACTTCCAGGCGTTGCCCCTCGGTTCCAAGGAACGGGACGTGCATTACTCCGACCTCTGCTGGCAGGGCGGCTCGTTGTGGGTTTTGTGCCGGGCCCACCAGTTGGTGCTCCGGGTGGATCCGTTGACGCACCGGACGTTGGCTCAATTTGACTACGGGCCGATCGAGCGCGCCCCGGGCAACGCCTACTCGGTTCCCCTGGGCATCGGCATGGCCGAGGGGCTTTGGGTGGATGAAAGGCATGTATGGGTGCTGATCGACAACAATGGCTTTGGGCGAAAGGCGGACGCGAAGGACCGGCGGCCCTTGCTGTTTCGGTGCCGTCGGCCGGATGTTGCGGGCGAGCCGTAGGGACCGTTGTGACGTGGGCTGGCTGGTCCAAGGACCGCCACGGATGAACCGCACGACGTCGCCCATTGCACGTCCCCGCATGGAACGAGGGCGGGCAGGAGAGCGGATGCCGAAGTGGGTGGGAGGGGAGGGTGCATTTGCATGGGGTTGCCCAGTTGGTGAACCGGCTGCCGGAAGGTCCGTGGCGACCCAGCCTCGGACCGGAAATACGGGATGGAA
The DNA here is from genome assembly GCA_964430505.1 of uncultured Akkermansia sp. Classification (GTDB taxonomy): domain Bacteria; phylum Verrucomicrobiota; class Verrucomicrobiia; order Limisphaerales; family UBA9464; genus UBA6176. The sequence continues at coordinate 28,142 of CAYSGH010000020.1, read as the reverse complement.
CCTTGTAACCGGGGGGCGGGGTCGTTCCTCACCAACAACGTCCGGTGGTGCATGGCGATGCACCCGGACATTTGCGCATGACCATGTCGAGCATCCCATCCCAGGAAGTCATCGTGGACGCCGCAACGGGGTCGAGGGGACCCTTGTTCGCGGACGAGCCCGAGCTGCGGTCAGACCCGCAGGAATGGCCGTTGATCCAAGTGGAGCAGCGGCGGTTTGGCGCGCATGAGCGCGGACCTTCGAGCCCGACGAACCACATGGTGGTGATTCACCTCGATGGCCCGGCGGACATCGAGGTGGCGGATGCAGGCCCGTTCCGGATGTATCGCGTGATGCCCGGCAACGTGAGCGTGTTCCCGGCGGGCGCGATGTTTTCGCTGCGAACGCGCTCGAGCGGGAGGTTTTACTCGGTTTCGTTGACCGCGCAGTTCGTGGCGAACCACGGGATGCCGGCGGACAGCGACGTGTTGCCGGACCTGGTGCCGGTGCGGGCCGCGACGGACGGGGTGGTGAAGGCCCTGTGCGACCGGATCCGCGACGAGGTGATGGCGCGGCATTCCGGGGGGCGGTTTTACGTGGAGGCGCTTGGGGTGGCGTTGGCGGCACACCTGACGCGGCACTACCTCAAGCCCACGACGCCGACGGGTGGCAAGGGGCGGGGCTTGACGCCGAACCAGCTTCGGAAGGCCGTGGAGTTCATGCGGGAACGCTTGGCCCAGGATCTTCCGTTGGAGGCGATCGCCGGCGCGGCGGGGCTCAGCGCATTCCACTTCGCGCGGCGGTTCAAGATCGCCACGGGGCATGCGCCTCACCAATACCTGATCCGGCAAAGGATTGACCGGGCGCGACAATTGCTGATGCACACGGACCTGACCCTGGTGGAAGTGGCACAGCGATGCGGCTTTTGCGACCAGTCCCACCTGACCAACCATTTCCGGCGGGTCACGGGCACCACGCCCCGGCGCTTCCGTGATCGTCAGTCTGGATGATGCCGGGCGGTGGATGGGCTCCGGGTGCCCGGGTTACTTCCGGGTGGATCGCTCGGCCATCCAATACACGTCGCGCTTGAGGTCCGGCCTCGACCCGATGGCGATGTTGAGCTGGAGGAGACTGCCCTTGCGCACGGGCCTTCGCAGCTCGGCGGACTTCCAGTTGTGGATTTCGGAGTGGCCGTCGGCGAAGGCGAACCCTGCGGAGTTGCCGTGGTACTGGGCCGGGTAGTCCACGAGCTTCATCATGCGGTCCGGGTTGCCCTCGGTGAAGCCGTTCATGTCCACCACGAAGTAGCCGTCGTTGATGCTGTCCTCGCGCTCGTCCAGGAGCACGAAGGTCTGCGAGGGGCCGGGGTTGGAGATGTCGGACTCCTTGATGTAAACCTTCCAGCCGGGGCCGGACTCGCCCCAAGGGGGTCCGCCCACCCAGTTGTTCATCGACATGGAGCGAATGCGCGGGACCTTGCGCCTCTGGCGCGTGTCGAAGCCCATGGTGGTGTCGGCCGGGCAGTGCCAGATGCCGATGGAATTGCCGCAGTATTTCCACAGGACGCTCTTCTTGGTGAACATCTCATGGTCCCAATTGTCTTGCCGGCTTTCCTGGCCGCGGGACGCGTCGAGCCAACTGCCCCCGGTCCAGTTGGGCGTCTCGCGGCTGGAGCCCGGTGCCATCCAGTTGGCTGCGCCGACGAGGCGCTCGGAGTTGTCGTCGGCGTAGAGCTTCCAAGCGAGCATGAGCTGCTTGGTGTTGTTCATGCACGTCACGCCCTGGGCGCGCTGCTTGGCCTTGCCGAGCGCCGGGAGCAACATGCCGGCGAGGATCGCGATGATGGCGATGACCACGAGCAACTCGATGAGCGTGAAGCCGGTTGGGGCGGGGTTGCGAACCCAACGCCCGGGCGATGGTGAGGAAGTGCGCATAGGAAGATGGGTGTCATGGCATCGCATCTCCCATGAATTGGCAAGTCCCGAGGGTTGGCCGCGAGCCGCGCCCGAAATCCGCGCTTGCGCCCATGGCGGAATTCCCGGAAGAAAGCACGCGCAGCGCGAGGTTAGCTCAGCGGTAGAGCACTTGCTTCACACGCAAGGGGTCGCAGGTTCGAACCCTGCACCTCGCACCATTTTCTCTGCGGACGCCCGGACTACACGGATGTTCCTCCTGCGCGGGTAGCTCAATTGGATAGAGCGTCGGCCTCCGGAGCCGAAGGTTGTGGGTTCAACCCCCGCCCCGCGCACCACTCCCCAGGCTGTTCGAGGTGCCCGTCGCCAGCGGCAACGTTCCACAAGGACGAGGCTCGGCCTGGGATGGGTCATCATTGCGCGTTCCATGGCCAGTCGTGTCCATCTCCCGCCCCGTGCGGCCGCGCCGGCCACGTGCTGGATTCCATGGAATGCGCGCATGATTGAATTGAATGAAGCGAACGCCGTGCCGTGGGACGCCGCTTGCCCTGCTCCGGCGCATCCGTAGCTTGGTTGAGGCGGGGCTGAGAGCGTGCCCGTCAACAAGCTTCTTCCGATGAGAGACGTGGAAAGCATTGGGTTGGTGGTGGCCGACCCGGAATCCCTTCACCGGCACATCAACCTGAAGCTGGCGGAGCTGGGCCTGCCGACGGTCCCGCCCCCGGGCGGTGGCCCGGCGTTGGACGAGGCCTTGTCGCGGTTGGTGGCGCACCACCGCGAGAAGGATCGCTTGCTGGCTTCCTACCTGTGCCCGGCGGACAACCGGGTGCAATCGTTCCTGTACGAGTACCTGCAGGACGTGGTGGTCCCTCCGAAGCTTCCGGCGCGCACGCTGGTGCTCGACCGGCCCGGTTTGGCTCGGTTGCTGTCGTTGACGCCGGGCAAGGACGAGGTGGCGTCGCCCTTGCTTCGGAGCCACCGGTTGCTCAACGGCGTGTTGCACAACCCCAAGTCGGATCGGCGAACGACGGCGGGCATCTTCCATGTGACGGAGGGCGGCCTGCCGGCGCCGGACGACAAGAAGGCGGTCCCGCGAGAGGTCTTTGCGTCCATCCTGAGGCGCGCGTTGCAGCCGCCGCCGGAGCTACAGCGGCTTCCGTTCACGGCGGCAACGGGCGAGGCGTGCTGCTTCGTCTCGATGCAACTGCGGCCCCTGGTGAGCCCGGCGGTGCCGGGTTGGTTGCCGGAGCGGCGCATGGAGGTTCGCCTGCTGGTCCCGGGCTCGTTGGTGGCCAACCTGGACTTCGTGGAGCGCATCTTCGGCAACGGCGGCGACCCCTACCTGCCGGAGAACGACGCCGCGCTCGACGTCGAGGGCTGGTCCGGCCACACGGGCTTCATCGTCGTCGCGCCGCACGTGACGGGCTTGCCGAAGAAGGAGCTCGGGCTTCCCCGGTGGGAAGAGGCGACCGATCGCCAGCGCAGGGATGGCATGTGCTGGAAGACGGAGGACGAGCGCTACAACGATGGGAATGCGTTCAAGCTCACCGCGCGCGACGCCTCGGGCGTGATCGTGACGATCATCTCCGACAACTACTTCGGCTACTGCAAGAAGGAGGTGAAGACCCAGGTGAGCTTCGCGGCGAACCTGATGGGCCTGGCGGAGGAGGAGCACGCGGGCGGGGCGGTGGTGTTTGCGCGGTACGACCTGGCGGGCGAGTACGATGCGGCGCAGCACCAGATGGAGTATCCGCACACACTGGCCGAGGCCTTGGGGCTCCTTGGCGAAGGCGCCGTGCTCCAGCCCGATGGCCATGCACTGGACCGGGCGCACCCGACCGTCCACTACGTGCCGGAGACGTCGCGCTTCCGCATGGAGGACCAGTCGGTCACCTGGCCGTTGGCAGGCGGGGGCGAGGCGCGCATCAAGCTGCGGGCAGGGCACGTCTATGTGTTGCCGAGCGGCTTCAAGGTCCACCTCGAGCGGCCGTCCGGGAACCGCGCCTGGCGTCTCGTGGGCACGCGGCAGGAGGGCGTGTTGTGCCACAAGCCCTGCACCGTCAGCGGCGGCGGCAAGAGCGAGATCTCCAAGCCCATCGCCGATGCGATCATCCATGGGCCGGTCTTCGTGGCGGACTTCCAGGCGGACTTCGACCGCGTGGAGGAGGTCGTGCACCGGGATGTCTCGGCGCGGTTCGCGGACCCGGCGCGCAATGGGCGGGACCGGCGCACCATCCTGTCGCCCGAGCGCTCGTTGGGCTCGGTGATCAAGCTGCTGACGCCCGCGCCGGAGTTCTCGGTGGAACACAACGCGTGGATTGCGTCGATCCCGCCGCACATCAAGGAGCTGGTGTTCGTGGTGAAGCGGTTTTGGCGGCCGTCGTGGGGCGAGGCCTGGCGGGAACGGTTTGCGGTGGACGTGATCAACGGGACGCCCGCCAACGAGCTGCGCCTCGGGCGCCAGCGGCTGGCGACGCAGTTCCTGCGCGTCGGCTACGACGGGTCCGGCGCATGGCGGACCTTCGGGTTGCGCAAGGACTTCCAGCCCTCGCTCAAGCTCCAGGCCGAGGACGACATCACGGCCTCCATCATCGTCCCGCGTGAGCGCGCAGGATGCCTCGACCCGTCCCTTCGGGAGCCCTCGGTCAAGGTCGTGCAAAACGTCGAGTATCGCCTGTTCCAGCGCCCGGACGACGCCGTCGTGCGCGGGTATGACAAGGCGGCGGAGGCGGACTTCGCGCGCCCGGACAACTTCTTTAGCAACTACGAGCCGCTGGGGCCCGGCTTTGCCAGCGAGTTGGTGGAGGAGGCCATTGGCTTCGCGCAGTTCACGGACCCGATGCAGCGGCTCGTGGCACGGTCGGCGGCGGAGGGGGGCTTGTTCGCGTGCACGGCGTTTCCCCGGATCGTGGATGGCAAGCCCTCGGGAAACCCTCGCTACCTTCAGGTGCGGCCGGACTTGCTGGACCCGCGCACATGGCATGTCGCGGAGGTGGGGATGCGTCTGGCGCGGAGGATTCCGAATGGGCAAGCGGTCCCGGTGGCCGTGGGGGCCGTGCTGGCGGGCCGCCGGAACAACCCGGCCGAGAAGGGCATCCGGTCGCTCGCCTGCTATGGGCCGGTGCACTACATGGAATTGCCGGAGCTGTTCATGGAGTTCATCTCCAGCATGACGGGGAAGTCCCCGAGCACGACGGGCGCGGGGAGCGAGGGGGCGCTGACGAAGGGGCCGTTCAACGCATTGCCGCCGGTGTACGACCTGAACGCGGCCTTGTGCGGGTACATCCTGACCGGGCACCACGGCTTCGTGACGAGCGCCGGGTGCGTGGGGCCGCACCTGCGGGTGGACCATGACATCTCGTTGCTGGTGCCGGAGCTGTGGTGCCGCATGGGCGTGGAGGAGCGGGATCCGGCGTTCCTGATCCGCGAGGGATACCTGGAACGATGCGAGGACCTGTCGCTGGACGGGCGCGTGGTGCCCGCCAGCCGCCTCGGGTATCGGATCACCCCGAAGTTCGTGAGCGTGTTCTTCGGTCGCATGTTCAACCACCCGCACTCGGTGCTGACGGAGCCGATGCTCCGGCCCGAGCTGCAGGATGTGGCGCAGTTCGCGGACGCGGTCTCGAACGTCGTGGAGACGCACCGGCGGGTTGCGATGCACTACTTCAACGATGGCTCGGTGCAGGATGCCTGCCCGCCCCTGAGGGCGTTGCTGCACGTGATGCGGGACGGACACTTCGAGGGCCAAGGCTTGGATGCCGCAGCGATTCGCTCGTTGTTCACCCGCGAGGCCATGCTGGCCTCCACCTGGTATCGGGAACGGCTGCAGGCCAGGCAGCAGATCGACCTTCGGCTGTGGCGGGGGCACTCGGACTACCTGGCGCGGTTCCTCGGCAGCGACGGCCATGCGGAGGAGGCGGAGCGACTGGGCATCCGGGAGCGGTTGGCTCGGGCCAGGGCGATGGTGGAACGCGTCCGGTCGGCAGCCTACCTGGAAGACCTTTCCGGAACCATTGGGGCAGAGCCCGCCATTGCCCGCGCCCAGGCGAAGGGTTGAAGAACAGGCAACGAGTCGTGCCTGCCGAAGCGGCGTGCCGGCCCGTCCAATGAGGGCGGCACGGCGCAGGGCTCGACAATCACGCCAGGATCTCGCGGATGGCGCGCCCGTGGTCGATGTCGAGGCGGCGTCTGCCGGGGATTTCGAGGCGGCGCCCGTCCAGCCCCAGGAGGTGGAGGACGGTGGCGTGGATGTCGGTGACGTAGTGGCCGTCCCCGAGGGCGTGGTAGCCGAGCTCGTCGGTCTCGCCGTGGACGGTGCCGGGGCGGATCCCGGCGCCGGCGAACCACACGGTGAAGCCATGCGGGTGATGGTCCCGCCCATCCTTGCCGCCGCTCCGTTGCTCCAGGCCCGGGGTGCGCCCGAACTCGGTGCAGAAGACGACGAGGACGTCGTTCATGAGCCCCCGCTGCTGGAGGTCGCGCAGGAGGCCGGCCACGGGCTTGTCCACGCTGGCGCAGAGCTTCTCGTGGTTTTCCCTGAGCTTCTGGTGCGAGTCCCAGGTGCCGTAGGCGCTGGGATAGACCTGCACGAAGCGCACGCCGTGCTCCACGAGCCGACGGGCTGCCAGCAGGCGCTCGCCGGCTACCTTCGTGGCGTCGTGGTCCAGGCCATACATCGAACGCACGGCGTCGGACTCGGGCCGGAAGTCCATCGCCTCCGGGACGGCGGCCTGCATGCGGAAGGCCAGTTCATGGGCGCGAATGCGGGCGCGGAGGATGGGATCGTCCGGATACTCGACGGCACGAAGGCCGAGCAACTCGGAGGCGAGGGCCACCTCGCGTTGCTGGCGTTGGATGGAGACGGCTTCGGGTCGGCGGCCAAAGGCGAGGGGGTTGGAGGGATCGACCTTGATGGGAACGCCGGCGTGCTGTGGCCCCAGGTAGTAGGCGTGGATGGAGTCGCGCGTGGTGGCGGCCGTCGGGCCACCGAGGACGACGTAGCTGGGAAGGTTCTCGTTGAGGCTGCCCAGGCCGTAATGGACCCATGCGCCGATGCTGGGCTGCGTCTCGTCGAGCCGATGGCGTCCCGTGTGGATCTGGTTCTCGGCGGCGTGGTCGTTGTCCGTCGTCCACATGTTGCGCACCCATGCGATGTCGTCCGCGCACCGCGCCAGGTGGGGCCACCAGTCGGAGATGCCAACGCCGCACTCGCCATGGCGCGCGTGGCCCACCTGCATCGGGTAAATGATGGGGTACACGTCCCGAACGTTGATGGACTCGGCGGGGACGGATCGGAAGCGCTCCTTGTGCCGGGGGGAGAGGAGCGGGTTGGGGAAGCTGGTCTTGTCGAAGGTCTTGCCCGCATGGGTGTTCAGCGCGGGCTTGGGGTCGAAGGTCTCGACATGGCTGTAGCCGCCGCTGAGGAAGATCCAGATCACGGAGCGTGCCTTGGGCGCGAAATGGGGCTGGCCATCGGTCGCGGTGGCGGGCGACTCGGGGCCGGCGGCGCGGGCACGGGCAGGGGGCGTGAGAAGCGCGCCCATGGCAAGGCCCGCGAACCCCATCCCGAAGTCGGCAAGGAAACGGCGTCGCTCGACGCGTCCGCAGAAGGCGTCACCAGGGTTCATGATTTGGGTTGGAGCTCGTGGAGAAATGGGGGGAGGCGGGGCGCCGGGTTCACGGGACGGCGATGAAGTCGTGGTGACCTAGGAGGACGACCACGAGGCTGGCACGCGCCGCGGCATCGGCGGCGGTTGCCTGTCCTTCGGACGCAAGACGCTCGCGAGGGGAGGCCTCCTTGCTGGCGGGCGTGGGGTCGGCGTCGGTGGCCAGGAAGCGCATGGCGGCGTCGGACTCGCTGGTGGAGGGCCGACGGCCGAGGATGTGCTCGAAGGCGGCGTGGATGAATCGTCGGTGCGGTTCACGGGGCAGGGTGGGTGCGAAGGATGCGTCGCCGGAGGGCCGAGGCGCATCCTCGTGCGCGAGGTTGTCCCAAAGGCGGCGGGCGATGGCCTCGGCTTGGTGACGAGCGATGCGGCTGTTGCTCAATGCCAGCGCCTGCTGTGGCATCACGGTGGTCGTGCGCCGGTAGCAGTCCGTGGGGTCGGGAGGATCGAACATCCCCGTGAAGTCGCTGTGGCCCCCGTCCTCGGGAAAGCACTCCAGGTAGAGGGTCCGGCGCCGGGACGTCTCCGCCTCGGTGTTGGCCACGGGGTAGCCGCCAACGGTGGAGTCCAACGTTCCAGCGAGGCGCAGGAGCGCGTCGCGGAGGACCTCCGCCTCCATTTGCCCGGGGTTCATGCGCCAGAGGTAGGCGTTGTCGGGGTCGCTGGCGTTGCGATGGGCGGCGTCGGAGTCGCGCGGATGCGGGGCGGAGGCGAGGCGATAGGTACGGCTGGTGACGATGAGGCGGTGCAGGTGCTTGAGGCTCCAGCCGGATTCCATGAACTCCACGGCAAGCCAGTCCAGCAAGGCGGGGTGCGTGGGCGGGGACCCGTTCCGGCCGAGGTCGAAGACGGTCCGCACCAGCGGCGACCGGAAGTGGCGCATCCAGACGTGGTTGACGGCGACGCGTGCGGCGAGGGGGTTCTCGTTGCTAAAGATCCACTGGGCCAGGGCGCGGCGACGACCGGTGCTCGTGGCGGGATACATGGTGGACAAGGGCGTGAACGTGGCCCCGTTGGTGGCCGCGTCCGCAAGCGCCCGGTGTGCGGCCTGGGTCCGGGCGGCGAGTTCCTCGCCCAGCTTCTTCAGGGCGGCGTCCTCCTTGGCCACCTCGTCCTTCGTTGCCTTGTCCGGCGTCTCCATGGCGGCACGGCGCGCCCCTGCAAGGGCCTGCTCCGCCCGCAGGAGTTCCATGGCCTCGGCCGCAGCGATGCGCGCCTCGTCGGCCTTGCACCAGGCATGGTGGCGTTCCGCCCGGCTGGCCTCCGAGGCCAGCGCCTCGGCGGCGTCACGGGTTGTTCCGTCGTGCGCGGCGACGGCGGCGGCGATGCGCCGTCGGAGCGACTCGATGTCGGCCTCGGCGACCCGCACGCGGGCGCGGGCGCGGTCCATGGCGAGGTCGTTGGACATTCGTTCCACGGCGGCGGCCGCTCGCCGCGAGGGCTCGCTCGTCCCGAGTTTCGTGCCTTGGGCGAGGGCGCGGGACAAGGCGGCGAGGTTGGAGACGGCCGCTTCCAGCGCGGCGACGCGTGCCGCCACCTCCGCCTCGCGCACGAAGTCGCGCAGGCCCGGATAATAGGCCGTCGGCGGGAGCTGTACGGGGCGGACGTCGAGGACGCGGCCGCCGAGGACGGCGGGAACGCCGGGCCGGATGGGAGGCGCGTTGGAATCCACGTTGCGCTCGTCGCCGCCGCGATAGAGGCGCGTCGGGGCGTCCGGCGACTCGTCGAGCACGCGCACGCTGCCGGTCTTCACCACGCGCCGCAGCGCGGAATACTCGTACCTTTGGAAGGGGCCTGGGTCGGGCTCGCCGGCCCAGCGGTCCTGGCGAAGGCCCATGGGCTCGAAGAAGGCGCGGAAGCGGAAGTAGTCCTCCTGGGTGATCGGGTCGTACTTGTGGTCGTGGCAATGGGCGCAGTTGAGGGTGAGGCCGAGAAAGGCCTTGGCCGTGTGCTCGACGGTCTCGCGCATCCATTGGTTGGGATTCAGGGCGTACCAGTTCCGCACGAGATAGCCCGTGGCGACGCCCGCATGGTCGTCCCCGGGACGGACCTCGTCCGCCGCCAGCATTTCACGCCCCATTTGATCGTAGCCTTGGTCTGCGTTCAGGCAGGCCACGATCCAGTCCCGCCACCGGAACACCTGCGGGGCGCTGTTCCACACGTCGGGGACGTGACGTCGCCCGAACCAGTCGGCATAGCGCCAGACATCCATCCAGTGGCGCGCCCAGCGTTCCCCGTGGTCGGGAGACGCCAGGAGCCGGTCCACGACCCGCGCGTAGGCCGCATCCGAGGGATCGGCGAGGAACGCGTGCAGCTCGGCGCGCGTGGGAGGGTAACCCACGAGGTCGATGTACACGCGGCGCAGGAGGACCTCCGGCGTGGCGGGGCCGACGGGCTCCAACCCGCGTGCGTCGCGTTCGGCGGCAACGAAGGCATCGATCGGGTTGCCGTGGGCAGCGGAGGCATGCGTTGGGGGCACGCTGGGGCGGAGGGGCCCTTGGAAGGACCAGTGTTCCCTGGGGTCGGCCTCGGGCACCTCATCGGATGGCGCGGTCATGCCCTCGGCGATCCATTGGCGCAGGGCCGCCACCTGCTCGGCAGACAACGGCCCGCCGTCGGGCGGCATGCGTTCGTCCGGGTCGTGGGTGGTCACGCGCGCGAGCAATGGGGAGGTTTCCGGGTGCGAGGGATTGGCGACGATGCCCTGGTGCGAGCCCTTGCGGAGGAGGTGGGCGGTGTCGAGGCGCAGCCCGCCCTTTTGGCGGAGGGCTCCGTGGCATGACAAGCAGCGTTGCTGGAGAACCGGCTTGATGTCCTTCAGGTAGTCCACTGCGGCATGCGCGGACGCGGGGAACAGCAAGGTGGCGCCAAGGAGAGCGAGCAGGGCGAGGGTTGGGGCGAGGCCGACGGCGTGGGGACGAGCGGCCAGCAGCCACGTCCTCCGACGCGCCCTGGGATGCGTCGGAGGACGAGGCATCCGCCGGAATCGTGCGGCCGCCCAATGCATTGCCGGAGGCTATGCGAAGGCCGTGCGGGCGGGCCATAGGATTGTGGGCTCGCACGGGCGACGCGCCGAGGCAGGCCGGCGTCGTCGGCGAGGCTTGAAGGGGCGATGCCGCCCGATAGGGTGCCTGCATGATACCCCACGGAGGCGCGATGCAACGCTGCGGCGGGCCATGGAGCCGGCGGTCGTTCCTGCAGGCGGGAGCCCTGACGGCGGCGGGGTTGGGGATGTCCGACTACCTGCGCATGCGGGCCGTTGCGGCGGAGGCGGGTCGGCCGTTGGAGGACCGGGCGGTGATCTTCGTGTGGTTGCCCGGCGGGCCGTCGCAGTTGGACACCTACGACATGAAGCCCGATGCGCCCTCGGAGTTCCGGGGAGAGTTTCGGCCCATCCGGACGAGCGTCCCGGGCATCGAGGTGTGCGAGTTGTTCCCCCGACAGGCGCGCATGGCGCACCGTTTCAACATCGTGCGGTCCGTGTGCCATGACTTCTCGGACCATGGCGGGGCGCACAAGCGCTTCATGACGGGCCGGATCCCGGCGACGCCGACGGAGTTCGTGAACGACGCGCCGGCCGTGACGTCGATCGTGAGCAAGATGCTGGAGCCACGCGTGAGGAACGGTCTGCCGTCCTGCGTGGCGGGCGTGGATGCGGGACGAAGCCAGGTGGACGTGTTCAGCCTGGGGCCGGCGTACCTTGGACCGGCCCACACGCCGTTCATCGTCGCGGGCGATCCGAGCCGGAAGGGGTTTCAGGTGCAGGACCTCGAGCTCACGGCGGCGGCGGCGACGCGGTTGGGCGACCGTGTGCCCTTGCTGGGCGGCCTCGACAGGCTGCGGCGCGACATCGATGCCAGCGGGATGGTCTCGGCCATGGACCGCTTCAGCCAGCGGGCGCTGGGGATGCTGACCAGCGAGGCCGTCCGGGACGCGTTTGACGTGTCGCGGGAGCCGGAGCGTGTCCGGGAGCGCTACGGGTGGAGCGCCTACGGGCAGCGTGGGTTGATGGCGCGGCGGTTGGTGGAGGCGGGTTGCCCGTTCGTGACGATGGTCTGGGAGAACCCGTTCCCGGGTGAGAAGATCCCGCTGGGTTGCACGTACAACTGGGACTCGCACGCGGTGAACTGCCACATCTTCGACGACTCGCGGTGGCGGTTCCCGGTGTACGACCAGGCGGTGAGCGCGTTGATCGAAGACCTCTACGAGCGTGGGTTGGACCGCCGGGTGTTGCTGGTGGTCACGGGGGAGTTTGGGCGCACGCCGCGGCTGGAACGGAACCAGGGCACGGAGACGCGCGTCATGCAGCCAGGCCGGGATCATTGGCCTCAGTCCATGAGCTTCATCGTCGCCGGTGGCGGGATGCGGACGGGGCAGGTGATCGGGGCGACGAATGCGCGGGGGGAACATCCCGTGGAGCGGGTGCTGTCCCCGAACGACCTGTGGGCGACGGTGTACCGGCACCTGGGGATCGACCACCACGACTCGATCCTCGACCTGTCCGGACGGCCCATGCCGATCCTGCCGTTTGGGGAGCCGATCCCCGAGTTGCTCGGTCCGGCGTAAGGGCAGGACGAGCGCGCGGCTCGCCCCCGAAATCCGGCTGTTCGCCCCGGGTGGCTTTCCTTGCTGGTTGGGCTGGCTAGCGAAGGGGTTGATGGACGAGCCGAAGGCATCTTCGTCGGGCCCGCAAGGGGTAGGGGCGGGTCCGGCGCGCAAGAAGTACATGCGGGCGGTGGGGCCGCGCTTGCGGGTGGTGCTGGCAGTGGTGTGGGGCTTGCTGGCGTTGCTGGGCGCCAACTCGGCGTACCTGGTGTCGATCACGGTGCTGGACTGGGCCGAGCGGACGAAGGGGCTCAGCTACCAGAACTACTTTTACCAGGTGCAGTTCCTGGCGCACCTCGTGTTGGGGCTGTTGTTCATTGCGCCGTTCCTGGCGTTCAACGTCGTCCACATCCGGAACACGTGGAACCGGCCGAACCGCAAGGCGGTGTGGGTGGGGTTCGTGTTGTTCGCGATGAGCGTGGTCGTGCTGTGGACGGGGGTGGCGCTGGTGCGGATGGACGGGCTGGAGATCGTGGCGGCCAAGACGGAGGGCAGCCGTGGCGTGGCGTACTGGGCGCACGTGCTGGCGCCGTTGCTGTGCGTGTGGCTCTACATCCTGCATCGGCTCGCCGGGCCGCGCATCCGATGGAAGGTGGGCCTGGGCTGGGCGGCGGCGGTGGGTGCGGCCGTGGTGGCCATGGTGGGCTTGCACCGCCACGACCCGCGCGTGTGGAGCGCCAAGGGTCCCAAGGAGGGGGAGCAGTACTTCCACCCGGCCTCCACCCGGACGGCAAACGGCAAGTTCGTGAAGGCGGAGACGCTGATGAACAACGAGTACTGCCTGGAGTGCCATCCGGACGCGTACAACTCGTGGGTGCACTCGGCGCACCGGTTCAGCTCGTTCAACAACCCGTTCTACCTCTTCACGATCCAGCAAACGCGCGCGGTGGCGATGAAGCGCGACGGCAACGTGCAGATGTCGCGGTGGTGTGCTGGGTGCCATGACCCGGTACCCTTCCTGAGCGGCGCGTTCGACGACCCGAACTACGACTTCAAGAACCATCCCACGTCGCAGGCCGGCATCACGTGCGTGGCATGTCACTCGATCACGTCGTTGCAGGGGGCGCACTCGGGGAACGTTGGCAACGGGAACTACACCATCGAGGAGCCCATCCATTACCCGTTCGCCACCGCGCCTACCAACTCCCTGGGCTTCTGGGTCAACAAGCAGCTCGTGAAGGGCAAGCCCCAGTTCCACAAGCAGACCTTCCTCAAGCCCTTCCACAAAACCGCCGAGTTCTGCTCCGTGTGCCACAAGGTCGGGCTGCCCTTCGAGGTCAACCATTACAAGGAGTTCCTGCGCGGCCAGAACCACTATGACTCCTACCTGCTCAGCGGCGTCTCGGGCGTCAACGCGCGGTCGTTCTACTACCCGGATCAGGCCAAGCTGAACTGCGCCGAGTGCCACATGCCGCTCAAGAAGTCGGACGACTTCGCCGCGCGCGTCGTCGGCACCAACAACTTCCGCACGGTCCACGACCACTTCTTCCCCTCCGCCAACACCGGCGTGGCGGCCAAGCGCGACGAGCCCCCCGAGGTCCGGGCCGAGATCATCCGCCGCCACCAGGAGTTCCTGACGAACTCGATCCGGGTGGACCTGTTCGCGCTGCGCGAGGGCGGAGGCATCGACGGCCGCCTCGTGGGGCCGATCCGCCCGGCGACGCCGGTGTTGCAGCCGGGGCAGACGTACCTCCTGGAGGCGGTGGTCCGCACCGTGAAGCTCGGCCATCCGCTCACGCAGGGCACCGTGGACTCCAACGAGCTGTGGGCCGACGTGACGGTCACGGACGCCGACGGGCGCGTGGTGGGCCGCAGCGGGGGCATGGGGCGGCACGGCGAGGTGGACGCGTGGTCGCATTTCTTCAACGTGTACATGCTCGACCGCGACGGGAACCGGATCGACCACCGCAATGCGCAGGACATCTTCGTGCCGTTGTACAACAACCAGATCCTGCCGGGCGCGGCCGCGGTGTTGCATTACCGCCTCACGGTGCCGCCGGATGCACGGGGCCCGCTGCGCGTCAGCGCCAAGGTCCAGTATCGGAAGTTCGACACGATCTACTTCAACTACGTCTATGGCGGCACGAACTATTCCCGGGGCGCGCCCTTCATCCTGACCAACGACCTGCCCGTCACCGTGATGGCCACCGACTCCGTCGTGCTGCCCGTGGCCGGCGGGCCCACCGCCACCAACGCGCCTTCCGTCATCCCGCCTTGGCAACGCTGGAACGACTACGGCATCGGCTTGTTCCTCAAGGGCGACAAGGGCTCGGAAAAGGGCGAGCTGGTCCAGGCCGCGCAGGCGTTCTCCGAGGTGGAAAGGCTCGGTCGCGCGGACGGCCCGCTGAACCTCGCGCGCGTCTTCTTCAAGGAGGGACGCCTCCCCGACGCCGTCGCGGCCCTCCAGCGTGCCAACGACACGAACCGCTTCACCCCCGCCGGCAACCGGTGGACGATTGCCTGGCTGAACGGGTTGGTGAACAAGCAGAACGGCTTCCTGGACCGCGCCATCCAGGAGTTCACGTCCATCCTCGAGGACCGCTACCCCGAGATCGAGAGGCGGGGCTTCAACTTCTCGCGGGACTACGAGGTGATCAACGAGCTGGGGCAGACCCTGTTCGAGCGCGCGAAGATGGAGCGCGGCAACGCCGACCGGCAGCGGGAGTTCCTCCAGGCCGCCGTCCGCCGCTTCAACGACACCCTGGGCATCGACCCCGAAAACGTGACCGCCCACTACAACCTCGCCTTGATCCATGCCCAGCTCGGCGACCGCGCCAAGAGTGCCGAGCATCGCAAGGCCCACGAGCGGTATCGGCCCGACGACAACGCCCGCGACCGGGCGGTGTCCGTCGCCCGCCGCAACAATGCTGCCGCCGATCACGCCGCCCAGGCCGTGGTCATCTATGACCTGCAACGCCCGGAAGCCTTTGGGCTTGGGATGCCCGGCCCTCAGCGGACGATGGTGGCGCGGTAGGGATGCCGGCTGAGCCATGAAGTTGCCATAGGCCCCATAAGCCTCATAGAACCTCTCCTCCCAGAACGCCTCTCCTCCCATGCCCCATCCCACTCCCCCCCGCCCCGAAGACCCCGAGGAACTCGCGCAGAACGATGACGCCGTCATTGGGCGCGCCTTGAAGCGGTCGGCGGTGGCGTTGTGCGCCTTGGGAGTTTTGGCGGGCGGGACGGCTTGGTGGCTGCGCTGGGATCGCGGGCCGGGGGTGACTCGTGTGACACAACTCGCCGCCCCCAAGGCCGCAACGAACGCGGCGGCCGCGTCCATTCCCAAGGTGCGCTTCACCGACGTGACGACCAACGCGGGGGTGCGCTTCCGGCACGAGACGGGAGCAACGGGCGAGAAGTTGTTGCCGGAGACGATGGGCGGCGGGGTGGCCTTGCATGACCTTGATGGCGACGGGTTGCCGGAGCTTTTGTTCGTGAATGGGTCGCATTGGCCCTGGGCACGGCCACAGGGCGCGGGCGCACCGCCACCGGGGCTGGTGCTCTACCGCAACACGTCCACCCGGGAGGCCGTGCGGTTCGAGGACGTGACGGCGATGTCGGGCTTGGGAGCGCCCTTCTATGGCATGGGTGTGGCGGTCGGCGACGCCGACGGCGACGGCCGGCCGGACCTGCTGGTGACCGGCGTGGGCGGCGCTCGGCTGTTCCTGAACCGCAGTGCCGGCCCGGGTTCGCTTCGGTTCGAGGATGCCACCGCCGCGGCGGGCGTGGGTGGCGCAGCGGGGGATTGGTCATCGTCGGCCCTATGGCTGGACATGGACCGCGACGGTGACCTGGACCTGTTCGTGGCGAGCTACGTGGAGTGGTCGCGCGATGTGGACGCGAAGGTGGGCTACAAGATCGACGGCCAGACGCGGGCGTATGGGCCGCCGATGAACTTCGCAGGGGCGTTGCCGCGGCTGTATCGGAATGAGGGAGGCGGCAGGTTTACGGACGTGTCGGCGACGTCCGGCGTCCAGGTGCGAAACCCGGCCACCCAGGTGCCGGCGGCCAAGACGCTCGGGCTCGCGCTCGTGGACGTGAACCGGGACGGGTGGCCGGACGTGGTCGCGGCGAACGACACGGTGCAGAACTTCGTGTTCGTGAACCAACGCAACGGGACGTTCCGCGAGGCCGGGGCGGAGTCGGGCGTGGCCTTCGACAGCTATGGGAACCCGCGCGGCGCGATGGGCGTGGACGCGGGCCGTTTCACGCCGGACGGTCGCCTCGGGGTGTTCATTGGGAACTTCGCGAACGAGATGACGGCGGTGTACGTGGAGGCTCCGGGCTCGACGCCGGACGCTCCGTTGTTCCAGGACGAGGCGTTGTCCTGGGGCGTGGGCGGCCCAAGCCGCGACCCTCTGAAGTTTGGCGTGTTGCTGCTCGACTACGACCTCGACGGCCGCCTGGACCTGTTGACGGTGAACGGGCACCTGGAGGAGGAGATCGCCAAGATTCAGCACGGGCAGCGGTACCGGCAACCGGCGCAGTTGTTTTGGAACGCAGGCGACGCCGGGTTCCAACCCGTGGGTGTGGACGCCGCCGGGCCTGACCTGTTCCAGCCCATCGTGGGGCGGGGTAGCGCCACGGCGGACATCGACGGCGACGGCGACCCGGACCTGGTGTTTGCGGCATCCGGTGGCGCGCCCTTGCTGCTCCGCAACGACCAGCAGACGGGGCATCATTGGTTGCACGTGCGACTGGCAGGGAAGGGGAGCAACACGTCGGGGCTGGGGGCCACGGTGCGGGTACGCGCCAACGGCAAGGACCAATGGCGCTGCATCACCACGACGCGCAGCTACCTCAGCGCCAGCCCCGGCGAGGCTTGCTTTGGCCTCGGCACGGCCACCATCGCGGAGGTCGTCGAGGTGGAGTGGCCCGATGGGCACAAGTCCGAGGCCCGGAATCTCCCGGCCGACCGCGTTCACGTGCTCTCGCGCGAGTGATCCGAGAACATGTGGCGCCACCGAACACGCCGGTTGGCCCACTGGAATCCTCCCGGAACGGCTTCGGGGACCTGCCCGGGGCCGTTCACTCTGACGGTGTCAGCGAGGGATGGTGGGCGGGGCGTCGCCTGAGGTCACACGGCGGACCGAGGGGGACCAAGATGAAATTCGTCCCGGCGTGCGGTGCGGCAACGGTCAGTAATCTTTCCCGGCGTTCATGGCGCGGGAGTTCCACTCGCCCTTGGACCCGGGCGTGTTGATGCGCGGGCGTTGATCCATGGGCATCCCGGTGTTCATGGGCATGAAGCCCTGCTGTCCACCGGGCATGGGCATGGGTTGTCCGTCCTGGCCTGGCTTCTGGCCTTGCTTGGCGGCCGCCTGCCGTAGGCCTTCCAACTGCTCGCCCACCTGCTCGGACTTTTGCTGCGCGTCGGGGCTAGGCTGGAGGCCCATGAGCTCATTGAGGGCCTGGTCGGCCCCCTCGAGCCGGGCGATCTGCTGCTCGAGGGATTCCTGGAACCCGGGCTGCTTCATGAGCTTGTCGGCGAGCTTCTCCAGGGCGTTGACGAGCTGCTCCTGGGTCTTCTGCATCTTGGGCTGCAACTGGGGCTGGTTGGGCTGCAGCTCGTTGGCCTGCTGGTAGTGGTCGAGGGCCTGGCTCAGCGCCATCGCCTGTTGCTCCTGGTTGAACATCGGCGCCTGCTGCGCCAACGCGTCCGCCTCCTCCTCGTGGACCTGCGACAGGCGCCGGTTGATCTCGTCGCGCGCCTCCTCGGCGGGCTTGTGGCCGGGGACTTGGTCGAGCGCCTTCTCGGTCAGCTCGCGGCCCATGCGCAGGATGGCGAGCTTCTCGCGGGTCCACGGCGTGCGCTCCTCGATCTCCATGTAGCGGCGCGCCTTCTGGACGTCGGCGTCGGCCAGCTTTTGGCGGGCGTCCTGGAGGTCCTTCTGGATCTCGGGATCCTTGGGCTTGAGGCGGTCCGCGTCCTCGAGCATGCCGACGCCCTCCTCCAGTGGCTTGACCTCGAAGTCGGGCAGGGAGGGCTCGCGGGGGTTGAACTTCTGGAAGAGGGGCTGGTCGGCAAGGCGCTTGCCCTCCTTGGCAAGCTCGCGCGCGAGTTGATCCCGGGTTTGTTGCTCGCCCTGGGCGGCCTCCTTGCTGTCGGGGTCGATCTGCCGGGCATCGGCGTACTTGTCGAAGGCGTTGCGCAGGTTTTCGATGCGTTGGGCGGGAGAGTTGGCGGGCTGGGCGGCCTTTTCCAGGTGGCGCTTGGCGTCCGAGAGCAACAAGCCCAACAAGCGCTGGCGCACGAAGCGGTAGTTGTCCTGCGAGCGCGCGTCGCCGGGGCTGTCCTTGAGCGCGTCCTTGAAGTTGTCGAGCGACTGCTTCCAGCGGGAAATGGTCTCGTCGAGGTTGGACGTCCGGGCGGCGTCGCCGATGCGGAACTCGGCGTTGCCCTTCTGGAAGCGGGCGAGGGCGGCAACCTTGCGGTTCCCGGCGGACTCGGCGCGGTCGAAGGACACGAGCGAATCCTCGAGCAGCCCGGCGGCGTAGGCGGCCACGCCGTGGTTGTAGAGCAGGCGCGGGTTGTCGGGGTCCTTGGCCAACGCCGCCTCGAGCCGCGCGAGGGCGTCGGCGGCCTGGCCACCCGACACCATGGACTGGAGGGCGGCGATGTCGGCGGGGGCGACGGGGCGCGGGGTGCCTGCGGCGGCGGTGGAAGCGGGCGCGGGCGTGGCGTCGTCCGCCAGGGCCGCGGCGATGCACGTGGCCCAGCCGAGGCGGGCGCAATGGCGAAGGAACCAGGCGGCCGGGCGGTCGTGCTTGAAGGGGCGCGGGCTCGTGTTCATGGGCGGCGACGAGTGGAGGGTTTCAGGCGCTGGGACGGGGAAGATGGGAACCGATGGGCGGCAGGGGCTGGGGCCGGCGGAAGCGGTCGGCCCCGACGAGGACTTGGGCGACGAGCGCAAGGGCGGCGAGGGCGAGGGGGAACTGGAAGGCCTCGGTGTAGTTCTGCATGTCCTCGCGGGCGGCGGCCTCGGCGAGGGGCTTGAGGAACTCGGAGCGGAGGCGGCGAAGGCCCTCGCCGTTCTCGCCGAGGCGGTAGTACTTGCCGCCGGTGGCGGCGGCGAGGCGCTGGAGGTTGGACTCGTTGAGCCGGGAGACGACCTCCTGCCCGAACGTGTTCCGGGCCGCGCCGGCCTGGGGCGCGTAGCGTTGGAGGGGGACCTTGGCCCCGGTGGTGGTGCCCACGCCGATGGTGCAGACCTTGAGTCCGTCGCGCGCCCACCGGCGGGCGGCCGTGACGACGTTGCCCTCGAGGTCCTCGCCGTCGGACACGAGGATGAGGACGCGCTGGGGGATGTTGTTGGAGGCGAAGTAGCGCCCGGCGCGCTCCACGGCGGACGCGAGCGAGCTGCCGCCGTCGTTCATCAGCTCGGGGTCCATGTACCGCAGCGTGGTGCGGATGGCGTTCATGTCGAAGCTGAGCGGCGCGTTGAGGTAGGCGACGCCGGCGAAGGAAATCAGCCCGGCGCGGTCGTTGCCGGCGCTGGCCAGGAAGCGGTCGAGGGCGTTGGTGATGGCGAACCAGCGGCTGGGGCGGATGTCGGCGGCCAGCATGGAACGGGACGCGTCCACGGCGACAAGGTAGGGAAGGCCCTGGAGCTCGGACTTCTCGTCGCGCCGGAAGAGCAGGGGACGGGACAAGGCCAGGAGGAGGAAGCCGGTGGCGGCGGCAAGCAGCAGGACGTCCCAGCGGCGTCGGGCGGCGACGTGGCCGGGGTCCGCCCAGCTTCGGGGGCCGCCGGCGAACGCCTGGATGCGGCCTTGGCCACGGGCCCGCGCGGCGCGCAGGAGCCAGCCCAGCCCGAGGGCAACCAGGGGCGCGGCAACGAGCAGCCATGGGTGGGCAAACTTCATGGGAGACGCCTCCGGAGAACGTCCTGCGCGAGCACGGAACCCAGCAGGAGCAGCAGGGCGGCCCCGGCCGGCCACGGGTACAGCTCGCGCCACGCGACGTACCGCTTCTGGATGAGTTCCCGTTTCTCGAGCTGGTCGATGAGGTTGTAGATCCCCTGCAGGGCGCGGGAGTCCGTGGCCTGGAAGAACTGGCCGCCGGTCACGCGCGCGGTGCGGTTGAGGTCGTGCCCGGCCGCCGCCGAGGGCGTGACCACCTCGGGCCCGATGAGCACGGCGTACACCTTGATGCCCCCTTGCACGGCGGCCTGCACGACGTCCGACGCGCGCGGCCCGGTGGAGTTCTCGCCGTCGGTGACGAGGATGATGACCTTGCTGCGCTCCGAGTCCTTGCGCAGGAAGTTGGCGGACGCCATGAGCGCCCAGCCGATGCCGGTGCCGGTGGCGAGGTCGGTCTCGCGCAGGGCGTTGAGGGCCCACTTGTGGTCCAGCGTCAGCGGGCTCACCAGGAAGGGCGAGCGCGCGAAGCACACGATGCCGATGCGGTCGTTGGGACGGCCCTCGACGAACTGCGACGTCACGGTCTCGAGCGCCTTCCTGCGGCTCACGCGCTTGCCTTGCAGCCGGAAGTCCTCCTCGGCCATCGAGCGGCTGAAGTCGAGGCAGAGCATGATGTCGATGCCCTTGGAAGGGTCGGGCGTGTCGCCGCGCGGGGCGCGGGGCCGGGCGAGGGCGACGACGAGGAGGCCGAGCGCGGCGAGCAGCGGGACGAGGCGCCAACGGCCCGCATGGCGCCGGGGCGTCCGCCCCAGGGCGGCGAGCGACTCGATGGACGGGACGCGCACGGAGGGCACGGGGCCGGCCTTGCCGAGCTTCCATGCCAGCCATGGCAACGCCAGGAGGCCCAGCAACACCCACGGGTTCAGGAACTCCACCTGGCCGGGAAGCGTCATCGGGAGCCCGCCTCCTTCGCGGGCAAGGTTGCACGAATGACGCCCTCGGCGGTTTCCAAGAGCCGTTCGAGCTCGGCGTCGGTGGCGGGTTCCTGCCCGAACTTCACGCCGTCGCAGAAGCCCAGGAACGCGGCGAGGGCGTCGCGTTGAGCGGGGCCCAGCTCGGGTCGCGCGGCCGCCTCGCGCAGGAACTCGCGGCTGGTCTGGTACCGGATGCGGAGCCGATGCCGGGCCTCCAGGTAGGCGCGGAGGATGTCGGAGACCTCGATGGCGAGGTCGTAGGCCGAGAGCTGGGGCCGGCGTTGCCGGAGGGCGGCGAGGCGGCGGGTGAACTCCGAGAGGTCGATGGGCGGCTCCGGCGTGGGCGCGGGGGGCGCGTCGGGCCGGCGCGAGCGGCGCGCCAGCCATCGTGCGAGGAGCCCCAGCGCGACCAAGGCCGCGACGGCGGCGGCAATGGCCCATGGGCTGGACCACCACGGCGGCAAGGGAAGCAAGGTGAGGTCCTCGACGAGGTTCGTTCGGTTCATGCGACGCGCCTCCGCGCGGCGTGGTCGAGGAATCGTTGGAGGGCATGGACCCAGGGACGGTCCGTGCGGACGTCGAGGGCGGGGATGCGTCCCTGGCGGAAGGTGGCGACGAGGGATTGGGCGCGTTGGTCCTCGGCCTTGGCCCAGTGCTCGCGCACGGCGGGGTCCGACGTGTCCACCTCGATCACCTCGCCCGTCTCGGAATCCTGGAGGAGCGCCCAGCCGACGTCGGGGAGGGCCAGCTCGCGCGCGTCCACGAGGCGCAGGGCCACGACCTCGTGCCGTTGGTTGGTGGCCTTGAGAAGGCGCGTCCACGCGGCCTCGTCGGGGTCGCGAAAGTCCGACAGGACAAAGACGAGGGCGGGGCGGTGGAGGAGGTTGTTGAGGAAGTTGAGGGCGGACACGAGGGCGGTGCCATGGCCCTTGGGCTGGGTGAAGAGCAGCTCGTGGAGGAGGCGGGTGACGTGGGGCCGGGTCTTGCGGGGCGGCACGTAGCGCTCGATGCGGTCCGTGAAGAGGACCATGCCGCAGCGGTCGCCATCGCGCACGGCGGAGAAGGCCAAGGCTCCGGCGAGGATGGCGGCGAGCTCGCGCTTGGTCTCGGCGGCGTCGCCCTTCGCCACGGCGGCCTCCGGGGCGGTGCCGAAGTGTCCGCTGGCGGACGCATCGACGAGGAGCATGACGACCAGCTCGCGCTCCTCCACGTGGCGCTTGATGAAGGGGCGCCGGAGCCGCGCGGTGACGTTCCAGTCAATGCGCCGGACGTCGTCGCCCGGCACGTACTCGCGCACGTCCGCGAAGTCCATCCCGCGGCCCTTGAACACCGAGGCCATCCGGCCGCCGAGGAGCTGCTCGCTCACGAGGCGGGCGCGGACCTCGACATGCCGGAGACGACGGAGCCAGTCGGCGGGGATCACGGTTTCAGCCGGGTTGGGTTCGCGAGGCGACGCGGCTAGGGGACCCGGACCTTGGACAGCAAGGTTTGGACGACGTGCTCCGTCGTGAGTTCCTCCGCCTCGGCCTCGTAGGTGAGGAGCACGCGGTGGCGGAGGACGTCGGGCGCGATGTGCTTGATGTCGTCGGGGGTGACGTGGGTGCGTCCGTTGAGGAGGGCGACGGCGCGGGAGGCGAGGGCGAGGTTGATGGTGGCGCGCGGGCTGGCTCCGATGCGCACGAGTCGCTTGAGCTCGGGGGCCACGCCCTTCCCGGCGGCGGCCTCTCGCGAGGCGACGACCAGGTCCACGATGTAGCGGCGGACGAGCGGGTCCACGTGGACCGCGTTCACCAGACCTTGGTACGCCACGATCTCGGCGGGCGACACCACGGCATCGAGGGCAAAGCTGGGCTTGGTGGTGGCCATGCGGTCGAGGATGACCAATTCCTCGTCGCCGGACGGATAGCCCACCACAACCTTGAGCATGAAGCGGTCCATCTGGGCCTCGGGCAACGGGTAGGTGCCCTCCTGCTCGATGGGGTTCTGGGTGGCGAGGACGAGGAACGGCTCCGGCAGCGGCCAGGTCTTGTCGCCGATGGTCACCTGGCGTTCCTGCATGGCCTCCAGCAACGCCGACTGAACCTTCGAGGGCGCGCGGTTGATTTCGTCGGCCAGCAACAGGTTGGCGAAGATCGGGCCGGTGCGCGTGGCGTAGGTGCCCTTGACCGGGTCGTAGATGAGGGTGCCGGTGATGTCGCCGGGCAGCAGGTCCGGCGTGAACTGGATGCGCGAGAACTGGCAATGCGTGGCGCGGGCGAGGGCGCTGACGGACGCCGTCTTGGCCAGGCCGGGCAGGCCTTCGAGCAGGATGTGGCCCCGGGCTACGAGCCCGACCAGGAGCCGCTCCACGAGGTCGGCCTGGCCCACGATGACCTTGGCCATCTCGGCTCGGACCCGTTTCAAGTGCTCAGCGGCGGCGGCGACCTGCGACTTCAGGTCTTGGGTGGGATTCGACATAGTTCACGCCGGCGAACCGGCCCCGTCATCCAACCAAGCCGCGCGCGGCAAAGTCCAGCCTGCCGTCGGGCAAAGAACTTGGATCGAAGGCCAACCCTCGGGCGCGGGGGCACGCCCGAGGAATCCGGAAGGATGCCAGCGAGGCACGGCCGAGAGGCTCGATGGGTTCCGGTGGTGCCGGTTCGCCCGTCCGCCAACCCGGGATCTTCTTCTGCTGGGGCATGAAGGCCCGCCAAGCCGGGTGCCACGCGCGGCGGGGACGCATGATCCTGAAATCGGCAGTCAAAGAGGGTGCCAAAACGAGGAAACGCCCTTCCCATCGGGTCGGATGGGCTCATGGACAGGACCCCAGGGGCTCACCCTGCGGGTGAGGTCGAGGTAGGCCCGGTTCGGCTGTAGGCCGGGTCCCCTGACCCGGCGCACGGGGCATCGCCGACGCCGCGTGAGGGCACGCGGCCTACAGACGGACCAACCGCCGTTTCTAGGATGATGTTTGGGTTGCCTGTCAGGAAACGCCGCATGGGGCAAGCGATGTGCCATGGCGATGCGGATCCGTCGGTGTTGGGCATCCCAGCGTGCGTCCTTGGAGGGCCTGGGGGTACGCCCGGGAAACGTTCGAACGAAGGGCGACGATGCACCTTGGGGCGGGCCGACGCCTCAGGCACGGTCGGGGTTGGGGAATCGGACCGGTCAAGATCCGCTTCGCAACGACGCCAAGTAGGCCAGGAGGTCGGCGAACGCCTCCGGCGTCAGGCCGTCGCCGAGGCCGTCTGGCATCAGCGAGCGTCCCGTGGACGTCCGCTTGCGGATCCGCGACTTCGGGAGGCGGATGGGATCGCCCGCCCCGGGCTGGACGACGATCTCGGACGCCGTCTCGGACCGCACCATGCCGGAGACGGACTCGTCGTCGTCGAGGTCGAGGAGGACGACGTCGTAGCCCTCCCGGACGGACTTGCTGGGCCAGAGGATGGCCTCGGCCATGGCACGCGCATCCAACTGCGCGCCAATGCCGCTGAGGTCGGGCCCGATGCCACCGCCCTCGCCCTGGACCCGATGGCAGGCGAGGCAGGCGAGGCCCGAAGCGTCGTGGAAGAGGGCGCGGCCGCGATCGCGGTCGCCGGAGGCCTGGAGCGCGGCATCCATCAGCGCCCCGGGGGTTGCATTCGGGGCGGCGCGCTGCATGAGGCCCGAGGCGGTGGCGGGGACGTGTCCACGGAAGATACGTTGAAGGTCGCCAATGACCTCGGGCGCAAGGGTGTCGAGCCGGGATGCCAGGACGGGCCATGCGGCGTCGCGGGTCGCGGCAAGCGCCTCGCGCGCGGCGGAACGGACCCGGGCGTCGCGGGAGGCAAGCGCTTCGAGGTAGAGGTCGGCGGCCTCGGGCGTTGGCAGGGCGAGGAGGGCGTCACGGGCGCGTTCGCGTGTGGCGGGTTGGCGTGCGAGGCGCAGGAGGGAAGGCACGGCGGCCTTCCAGCGCCCCTCGCGCGCGGCGGTTAGCGCGGCTGCCTGGACGGCAGGGTCCTTGGATTCGAGGGCCGCCACGACCGGAGGAATGGCATTGGTGGCGCGGGATTCCGCGAGGATTTGGATGGCCTGTGGCGCGCGCGGATCGCCCGAGGCGCCCGAGGCGAGCTTCCGCGCGGCGTCCACGACGCGGGGCCCCGGGACGGCGAGGGCGAGGGCAAAGGTTTCGGGCGTGATCGCAGCGGCCGGAGTGGAATCGAGCAACAAGCGGGCGACGGCCTCGTCGGCCTTGGAGGGACGCATGTGGGCAAGCGAGCGCACCAATGCGGCGCGGATGGTGGGGTCCGATTCAACCTGGAGTCGGGAGAGCAAGGGATCGGCCCCATCGGCCTCGACGAGGTCCCCGAGGGCCTCGGCGGCCGCGACGCGCAGGGCAGGGGATGCGTCGGACGCTGCGGAGCGAATTGCATGGAGGACGTCCGGGGTGGCAACCCACGCGACGGTTCGCGCCGGAGGTTGCAGTCGGAAGGGATGGTAAGCCCACCACTCTCCATTCCAATCGGGGGCCTTGCGGTGGAGCGGGGCCAGGGCTTGCAGGGCGGCGACTCGTTGTCGTTCTGGCAGGGATGGGTCGAAGACAACGGCCGCCAGCGAACGCACCAAGGGGGCCGAGTAGGCGTTGCGGAAGGCGTGCACGACGTTCTCGCGGATGCGGGGCGAGGAATGGGCCATGGCAGCCACCATGGGAGCCCACGCGTCCGTGTCCCGCGCGCCGATGCGTTGAAGCCCGGTGAACGCGGCGTGGCGAAGGAACAGGTCCGGCGTGTCGAGCGCGAGGATTAGGTCCGGGACGGAGCCGAGGTCCCCGACGCGGCCGAGGGCGATGGCGGCCTGCAATCGGACGGAGGAGTCGGTGGAGGAGCGAAGGGCGGCTTCGGCGGCGCGGGCGCTTTCGGGCTGCGGGTGTTCCCCGAGGCAACGGAGGGCTTGTCGGGCGATGGCTGTGTCGAGGCTTCGCGAGGCCTTGAGGATGGGCGCGAGGGTGGCCGCGTCACGGCCGATGGCATGGAGGGCCCACAGCGCATGGACGCGGGCCTGGGGCTCGATCCTTGGGTTGTCGAGGGCGGCGGCGAGCGCTGGAATGGACGGGTTGCCTTGGCGCGCGAGGAGCCGCTGGGCGGAGAGGCGAACGGCATGGACGGGATGCGAAAGGGCCGCCATCAGGCCGGCCTCCGGGACCTCGACGGACTGGCCGGTGCCGTGGGCGACGTGCCAGGCGGGCAGCGCGCGGCGGGGCTCTGGCATGTCGCGCGAGAGTTTCCACAGGCGACCCGCGACGGCCTGCTCCTTGGTGTCCCGATGTTGCCAGTCGCAGATGTAGAGGGCGGCGTTGTCGTCGGTGAAGGCGATCCCGACGGGCCGAAAGTCCGGAGGGGTTTCGAGGAAGAGGTTTTCATCGAGGGCGGCGCCGAAGGTGGATCCGTCGCGCCGCAGGACGACGCGGCGGATGTTGCGCTGGCCGAAGTCGGCAAGGAACAGGTTGCCACGATGGCTGGGCGGCAAGGCGTCGCCGAGGGCGCACGCCACGCCGGTGGCGGCCCCGGCCCCGTAGTCCGCGAGCATCCAGAGGGTGTAGGGACGCCGGGGGATGAAGTCGAAGGGGTATCCGTAGAAGCCGCCGTCGATCATGTGCGTGAGGCGGCCCATCCATTGGTTTTCGTCGGTATTGTCGTAGGTGAACCAGTCGTCCTCGGCCGTGCCGGCGATGTCGAGGATGTTGCGCACGCCGGTGGAGACGACCGCGAGGCCGGTTCCGTCGGGACGGATGCGGACGACGCCGCCGCCCTGGAGATGGACGACGCGCCCGTCGCGGCCGCGGGCCTTAAACAAGCCCTTGTCGCCGACGGCGACATAGAAGAAGCCGTCCATGCCCAGGCGGAAGTTGGCGGGCACGTGGTCGTTCCAGTCGAGTGCCCAAGGGTTGGGGTTGGTTTGCTCCACGAGTTCCTCGCGGTCGCGCCCCACGCCTTGGTCGTCGCGGAACACGGAGAAGCGCGGGTTATGGAGGACGTAGAGGCGGCCTTCGAGGTATTGCATGCCGAAGACGGCGTGCAGGCCCTCGGCAAACACCGTCCACCGCCCGTCGGCATGCCGACAGAGGATGCGTCCCTCGGCGACGTGGGCCGGGCGCGTGATGTCCATGGGATCCTCGGCGACGAAGACGCGACCGTCGGGAGCGCAGGCGACAACGGACGGGTGGCGGACGATGGGGGCCTCGGCGACGAGGGAAATGCGCCATCCGGGGCGCGGGAGGGGAACCTTGGGTTCCGTCCCCTGCCCGCGAAGGTCCGGGAGCCCTTGGAGACACAGGAGCAAAAGGGCGACGGCCCAAGCCATGGAGGAACGCACGCGCACGGGCCGCACGCTTCGTTTGGGCGACCGTTCTTTCAACTGCGAAATGACACAGGCTGCCGGGCGGAGGATGGCATTGACCCCAAGCGGAGGTCGTCCCGTCCTCTGGAGCCAACGCGACGGAGTCCCCGCTGACATGGCCGCCCCGAGGGTGGTTGACGCTGACACGGGTTTGGAGTGGCCCGGGCGCAACCGGGGTGACGGTGGGGGTGGCGGGTTCGGCGTCGAAGGTGATGACGGCCAGGTCGGGGTTGACCGCGGCGTCGATGGCGGAACCGGAGAGAGGCTCGAGGGACAGGTAGGCGTCGCCGCCCCTCGCTTTGGGGGCGTCCCGACGAAGGTAGCGGCGGATGGCTGTGTGCCGGGACGAGGTCACGCCCAAGCCATGGGCAAACGGCGGAGCAGGCCGGGCCAGTTTCTCGAGGGATGAGAGGTCGGCCTCGGAGGCGTCGGTGCAGGGTTAGACTCGGGGCCTGCGTCGTTCTTCACGAGGGGGCCAAAGGCCTTCGGAGGGGGGAGGCGTGTCGTTCCCGGAGAGCCGCATGATCGCGTCGGGGAAGGTTCCCCATCGTGGGACGTCGAAGCCGCCGGCGAATTGAAGGCGGTCAGGGCACGGTGGCCTTCAGTCAACGGGTGATCTCCGGGGGACGACGGTGCACTCGGTCGCAAGCCGGTCGAGCGAGGCGGGAACCACCGGCGGCCTCCGACCTTCCTGCTGCGGGGAAACCCCTGGTTTTTGAACGGTGCAGAAGGTCCTCGCCACATGGGATTCGCCATTGGCCTTGCCGCCGGTTGGCGGGGTGGGTCAG
>CAYSGH010000019.1:0-61042 GCA_964430505.1 uncultured Akkermansia sp. | reverse complement strand
CCGCGGCCGGGATCCTTCAGATCGACCTCGAGGTTGACGTTGGCCTTGGCGCGGCCGCCGCCGTGGCATTTCGTGCAATACGTCTTCACGAAGGGTTCCACGTGCTCCTTGAACGTCTTCCGCGCGTCGGAGCGCAGGGCGGCCTCATCCGCGGCCCCACGGACGGTTTCCGCCCGGCACGCCATGACCAGGGACAGGATCAAGGCGCAGCCCACCGCCGCGGCTTTCGCGGGAACCCGTGCGATGACGCGTGCAGGCTGCATGACTGCAATCCAAGCACGGGTCCCGGCAGAAGGGAACGGTGAGAATGCTCTCGCGCTGCTTCAGCGTGCATCCCGAAGTTGTCGGTGACAGGGGAGTGGGAGGCGCCCTGTCCGGCGCGGCGTTGTCGCCAAGGCTCGCCTTCGCGGCCTTCCCCATGAAACCCTGAGGTCCATGCGCCGACCGCACGTCATCGCCTTGGCTTGGGCCGTCCTGGCCCTCCCATGGATCGCCCCTGCCGCGTCCACGCCGGATTGGCTGGTGGACCCCAGCCCGTTCAAGGCCCGCGTCGAAACCCGGGCCAACGGACGCGAGATCGCCCTTGAGAACGGCCTGGTCCGCCGCGTGGTCCGCCTGGGGGACAATGCCGCCACCATTGAGTTTTCCTCCCTTCCCACCGGCGAGACCTGGCTGCGGGCGGTCAAGCCGGAGGCTTGGGTGGAAATCAACGGCCAGCGCATGGAGGTGGGCGGGCTCAAGGGCCAGCCCAACAAGGCCTTCCTTCGGCCCGGATGGCTCGCGGGGATGACGTCGGCCCCGACGGCCTTCCAGTACGTGGGCCATGCCATGGGCAGCCCGGTGGAACGGATGCCGTGGAAGCGGGTGCGGCATCATGCCCCGGGCGTGGCATGGCCGCCCACGGGGGCCGCGTTGCGCCTCGACTTTGCCGGCCCGCCCGGCGACGCGGAGGGCGTGCGCGTGTCCGTCCACTACGAGGTGTACGACGGCCTGCCGTGCTACGGGAAGTGGATCACCGTGTCGAACGCCGGCCCGCGTTCCATCCGCCTGGGCCGACTTGCCAGCGACGTGCTGGCGGCGGTCGAGCGCGCGTCCGAGGTGGACGAGCTGAGCATCGAGGGCCGCACGCCCCCGAACCTCCATGTCGAGACCGACATGTCGTTTGGCGGCATGATGGCGACGGGCGCGAATCGCCGGAGCTATCGGTGGCTGGAGGACCCGGAGTTCCTGACCCAGGTGAACTACGAGCGCCGCACCCCGTGCCTGCTTGAGGTGGGGCCGGACCTGGGCCCGGGGCAGGACATTCCTCCGGGGGGGTCCTTCGAGTCGTTCCGCGGGTGGGTCATTGCCCAGGACTCGACCGACCGGGAGCGGCAGGGGCTCGCCGTGCGCCGCTTCTATCGCACGCTCGCTCCCTGGACGACCGAGAACCCGCTGATGCTCCACCTGGTGTCGTCCGATCCCAAGGCCGTCACCAACGCGATTGAACAATGCGCGGCCGCGGGGTTCGAGATGCTCATCCTGAGCTTTGGGAGCGGGTTCAACATGGAGGACGAGCGCCCGCAGGTCCTCGAGCGTGCCCAGGCATGGGCCTCCCATGCGCGCAGCCGCGGCATTGAAATCGGGTCCTACTCGCTCCTCGCCTCCCGGTCGGTCGGGCGTGCCGACGACGTCGTGATGCCGCCCGGGCTGAAGCCGGTGTTCGGCAACTCGCCGTGCCTGTGCAGCCGGTGGGGCACGAACTACTTCCGGCGTCTCTACGACTTCCACAAGACCAGCGGGTTCACCCTCCTGGAGCACGACGGCTCGTATCCGGGCGACCCCTGCGCCGCCACCAACCACCCCGCCCACCGCGGGCTCGACGACTCCCGCTGGAACCAGTGGCGCCTCATCTCCGACTTCTACCGCTGGTGCCGTTCGGAGGGCATCTACCTGAACGTCCCCGACCATTACTTCCTCTCGGGTTCCACCAAGACCGGCATGGGCTATCGCGAGGACAACTGGTCCCTCCCTCGGGAGCAACAGGTGCTCCACACGCGCCAGAACATCTGGGACGGCACCTGGCAAAAGACGCCGTCCATGGGCTGGATGTTCGTGCCGCTGACGCAGTACCACGGGGGCGGCGCGGCCGCGACGATCGAACCCCTCGACCAACACCTCGACCACTATGGCCGGATGCTCGACAGCAACCTCGCCCTTGGCGTCCAGGCCTGCTACCGCGGCCCCCGCCTCTTCGACACCGACCGCACCCGCGACGCCGTCCGCGCCCGTGTCCAATGGTTCAAGCAACACCGCGAGGTGCTGGAATCGGACCTCGTCCATGGCCGACGTCCGGACGGGCGGGACATCGACTGGATGCTTCACGTGAACCCGCGTGGCCGCGAGAAGGGGATGTTGGTCGTCTTCAACCCGCTGGAGGAACCCGTCACGCGCGCGGTGCGCGTCAACCTCCACTACACCGGCCTCAGCGGACGCGCCCGCGTCATCCATGCGGATGGAAAGCGTCGGTCGCTCCACATGGGGCCGGACGCCGTCGCCGAGGTGCCCGTCACGGTCCCGGCCGGGGGCATGACCTGGGCCGTGTTCGAGGCGGCGCGCTAGCCCACCGTTCCCGCGATGCTGCTCTTTCGATCCACGTTCCCGTCCGGCTGGGTGGACAAGGTGCGGGCGAACCTGGGCTCCGTGCTGGTGGACCACGCCCACCTGGAGCGCAAGGCCGCGACGACGGCCATCACGCTGGAGCGTTACCGCCCGTTGTTCGCGCGCGTCCACGAGCTGAACGCCATCGCCATCGAGGAACTCCAGCACTTCGAGTTGGTGCTGCGGCTGCTGGAGGCCCGAGGCGTGCCCTTTGGCCAACCCATCCGCAGCCCCTGGATTTCCGGGCTCATGGGAGCCATGCGCACGGGCAACAACCACCAGCAGGTGATCGACCACCTCGTTTGCTGCGCCCTCATCGAGGGCCGGAGCTGCGAGAAGTTCCAGGTGCTCGCCCGCGCGCTGGCCCCCGACGAGCCCGAGCTGGCCCGGTTCTACGCCAGCCTGGTGGAGTCCGAGGGCAATCATTACGCCGCCTACCTCATCATGGCCCGGCACATCGACGAGGCCGAGACGGATCGCCGCCTGGACTGGTACCTCGACCTGGACGCGCGCCTCATCCGCGAGGAGCACGGGCTGCCGATCCTGCATTGACGTGCCTTTGGGGTTGCCACGCCCCGCGCCGCGCCCCCACAACCAAGCCGCCATGCAATGGCCCTCGGCACGTCCCGCGCGCGACCTTTGGAACGCCCTCCGGTTCTGGCGGGCCTTCCGGCGCGACCATGCGGGGCTGTTCCCCGCGCGCGACGCGGCGCTGGGCCTGCACTCATTGATCCTTCCCCAACGCCTCCGGCATCGGAGCGACGCCCGCCACTTTCGCGAGGCCTGCACCGTGTCCCGCCACGCCGAGGGCATCGACCGCGTCGAAGTCCGGCCGTTGGGCGTTTCCTTCCTGTGGCCCGCTCCCGCAAGTGGCCACCTGTGGCATCCGATCGAGCAGGAAGCCCTGGAATCCAATCCCCATCATTACACCACGCCACCCATCCGGCTTGGGCCGGAATCGACGGTCCTGGACGTCGGGGCGTGCGAGGGATTGTTCGCGTTTCGCGTCCTGCGACAGGGCCTCGCGCGCCGTGTGACGTGCTTCGAGCCCTTCCCGTCCATGGCCGCCCTGCTGCGCGAGGCTGCCGCCCTCAACGGGCTTGCGGATCGGCTTGGCGTGGAGGGTTGCGCCGTCTGCAACCATTCCGGGGAAGTGGGTTTCCGGACGGACCTGGGCTCCGACAGCAGCCAGGTGATCCCGGATCCACCGGCCGGGTTCGAGGGGTTGCGCGTCCGCAGCGTGCGCATCGACGACTGGTTGGCGGCCCGGGGCGAGCGCCTGCGACCGCAGGATCTTCTCAAGATCGACGCCGAGGGGGCCGACCTCGACGTGCTGCGGGGCGCCGAGCGCACTCTTCGCGAGGATGCGCCCCAGGTGGCCGTCACCACGTACCATGAGGACGACCACGCCCATCGCATCCATGCCTGGCTGCGGTCCGTGCAGCCGAACTATCGCTTTCGGCTGAAGGGCTTCTCCTTTTGGACGCCTCGCCCGCGGCCGGTGTTGCTCCAGGCATCGGCGCGCGAGGCCGTGGTGGAATAACGGGCGCGGCGAACCGGCGGTTTTTGTTCAGGGCGGGATCCGGGCTGGGATTGTCCCGGGTGATGGATAACCTCGGTGCGTGGCGAAGACGAAGGCTGGGAAGGTGTACTTGGTGGGGGCTGGCCCGGGGGACCCGGGGTTGCTGACGGTGCGCGCGGCGGCCTTGATGGCGCGGGCGGAGGTGGTGCTGCACGACGCGTTGGTGGGGCCGGGCATCCTCGCATTGATTCCGGACGGGGCCGAGGTCGTGGACGTGGGCAAGCGCTCCGGCGACCACACGGTGCCGCAGGGGGAATTGAACGAGCGGCTCGTGGCCCGGGCGCGCGAGGGCAAGTGCGTTGTGCGCCTGAAGGGCGGCGACCCGTTCGTGTTCGGTCGCGGCGGCGAGGAGGCGGAGGCGCTCGCTGCGGCGGGCATCGACTTTGAGGTCGTCCCCGGCGTCACGTCCGCCGTGGCAGCCCCGGCCTACGCGGGCATCCCGGTGACGCATCGCGACATGGCGTCGGCGTTCCAGGTCGTGACGGGCCACGCGGCCGCACCGGGGGAGGGGGGGCCGGACTGGGGCGCGGTGGCGCGCGCGCCGGGGACCAAGGTGGTCCTCATGTGCGTGGAACGGATGACGTCCGTGGCCGAGGGGCTTGTGGCGGGGGGGATGGCGGGGACGACGCCCGTGGCGGTCATCCGGGAGGGGACCACGGCGCGGCAGGAGGTGTTGGTTTCGACGTTGGCCGCCGTGGGTGACGAGGTGAAGCGGCGGGGCCTTTCCGCCCCGGCGTTGGCCGTGATCGGCGACGTGGTGCGACTGCGCGCGAAGCTGGACTGGTGGTCGCGTCGGCCGCTTTCGGGGCAACGCGTGGCGGTGACGCGGACGCGCGAGCAAGCCAGCGGGTTGGTGCAGCGGTTGGGCGACCTTGGGGCGGAGGTGATCGAGGTGCCGACCATCCGCGTCGAGCGCCCGTCGGCCATCGACCCGTTGCTGGACGCGGTGCTGGGGATCGGCGAGTACGACTGGCTGGTGTTCACGAGCGCGAACGGGGTGACGGCCTTCCTGGACGTGTTCCTGAAGGCGTTCAAGGACCTGAGGTCGCTGGGCAACGTGCGCATCGCGGCCGTGGGGCCTGCGACGGCGGCCCGCGTCCAGGAACGGGGCCTGGCCGTGGACGTGGTGCCGGAGCGTTACCTGGCGAAGGACGTGGCCAAGGCCCTTGCCGACCACGAGACGGTGGAGAACCTGCGCTACCTGCTGCTCCGGGCCGAGTCCGCGAACCCGGACTTGCCCCGGTCGCTGGAGGAGATGGGGGGCATCGTCGATGACGTGGCGTGTTACCGAACCGTTCCCGAGGAGGGCGGGGCGGCGGCCGCCGGGGCATTGATGGAGTCGGGGGCCGACTGGCTGACGTTCACGAGCAGCTCGACGGTGGACAACTTCCACCGCCGGTTCGACCTGCCGAGGTTCCTGGCCCGGCATCCCGGGACGCGGATGGCCAGCATTGGGCCGGAGACGAGCAAGGCGTTGCACTTGCTGGGGCTGCAGCCTGCGGTCGAGGCGCGGCGCCATGACCTGGATGGCCTGGTGGAGGCCTTGGTGGGGGCAGCGAGCGGCGAGCGGTGAGCGGTGAGCGGTGAGCGGGTGGCGGCGCTTGCCATGGCGGGCGT
The DNA here is from genome assembly GCA_964430505.1 of uncultured Akkermansia sp. GTDB lineage: Bacteria > Verrucomicrobiota > Verrucomicrobiia > Limisphaerales > UBA9464 > UBA6176. The sequence goes on along the minus strand of CAYSGH010000019.1, from coordinate 55,203 downwards.
GGCTCCGTGAACCTGTCGGAAAGGACGACGCATGGGATCCAGGGATTGGGAGGCGCATTACGTTGCGGGGGACACCCCGTGGGACCACGGCGAGGCGGTGCCGGGGCTTGTGGACTTCCTTGCAGCCCAGTCGGCGATGGCACGGGGCCGGGTCTTGGTGCCCGGCTGCGGCATGGGGCATGACGCGGCCGCCTGGGCCGGGGCAGGATGCGATGTCGTGGGCCTGGACCTCGCCCCGACGGCGATGGCACGGGCGACGGAGCGATGGCGCGGGCGCGTGGGGTTGGCGTTTCGGCAGGGGGACTTCTTGGATTCCGGAGGAGGGGACGGGACGTTCGACTGGGTGTTCGAGCACACGTTGTATTGCGCGATCGACCCGGCCCTGAGGGATCGCCATGCGCGGGCGGTGGGGCGGTGGCTACGGCCGGGCGGGCACTTTTTGGCCGTGCATTACATGAACCCGGACACGGACGCGGGGCCTCCATTCCCATGCACGAGGGACGAGGTGCTGGCGCGGTTCGGGATGGAGCTGGAGTTGTTGGCGGACTGGGTGCCGCGGAGCTGGGAGGGGCGGACGGGGCGGGAGCGGATGTTTTGGTGGCGTCGGAAGGGCTTGGGCGACGGGCGTTGACGGCGCCACGGGGAACGGGGCGGGCGCCATGGCCGCCTTTCGCGCCCCGCCAGCGGCTCGCCCCAACGCTCCTTGCTGGATTGGGGAATGCCCGGAAGGTGCCGTGATTGAAACAATTGCGGCCCAACAAGCCCGGCGGTGGGGGTGCCCTCGTCATGGAGGTGGCCCATGTCCGGGTGCGGGACGCTGGCGTCGAGTTCCTCTGGAACGAGCCGGTCGCGGAGTGGTCGGAGATCGAGCTGCGGCTGGTCGCGCAGGGAAGGCAGGAGAACTACATGGCGCGCGGCGTGGTCGTGGATTGTCGTCGGGCGGGCGAGGGCCTGTGGCAGGTGTCGTTGTTCTTCACGGACGTTGAGCGCGGGGAAAAGGCGTGGCCCCCGGCCTGACACTTGCTAGCGTTGCGGGACACGTAACGAGCATTGTTTTCCTTCCCGTGAGCTACGACATCGAACTACTCCGTGGCATCCTGAAGGCGGCCGTCGAGGGCGGCGCCTCGGATGTCCACATCAAGGTGGGCAACCCGGTGGTCCTGCGCATCCACCGCCAGTTGGTGGCGATCGAGGCGCCCGTCCCCACGGTCGAATGGATGGACCTGATCCTCGAGAAGATGGTCCCGGGCCATGCCAAGAAGAGGCTGGATGCGGACCGCGAGGTGGACTTCAGCTACTACGAGCCGGGCGTGGGCCGCTTCCGCACGAACGTGTTCCAGCAACGCGGGACGTATGCGCTGGCGATGCGCTACGTGAAGACGCAGGTGCCCAGCTTTGCCGAGCTGGGGCTCTCCCCCGTCATCAAGGACATCGCGCGCAGCCCCCGCGGCATCGTGCTGGTGGCCGGCACCACGGGCTCCGGCAAGTCCACGACGCTTGCCGCGATGATCGAGTACATCAACGCGAACTTTAAGAAGCACATCGTCACCCTCGAGGACCCCATCGAGTTCGTCTTCGAGGACAACCAGTCCGTCGTCGAGCAACGCGAGATCGGGCTGGACACCGTGAGCTTTGGCACCGGCCTCAAGCACGTGCTCCGCCAGGATCCCGACATCATCATGGTGGGCGAGATGCGCGACGCCACGTCGTTCCAGGCCGCCATGAGCGCGGCGGACACGGGTCACCTCGTGCTTTCCACCCTCCACACCCAGAATGCCTCCCAGTCCATCGGGCGCATCCTAGACTTCTTCAAGCCCGAGGAACGCGAGCAGGTGCGTCGCCAGCTTGCCAGCACGCTCCAGGCCGTCATTTGCCAGCGCATGGTGGGCAAGCTGGGAGGGGGCATGACGCCCGCGCTCGAAATCCTCATCAACACGCCCACCGTGAAGAAGATGCTTGAGGAAAACCGCATCGAGAAGATCGGCGCCGCCATCGAGACCGGCCGCGACGACGGCATGCAAACCTTCAACCAGGCGCTCTACGACCTCGTGAAGGACAAGAAGGTCTCCGAGAAGGATGCCCTCGCCAAGGCGGGCAACCCGCAGGGCCTGGAGATGATGTTCAAGGGCATCTTCCTGAGCGACAGCTCACGCATCTTGTCCTGACGCCCCGTCCCGGGGGCCGGCCTCCGTCCCCCCGCCCACCGCCTCGATTGCCGCCTCGATCGCCACGATGATCGGGCGAATGCCCATCCCTCGGAACGTGTAGCCGCACGCGACCGTGCCCGCGACGACCGCGCCCGGACCCGCCTGGTGTCCCTCGGCGGGCTCGTGTCGTGACGGGTCAAAGGCCTCGCCAGGGCGAGCCTCGTGTGCGGCCAGCCCGAGCCTTCGCACGGCGTCGAGGCAGGCCGCGCGGTACTGACCCAACTGCTGGGCCAACGCCGGCTGGCCCGAGCGTTGGCCCGCCTGGAACACGGCGTAGTTGTGGTCCAGCAAATGGCAGAGCACCCGCACGGACTCCTCCTCGCCCCTGCGAAGCTTCTCCACCTCGATCCGCATCGTCTGGCGTTCCTGGTCGAGCGTGCGGGATTGCAGCTCCGCCATGGACTGGCGTTCCTCGGCCAGCCGCGACGCCACCTGCTCCGCCGCCGCCCGTGCGCGCTCGAGAGCTTGCTGGGCCGACTGGATGTGGCCGGAACTGGTGGCGATGCCCGTCGCCGCCGCCTCGACCTGGCGCACCTGTTGCAGGGTCTCCGCGAGGATCTCCTGCTCGGACCTGCGCGTGGCGGCGTCGTGGTCGCGGAGGAAGGGCGTGGCCAGCACCCATGCGCCCGCCGCGACGCCGCCCACCACCAGCGCGGCGGTGGCGGTGCCCCAAGGGAGACGTCCCTCGTGCAGTCCCCACGCCACCCACCCGGAGGCCCCCAGCAACAAGAGGTCCCCCATGACAAACGGCCACTTGGCCGCCCGAACCGCCGCATTCCCATCGTCCGACATGCGACGGAGCCTATCGCGGCCCCGGCCCCGAAGGCCATCCCGCAGGCGATGGAACCGCGGGCCATCCCACCGACGTGCGGCCCTTGCCCGGGTCCTTCCATCCTGGTTTCCGCTTTCATCCGCGGCATGGAGGTCGAGCCTCGCGCCGGATGACGGCCGAGGAGCGGATGACGGCGACGGTCCGGCGCGAGCGATGGCGCTCGTTGTGCGCCGGAGCGGTGGAGTCGGCGGGCAGCACGTTCCTGCTTCTGGTGGCCACGCGCTCCTTTGGCGCGGGCCCCATGGCGAAGGCGATGGTCGCGGCCGGCGGCAGCATCGGGCTGATGCTCAGCCCGGTGCTGGTGAACGCGGTGCAGGCGGCGGGACGCGCCCCCGCGCCCGTGGCCGCCCGGGTGCTGGCGTGCGGGGCGGGGGCCTTGGTGTTGGCGGCGTGCGTTCCTGCCGCCTGGGCGTGGGCGTTCGCCGCGTGCTGCGTGGCGGGCTTGGCGACGCCCTTCGCCGTCATCCCCCTGCTCACGCAGGTGTACCAGGACAACTACCCTGCGCACCGACGCGGCCGCTTGTTCTCGCAGGCCATCATGATCCGGATCGCGACGGCGATGGTGTTGGGCGGGGTGGCGGGCTGGTGGCTGGACCCGGCCCCGCCGACGGGGGGCGGCGGCGTCCTTTCGTGGGTCGCGCGCGCGACCGCGTGGGTGCCAGCCCGCGAGCGTTGGTTGGTGCTGGGCTTCGGCGTGGCCCTGGGCGGGGCCTCGTGGAGCGTCGCGGCCGTGCCCTCCAAGCCCCTCCCTGCTGCCGCGGGGTCCCACCCGCTGCACGCCATGCGCTTCGTGCGGTCCGACCCCGTGTTCCGCAACGCGCTGGTGGCGTGGATGCTGATGGGGTTTGCCAACCTGGCGATGTTGCCGTTGCGCGTGGAGTACCTCGGCAACCCCCGGCATGGGATGTCGATGGGCGCGGCGGAAATCGCCCTGTACACGCTCGTGGTGCCGAACCTCGCGCGCCTCTTGATGAGCCCGGTCTGGGGGCGGTTGTTCGACCGCATGAACTTCTTCGTGCTGCGCTGCGCGTTGAACTTGGGCTTTGCGCTGGGCATCGCCGCCTTCTTCACCTCGAACACGACGACGGGGCTCGTCCTCGGCGCGGTCGTCTATGGCGTGTCCACGGCGGGCGGCGACGTCGCATGGTCGCTCTGGACCACCAAGGTCGCCCCCCCGGACCGCGTGGCCGACTACATGGCGGTGCACACGTTCCTGACGGGGGTGCGGGGCGTGCTCGCACCCATGGCGGCCTTTTGGGCCGTGGAACGGTTGGCTCCCTCGCAGATGGGATGGGCCGCCGCGCTGATGATCGTGGCCGCCACGGCCCTGCTGCTTCCGGAGATCCGGCGCGGAAGGCCCACCCCGACGTGAACGGCCCCTGGGAAGGGCGGGGAGCGGGAGGCGGGGAGCGGGAAGTGGGAAGCGGGGACTTCCGTTGCAGGGCGCAGGGGCGAGACGGCCCTGTCACCTTTCCCGACCCTCGATTCCCGCTCCCCGCTGCCCGCCCTTCGCCGAACTTGGCCCTTCATTCCGTCGGGCGCGGCGGTAGGATCGGCCCATGCAACATTCCCCCGGGTTCCTCAAGATCGTGGATGAAGCCCGCGCGCGCGTCCGCGAGGTCACCATCGACGGGCTGCGCGAGCGGATGCGGGCCAACCCGGCCCTGGTCCTGCTGGACGTGCGGGAGGAGTCCGAGTGGGCGGCCGGCCATGCCGCCGAGGCCATCCACCTTGGGAAGGGCGTCCTCGAGCGCGACATCGAGGCGCGCCTCCCGGACGCATCGGCGGAGATTGTCATGTATTGCGGCGGCGGGTACCGCAGCGCCCTCGCCTGCGACGCGGCGCAGCGCATGGGCTACCGCAACGTCTCGTCCCTCGTCGGGGGATACAAGGGGCTCGCGGCCGCCGGTTGGAACATCGTCCGCTGACGCCATCCCATGACCGTCGTCACGGACGAGCGTTGCGTGGAGTACCGAGCGCCGGGCCATCCGGAGCGGCCCCAGCGCGTGGGGCGCACCCTCGACCTCCTGCGCCAGCAAAAGACCCTGGAAGTCGAATGGGCCGCGCCCGCCGAGGTGACGGACGCCGTGTTGCTCCGTGCGCACACGGCGGCGCACCTCGCCCGGTTGTCGCTCCGGGAGGACTTCGATGGCGACACGCCGGCGCACCCCGGCATCGAGGGCCATGCCCGCCGCGCCGTGGGCGGAGCCATCGAGGCCATGCGCCGCGCATGGAAGGGGGAGCCCGCGTTCAGCCTGATGCGTCCGCCGGGACACCACGCCACGCGGGGGCAGCCCATGGGGTTTTGCTACCTGGGTTCCTTGGCGATCGCCGCCCTGGAGGCGCGTGCGACCGGCGTCGAGCGCGTCGCGTTGTTCGACTTCGACGTGCACCACGGCAACGGCACGGAGGACATCGTGGCGGGCCAGCCCGGCGTGACGTTCGCCTCCGTGCACCAGCACCCGTGCTATCCCGGCACGGGCACGGCCGACGTGGGCGGCAACTGCTTCAACTTCCCCGTCGCGCCCCGCACGCCCCGCGAGGCGTGGCGCACCGCGTTGTCCCGCGCCCTGGAACGGCTGCGGGAGTCCCGGCCGCAGTTGATGGGCGTCTCGGCCGGGTTCGACGCCTACGTGCGGGACCCGTTGGCGAACGGGACGCTGGAACGGGAGGACTTCCATTGGCTCGGGACCCAGGTGCGCGCCATGGGAATCCCCGCCTTTGCCATCCTGGAGGGCGGCTACAGCACGGACTTGCCCGACCTGGTGTTCCATTTCCTGCTGGGTTGGGCGGGCAAGGACTTCAAGTGACGCCCCGCAACCGGAACCGACGGCCCGCGCCAAGGACACGCCATGATTGAGACCCGAATCCTGAACCCGCACCTGCTGGCCTTGCTGGCCCGCGTGCGCCACACGAACCGCCTGGTGATTGCCGACGCCATGTTCCCGTCGTGGCCCGGCATGGTGGAGGTGGACCTCGCGTTGGTGGCGGGCGTGCCCACGGTGCCGCAGGTGCTGGCGGCGATCTCGGCGACGTGGAAGCCCGGCGTCGCCTGGATGGCGCGCGAGTTCCATGACCACAACGACGCCGCCGTGCTGCGGGAGTTCGAGTCCGCGCTGGGCCCCTCCGCGTCCGTCCTGCAATTCGAGCCACACACGGAGCTGAAGGCGCGCGTGCCCGGCGCCACGGGCCTGGTTCGCACCGGCGAGATGCGCATCTACACCAACGTCGTCCTCGAATCCCGGTGAAGGCCGCCGTGCGACTGGCCGTCGTCGCGGCCCTCGTGGTGGTGGCGGGCCGCCCGCCCGCGCGTTGCCACGCGGCCGACCAGCCGCAATGGGGCAGCCCATGGGGACGCAACCTCGCGTCCGCCGAGCGCGGCCTTCCCGATTCCTTCGACGTCGCCACCGGCCGCAACGTCCGCTGGAGCGCGCCCCTGGGGACGGAGACGCACTCGACGCCCGTCGTGGCCCGGGGCCGCGTGTTGATCGGGACCAACAACGGCCGCCCGCGCGACCCCCGGCACGCGGGCGATCGCGGCGTCCTGATGTGCCTGGACGAGGCCACGGGCGCGTTGCAATGGCAACTGGTGGCCCCCAAGCGCGCGGAGGATCCCTACCTCGACTGGCCCAACTCCGGCATGTCCTCCACGGCGACCGTCGAGGGCGACCGCGTGTACCTGGTGACCAGCCGGGGCGAGGTGGTCTGCGTGGACCTCGCGGGCATGGCCAACGGTAATCAAGGCCTCCAGGACGAGACGGGCCTCCACACGCCTTCGGGCCAGCCGGCTATCGCCGCCGGGCCCCTCGACGCCGACGTCCTCTGGCACACCAGCCTCCATGCCCAGGCCGGCATCTGGTCCCACGACGCCGCCCATGCCTCCATCCTCGTCCACGGCAACCACCTGTACCTCAACTCCGGCACGGGCGTGGACAACACCCACAAGAAGATCCGCACACCGGACGCCCCCAGCCTCCTTGTCCTCGACAAGCACACCGGCCGCATCCTGGCGCGCGACGACGAGCGCATCGCCCCCCGCATCTTCCATTGCACGTGGTCCTCGCCGTCGTTGGGCGTCGTGGACGGGCGTCCCCGGCTCTTCTTCGCGGGCGGCGACGGCGTGGTGTACGGCTTCGATCCCTTGGCCCAGGACGCCGCCGCCACCGATCCCGTGCGGCGCATCCGGGCGACGTGGCGCTTCGACTTCGACCCCGAGGGCCCGAAGGAGGACGTGCATCGCTTCAACGGCAACCGTGCCACCAGCCCCAGCAACATCTACGGGATGCCCGTGTTGCACGACGGCCGCCTCTACGTGGCCGGCGGCGGCGACTGGTTCTGGGGCAAGAACGCCGCGTGGGTGAAGTGCATCGACCCGCGCGGCGCCGGCGACCGCACGGCCTCCGCGTCCGTTTGGTCCGCGCCCTTGGGCCGCCACACCATGTCCACGCCGGTGATCTCCGGCGATCGCCTGTACGCGGCGGACTCGATGCGCACCCTGCATTGCCTCGACGTGCGCACGGGCCGGACGCTGTGGACGCACGAGGTCGATGGCGAGGTGTGGGCGTCGGCGTTGGTGGCCGACGGCAAGGTGTACCTGGGGACGCGCCGCGGGGAGTTCAGCATCCTTGCGGACGCCCGCGAGCGACGCCTGTTGCATCGCGTGAACCTGGGTGCACCCATCAGCGCCACGGCGACCGCCGCCAACGGGACCGTCTATGTTGCGACCATGAACACCCTGCACGCGCTCGGCATGGGTCGCGACGGTCGTTAGGCCGGAGGACGCGTGCCCTCGCGCGGCACGGGCTGCGGTCGGGGCTTCCAATCCTTGGGCCTCGTCCCAACCTCCCACGCATGACTGCTCGCGTTGGAGTCGGCCTCGTGGGTGGGGCCTTGCTGGTCGGTTGCGCCTCGGCGCCGTCGGGCGTGGACCGGGGTCCCGACGGCACCATGGCCTACCACGTCCAGGTGGAGTCGAGCGAGCCGGGGGCACGGGTCGAGGTGAACGAGGACTACGTGGGCACGACGCCGGTCCGGGTCCGGATCTGGGGGGACCCGGACGGGACGTTCCACAACTTCGGGTCGTCGGACTTCGTGATCCGGGTGTTCCCGGCCGGCGAGGGCCACGTGCAGACGAAGGTGTTCCGGACGGGCGGCTGGTTTTCGCAGGAGGACCGCGTGCCGGGCCGCCTCTTCTTCGACCTTCGACAGAAGCCGGAAGGCGGATCCTTCTCGGCGGAGCCCGGGAGGCCCCGGTATTAGCCCGGACGCTTCCCTGGGCGTTTTCCTGAATGCTTGATGTTTCCCCCCATTCCATGAACCCAACCCCGACCCTCATGAACCCGATCAAATCCCCTCGTGTCCACTTGGCCATCGCCGTCGGCTGCCTGGCGTTGGCGGCGTGGTGTTGGCCGCGCGTCTCGGCGCAGGTGCATGGCGCGGCGCCCCATGACGAGTACCTGACGCTGCGTTGGGACGGGCACAACACCCACGTCATCCGGCCGGGCGGCAAGGTCGAGTTCATCGGGGCCGAGCTGCGCAAGTTCCCGACGCCCCGGAACTGCGACGAGCGATCGTTCCTGATGAACGTCGCGATGAACGGGCTGGTGAAGGAGGGCTGGGAGTTCGCCGGCATGACCGCCGACGACATCGTGATGAAGCGGCGTCGGCCGTAGGTGGAAAGGGGGGGCGGGGAGCGGGGAGCGGGGGGCGAGGATCAATCCGGAGGGTTGCCCGCGTCTAGCCGGCGGTGAACGAAGCACCCCACCGGATCATCCCGGAACGCGGCCTCGCACCCGGGCCACGGGGTCGATGGTGCCCCGCCTCCCGCCTCCCGCCCGCGATTTCGGCGTTGGGGTGGGGCGCGTGGTTTCGTAGCCTTGGGGGGTGCCGGACGCATGGTTCCCGACCGCCGAGGACTTGAGCGCGCGCGGCGTCGCGCAGGCGGCGTTGCATGAGCGCGCGCGCGCGGCCGCGCAGGAGCGGCTGGGGCGGCGCGTGTTCGTGCGGGCCGTGGTGGAGGTGTCGAACGTCTGCCGGGAGAACTGCCATTACTGCGGGATGCGTCGCGGCAACCGCAGCCTGGCGCGCTACCGGGGCCGCGCCGACGCGCTGGCCGACCTGTTGATCCAACACCGGCCTTCCGTGGTCACGGACGTGAACGTGCAGTCGGGGGAGGACCCGGTGGCGGCGCGGGAGGTGGTGCTGCCCTTGGTGCGGGCGTTGCGACGGGAGACGTCGCTGGGGATCAGCGTGTGCCTGGGGACGCTGGACGAGGGGCTGGTGCGGGAACTGCACGACGCGGGCGCGACGACGTACATCGTGAAGTTCGAGGTGGCGGACCCCGGGTTGTACGACCGGTTGGAGGCCCCGGGGACGTTGCCGGAACGGCTGGCCTTCATCCGGGCGCGGGCGGCATCGGGATGGCACGTGACGTCGGGATTCATCGCGGGGCTTCCGGGGCAGGACGTGGGGTCGGCGTTGGAGAACCTGCGGTTGGCGGCGGGGCTTCCGCTGGCGGGGTGCAGCGTGAGCCCGTTCGTGCCGGGGGAGGACACGCCCTTGGCGGGGCAGCCGGCGGCGGGGCTGGACCTGACGTTGAACTGCATGGCCGCGATGCGGCTGATGCGCCCCGACTGGGTGATCCCGGCGGTGAGCGCATTGAACCTGGTGGGGGATGGCGCGGGCTACGCGCGTGGGCTCATGGCCGGGGCGCGCCTGGTGACGATCAACCTCACGCCGGATGGCCAGCGCGGGGACTACCTGCTGTACCGGCGGGACCGCGTCATCATGACGGAGGAACGCATCCGGACGGCGCTGGCGGAGAATGGGCTGGAGCCATCGGGCCAAAGCCTGCGCGAGCATCTCGACGGGCTTCGGTCGGGAAGGCGTTGAACCACGAGCGCCAGCCTTCCGCGGCCTCGAGGGCCAGCCAGCGAAGCACGGCGCGCAGGACGCCGGCCGACGACGCGCGCTCGGGCAGGAACCCCTTCAGGAGCACGCGTCGGCCCGCGTTCGCCCTTCCAAACGTTCCCCGGGCACGCCGCGCGCGTGCCATGGCCGCGAGGCGCCGGTTGTAGAGGCGCATGAGGCGGTACGGGATCTCCGAGCCGCGGGCGGCGAACACGGGGATTTCCAGCGCGTCCGCGCCCAGTTGGACGGGTTGGGACACGACGCCCACGTAGTACAGGGCCAGGTCCAGCTCGAAGGCCGCACGCATCAGCTCGTGGTCGCCCATGACGTCGTACTTGTCGCGGTAGATGGCGTCGAACCATCGGGCGTAGGACCGGGCGAGGGTGGCGTTGTGGCGTTGGATGCGGCCGGGGAGGTCCGTGGTCGTGGCCGTGGCGGCTGGGGGCGTTCCGAGCGCGGCGAGGACGAGCCGCGAGGCCATCGTGGCGGTGTAGCTGAGCCAGTCCATCCCGGGGCTGTAGAAGGGGTCGATGAAGCCCGCCGCGTCGCCCACGAGCACGAAGCCGTCCCCGGCGAACACGTCGCTGCAATAGGGCAGGTGGGCGCGCCACGAGACGTCGCCGTCCACGGCGGTGGCGTCGGCCATCAGCTCGCGCGCGACGGGGTGGTGGCGCATGAGGAAGTCCTTCAGGCCGCCGGCGAGGGGGATGCCCCGGGGCCACGTGACGCGGCGTTGGTCGAAGACGACGCCGACGGACGTGTCGCCGCCCTTGAGCGGGATGATCCACGCCCACCATCCATCGCCCATGAGGTGGTTGGTGGCGGTCGCGCGGATGGTGGGGCAGGCGTGGAACCACTCGGGGTGGCGCTCGGCCAGCTCGCGGCCGTCGAGGTCCTTGAGGCCGCGCCACCGTGCCCACAGGGCGGTGGTGGGATGGGCGTGGTTGCGCCGGAGCCAGCCTTCCTGTCGCGCCAGCAAGGCGGTGAACCCGCTGGCGTCCACGACCCATCGGCCGGTGACCTCGCGGGTGCCGTCCTCCGTCTCGACGTGGACGACCTGGACGCCGCCGGGCCGGAGCGTGACGGAGCGGGCCTTGGCGGGGCGAAGGAGCGTGGCCCCGGCCTCGGCGGCCCGGAGCAGGACCTCCTCGTCGAGGACGCTCCGGTCCACCTGCCACGCGGGCATGCGGGTGAGGTAACGGCCGCCGACCTCGGAGCAGTCGGCCAGGGAGCGGGCCTGGTCGTTGGCGAACCAGAACCTCATGCCCTGCTTGGCGAGGTGGTGCTCGTTGAGGTGTTGCGTCAGCCCGAGGATTCGCCCGAGGAAGTAGCCGCTGACCTCCACCGTGGCCTCGCCGACGCGGCGGGCGAAGCGGGTGGACTTCTCGATGATGGCGACGCGGAGGCCGGGCTGGGCGCGCAGGAGAAGCAAGGCCGTCGCCGCGCCGGCGAGGGAGCCGCCGCACACGACGACATCGTACTCGGCGTTTTCGGCGGCGCTCATGGGGTGCACGTTGTTCTGGAAGAACGGCCGAGGGCAAGCCATCGCGTTGACGTGGGCGCGGCCCTCCATAGCCTGAGATGCGCATGTTGTACCGGCCTTGCCTTGCCGAACGTCGTCGCCCCTGCCGGGTGGCGGTCACCGGCCTTGGCTTGGTGACGCCCCTGGGGATCGGCACGCCGGCCCACACCGAGGCCTTCCCGTCGGGACGGGCCGCGTTCCGGCCCGTGACGCTCTTCGACGTGTCCCGGCAACGGGTGAAGCGGGCGGGCGAGGTGGACGTGCCGCCGGGGCTGCCCGCGACGCGGCTGGGCGAGCGCGAGGCGGCGCGGATGGATCGCGCGGGCCGCATGGTGCTGTGGGCGGCGCACGAGGCGTGGAGCCAGGCGGGTTGGGAGCGAATGACGGATGGGGGGCGCGACGTGACGCCCGTGGTGCTGGGGACAACCAGCGGCGGGATGACGCTGGGGGAGGCCTACTTCCGCGCGGCGCACGCGCCGGTGCCGAAACACCCGGGGCAGGTGACGCGCCTGGTGCATTACCAGCCGCAACGCCAGGCCCAGGACGTTGCGGCGGCCCTCGGGCTCGGGGGCGACATCACCGTGATCGCCAACGCCTGCGCGTCCGGAGCGAACGCCATCGGCCATGCCTTCCAGCAGGTTCGCTCGGGCCGTGCCCGGCGCGTCCTTGCGGGCGGGTACGACGCCCTGTGCCAGCTCGTGTTCGCGGGGTTCGACTCGTTGCAGGCGTTGTCGCCCACGCGTTGCCGACCCTTCGATGCGTCGCGGGACGGGTTGATGCTGGGGGAGGGCGCGGCGGTGGTGTGCCTGGAGGAATGGGAGGCAGCACGGGAACGCGGCGCGGCCGTCCTGGGCGAGGTGTGCGGGTACGGGGTGGCGACGGATGTGCATCACCTGACGCAGCCGGAGCCGGGTGGGTCGGCGGCCTTGGCGGCGATGCGGGCCGCGTGCGCGCAGGCCGGCGTGACGCCCGGGGAGGTGGGGTATGTGAACGCGCATGGCACGGGAACGCCGGCCAACGACGTGGCGGAGGCGCGCGCCATCATGGCGTGGGCCGGGGAACACGCGGCGCGGATGCCGGTGAGCTCCACGAAGGCGGCGATGGGCCACCTGTTGGGCGCGGCCGGGGCGGTGGAGGCGGCGGCGTGCCTGCTGGCGCTGGCGGGGCAGTGGTTGCCGCCGCAGCTCGGCGGGGGCGAGCCGGACCCGGCGTGCGGGTTCCCGTTGGTGCGGGAGCCCACGCGCCGGGCCTTCGAGTGGGCTTTGACCAACTCGTTTGGATTCGGCGGGGCCAACGCGAGCCTGGTGTTGAGGAGGGCGTCGTGAGCGGGGTGTTCCTGCACGGGTGGGGCGCGGTTTCGCCGGCCGGCTGGGGCTCGGGGTTGATGTGGGAGGCATTGCGGGACCGGCGGCAGATCGAGCCGCAACCCTTGCCTTGGCCGGGTCACCCCGACGCGATGCTCGCGCGTCGGGTGCCCGCAGCGTCCCCGCGCCCCGCCATCCTGGCGCATCCGCGCCTGCGCCGGTCGAGCCCGTTGTCGCAGTTCGTGGTGGCGGCGGCGATGGAGGCGTTGGGCGGGATGGCGGGGGAGGCGACGGGCCCGTCGTTCCGGCTTGGGATCGTGTGCAGCATCTTCACGGGTTGCATTGGCTACTCGCGGAGGTTCTACGGGGAGGTGCTGCGAGACCCGTCCACGGCGAGCCCGATCGTGTTCCCGGAAACCGTCTTCAACGCGCCGGCGTCGCACCTGGGCGCGGTGCTGGGCGCGAGGGCCGCGAACTACACGTTGGTGGGGGACGAGGGCGGCTTCATCCATGGGATGGCGTTGGCCGCGCAGTGGCTGGAGGACGACCTCGTGGACGGGTGCCTCGTCGTGGGGGGCGAGGAGGCGGACCCGATCACCTGCGACGCGATGGGGCGGGTGGCACGTGGGGTAGTGGTGGCGGAAGGGGCTGGGGCGGTGTGGATGGGGCGCGGCCCGGGGCGGGTGGAACTGGCGGCGGTGACGAGCCCGGAGGTCTTCATGGATCGGCGGGGGCGGTCGGTGGCCCTCGCGCGGGCGCGCGGCCAATGGGAAGCGGTGGCGCGCGAGGGGACGCCCGCGTTGTCGAGTGCGCCTGGCGACGTGCGGGGCGGCTGGGTTTTCCCGGGGCCCGTGCTGGGTGAGGGATTGGGTGCGACGGGCGCGTGGCAGGTGGTGGCGGCGGCGGAGGCGCTGGCGGCGGGGGCCAGCTCCACGGGCGAGGTGGTGGTGGAGACGGCGGGATCGAACGAGCAGGTGATTGCGGCGGTGCTGCGGGCGGGGAAGCCCGCGGCGTCCGGCCTTCGAGGGGAGGGCGTTCCTTTATGAATCGAGTGGTCTTGGTCACGGGAGCCAACGGCGGGCTGGGGGACGCCATCGCCCGGGCCTTCGTGCAGGAGTCGGCCGGGCATCGGGTGTGGCTGGGGGTGCGAAGCGGTCGGGACCGCGCGGAGGCGTTGGCGGCGGAGTTGCCGGACACGTGCCGCGTGGTGGCGCTGGACGTGACGTCGCCGGGGGATTGGGCGCGCGCGGTGGCCGAGGTGGTGGGGAAGGACGGGCGTTTGGACGTGCTGGTGAACAACGCGGGGCGTCACGAGGACGGGTTGCTGGCGACGATGCCGCCGTCGGCGTGGTCGTCCGTGTTGCAGGCGAACCTGGACGGGGTGTTCCACGGGTGCCAGGCGGTGTTGCCCGGGATGATTCACCGGCGATGGGGCCGGATCGTGAACGTGGCGTCGCTGAGCGCACTGCTGTCGCCGCCGGGCCAGGCCAACTACGCGGCGGCGAAGGCCGGGGTGGTGGCGCTGACGCATGCGCTCGCGAAGGAGACGGCGCGCATCGGGATCACGGTGAACGCCGTGTGCCCGGGCTACATCGAGACGGAGGCGCTGGCGGGGATGGCGGCCGATCGCAGGGCGGCGGCACTGGCCCAAGTGCCCATGCGACGCTTCGGGCGGCCGTCGGAGGTGGCGGCCGCCGTGCGGTTCCTTGCGGGCGACGACGCCTCGTACATCACCGGCGCCACCTTGAAGATTGACGGGGGCATCCTCTGAACCACGCTGGCCGCCGTTTTGCCCGGGCCGAAGGTGGCCCGGGCGCACCGCGTCGCCGCACATGAATGAATCCGTCCCGCCCGGGTTGCCCGGGGAAATCAAGGCGCTCCTGGTGGAGACGCTCATGCTTCCCCAACCGCCGGACCAACTCGCCGAGGACCAGCCGCTGTTCGGGCCCGGCGGACTGGGGCTCGACTCCGTGGACGCGCTCCAGATCGTCGTGGCCTTGGACAAGGCCTACGGGCTGAAGATCCAGGACGTGGGCCAGGCGCAGGCCATCCTCAAGTCCATCGGCACCATCGCCGCCGCCGTCCATGCCCATCGGACGCCCGGGGGCGATGGGGCCATGTCTTGACACGGGACCTTGTGGCTGGAGCGGGTGGGTCCGTGGCCGTTCCTTGGGGGGCATGGGTGCCCAGCTGGAGAGCTGGAGAGCTGGTGGGCCGTCTTGCTGCGGCCTCCCCGGGCGCCCCATTGGGATCGCCGGGGATGCCTCGGGGGGTCGCCACGCGGTATGGATGGGTCCGCACCTCGCTGACATCTGCCGGCGGAACCAACGAGGCGGCCTGGACGCCTGGCCTCCCCATCGCGCCGTGCCCCGCACTTCCCGCTTGGCCTTCCGAACGACGGGCGCTTTTCTTCCGGGGTCCTCGTGGTGGGTGCGTCCCGTGCGAGGGCGTTCACCACATTCCCACAGAAAGATGAAGCTTCGCGTTCCGATCACGTTTGCGGCGGCGGCCCTGGCCCTCGCTGGCTGCGCCACCCATCCCAAGGCCTCCAAGACCATCGAGCAGGTCATGGAGGAGGGCTTCGAGGGCAAGACGTCCCTGTGTGCCAAGGTTTCCAAGGGCGAGGGCACGGCCAAGGACCTGGAGACGATGGTGGGGTTGACCTACCAACTGACGCTCAACACGCCTCCCAAAGGCGACCTGCAAAGCTGGACCGAGAAGACGACGGCCCTCCACGCGGCGGCGAAGGCCCTCGCGGCCGGCAGCCCCGGTGCGGCCGACCAATGGAAGTCTGCTGTCAACTGCAAGGCCTGTCATTCCGTCCACAAGCCCAGCTAGCCTTGTTCCGGGTTGAAGCGCCCGGGACGCCCCCTTCGCGGCATTCGTCCCGGGCGTTGCTGTCCCATGCACACCGCCCTTTCCCGCATGCCGTCTTGGGTCCTTGCCGCCTGCATCGTGGCGGCGGCGGCGCGCGTCATGGCGGTGGAAGTGCCGGTCGAGGATTACCAACGACTGCTGCACCGCGTCGCCAGCCAGGAGGCTGCCATCGAGTCCTTCCGCACCACGTTGCAGGACCTGCGGGTGGAGGTCGTTCGGATGCGTTCCGCCACGGAGCAGCTCCGGGTCACGGCCCACGCGCCCCGGCCCTATGCCACGACCGACCAGCTTCGGCAGGTCGCGGAGCAGGTGCGGTCCGTCGAGCGCAACCGCGTGGCGGACCGCCAGCAGATCCTGCTGGCCATCGAGGGACTCCGGGGCCTTGCCAAGTCGAGCGTGGTGACGCCCTCGACGCCGGGCGGATCGCCGACGCGCCCCAAGGCCAAGGGGGATGCGAAGGGCAAGGCCCAGCAGAAGGCCCTGCCCAGGAAAAAGGCGGCTCCCTAGCCGGACCCGGACCTCGGGTTCACCCCGGCCCGCACCAGCGGGCGTTGACCTGCGGGCGTGCCTTTCGGCGCTGAAACTGCTGGGATCGCGGGGATGCATTCCCGACGAAGGAGGGCGGCGTGGGCGTGGCCCTGGCACCTGGTGGTGGCGTGGGTCGTGGCGGGCAGTCCATCGGTCGTCGTACGTGCCCAGGCCTTGGTCACCACCAACGGCGTGTGGAAGATGTTCAAGGGCACGGCCGAGCCCGCCGCGACGCGGACCCTGTGGCGTGACCTTGCCTTCGACGACGCGTCCTGGGCCACCGCCAACGCCCCGTTTTCGTACGGCAAGGGCCTGACCAACGGCACCCTCCTTGCGGACATGCGCAACCGGTACTCGACCGTGTACCTCCGAACGAAGTTCCAGTGCCCGAACCCCACGGACATCACGCGCATCGTGCTCAAGGCGGCGAGCGACGACGGCTTCGTGGCGTATCTCAACGGGCGCGAGGTCGCCCGCTACAACTGCGCCCCGGGCGACCGCCCGTTTGACGATCATCGGGCTCCGGACCACGCCACGGTGGGCGCCCCGGAACCCACGGCGTATGCGTTGTACGAGGTGCCCGTGTCCGGCGCGCTGCAAGCGGGCGAGAACGTGCTGGCGATCCAGGCGTTCAACGACCTGATCTCCGGGCTCGACCTGTTCCTGGACGCGGAGCTGACGTCGTTCGCGAACGAATCCGAGCCGCCGCGGATCGCGAGCGTCATCCCCGCGCCGGGGGATGCCACCAACCTGACGAAGGTGACCGTGACCTTCACCGAGCAGGTCGCGGGGGTGGACCCGGGCGACCTGGTGTTGAACGCGCGGCCGTCGATTGGCTTCCGGGCCTTGAGCCCCACGACCTACGAGTACCAGTTCGCGCCGCATCCGTTTGGGCCGGTGGAGGCGCGATGGATCGCCGACCACGGCATCACGGACCGTGCGTCCATCCCCAACGCGTTCCCGGCAACGGCGACGGGCTCGACGTGGTCCTACCTGTTGCTGGACCCGGAGCCGCCGACTTTGGCGGAGCGGCGTCCGCCGTCGGGGTTCGTGCAACAGCTTTCCAGCGTGACCGTGCGCTTCTCGGAGCCGGTGCAAGGCGTGGACGCGTCGGACCTGCTGGTGAACGGCGTGCCGGCCACGGGCGTGGAGGGGATCGCGGACGGGCCCTATGTCTTCACGTTCCCGGCGCAGGGCCGGGGCGTCGCCCGAATCACCTTCGCCACCAACGCTGCGATCACGGACGTGGGCTCGCATCCGCTGGCCTTCGCGGGCGCGTCCTGGAGCGTCTTCGTGGACCCGCAGCGACCGGACCCGGCGGTTCGGATCAACGAGGTGATGGCGGCGAACGCGACGGGGTTGAAGGACGAGGACGGCGAGGAACAGTCGTGGATCGAGCTGCACAACTTCGGGTCCAGCGCCGTGAACCTCGACGGGCTGGCCTTGGCGGACTCCACGGATGGCGAGGACGCGTGGGTGTTCCCGCCGACGTCGCTGGCGGCAGGGCAATACCTCGTGGTCTTCGCGAGCGGCAAGGACCGGCGGGACCCGACGAAGGGCCGGATGCACACGAGCT
Organism: uncultured Akkermansia sp.; assembly: GCA_964430505.1. Classification (GTDB taxonomy): domain Bacteria; phylum Verrucomicrobiota; class Verrucomicrobiia; order Limisphaerales; family UBA9464; genus UBA6176. The sequence continues at coordinate 37,448 of CAYSGH010000019.1, read as the reverse complement.
TCCGGCTGGCGCGGGACGGGGAGACGGTGGGGTTGTTCAACGCGGAGTCGCCGCGGCGCGCGATCAGCAGCCTCCCCGCCGAGTATCCCGGGCAGCGCAATGACATTGCCTGGGCGCGGATGGCCTCGGGCGAGTGGGCCTACGTGCGGCCGGGCACGCCGGGCGCGACGAACGGGGGCGTCGTGGTGACGGGGGCGTGCGCGGACGTCCGGTTCAGCGTCGAGCGCGGCTACTTCCAGGGCGGGTTTGAGATCATGCTGTCCACGCCCACGCCCGGCGCGCGGATCCGGTACACGTTGAACGGGTCGGACCCCAACGCGACGAACAGCGTGGAGTATGCGGGCCCCATCTCGATCACCCGCACGACCGTCGTGCGGGCCAACGCGGTGAAGGACGGCCTGCTGCCATCGCGCACGGCCACGCACAGCTACCTGGTGGGCCTGGGCGTCGCCCAGCGTGGCTTGCCCGCGCTGTCGATCGTCACGGCCACCAACCACCTCACCGGCCCCACGGGCATCGTTGGGATGCAGGGCGGCACCCGTGATGGCTCGGGAGCATGGGTGCGCCGACTGGCGACGGACTACTTCAACCCGAACAACCGGGGCATCGCCTGGGAACGACCCGCGTCCGTCGAGCTGCTGACGCCCTCGGGCAACGGCGAGTTCCAGGTGGACGCAGGGCTGCGGCTGCACGCGAGCGACTGGTTTCGGCCCCGCCTGACGCCCACGAGCAAGTTCTCGTGGCGCCTGTACTTCCGGGGCGACTACGGCGCGGGGCGCCTGCGCTTCCCGCTCGTGCCCGTGGCCGGCGTGGAGGAATACGACGCCGTCGTGTGCCGGGCGGGCTCGAACGACCTCAACCCGTTCGTGCGCGACGAGATCATGCGGCGCCTGCTGGCGGACTGCGGGCAGGTGTCGGCGCGCGGCACGTTCGTGAGCCTGTTCCTCAACGGCCGTTCGTCCGGCTACTACAACCCGGTCGAGCGGGTGGAGTCGGACTTCCTCGCGCTGCATCACGGGGGCGGGCCTGCCTGGGACGTGATGTCGCAAAGCGGCGTGGTGGACGGCGACAGCTCGGACTGGAACCGGTTGGTGAACGAGATGGCGCTGGGCGACGCCAAGACGGACGCGTGGTACCAGAAGACGTGCCAGCGGCTCGATGTGACGAACTTCGTCGATTACCTGCTGGTGAACGCCTACGGCTACACGGGCGACTGGCCCGGGAACAACTGGCGGGCCGCGCGCGAACGCAGGGCCGGGGCGCGCTGGCGCTACTACATCTGGGACGCCGAATGGGCGTTCGGCTGGGGCGGGCGCTCCGTCTCGGGCAACACGTTCACCGAGATCGCCGGATCGGCCATCGGCAACTTCTATGCGCGGCTGCGGCAGCACCCGGAGTTCCGGCTGTTGTTTGCGGACCGCGTGCACCGGCACCTCTTCAACGGGGGCGCGCTGACCGCGACGAACGTCACGCGGCACTTCGCGGACACGACGACCGGGCTCGGGCCGCTCATCACCGGGCTGGACTTGGGCATCACGAACACGTGGGTTCGCAACCGCCCCGCCAGCCTTCGCCAGCACCTGGTCGCGCAGGGGCTCTTCGCGTCGTCCAACGCGCCCGTCCTCCGGCAGCATGGCGGCCGCGTGCCCCGGGGCTTCGTCCTGACCCTGACCAACCTCTCGGGAACGATGTGGTACACGCTGGACGGGTCGGACCCGCGCGTGGCCTTCACCGGGAGGACGAGCGTGCTGGCACGCGCTTACTCGCCGGCGGCCCCGCTGGTCCTGACCGAGCCTGCGCTGCTGCGGGCGCGCTCCCTGGACGGCACCAACTGGTCCGCGTTGTCCGAGGCCGTGTTCGAGTTGGGCGACCCGCTGCCGCCCGTGCGCATTTCCGAGGTCATGTACCAGCCGCCGGGCGGGGCCGAGTTCGAGTTTGTCGAGGTCCGTAACCTCTCGGCGCGTCCCGTCGATGTCTCCGGGTTCACCCTCGACGGCGTGGAGCTGCGCCTGGTGCGAGGCGCGATCCTGCCGGCCGGGGCGGCGTGGGTGTTCGCATCGGACAAGCGCCCGGCCTCGTTCGCAACGCGTTATCCCGGCGTGGCCGTTGCCGCGTGGTTCGCCGGCGCGCTCGACAATGCCGGCGAGGAACTGGTGTTGCGCGACGCCCTGGGCAACCCCGTGGACCGGGTCCGGTTCCGGCCGGATGCCGGATGGCCGCCCGAGGCGGCCGGGGGCGGGCGCTCGCTGGAGCGTGTCGATCTTGGGCGCGACGGCTCCGATCCGGCTGCCTGGCGGGCGAGCCTGGTTGTGGGGGGGGCCCCGGGCGTGGTGCGGGCTGAGCCGCCCGTGGGTCCAGCAGTCCGCATCGACGAGGTTTTTGCGGGCAACAACGGAAGGATCTCTCGCGGTGGCAACGCGCCGGACTTCGTCGAGCTGCGCAACCTGTCCGGCGCGGCGCTGGACGTGTCCGGGTGGACGTTGCAACGCGCTGACCGCACGAACCGCCTCCTGTTGCCGTCCGGGACGATCCTGGCGGCGGACGCGCGCCTGGTGGCGTGGTTTGGGGACGCGGCGCCCGGGGATTTGGCGGCGGGGTTTCGGCTGGCGGCGACGGGCGGCGTGCTCGTCTTGGCCAACCCGGCGGGCGTGCCCGTCTCGACGTTCGCGTACGGGCCGCAGGCGGACGCGTGGTCGTGCGGGTATGCCGAGGGGACGGCATGGCCCGTGGTCCTGGATCCGTCCCCTGGGACGCCCAACGCGCCGGTGGCGACGGCCGATCCCGCCCGGGTGACGATCAACGAATGGCTGCCCAACCCGGCCCCGGGCGGGGACGACATCGTGGAATGGTTCAACGCCGATCCGGCGTTGCCCGCGTTCCTTCCGGGCGGATGGCTGGCGTTGTCCAACGAGGTGCATGTCGTTCGGTTCCCGGTCGTGCTTCGGCCGCGCGGGTTTGCCGTGCTCCGCGCGAATGGCGGGACTGCGCCCGACGAGCTGCCGTTCCGGCTCCCGGCGTCGGGCGGGGTGCTGCGGTGGTTCGCGCCGGACGCCCGGCTGGTGTCCGAGGCGCGGTGGACCAACGCGGCCGAGGGCGTGGCGTTCGGGCGGGTGCCGGATGGCGGCACCAACACGATGGCGTTCGTCCTGGGGGGGACGCCCGGCGCGCCGAACGTCTTGAGCGCGCCACCGGGGCCGCAGTTTTCCGAGGTCTATGCGCGGGCCATCCCGGGCGGCTCCATGGACGTGTCCCGGGACTGGGTCGAGTTGCTCAACAGCGCCACGAACCATGCCTCCATCGCGGGATGGCGCATCGCGCTGCGTTCGCCGGAGACGCGGTCATGGACGGTGCCGGACGGGATCGTGTTGGCTCCGGGCGCGCGTTACCGCATTCGGGCGGACGCGATGCAGCCGCCGTCGATGCAGGCGTCGGTGGTGGTGAACACGGGCTTTGCGTTGCCGGACGAGGGCGGGGTGCTGGAGTTGCTGGGGGCGGACTCGCTGTTGCGGCAGCGGCTCGTGTTTGGACCGCAGATTCCCGGCCGGTCGCTCGGCGTGGACGCGTCCGGCGCATGGCGCTTGATGGAACAGCCGACGCCCGGGCGAACGAACGGGGCCGCCGCCGTGACGGGCGCGGGCGACCGGGTGCGGATCAACGAGTGGCTCGCCGCGAGCCCGTTGCGCGGCGACTTCATCGAGCTGTACAACGCGGACACAAACGTGGTGGAGGTGTCCGGCTGGCGGCTGACCGACGACCCGAGCCTGGCCGGGGCCAATCGATTCGTGGTCGCGCCCCTCTCGTTCATCGGGCCGTCGTCGTGGCTGGTGTTCGAGGCGGATGGACAGCCCGAGGTCGGGCCGTTGCACCTGCCGTTTGGGTTGTCGGCCGAGGGTGAGTCCGTCCGGCTCTACCGGCCCACGACGAACCTGGTGGACTCGGTCACGGTGCTCCCCATGGTGTCGGCAGCCGTGGGCGGTCGGTTCCCGGACGGCACGGAGACGGTCGCCTCGCTGGCGCGCCCGACGCCGGGGTTGGCGAACGTCTTGGACTCGGACCTCGACGACGACCTGCTGCCGGATGATTGGGAGCTGGCGAACGGCCTGGACCCGCGCGACTCCAAGGATGCGGCACGCGACGCGGATGGCGACGGGCGGAGCAACCTGGACGAGTTTCGCGCCGGGACGGACCCGCGCGACGGGGCGTCGGTGCTGGCGTTGGAGGCGGTGGCGACGGCAGGGGGCGTGTCCCTGAGGTTTGAGGCGCGTCCGGGGCGCTCGTACTGGGTGCAGGCGCGGGAGTCCTGGGATGCACCGTGGGTGGGCGTTGGGTTGGTGCCGTCGGGGGACGGGCCGCGCCGGGCGGAGATGGAGGTTCCCAAGGGGGATGGCGCGCAGCGCTACTTCCGGGTGGTGACGCCGGCGCCCTGAGGGGGGTTGCGCATGAAAAAGCCCCGCGGCCCGGGAGGGTCGAGGGGCTGGAAGGTCGGGCTTCGGGCGCGGGGTCTTGGCTAGAACTTGTACGCGATGCCGGCCAGCACGCGCAGGTCGTTCTCGCGGCGGCCGGGAGCGGGCTCGCTGCGGTACGTATCCTGGACGGTGAGGCGGGTGGAGAGCTTGGCCGTCAGGTCCGCCTCCAGCGTGGCCTGGAAGTTGAAGACGTAGTCAGACCATTCATCGACCTTGGGCGTGATGTCGGCCTGCTGGACGAGTCGGACCTTGTCGTTGAAGGCGTGGGTGAACTTCTCGCCGAGGCGCATGGTGAAGTAGGCGCTGGACGGGCCGCCATCGAACTGCTCGAAGACGATGCCGGGGCCGATGTCCGCCGACAGCTTGGTCTTCTCGCGCAGGATGAAGTAATAGCCGGCGCCGGGGCTGACGGTGACGCGGTAGTTGATGTCGGCGACCTTGTCCTGGCGTGCGTCGCCACGGCCGAGGACGTACCAGCGCTCGCTGAGGAGGCGGTTGTACTGGACGAACGCGCCGTAGTTCTGGGCGGTCGTCACGCGGGTGCCGGTGAGCAGGTCGCGGTTGTCGCCATAGACGGCGTCCGCCCCGGCGTTGATCTCGTTTTTGTCCCACTTGCGGAGCGTCAGGATGTTGAGGCCCGCGAGCAGCGTGTCGGAGTTGCCCTTGTTGACGGACACGTTGAGGCCGGCCGAGGACTGCCAGCCCGTGGGTTCCTCGGCATGCACGACGGCGGCGGAGGAAGCGATGGCGGTGGCCGCTGCCACCCAAGCGAGATTCTTCATAGTCAGCTTTCGAGCATCAGCGTGTCCCAACGCGCCGCGCCATGGCAATCCCGTGCATGGTGAAACCACGGATCCGACGCCGAGGATGCCCCGGGACCGAGCGTCACTGCCGTCCGTCACGCCTCGTCCTCTTCGCCCTCGGAAGCGCCGCCTGCCTCGCCCTCCGCGCTCACCGCCACGCCTTCGCGGAGCGTAAGGATGGCCGGCAGGAACGTCAGCCCGGCCACCATGCAGGTGGCGGTGCCCACGGCCATGACCCAGCCCAGGCTTTGGATGCCGCGATGCTCGCCCACGATGAGGCTCCCGAACCCGGCGATGGTCGTGAGGCCGGAGACCAGGACGGCCTTGCCCGTGCTCTTGGCGAGGATGCCGGGGTTTCGTTCCTCCGCGAACCGGTTGAGGATGTGGATGCCATTGGTCACGCCGATGCCAATGACGAGGGGAAGGGTCATGATGTTGGCGGGGTTGAACGGGATGCCTGTCCATCCCATGAAACCCACCATCCACAAGGCGCCCACGGCGACCGGCAGCAGGGAAAGCAACACCAGCGTCACGGAGCGGAAGTGGAGGAAAACCAGCAACACGATGGCTCCCAGCGCCCACCAAGCGGCCTCCACGTAGGAATCCTTCAGCAGCGACGTGTACTCGTACAACTGCACGGGCGTGCCGGTCGCCCGGGGGTCCACCGTCCGCAGGTCCCGCACGAAGGCCTCCTGCTCCGCGCGGTTCCAGATGTTGCTGCGGGGGTACACCTGGACGAGGTGCTTGCCCGTCTTGCCCACGAATCGGCTCCGCAACGTCGCCGGCAGGTCCTCGACCCGAAGCGCCCCCGAGTTGTCCTGGTCGCGCACCGCCGCCATCAGCTCCCGCAGCTCGCCGAGGAACGCACGTTGGAACGCCCCCAGCTTCTCGGAATGCCGCGCCGGGTCGCCCTTCGCCAGCGCCGCGACGAGGTCCGTCACCGCGCCACGCAATGCATGAACCTGCGCCCGCAGCGTCTCCTCGGGCTCCCCCTGCAACGCGTCCTCCGCCAACGCCATGTAGCCCCCGAATGCCAGCAACCGCAGGTTCAGGTCTCCCAGGTCCACGGGCGACGGGTCCACCTCCGCAAATCGCAGCCCCGCCACCGCCGCCTTCACCTCGCCCACCAGCCGCAGCTTCTCCACCTGGTCCTCCGAGAGGAACCGCGCCATGGAGTCCGTCGTCGAGACCGTTGGCAGCTCGCGCGCCCGGCGCTCCAGGTCCGCCGCCTCCTCGAGCGTGTCGGCCACCATCGCGCCGTACAGGACCGCCTTCTCGGCGGAGGCGATGAGCTTGTGCTCGTAGGCGACCGAGGCGAGGGCCTCGTTCTGCATGTGGAGCAGGTTGTAGTCGAAGGAGATGGTGGGCAGCTTCCCGGCCGCCAGCAGGCTCAACGCCACGGTCACGCCCATCACCGTTCGCGGGCGGTCCAGCCACAGCCTCTCCAGCCGGGCGCGCATGTCCGGCGCCTCTGGCCCGGAGGGCCTCGCCACGGGGGCAGCCGCCGCCACCCGGTCCCGGTCGTTTTGGCGGCCGCGGAGCAACAGGACCGGCAGCAGCGTGATCATGGGCACCAGGCACAGCAGCATGCCCCCGCCCGTGATGATCCCCATCTCGCGGATGCCGCGGAACTCCGTCAACGCCATGGCCAGGAAGGCGCCCGCCGTCGTGAAGCACCCCGTGAAGATTCCCTGGCCCGTGTGCACGATGGCCTTGTAGATCGCCTCCTCCTTCGTCCGGCCGTGCCGGAGTTCCTCCTCGAAGCGCGTCACCAGGTGCACCCCGAAGTCGATCGCCAACCCCACCAGCATGGGAACGAACGTGATCGTCAGGATGTTCAGGTGTCCCACCGCCAGGGTCGTCCACCCCATCGTGTAGCCCAGCCCCACCACCAGGCACAGCGTCGCCTTCAAGGGCCGCCCCGTCTGGCGGTACCCCACCACGAAGATCATCGCGCACAGCCCCAGCGCGAGCACCGTCGCCACCGTCGAGTCCACCTGCGACTGCTGCATCTCGTCGCGGTCCAGCACGGACTCGCCCGTGATGCCCACGTTGACCCCGGGCACCTCGGACCGCACGGCCGCCACCAGCTCGCGCATGCGCTCGATGGCGCGGCCGTTCACGGCGCCCTGAAGCGAGAAGCGTTCCTCCTGGATCCTCTTGGGCGTCGCGTCGGCAGGCCGTCCCGCCAGGCGCTCCCACCAGCTCGGGGACACGTCCTTCGCCTCGGCCGTCACCAGGCGCGGCCGTGCCGACACCAGGTACAGGCGGCCCTCCGCGAACGTGATGTACTTCTCGCGTTCCGCCTCCGCGCCGCCTCCGAACAACGCCTCCACGCCAGGCGACGGCGGGTTGCCCGGGCGCGACAACGACGCCGTCATCATCCGCAGCAGCCGCTCCATCGCGGGCAGCATCTGCACGAACCGGTCCGCCTGCGCCCCGCGCTCGCGGCCCGAGGCCCGTATCAGCTGGTTCACCTGCCGGAACAGGGATGGCAGGTTGGTGGCCGCCGTGAACCGGTCGAGGAAGGGCCGGTACTCGCCCAGGACGCGCGCGAACTCGACCAGGTTTGTCTGCGGCGAGAACAGCAACGCCTTGCTGCCCATCAGGCGCAAGTCGCCCTTGTAGAAGACTTCCCCGAAGACGTTCGTGGGGTTCCGTGCCACCGACTCCGCCTCGAGCCGCGCCCCCAACCGCTCCACGAACTGGCGGTTCTTCTCCACGTCGTCGCTCTCCACCACCACGACGATGTCGTCCTGGCCCGGGAACTCCCGTCGCATGGCGAGGAAGTTGCGGTGCGAGTCCTTGTCCTCGCCCACGAGCGCGTTGCGGTCGAGGTCGAAGCCGAGCTTGAACACCGTCAGGGCCACCGACGCCACGAACAACGCGACCTGCGGCCATGCGAACCATCCGGGCCGGCGACAGATCGCCCCCGCAAGCCACGAGAGCGTCCGCACCAACACCGACTCCCTTGCGTCCGCGCTCATGCCTTGGAGGCCTTCCCGCGGCGTGCATGCCCTTGCCGCGCGTTGTTGTCCTGCGCCCGATTCAAGCGCCCGGATCGTGCCCGTCACGGGGGCGCATGTCAGGCGTCATGATGGCCCACGGCGTCCCCACGCTTTACGGAATCCCAACCGTGCCGTCACAAGCCCGCCATGGACCGTGGCCAAGCATGATCCAGGGCGCGCGGTCTCTCCTGTCTCACAAGGGAACCCCCGGCGTGCCCGGAAAGCATCACCATGAACCTGAGATGGACTCGGGCCCTGTTCGGGGCCATGACCGCAGCCGTGTCGGCCCTGACCGCCATGGCCGACACCAACTTCATCAGCGGCTACCTCTATGGCAGCCACCAATGGAAGGCGACCAACACCTACGTCCTCAACGGCTTCGCCTATGTCATGAGCAACGCCGTGGTGAACATCGAGCCCGGCACCGTCATCCAGGGCGTCCCCGGCACCGGCACGGGGTCGGCGGCCGCCAACGACTTCGGGGCGTTGTTTGTCTGCCGGGGCGGCAAGATCAATGCCATCGGCACGCCGGCCCGTCCCATCGTCATGACGTCCAGCCAGGACGACGTGACGGACCCGTCGGACCTGCCGTTTCCCACGCGCGGCCTGTGGGGCGGGCTGGTGTTGTTCGGCAACGCGCGGATCAACAACCCGGCCTCCACCACCAACAGCCTCCCCCATGACATCTACGAGGGCCTCCCGGACATCGCCGTCACCAACGCCGTCAACGGCCAGGTGGACTTCATCCACCGCTTCGGAGGGACGGACGACAACGACTCCTCCGGCGTCATCCGCTACCTGTCCGTCCGTCATGGCGGCAAGAAGCTGACCACGGACAAGGAGATCAACGGCGTGTCCCTCGGCGGCGTCGGGCGCGGCACCACCTTCGAGTTCGTCGAGGCCTACTGCATCGCCGACGACGGCTTCGAGTTCTTCGGGGGCTCCGTGGACACCAAGCACCTCGTGTCGGCGTTCAACGACGACGACAGCTTCGACACGGACCAGGGGTTCAACGGGCGCAACCAGTTCTGGTTCAGCATCCAGGCCCCGGACGTGCGGGACCAGGGTGGCGAGCAGAACGGGCAGCCGCAGCCCAACGACGTGCTCGTGGAGGGCGCGCAGCCGGTGTCCAACTACACGGTGCACAACGCGACGTTCATCGGCGCGGGCACGACGGGGTCGGGCAACGACGCGCACAACATCCGGCGTGCGAACTTCTGCCGTTGGTACAACTCGGTGTTCACCGAGTTCCAGGGCCGGCGGGTGCGCATCGACGGCACGTCGCAGCCGGACTTCTCGAACAACCTGTTCTGGAACTTTGCCGCCGCCGGGGCCTCCGGCGACGTCTGGGGCACCAGCCCCCATGTGCCCTCCGCGCTGAACCCCATGCTCGATCCGAAGCTCCGGGGCATCGGCCGCAACCAAGAAGGGCTCCTGGATCCTCGCCCCACGGCCGGCAGCCCGGTGTTCAGCGACGTGCGCCCGACGCCCGTGGACGGCTTCTTCTCGCCGGCGAGCTACAAGGGTGCCTTTGATGCCAACGACAACTGGCTCCAGGGATGGACGGCCCTGTCGAGCGACGGCGTCCTGGTCCCGCGCGACAACGTCGTCGAGGTCCCGGCCGGCTACCTGTACGGCACCCACAACTGGGCCTCCACCAACACGTACCTCCTCAAGGGCTTCGTCTATGTCATGAGCAACGCCGTGGTGAACATCGAGGCGGGCACCGTCATCCAGGGTGTCCCCGGCACCGGCACCGGCTCCGCCGCCGCCAATGACTTCGGCACTCTCTTCGTCTGTCGCGGTGGCCAGCTCAACGTCCTCGGCACCCGCAACAGCCCCGTCATCATGACGTCCAGCCAGGACGACGTCCGGGACCCGTCGGACCTGCCGTTTCCCACGCGCGGCCTGTGGGGCGGGCTGGTGTTGTTCGGCAACGCGCGGATCAACAACCCGGCCTCCACCACCAACAGCCTCCCCCATGACATCTACGAGGGCCTCCCGGACATCGCCGTCACCAACGCCGTCAACGGCCAGGTGGACTTCATCCACCGCTTCGGAGGGACGGACGACAACGACTCCTCCGGCGTCATCCGCTACCTGTCCGTCCGTCATGGCGGCAAGAAGCTGACCACGGACAAGGAGATCAACGGCGTGTCCCTCGGCGGCGTCGGGCGCGGCACCACCTTCGAGTTCGTCGAGGCCTACTGCATCGCCGACGACGGCTTCGAGTTCTTCGGGGGCTCCGTGGACACCAAGCACCTCGTGTCGGCGTTCAACGACGACGACAGCTTCGACACGGACCAGGGGTTCAACGGGCGCAACCAGTTCTGGTTCAGCATCCAGGCCCCGGACGTGCGGGACCAGGGTGGCGAGCAGAACGGGCAGCCGCAGCCCAACGACGTGCTCGTGGAGGGCGCGCAGCCGGTGTCCAACTACACGGTGCACAACGCGACGTTCATCGGCGCGGGCACGACGGGGTCGGGCAACGACGCGCACAACATCCGGCGTGCGAACTTCTGCCGTTGGTACAACTCGGTGTTCACCGAGTTCCAGGGCCGGCGGGTGCGCATCGACGGCACGTCGCAGCCGGACTTCTCGAACAACCTGTTCTGGAACTTTGCCGCCGCCGGGGCCTCCGGCGACGTCTGGGGCACCAGCCCCCAGGTGCCCTCCGCGCTGAACCCGGCCCTCGACCCCGGGTTGTCCTCCATCGGCCGCGCCCTGGACTATCGCCTCGACCCGTTGCCCGTCCCCGGTGGGAATGCGCTGACGTTCCCGCGCAAGGCGCCCGCCGATGCGTTCTTTGCCGCGACGGACTACGTCGGGGCCTTCGGCTCCGAGAACTGGGCGCAGGACTGGACCGCGCTCAGCAGCGAGGGCGTGATGATCGCGCGTGCCTTCCGCACCTCCGGGCCCGCGCCGGTCGTCGTCCCGGGCTCCAACCTCCGGGCCACGATGAATGGATCCAAGGTCGTCCTGACCTGGGACGGCAACGCCACGCTCGAGGCCGCCGCCGACCTGGACGGGTCCTTCTCGGCCGTGGGCAACGCCAGCCCCGTCGAGGTGGACGCATCGGGCGACCGCCGTTTCTTCCGCATCCGCTGAACCGGCCGCAAGCGTGCGGGCCACTCCCGCGCGCCGGCGTCACGGGCCGGGGGCACGCGCCCCCGGCCCTTTTCATTCTCGGTCCGGCTTACGCCCTGGGGACTTCGTGCGATCTCGACGGGGCGGGGGTTCAACCGACTGAATCCGGGACCCCCTGCGGAAGGCGCCACGCGATTGGGGGTTGGGCCGCGTGCGTCGGCAAGGCATCCTCGGGGTGTGCACGTGGCCCGGCTCAAGCTGAGGGATTTCCGGAACTACGGCCGTCTCGACGCCGAGCTGGCCCCGGGCTTCCACGTGTTCCTCGGGGACAACGCCCAGGGAAAGACCAACATCCTCGAGGCCCTCTACCTCCTGGCCACGCTGCGATCGTTCCGGGGGGTTGGCGGCACCCAGATGATCCGGCACGGCGCGAAGGGTTACTTCGTCGGGGCCACCATCGTGGCGGCCGGCCAGCACGAGGTCCGAGCCTACTGGTCCCCCCGGGAGCGCAAGCTCACCGTGGACGAGCGACCCATCCGCCGCCTGTCCGAGTACCTCGGCGTCCTGCGCGCCGTCGTGTTCTGCACGGAGGACCTCCAGTTGGTGAAGGGGCCCGGGCGCGGCCGGCGCCGGTTCATCGACCTGCTTTTGTCCCAGACCGAGCCCGGGTACCTGGCCACCCTCCTGCGTTACACCCACGCCGTCCGGTCGCGAAACGCCGTCCTGCGGCAACCGCTTCCCGACGAGGACGTGTTGGCGGGCTTCACGGCGGAGATGGTGACCCATGGGGAGCGGCTGATGGCGTCGCGTGCCGCGTTGACGCCGGTTTTGGCCCCGCTGGTGGCCGGGGCGCACGCCGAGGTCTCGCGGGGCCGCGACGAGGTGGAGCTGTCCTATCACCCCGCCGTCCGCGGCGACCTGGCCGTGGAGCTGGCCAAGGCACGTCCCCGCGAGCGGGCCATGCGGATGACCGTGACGGGTCCGCACCGCGACGACCTGGTCCTGCGGCTCAACGGCCAGCCTGCGGCATCCCATGCCAGCGAGGGCCAGAAACGCACGCTGGCCATCGCGCTCAAGATGGCCCAGGCCCGGCAGCTCGGGGCCGTGCACGGGGTGCAGCCGGTCCTGCTCATCGACGACGTCATGGGCGAGCTGGACGCGTCGCGCCGCGCTGGGTTGCTGCCGTTGCTCCACGGCGTCCATCGAGGCGGCGGCCAGGTCTTCATGACCTGCACCGAGGAGAACTGGCCCCGGGAGATTGCGTCGGAACTGCACCGATGGCGCATCGACGCCGGGCGCTGCACGCCGGCGTGAGGCCCGCCCGGCCTTCATCCCTCCTCCTTCGATCCCTTCCCACCGGAGGCTTCCCCGCCGCGCGCGCTTGGGTCAGCCTCGCCACATTCCATGAACAAGCTGAAGGTTGGCATCATTGGGTATGGGTGGGTGGCCACGGCGCACATTGCGGCCATCGAGGCCACGGGGATGGCGAAGGTGGTGGCGGTCCATTCGTCGCGTCCGTTGGACGAGGCGGCCTTGGCGGCGCGGCATGGGCATGGCATCCGAGCCCATGCCCGGCTGGAGGACCTGCTGGGCGACCCGTCCGTCGAGGTGGTGAGCATTTGCTCGTATCCGTGGCTTCATGCCGCGCATGCACAGGCGGCGGCGCGGGCGGGGAAGCACATCATCCTCGAGAAGCCCGTTGCGTTGTCATGGGACGACTGCCTGGCCGTGCGCGACGCCGTCTGCGAGTCGGGCGTGCTCACGTGCGTGTGCTTCGAGTGCCGTTATTCGGCGCAGTTCCTGGCGACGCGATCGCTCCTCGACTCGGGCCTGCTGGGCGAGGTGCACTACGGCGAGGTGGACTACTACCACGGCATCGGGCCGTGGTACGGCCAGTATCGATGGAACACCCGCAAGTCGGGCGGCGGGTCGAGCCTGTTGTCGGCCGGTTGCCATGCGCTGGACGCGTTGCTGCTGTGCATGGGGTCGGACGTCGCGGAGGTCCACAGCTACTCGGCGCGTTCGCGCAGCGTCCACTTCAAGGACTACGAGTACGAGACGACGTCGGCCACGCTGGTGCGCTTCCGGGATGGCCGCCTCGGCAAGACGGCGTCCGTCATCGACTGCCTCCAGCCCTACTACTTCCACACCCACCTGGTGGGGTCCGAGGGCAGCCTCCTCGACAACCGCTTTCATTCCACGCGCGTGGCCGGCCTCGACAAGGGCCGATGGAGCCAGTTGTCGTTCGCGCCCGTCGATTCGGGCGACGTGAAGGACCATCCCTACCAGACGCAGTTCGAGGCCTTCTTCCGGGCGGTGCAGGAAGGTCGCGAGATGGAGTTGACCAGCCTCACCGACGCCCTGCGGACACATCGGGTGCTCTTTGCCGCCGACGAGTCCGCGCGCACGGGGCGTCCGGTGTCGGTCGCCTGAACCGGGCCACGCCATGCCATCCCTGCTCGCGATTGCGGCCCATCCGGACGACATCGAGTTCTGCATGGCGGGCACCATGCTGGCGATGGCGCGCCGCGGATGGGGACTTCATTGCTTCAACGTGTGCCGGGGCAACCTCGGGTCCGCGACGATTCCCGGGCCGGAGCTTGCCGAAGTGCGGGCGCGCGAGGCCCAGGCGGCCGCCGCCGTCCTGGGGGCCACGTGGCATCCGCCGATCGCCCCCGACCTTGAGGCGTTCTACACCCCCGAGATGATCCGGCGGGTGGCGGCCGTGGTCCGGATTGCGCGGCCATCGGTGATCCTCACGCATTCTCCGGAGGACTACATGGAGGATCACATGGTGGTGTCGCGCCTGGCGGTGACGGCGGCGTTTGCCCGGGGCATGCCGAACCTGGAGACGCTCCCGCCCTTCCCGGCCGGCGACTGGCCGGTGCGCATCTACCACGCGCTACCCCATGGCTTGCACGACGCCATGGGGCGCCCGGTGCGCGCGGACGCGTTCGTGGACACGTCGTTGGAGCATGCGCGCAAGCGCGAGGCGCTCGCGTGTCATGCCAGCCAGAAGGAATGGCTCGACCGCAGCCAAGGGATGGACTCGTACCTGGTCGCGATGGACGACTTCTCGCGGCAGGTGGCCCGCGAGGGCGCCACGGGCGTCGAATGGGCCGAGGGTTGGCGACGACACTCCCACCTGGGGTTTTGCGACCCGTCGTTCGATCCGCTCCGCGAGGTGTTCGTGGGGGACGGAGACCGTGCTGGCTGAGGTTGTTGACGTGTGCCCGTGATGCCAACGGGGCGCGGGAAGCCCTCGTCGTCGCGCGGCGATTCACGGCGGGCGTCTTGGAACCACCTGGGGCAATCGGGGTGCCCTGAGCCCGTCGTCACAGCCTGATGGTGGTGCAGGCGCGAAAGGTCGGGAGGCGGAATTCCAACTCAAGGAATCGAGGATCGGGAGAACGGAGGAAGGGAAGATGGAGCGAGTGAAGGGATTCGAACCCTCGACATTCACCTTGGCAAGGTGACGCTCTACCAGGCTGAGCTACACTCGCACCGAACGCGCTTGTTCTATCGATCCCATGGCCAAGGTGGCAAGCGCTGATTTTGATTCAGCGAGAAGCGAGAAGCGAGGGGCGGGGTGCGAGAAGCGGGGAAGGGGGAAGGGGGAAGAGGGAAGGGGGAAGAGGGAAGGGGGAAGAGGGAAGGGGGAAGAGGGAAGGGGTGAAGCGATGCGCATCCTCGCGGCGGCGCGTCCATCGCCTCCCGCTCCCCGCTCCCCGCTCCCCGCTCCCCCATGGTTGCCTTCGCGCTGGCAAAACTTGGAAAGCGGCCCAACTTCCGGCGGTCCCGGCCGTCCCCATGGGCTGTTTCCGGGCCATGAGCGCATGTCAAAACCAGTCGAAACGAGCCCGGCGGAAGGCCGTCGGGCATTCTTGAGGGAGGCCGCGGCCGGGGTGGTGGGCGGATGTTGCCTGTTGGTGCCGGCGGGCGCGGGCCTGGTGGCGTGGCTGGACCCCTTGGCGCAGGAGTCCGGCGGCGGCGGCCTGGTTCGGGTGGGGATGTTGTCGGCGCTGCCCGAGGATGGCACGCCGCGGAGGGTGACGGTCGTGGCGGGGCGGCGGGATGGGTGGACGCGGGAGCCGGACGTGCCGCTGGGGGCGATCTATCTGCGGCGCACGGGCGAGCGAGCCGTGCAGGCGTTGCACTCGGTGTGCCCGCATGCGGGCTGCTTCGTGGATTATCGCTCGGAGAAGAAGTCGTTCTTTTGCCCGTGCCATGACAGCACGTTTGCGATGGATGGCTCGATCAACGACCCAAAGTCGCCGAGCCCGCGCGGGATGGACGGGTTGGAGGTGGAATTGAAGGGCGACGAGGTGTGGGTCCGGTTCGTGCAATTCCGCACGGGCATCCGCGAGAAGGTGGTGGTGTCATGAGGCGCCTGGTGGATTGGCTGGACTCGCGGACGGGGGTTCGCTCGTTGGTGCACGAGGTGTTGTTCGAGCGGATCCCGGGCGGGGCGCGATGGCGGTACGTGTGGGGGAGCACGCTGACGTTCTGCTTCGCGGTGCAGGTGATCACGGGGATCGTGCTGTGGATGGCGTACAGCCCGAGCGCCACGACGGCGTGGGAGAGCGTGTACTACATCCAGCATGAGATGACGGGGGGCTGGCTGTTGCGCGGGCTGCATCACTTCACGGCGCAGGCGATGCACGTGTTGCTGGTCTTGCACCTGTTGCAGGTGGTGATCGACGGCGCGTACAAGGCCCCGCGGGAGGTGAACTACTGGTTTGGCGTGGCGTTGATGCTGCTGACGCTGGGGCTGGGCCTGACGGGCTACTTGTTGCCGTGGGACCAGAAGGGATACGGGGCCACGAAGGTGGCGACGGCCTTGATGGGGATCACGCCGCTGGTGGGGCCGGCGTTGCAGAAGCTGGTGGTGGGCGGCACGGAGTATGGGAACCACACGTTGACGCGATTCTTTGCGTTGCACGCGGGCGTGCTGCCCGCGTTGATGGTGGCGGCGGTGGCGGCGCACGTGGCGTTGTTCCGGCGGCACGGCATCACGGCCAAGCAACCCCTGCGAAAGCCCGAGGGGCGGTTCTGGCCCGACCAGGTGTTGATGGACGGCGTCGCCTGCCTCGCGGTGATGGCGGCGGTGTTGTACCTGACGTTGCGGCATCATGGCGCGGAGCTGCATGCCCCGGCGGACGCCACGCAGCCGTTCAACGCGGCGCGGCCCGAGTGGTACTTCCTGTTCCTGTTTGAGTTCCTGAAGCTGGAGGTGCTGACCTCGTGGTTTGGGCATCACGGGGAGTTGGTGGGGGCCATCCTTGTCCCGGGCGCGGTGCTGGGCTTGCTGGGGGCCATGCCCTTGCTGGGAAACTGGCGTCTCGGGCACCGCTTCAACATTGGCTTCCTCGTGGTCCTGCTGCTCGGCGCGCTCGGCCTCACGTTTCGTTCGCTTCAATCCGATGCGAGCAACGCGGGTTATCAAGCCGCCGTACGGGGGGCGCGGGAGGCCTCCGACCGCGCCGTGGCCCTCATCAAGGCCAACGGCGGCATCCCACCCTCGGGGGCGGCCGCGCTCCTGCGGGCCGACCCCGGCACGGCCGGGCCGAGGCTGTTCGCCCAGCATTGCGCGTCGTGCCATCGGTATGATGGGCACGACGGCCAGGGGTTGGTGACCGCCGAGTTGCCCAGCGCTCCGGACCTGAAGGGGTTTGGGTCGCGGTCGTGGCTGGCCGGGCTCCTCGAGCCGTCCCAGGTGACCAACCATGCGTACTACGGCGGCACGAAGTTCCGGGACGGCAAGATGGTGAAGTACGTGGTGAACAAGCTCCCGAAGCGTCACGCGTCCAACCCCGGGGCGTTGGAGGCGATGATTGCCGCCGTCAGCGCCGAGGCGGCGTTGCCGGGCCAGCGGGACAAGGATGCGTCGGAGGCCGCCCTGATCGAGAAGGGCCGCGTGCACGTGCGCGAGACCTTTGGCTGCACGGATTGCCATGCGTTTCGCAAGCCCGATGACGAGGCGTCCGCGCCCGACCTCACGGGCTGGGGCTCGCGCGAGTGGGTGGTGGGCGTGATCGCGGACCCCACCCACGCGAGGTTTTATGGGAGTCGCAACGACCGGATGCCGTCGTTCGTGAAGGACGGGCGTTTGACGGAGCACGAGGCGGGGTTGCTGGCGGACTGGATCCGGGGTGACACGGATCCGGCGGCGGTGGTCGGGCGCAGGGTGAGGCCGTGATCCAGGGTCTCTGGGGGCCGGGCTTGCGATGCGGCGCTTGCGGGGGCTGATGTTCGCGGGTGCGCCCGATGGGTTCGTGGGTATCCTCGTGGCGTCATGTCCCACCCGTTTTCCGAAAGTCTGTCGCCATGGCGTGCACGACGTGGCTGGCGAGAGGATGGGGCCTGGTTTTGGCGCGTGTTGCTGGCATGGCTGGCATGGCTGGCATGGCCCACGTTGGTCGGGGCGGAGTGGCAGGCGGGCGAGGGGCATCGTCGGCGGGTCGTCCAGCCCGCCGGTGATCCGTCCCGTCCGGTGGGCTTCCGGCTGCGGGCTGCGTCCGAGACTGGCGTCGCCTTCACCAACGTGCTGGGCGAACGAGCCTCCCTTACCAACCACATCTATCTGAACGGCTCGGGCGTGGCGTTGGCGGACGTCAACGGGGATGGCTGGGTGGACCTGTACCTGTGCCGCCTGGAGGGTGCGAACGCGCTGTACTTGAACCGGGGCGGGTGGCGGTTCGACGAGGTGACGGCCGCGTCGGGGGTGGGATGCGATGGCCAGTATTCGACGGGCGCGGTGTTTGCAGACCTCGATGGGGACGGGGACGAGGACTTGTTGGTGGGGGGGGTGGGACGCGGCGTCCGGGCCTTCGTCAACGACGGGGGCGGGCGCTTCGCCGAGGTCACGGGCAAGGCCGGGGTGGGGTCGGAAGAGACGCCGATGTCCCTGGCGGTGGCGGACGTGGACGGGGACGGCAAGCTGGACTTCTACGCGGCGAACTACCGGTCCTGGACGATGCGCGACGCGTTCAACCTTCCCATCTCGGTGCGCATGGTGGACGGGAAGCCGACGGTGACCCGGGTCTTCGGGAGGCCGGTGTCGGACCCGGACCTTCGGGGGCGATTGACGGTCCGCGAGAACGGCGGGTTGCTGGAGCACGGCGAGGTGGACGTGCTGTATCGGAACGAGGGGGGTGGAAGGTTTCGCCGCGTGCCGGTGGATGGCCCGGCGTTTCGGGATGCACTGGACCGGCCCTTGCCGGGCCCGTTGTTCGAGTGGGGCTTGGGGGCGGCGTTCCGGGACCTGGACGGGGACGGGTTGCCGGACCTCTATGTCTGCAACGACTTTCACTCGCTGGACCGCCTGTGGATGAACCGGGGCGACGGCAGCTTTCGGGCGGCGCCGCCTGCGGCGCTGCGCAAGGGGAGCTGGTTTGGGATGGGGGTGGACTTTGGGGACCTGGACCGCGATGGCCACGACGACTTCCTGGTGGTGGACATGCTGAGCCGGGACCCGGTGAAGCGGCAGGTGCAGGTGGGGAGCCACATGAGGCGCGACCATCCACCGGGCCGGGTGGACGACCGGCCGGAGTATTCGCGCAACACCATGTTTTGGGGCCGGGGAGACGGCACCTGGCAGGAGGCGGCCCTGGCCTCCGGGTTGCATGCGACGGAATGGTCGTGGACGCCGGTGTTTCTCGACGTGGACCTCGACGGGTTCGAGGACGTGTTGGTCACGACGGGATTTGAGCGGGACGTGCAGGATGCCGACGTGGCCGCCCGTCTGGAGGAGGCGCGTCGCAGGGAGTCCATCCCGGACGCCCGGGCGTTGGAGATGCGGCGTGAGTTCCCGCCGTTGCGCGAGCCCAACCTGGCGTTCCGGAACCTTGGCGGGCGACGGTTCGAGGACGCCTCGGCGGCGTGGGGCTTTGATCATGCGGGCATTTCCCAAGGCCTGGCGTTGGCAGACCTGGACAACGACGGGGACCTGGACGCCGTGGTCAACAACCTGAACGGGCCGGCGTGGTTGTTGGAGAACGTCGGGGTGGGGCCGCGCGTGGCCGTTCGGCTTGCGGGGCCGCCGGGGAACCCGGTTGGGATCGGGGCACGGATCCGGCTCGTGGGGGGTGCCGTGCGCCAAGAGCAAGAGGTGCAAGGTGGTGGGCGTTACTTGTCGGCGGACGCGCCGCAACGGGTGTTCGCGACGGGGGGGCGCGTGGAAGGGCTGTCCTTGGAGGTGGAATGGCCCGGGCCGGGGCGACGGCGCTCGGTGGTTCGCGGCGTGGTTCCCAACTCCATCTACGAGGTGCGCTTCGACGCGGCGGTGCCCTCCCGCGATTCCGGGGCCGTCCGAGGCGTCCATGGGCCGGCCTCGGATTCGTTGTTCGTGGATGTTTCCAACCGGCTGGGGCATCGGCACGTCGAGCCCGTGCACGACGACTTCGAGCGGCAACCCTTGCTGCCGCGCAAGCTGTCCCAGCTCGGTCCCTGCGTCGCGTGGTTGGATGTGGATGGCGATGGGCGGGACGAGTTGTTCGTGGGTACCGGCGCGGGCGGGAGCCTTGCGGGCCATCGGGTGGCTCCGGACGGGTCGTGGAGTCCGCTGCCCAAGGAACCTTGGGCGGCTCCCGTGCCCGTGGACCATGGGGGCATCGTGGGCTGGAGGTCGGCGCCCGGGATTGGCTCGGTGTTGGCGGCCGTGGCGCTCCATGAATCCGCCGCCTCGGATGGCCCGGCGTTGATCGAGTATCCGTGCGGTGCGTCGCGGCCCTCGGCCCATGTCTTTGGGTGGCCCTCCAGCGCGGGGGCGCTGGCGCTGGGGATCGACCGCAAGGGCGGCGCGCTCTTGTTCGTGGCGGGGCGGAACCTTCCAGGGCGCTATCCCGAGCCTTCGTCTTCGTTGCTGCTGAGGCCCGGTGCAGGCGGTTGGCAGACGGATGCCGGGTTGTCGAGGGCGCTGGAGGGGGTGGGCATGGTCACGGGGGCGGTTTGGACGGACTTGGACGTGGACGGGCAGGCCGAGCTTGTGCTGGCGTGCGACTGGGGGACGCCCCGGGTCTTTGCGTTGGTTCCGGACGGGCTGCGGGAACGCACGAGGGACTGGGGCTTGGATTCACTGTCGGGTTGCTGGAACGCGGTGGTTTCCGGGGACTTCGACGGCGATGGGCGGCCGGACCTGGTGTTTGCCAACTGGGGGACCAACACCCGCCATGAGCCCTATCGGGGAGACCGGGGCATCCGGTTGTATCATGGGGATTTCGCAGGGCGCGGCTCCGTGGACATCGTGGAGGCGTGGCATCATCCGGCGCGCGGGTGGTTGCCGTGGCGGGTGCACTCGGAGTTGGCCCCGGCGCTTCCGTTTGTGGCGGCACGGTTCCCCACGCATCGGGCGTTGGCGGCGGCGGACATCCCGGGGTTGCTGGGTGCGTTGGCCTCGGGCACGCGGCACGTGGAGGCGCGGGTCTTCGAGTCGATGTTGATGCTGAACCGGGTGGCGACGGGTGGACGATTCGAGGCGCGGGCGTTGCCGCGCGAGGCGCAGATGGCCCCGGCCATGGGCCTGGCGGTTGCGGACTTCGACGGGGATGGGCTGGAGGACTTGTTTGTGGCGCAGAACTTTTTTGCGAACGACACGACCACGGAGCGGTACGACGCGGGTTTTGGGTTGGTGTTGATGGGGGATGGAGCGGGCGAGCTGGCGCCCATGTCGGCGGTGGCCTCGGGTGTCCGCCTGCTGGGGGAGCAGCGGGGCGTGGCGGTGTCGGACTACAACGGTGACGGACGCCCGGACGTTGCCGTGGGGCAGAACGCGGGCCCGACGGCCGTGCTGGAGAACCGCGGCGGGCGCCCCGGGCTGCGCGTGGTCCTGCGCGGGCCGGCGGGCAATCCCGACGGGATCGGGACGAGGCTGAGGCTGGTGCTGGAGGGAGGGGGTGCTGGCCCGTTGCGAGAGGTGCAGGCGGGGTCCGGGCAGGGCTCGCAGTCGAGCACCGCGATCGTCCTGGGGATGGCCCGCGAAGCGGAGGCCCTCGAGGTGGGATGGCCGGGCGCGGCACCCCGGCGCCTGGCGTTGCCGAAGGGGGCGCGTCGGGTCGTCGTGGGGCATCCCGACCACGTCGAGGTTGTTCCATGACGCGTGGCCTTGCGCATGGGGTGCTGCGGCCCTTGTTGGTGGGATTTTCGGCTTGGGTCGCCGGGGCGGCATCGGTGGTTGTGGTCCCCGTGGTGCCGTCCTCGCATCCGGGCGCGTTGCTTCAGCGCCTGCCGGCGGAAGCGACGGGGATTCGCTTCACCAATCGGGTGTCGATGGCCCAGGCCATGGAAAACAACAACCTCTTGAACGGGGCGGGTCTGGCCTTGGGCGACGTCAACGGGGACGGGCTTCCGGACCTCTACCTGTGCCAACTGGACGGCCCGAACGCGTTGTACCTCAACCGCGGAGGGTTTCGCTTCGAGCCCGTGGCCGCAGCGGGGGGCGCCGCCTGCGCGGACGGGCCATCTTCCGGCGCCGTGTTGGCCGACCTCGACGGCAATGGGTCGCTGGACCTGGTGGTGACGTCGGTCACCCAGCCCGCCCGGCTTTTCCTCAATGACGGGACGGGGACGTTTGCGCCGGTGGCCCAGCCTGGCTTCGCGTCCCATCCCGGGAGCTCGTCGGTGGGTGTTGCGGACGCCAACGGCGACGGGTTGCCGGACCTCTACCTTGCGCATTACGCGGGCCTTTCGATCCTGCGAAGCGGCGGAGCCATCCCGATGCGCATGGTGGACGGGCGGCCGCAACCGTCGGGCCCGCACGCGAGGCGGCTGCGGATCGTGGGCGGACGCCTGGAGGAGCTGGGGGAGCCGGACCAGCTCTGCATCAACCGCGGCTCCGGGCGATTTGAGCCCGTCCCGTGGACAAACGGGTTCTTCCTCGACGAGCGGGGCGAGGCGCTTCGCGAGGCCCCCATGGAGCTCGGGCTGTCGGTGTTGTTCCGCGACCTCAACGGCGATGGCTGGCCGGACCTCTATGTCTGCAACGACTTCGACTTTCCGGACCGGATCTGGATCAACGAGCGGGGCCGGCGGTTCCGGGCCTTGCCATCGGACGCCCTCCGCCGGACCAGCCATTTCTCGATGGCGGTGGATGCCGCCGACATCGACCGCGACGGGTGGGACGACCTGTTCGTGGTGGACATGGCCAGCCGGTCGCATCGGTTGCGCATGACGCAATCCGGGCCGTTGAACCAGTTGCCGCGTCCCCCAGGAGAGGCACCCGACCGGGCCTTTGCGAGCCACAACACCCTGCTGCTGAACCGGGGCGATGGCACCTATACGGAAATCGCCCATGCGGCCGGCGTGCACGCGTCCGAATGGTCTTGGGCCACCGTCTTCCTCGACGTGGACCTGGACGGCTTCGAGGACATCCTCGTCGGCAATGGCCATGCCCATGACATCCTCGACCTCGACACGATGGAGAGGATCGAGGCCTTCCGCCGGCAGGGCCGGCCAACGCCCGAGCAGGTCCGGGAGACGCTGGCGTGGTTCCCGCCCTTGGGCGCCACCAACGTCGCCTTCCAGAACCAACGCGATCGCACGTTCCGGGATGCCTCGCACGAGTGGGGCTTCGTCGCACCCGAGGTCACCCATGGGCTCGGCCTCGCGGACCTCGATGGCGACGGCGACCTGGATGTCGTCCTGAATTGTCTCAACGCCCCGCCGGTCGTGTATCGCAACAACGCTCCCGGCCCGCGGTTGGCGGTGCGACTCAAGGGACTTGGGGCCGACACGCATGGCCTGGGTGCGCGGCTGACCGTGCATGGGGGGCCGGTCACCCAATCCCAGGTCGTCATGGGCGGCGGCCGCTACCTGTCCGGGGACGAGGCCTTGCGGGTTTTTGCGGCGGGCGCCGAGCCCCTGTCGGTCACCATCGACTGGCCGGACGGCACCCGGCAGGTCCATTCCAACCTTCCGCCCAACTCCCGCGTGACCATGGCTCGGGACCCGGCGGCGACCCGTCCGCCGGCCCCACCCCCCCGCCCATCCGAGCCCTTGTTCACGGACGTTTCCGGATGGCTGGGACACCGGCACCAGGAGGTCGCCCATGATGACTTTGCCTGGCAACCCCTGTTGCCGCGCAAGTTGACCCAGCCGGGGCCGGTGCTCGCATGGTCCGACCTGGACCAAGATGGCTGGCCGGACTTGGTGGTGGGCCATGGAGCCGGCCGCCCGCCTGACATCCTGCGCAATCGTGGCGGGACGGCCTTCGCACCGCCTGCGAGCGCCGCCGTCGGCGCGCCCGGGATGTTCTCCGAGGATGTGTCCGGGTTGGTGGTGACCATGGATGGGCCAGGGGCCCGGCCTGTTCCCACGATCCTTGCGGCGCTGACGGCGGGCGAGGGCGAGCCCGGGTCTCGCGTGGCTGGGATGGACGGCGGCGGGACACAGCCAGCGCGCGAAATGCTGCGGTTGGACGGCGCCCTCGGCCCGCTCGCGATGGCGGACGTGAATGGCGACGGCAGGCCCGACTTGTTCGCGGGGACGCGGTTTCGCCCGGGGCGCTACCCGGAGTCGGATCCGTCCGCGTTGTTTCTGGCGCAGGCGGACGGGATTTTCCGGCGGGATGCGACCCAGGACGAGGTGTTGGCGCGGGCTGGGTTGGTTCGGGGGGCGTGCTGGTCCGACCTGGATGGCGACGGCCGCCCGGACCTGGTGTTGGCGTGTGAATGGGGGCCGGTGCGGGTGTTGATGAATCGAGGGGGGCGCCTGGTGGACGAGACGGAAGCACTGGGGTTGGGCGTCCACACGGGTTGGTGGAACGGCGTGGCGACCGGGGATTTCGACGGGGACGGGCGACCGGACATCGTGGCGTCGAACTGGGGCAACAACAGCGCCTACCAAGCCACGGCGACGAGGCCCGTGTGGCTGTTTCACGACGACTTGAACCGGGACGGGACGGTGGATGTGCTCGAGGCGTATGTGGACGGACCGGGAGGTCGCCTGGTGCCGAGGCGCAATCGCGTCGTGCTGGGGGCGGCCTTGCCGTTGTTGCGACGGGTCATTCCATCCCATGCGGCCTTCGCGGAACTGGACATCCCGGGGATTCTTCGGGGTCGGCAGCCCACCGTTGGCCGTCTTCACGCCACCACGCTGCTCCATGCCGTGTTCCTGAACCGTGGCGGGCGCTTCGAGCCTGTTCCGCTGCCGCAGGAGGCCCAATGGAGCCCGGCTTGTGGCATCGGCGTCGCGGACTTCGATGGGGATGGCCGCGAGGACCTGGTGCTGGCGCAGAACTTTTTCGCCACCGTCCCGGACCATCCGCGCATGGATGCCGGGCAGGGCTTGCTGTTGCGTGGGGATGGCCGGGGCGGGTTCGATCCGGTGTCACCCCGGGAAAGTGGGGTTCGAGTGCCCGGGGAACAGCGGGGCGTGGCCGTTGCGGACTTCAACCAGGACGGGCGGCCGGACGTCGCGATGGGCCAGAATGGAGGCGGGACCCGGCTTTTCCTCAACCATGGGGGGCGCTCGGGCCTTGCCGTGGAACTGGTTGGACCACCGGGCAACCGGGCGGGCATTGGTGCCCGACTTCAATGGCGAGCCGAGGACGGCTTCGCCTCGCCCCTGAGGGAGGTTCAGGCGGGGTCGGGCAACGGGTGCCAGTCCAGCCCGGTGCAGGTGCTTCACCTGCCGCCAGGGAGGCTGGGCGGGTTGCTTCGGGTCACCTGGCCGGACGGCATGGTCCAGTCGATGCCGGTGGGGCCGGAAGGACGTCGGATCCGTGTGGTTCGAGGCGACGCCAAGCCGGGAGGTTGACCGCGAGGGATTCGTGCGCAGTTTGGCGCGAACATGCCCAGCGGGTGGGACGTGCTGTCTTCGGCGGAGGTCCTTCCTGCGGGCGGTTCTTGCGGCATCGGATGCAAGCCTGTCTCGCTGGGTGGCGGGATGGCATCATCCAACGTCCTATTCGCAGGAAGGAAAACGTCTCAATGAAACGCCTCGGTCTATTGGCCATTGGTTTAACCTTGGGTGGCGCCTCGGCCCTCGCCCAATCCGTCAGCAACGTCTGGATCCAGCACTACAACCTGCCGGCCAACCAGATTCAGCATCCCGTCATCAAGAAGAGCCCTACCGGGGATTCACGCGCCGATGGCACCTCGGCCATGGTCTCCTATTCCGGCATCCAACGCTACGACGCCAACCGGTTGCTGGTGGGCATCCGTGAGAACGGCATCAACGAGGGCGGCACGCTGTCCGCAGCCGAGCAGGACATCGTGGCCAAGTACCCCGACATGTCCCTGATCTGGATCGATGCCAACACCGGCGGCTACCTCGGCATTGCCCATCGGCTGAAGGCCCGACCGGTCCCCATGGAGCCGGAATGGACGGCCGCCAACGGGTCGTTGGACTTCCTGTTCTGGGGTTGGGCCATTGACCAAGGCGCCGTCAACCAAAAGGCCCTGTACGCAACCTACAACAACAAGATCGTCCGCTATGCCCCCAAGGCGGGGGGTGGCTGGGAGGACAACCCCACGGTCGCCTTTGAGGAACCCACCCCCGGCACCGCTGCCGCCGCCGTAGCCGCCGCCGCCGGCATCCCCCTCTCGGACTCCGGCCCATGGCACCAGTGGCGTCCCTCGGACCTCAAGGTCTCCGGTTCCGGCCCGTCCACGGAGATCTGGGTGGGAAACAAGACCTGGCGCAACGGCCAGCACAACCAGCTTCTCCGCACCACCGACGGCCTCAACTTCAAGCCCGTCGCGCGCCTCAATGACCGTGATGGTGCCCGCAAGGGCGGCACGAGCGGCTCGGGTTCCTCCACGCGCCCCCTCAAGTACCGCCAGGACCCCGATCGGCCCAACCTGCTGACCGTCTATGAGTTCCATTACCCGGCCACCGGGTTTGGGCCCAAGCCGAGCCGCTACAACTGGGACCCGGACGACGCCACCCTGAGCAAGGCCTCCAACCGCGAGGAGTGGGGGGGCTTCTGGGGCACCTCGCATCCGTGGGAGGCGACAGGCGAGAACAAGCCCTACCGCGCCTACGACCCCGAGCTTCAAACCGGCTTCTTCAACCCGAGCAGGGCTGCCAGCAATGACTACCCCGCATGGGATTGGGACCAAGGCCCGGAAGACCATCAGGGCAGCCAATACGATGGCTTCTGGGGCCAAATCCTCGAGGGGCATGAGGACTTGGACTACCTCGTGAGCTACTCCAGCCCGTCGTGGAATGCGGGGATGGACAGCTTCCGTCCCGCGTGGATCGCCGTGCACTCCATCGACGGTTCCCGTGCCCGCAACGCGGACGGCCAGTACGCCGCCTACAAGATTCCCGTGACGGGCGCCGACCAACCCGAGCAGGCATCCCCGGCCCGGAATCCCTTCATCGCCGTCTATGGCGACCTCGAGGTCAACAAGGACCCCGTGACGCCGGGCAAGGCCGAGGTCCTTTGGGTCGGGCGCACCTATGGGTTTGGTCGCTTCGTTGTGGAAACCATCCCCGCCCAGCTCGTTCGCAGTCCCGCCAACACCGAGGTGATCCAGAACCGGCCATTGACCCTCTCGGCATCCTTTAGCGGCGGCATCAATCGCTACCAATGGTTCCGCAACAACACGCCCATCCCGGGCGCCACCAAGCCCACGTTGACGATGGAATTCGCCAGCCTCACCGACGCCGGCTCCTACAAGCTCGTGGCACGCAACGCCCTCGGGAACGTCGAGTCCGCCGCCGCAACCGTGACCGTCCTGCCCGACACCGTGCCCCCGGTGCCCGTGAGCGCGGGCATCACCACCGGCCCCGGCGGAGCCATCCTGGGCATCCTGTTCGACGAGGTCGTTCAGACGGAGTCGGCCACCACCCTGGCCAACTACTCTGTCCCGGGCGCCTCCGTGACGTCGGCCAGCCTCACCCCGGACCGCCGCACCGTGCGACTTGGCTTGTCCGCAACCCCGGCCTCCGGCGCGCAGGTGACGGTTTCCGGCGTCCGTGACCTCGCCAACAATCCCACCGCCGCCACCACCCGCGTCGCGGCCGCCGCCTCCCCGTTGGCGCAGGCCGACGTCGGCGATCCCCTCGACCTCCCCAGCCAGTCGGCCGCGTTGTCCGCCACCGCGTATGCCGTGGAAGCCCAGGGACGTGACATCTGGGGCAACAACGACTCCTTCCACTACCTGTATCGATCGGTTTCCGGCGACTTCGACGTCGCCGTGAAGATCGAGTCTACCACCAGCACGGACTCCTGGGCCCGCAACTCCATCATGCTGCGCGAGACCCTCGCCGCCGACAGCTATCACGTCAGCGTCGGCGCGACGCCGCTGGATCCCTCGCGCGGCTTCTACGCCCACTTCCGAGGCCCGCTCCTCCTCAATGGCGACCCCAACGACGCCTGGAACACGTCGTTCTGGAACAATGGCACGCCCAACGGGCCCGCCATCAACGCGCCCGTCCCTTACACGGCCCTTCCCGTGTGGGTGCGGTTGCAGCGGCAGGGCAACAAGTTCACCGCGTATCGCAGCACGGACGGCCGCACTTGGCTGCACTTCGGCGAGGTGGAGTCCGCCCTGGCCTCCGACGCCTTGCTCGGGTTGGCCACCTCCCGTGTCACGTTCACCCGGTACGCCGACTTCGGCACCACGCCCGTCATCGTGGATCCCGGCCCGGTGGCCGTGTCGCTGTCCGGTTCCAATGCCGTCCTGACCTGGACAGGCCCCGGCACGCTGGAAAGCGCGCCGTCCATCGCTGGCCCATGGACGGCTGTTGCGGGCGCGACCAGCCCCTACAGCACGTCGGCCGCCTCGGGCACCCTGTACTTCCGCCTCCGATAGCCGGTTCACGGCCATCTAGGGCCGCCATGCTCGGGCCGGGCCTCCACACTGGGGGCCCGGCCTTTTTTGCCACGCAAGGAAGCCGCGGACCGCTTCACGGTCCCCCCGGCGTCCCTCCCTTTGTCGTCGATGCCCTCCAACTCGAAGCCAGCCCCGCCGGCAACCCCGCGTCCACCCGCTGCAACGTGCTCCCGCCGCCATCGGCCGATACGGGCCATGGGGCCGCGTCGTCGTAGGTGACCGATTCCACCAGCACGCCCGTCGGATCCAAGAGCCGAAGGGAGTCGCCGCCATTGTCCAACCCGAAGGTCAATTCCGCGACGGGATCGACGCCGTTGGGGAACGCGAGTTGGAACTTGGCCCGGTT
Organism: uncultured Akkermansia sp.; assembly: GCA_964430505.1. Taxonomy (GTDB): domain Bacteria; phylum Verrucomicrobiota; class Verrucomicrobiia; order Limisphaerales; family UBA9464; genus UBA6176. The sequence continues at coordinate 8,957 of CAYSGH010000019.1, read as the reverse complement.
GCGTGCCACGACGCATCGGGCGCCCGCCGCCAGCGCCACGTCCGGCAGGTACAGCACGCCGTTGTTGCTGCCATCGCGCAGGGACCACCCCCCGAGCGACACGGCCATGGCGTTGGGATTGAACACCTCCACCCAGTCTCCGGCATCGAGGTCGTCGGGCGCATGGTAGTTGATCTCCGAAAGGACCAGGCGCACGGGCGGCACGACCGGGGAGGCGATGGGCTCGAATTGGGCGGTGACAACCTCCACGGCGTTGCTGCCCACGATGCGGTCGATGCGGGGTGCGGCATGGGTGACGCCGCCTGGCAACGTCCAGCCCGCGAAGCGATGGCCGGGCTCGGGCGCGGCGCGGAGCGTGGTGGCGTAGTCCCCGAAGTAGATGCCCGTCCACGGGTAGGCGGAGGGCCGGAGCGTGTTGACCCGGACGCGCCCCGCGCCCGCCACGCGCACCTGGAGCGTCCCGAGGCCGCCCTTCAGGCCGAAGTGGCTGATGCATTGGGCGCGGAGCTGGCCGGGCCGTGCGGACCCGAAGGCGGCCATGGAGGCGACGTGGGTTTCCCAGAGCTGGGCGGTGAACGGGTTCGGCTCGCGTTGGTGGGGGAGACCGAACCCCCGTTGGAGCAGCGAGGGCCAGCCCCAGCGCTCGAGGTGCGCGGGAATCTCCGGCCGGATCACGGCGGACAGGTCGCGGATGGCGGCGTCCACGCGTTCCTCGCGCAGGGCGGAGTTGAGGAGGTCGGCGCAGCGCCGGATGAAGCGTTCCTTGAACTCGGCGTTGGCCAGCATGCGCCGCAACATCAGCGTGCGGCCGCCGCCGTTCGGCCATGACGTGCTCGTGCCCGTGCCCGCCGTCGCGAACCGGAACATGTTCGAGTAGTCGGCGTAGTCCCGCGCCATGGCCGCCGGATAGACGGACTCGGGCCACAGCCCGAAGCCGTAGTCCTGGTCATAGACGACCCAGCGGAACCGTCCCTTGGGCGTGCGCGGCCGCCAGCTCTTGATGTTGCCGATGTCGAAGTTTTGGAAGGCGATGACGGCGAGGTGGTAGTCGATGAAGTTGTCCACATCGAGGTAGGTGCTCGTGACGAACTGGTAGCGCGAGGCGTCGGCGACGCCGTTCACGTTGAGGTAGTCGCGGAGCGCGACGTAGGCGTTGGCCGTCCCCGCCCGCGCCGTGCCGTAGCCCTCGATGAGGTCGATGGAACCCTTGGGCAGCTCATGGTGGGAACGCACCTGATGTTCCGAGGTCTTCTCGCGGAGGTTGTGAATCCCCCAGTATTCGCCGTTCACGTAGAGCACGGCCGGCCGGTACGCCTGCGTGTCCAGCCCCGTGTCGGCCAGCAGGGATTGCAGCAGCGCGTCGCGCATGAGCGTGAAGTTGCCGCGCACGAAGTAGCTGCCCCAGCTCGTCGTGGGCCCGAGCTGCGTGATCGGCGGCCGGGGCGCGGTCTGGTGCGTGCTTTGGTTGTCGTTGCCCGAATTGCGCAGGACCAACGACTCGAAGGACGTCACGCCCAGGCCCGGGAACACCTCGTGGTCGAACGAGCCGGACCCGTACTTGCGGCGCGCGAACAGCGCGAAGGACTTCTGCGGGTAGCCGCGCGAGCCCCAGCCGCCGTGGACCTTCATCCCGGCATGTTGCCGGATCGCGACGGCGCCGCCGGGCTCGATGAACTCGACATGCACGGCGGCCTCGCGGTCCTTCCACGCGTTCGAGGGGTCGAACGGGAAGTTGGCCAGCACCTGGTTGCCGGCGCCGAGGACGCCGGTGCCCATGCCGACGAGGTAGCCGGTGCGGAAGTCGAAGTTGGTGGGGGACGCCGCGATGGCGACGACGGGCAGGCGCGTCGTGACGCCCATCAGGTAGGTGTGCACGACCTCGCGGCTGGCGCGTCCGGCCGCGTCGAGGGCCACGGCGCGCACGGCCGTGCTGCGGGTCAGGCGGATGGGGCCGGTCGCCCGCGTCGCGCCCGCATGGGCGGGCGACCCATCCAGGGTGTACGCCACCGCCGTCGCGCCGGGCGGGACCCCGAGCACGACGTCCACCGGCCCGGCATGGAGGCCGCCCGGCGGCGACACGCGAGGCTGCTCCACCACCACCGTCGCCAACGAGGGCCCGTTCGTGCGCCCCGGCGTGCCCCCGGCGGCGTCGAACACGCGCCACGCGTCCGCGCCGTCCGGCGTCCTTCCCAAGGATTGGTTCGGGCCCAGCGGCGGGATTTCGGCCCGCCCCGCCTCGCGTCCCAGCCGATCCCTCAACACCAGCGACGCGCCGCCGGAGGACAACGGGACGGGGACGCCCACGGTCCCCGGTGGCAACGATTGGGCCTCGTCCGTGGACCACAGGAGGAGATGCGTGCCGGGTTGCACCACGACCCTCGGCAGCATTGCCGGCGGCGCCGAGGGCTCGCGTTCGTTGGCCAGCGTCCAGCCCGTGAGGTCGATGGCCTCGTCGTCCGGGTTGTAGAGCTCGACCCAGTCCCAGAAACGCCCGGGCAAGGCCGCCTGGGCGGAGTCGTTGTCCAGCATGACCTCGTTGATCACCGGCGCGGGACCCAGCGGAGGCACGGCGCGCGAGCGGACGCGAAACCATCGTTGCACCGCCCCGTTGCCTGGGATGGTGGCCCGGAAGATGCCCTCGGTGACCGCATCGACGCGGGCCGGCTGCGGGACATTCCACGGCGCGCCGAGCGCGTCGGCCTGCTCCACGTCGAAGTCGGACACGACTCCGAACGACGCCTCGAACTGGAAGGAGATGGCGTCCGGTTCCACGCGCAGCGAGTCGGGATCGAGCTGGAGGGTGGCCTGCGCGTGCAGGGCAGGGGAGGCCGCCAGGGCCGCGACCATGCCCGCAAGGATCCCGTTCCGCGCGGCGACGCGGCGGGCCGAAGTGTTGGTGGCCGGCCTCGTTGACGACCGTGCCGGATGAAATGCGTCCCCCATGCGTGGGCATCCCATGTCGTCGCGCGCCGAATGGCAACGCTGGAATCCCTGTGCTTGGACCGTTGCGTGCATCGCCTGAAGGCGCTTGCCGTGGCGAAAGGGGTGCTTGCCTACCCGCGCCGGGATTTGCAGCGTTGGCGTGAAACAAGCGCAACGCCTTCAAGCCATGGGCCGCATCTACAACAACATCGTGGAGACCGTCGGGCGCACCCCGTTGGTCCGTCTCAACCGCATCCCCGCCTCCTTCGGCGTCGATCCGTCCACCCAAATCCTCCTCAAGTGCGAGTTCTTCAACCCGCTGGGATCCGTCAAGGACCGTATCGGGATGGCCATGATCGAGGACGCGGAGAAGCGCGGCGTGCTGAAGTCCGACACGGTCATCATCGAGCCCACGTCCGGCAACACGGGCATCGCGCTGGCCTTCGTGGCCGCCGCCAAGGGCTACAAGCTCATCCTGACCATGCCCGAGACCATGTCGCTGGAGCGGCGCACGCTGCTGGCGTTGCTCGGGGCCAAGCTCGTCCTCACGCCCGGATCCGAGGGCATGCGGGGAGCCATTGCCCGCGCCGAGCAACTGGCCCGTGAAACCCCCAACTCCTGGATTCCCCAGCAGTTCGAGAACGAGGCCAACCCCGCCGTCCATCGCCGCACCACGGCGGAGGAAATCTGGGAGGACACCGACGGCGCCGTGGACATCGTCGTCGCGGCCGTGGGCACCGGCGGCACCATCACCGGCTGCACCGAGGTCCTGCGCGCCCGCAAGCCCGGCTTCCAGGCCATCGCCGTCGAGCCCGCCGACTCGCCCGTCATCACCCAGACGCTCTCGGGCCAGCCCGTGAAGCCCGGCCCCCACAAGATCCAGGGCACCGGGGCCGGGTTCGTCCCCCGCAACCTCCATCTCAAGTCCGACTCCGGCGAGGCCCAGATCGTCGAGTGCGTCACCGTCACCAACGACGACGCCTTCGCCATGGCCCGCCGCCTCGCCAAGGAGGAGGGCATCCTCGGTGGCATTTCCTCCGGCGCGAACGTCTGGGCCGCCATCCAGGTGGCCAAGCGCCCCGAAAACAAGGGCAAGACCATCGTCACCGTCGCCTGCTCCACCGGCGAGCGGTACCTCTCCACCGCCCTCGCCGCCGAGGCGCGGGCCGAGGTCGGGGGCTGACATCGAGGTCTCGTGGAGCTGGGGATGCCCCCGGCTCCCATTTCGCAGGGCCGCAGGATTCCACGCCTGCGGCCCTTTCTTTTCCGTTCAAGCGCGACGGCGCCCCGTGGCAACGTTTCCCCATGAACGATGTCCCCCGTCCTGGCATTGGAAGCCACGCCATCCGATGGGCCGTGCTTGCCGCGTTGTCGATGGCCGCATCCGCCGTCGCGCGCGCCGGCACGTCCGCCGAGTCCAACCTCAAGCCGCACGCGAGCCCGCCGGCGTTGCAGTACACCAACTCGCCCGCCCCCATCCCCAATTACCTGGAGGGCAAGCGATGGGGCACCCAAGGCGAGGCCATCTCCCGCATGCAGCTTCCCATGGCCCCCGCCGACTCCGCCCAGCACCTGGTCACCCTGCCCGGGTTCACGGCCACGCTATGGGCGGCCGAGCCCGAAATCCTCAAGCCCATCTGCATGGCATGGGACGAGCGCGGCCGGCTGTGGATCGCCGAGACGGTGGACTATCCCAACGAGCTTCAGCCGAAGGACAAGGGGCGCGACCGCATCAAGGTGTGCGAGGACACCAACGGCGACGGCAAGGCCGACCGCTTCACCGTGTTCGCCGAGGGGCTGAGCATCCCAACCGGGATGGTCTTCGCGCGCGGCGGGCTCATCGTCGTCGAGAACGGCCGCACGTTGTTCCTCCGTGACCAGGACGGCGACGGCAAGGCCGACGAGCGCGTCGTGTTGTTCAGCGGATGGGGCATGGGTGACACGCACGCCACCGCCTCCAACCTCCGTTACGGCCCCGACAACTGGATCTGGGGCGTCGTCGGCTACAGCGGCTTCGATGGCGAGGTCAACGGCAGGCGCATCAAGTTCGGAATGGGCGTGTACCGGTTCCGCCCCGACGGCTCCGAGTTGGAGTTCGTCCGCTCCAGCAACAACAACACCTGGGGCCTTGGCTTCAGCGAGGAGGGAACCGTCTTTGGTTCCACCGCCAACAACAACGCCTCGTGGTACATGGCCGTGCCCAACCGGTACTACGAGGCCGTCTCCGGCTGGACCGCCAGCCGCATGGAATCCATCGCCGACAAGCAGGACTTCTACCCCGTCACGACCGACGTCCGGCAGGTCGATGCCCACGGCCGCTACACCGCCGGCGCCGGACACGCCCTCTACACGGCCCGCAACTTCCCCGCCGAGCACTGGAACCGCTCCGCCTTCGTTGCCGAGCCCACCGGCCACCTCCTCGGCCTCTTCCGCCTCGAGGCCCAGGGGGCTGACTTCGTCGCCCGCAACCAAAAGAGCTTCCTCGCCTCCTCCGACGAATGGTGCGCCCCCATCATGGCCGAGGTCGGCCCCGACGGCGCGGTGTGGGTGCTGGATTGGTACAACTACATCATCCAGCACAACCCCACCCCCCATGGCTTCAAGAACGGCAAGGGCAACGCCTACGAGACCCCCCTCCGTGACAAGCGCCACGGCCGCATCTACCGCGTCGCGTGGGACAAGGCCCGCAAGGTCGCGCCCCTCGACCTCTCCAAGGCCAGCCCGGCCGCCCTGGTCCAGGCCCTCCGCAACGACAACCAACTCTGGCGCCTCCACGCCCAGCGCCTCCTCGTCGAACGGGCGGACCCCTCCGTCGTCCCCGCACTCGCTCGCCTCGTCCGCGACGCCTCCGTCGATCCCGTCGGGCTCAACGTCGGCGCGCAACATGCCCTCTGGACCCTCGCCGGGCTCGGGGCCCAGACGCAGCCCGACGGCCGGAAGGCCGTCCAGGACGGGCTCCGCCACCGCAGCGCCGCCGTTCGCCGCGCCGCCATCGCCGCCTTGCCGCGCGATGGCGCCGCGTCCGGGGCCTTGGGAACCCAGAAGCTCGCGGAGGACCCCGATGCCCAGGTCCGGCTCGCCGCGTTGCTCGCCTACTCCGAGATGCCCGCATCCGACCCGGTCGGGGCGCTCGCGTGGAACGTCCTGCGCGAGGAACGCAACGCGTCGGACCGTTGGATCCCCCATGCCGCCACCAGCGCGGGCGCGCGCCATCACAGGGGCTTCCTGCGCGCCGCAATCCAGCCTCCCAAGGCCACCGGGGGCGTCCATGTGGCCGAGTCCGTTCGAACCGTCCTGCGCGCCGTTGCCCAGCACCAGGCCGCCGTGGCACCGGCGGAGGCCCTCGAGACCACCCTGGCCTTGGGGGAAGCCCCACCCGCCGTCGTGGCCGCCATCCTGGACGGGTTCGTCGCCGGATGGAACGCCGCCACCCCGCCGGCCTTGAGCGACTCCCAGCGCAAGGCCTTGGAAGGGCTGGCCACCCGGCTCGATGACGCGGCCCGAGGCTCCTTGATCGCCCTGGGCGACCGATGGAACCAACGCGCCATCTTTGCTTCCCTGGTGGAATCCACCGCCAAGGCCTTGCGCGGTCAGATGACCGGCACGCTGGCCGATCCCGAGCGCATCGCGCTGGCCCGCCGCCTCGTCTCCCTCGACGACCGACGCGAGTCCATCCGCGCCATCCTCGCGTTGGTCACGCCCCAGACGCCGCCGTCGCTGGTGGCCGGCCTCATTTCGGCGGCCGGCACGAGCCGGGACGCCGGTACCGCGGAGGAATTGCTGTCCGCGTTCCCCTCGCTCACGCCCGCCGCGCGTCGCGCCGCCATCGGAACGCTCGTCCGCCGCGCCGAATGGGCCTCCACGCTGCTGGCGGCCGTCGAATCCGGGCGCCTCGACCGATCCGACCTCGCGTGGGACCACTGGGACCAGTTGCGCGGGCACCCGGACAAGGCCGTGGCCGCGAAGGCGACCCAGGTGGAGGGACGCAAGGCAACGCGTACCAGCGCGGACATGGAGGCAACGGTGCAGCGCCTGTTGCCGGTTGCGAACCGGACGGGCGACGTCGAGCGCGGGCGCAAGGCCTTCGAGACCATCTGCATGGTCTGCCATGCCTTCAACGGGCGCGGCCAGCACGTGGGTCCGGACCTGACGGGCATGGGAGCCCGCCCGAAGGCCGAGTTGCTGGTGGAGATCATCGACCCGAACCGCTCCGTGGAGGCCAACTACCGCCTTTGGACCGTGGTGCGCCGCGACGGCGAGTCGGTCTCCGGACGCATGGATGCGGAGACGGCCACGAGCGTGGACATCCTCGACACCACGGGCATGAAGCACTCGATCCAACGCAAGGACATCGCCCGCATCGAATCGTCCCAGCAGTCGATCATGCCGTCGGGATTCGACCAGCTACCCGCCGACGAACTGGCGGGCATCCTGGAGTACATCGCGACGGCCGGGCGTACGAAGTAGCCGTCGGTGGCCCTGCAGCCCGTTTCCTTGGAAGTCGTGCGTCAAGGGTGCATGAAGAAAATTCCAAAAAACCCATTGACCGGGAAATGGCACTCTGGGCAGTCTGCACGTACACACGGAAGAAATCAGTCAATCATGAGAACTAACGCTCTTCTCCTCGCAGCCGCCATGGCGGTTGGTGGTTCTCTGCTCGCGCAGACGACCTCGAAGAACATCGTGGGCTATGTCAACAAGACGGTGCCCCAGAACAAGTTCGCCCTCATCGCGAACCCCCTGAACAACGGTGGCAACAAGGTTTCCGAGGTCATCAAGATCTCCTCGGACCTCACCTTGTACCACTACGGTGCCACCGGTTGGTCCGCCTCCATCGCTCTCGGTGGTGAGTGGCTCGAGGGTGGCGACGTTGTGGTGGCTCCTGGCGGCGGCTTTTTCGCCCTGGGGCCCGCAGACACGGACGTGAAGATCACGTTTGTTGGCGAGGTCGCCGTGGGTCAGGACGTCAGCATCCCTGCTGGCTTGTCCGTCCGCTCCTCGGCCCTGCCCCAGGCTGGCACGCTCGAGGCCCTCGAGTATCCGGTGGGTGACGAGACCGTGTACACCTTCGGTGCCGCTGGCTACTCCTCCTCGCTCGCCCTCGGCGGTGCGTGGTTGGAAGGCGCCCCGACGGTGGGCGTGGGTGACGCGTTCTTCGTTGCGAATGACGGCGCTGCCAAGACCTGGAAGCGCACGTTCACGATCAACTGATTTAACCGGCACAACCCTCAGTAAGAACCTATGAACAAAATCCAATTCGTTGTTGGGGCCTTGGCGGTTGCCGCCACGGCTTCTGTGATGGCTCAGGGGCAGTTCACTGCTTCCACGGCCTCGGGTGCCAAGCCGAAGATCTTCGGCGTGGACGGCGTGACGGGCATCGGCGCGGGCAATCTCGTTGAGATTCTCGTGAACGGGACCTCGATCGGCGCTCCCTTCGCCCCCCTGACTGGCGCGAACGCTGGCTTGTTCCTCAAGCCCGGCGGCAGCACCGTTACCGTCGCTGGCGTCCCCAGCGGCAACGTGTCCATCACCGTTCGCGCTTGGGACACCTCCACGGGTGCCACCTTCGCCTCCGCCCTCACCAGCGGCTCGGTGACGTTCAACCACACGCTGTCTGACTCCACCGCGACGCCTCCGGGCCTTCCGTCCGCCCTGGCTGTCTCGATGCCGTCGTTCAAGCTGTCGGTGGTTCCGGAGCCCTCCACCTATGCGCTCGCCGCGCTGGGTCTCGGTGGCTTGCTCCTGTTCCGCCGCAAGTAATCACGACTGACCTTCCGAAAGGGTCGCATCCGCAAGGATGCGGCCCTTTTTTCGTTCTTCGACATCGTCGGTGGGTGACCCTCCGTCATCACCGAGACGCGCGGTTTCGAGAAGCCATGGCACCAAGCGCCCTTGGACCAAGGGCTTGGCGACCCAACCGCGCAACCGCGTGTCAGCCTGGCAACGCCCCGGCTCCCGACACCCCAAACGGCATGAGCCCTGAACCTAGAAACGGCAGTTGGTCCGTCTGTAGGCCGCGTGCCCTCACGCGGCGG
>CAYSGH010000018.1:0-62713 GCA_964430505.1 uncultured Akkermansia sp. | reverse complement strand
CACCGACCGCATCCCCGAAGGAGGGTTCACGATGCCCCTAGGGCTTCCAGGGGCCCGGCTGGACATTAGCTGAGCCGAAATCGAGCCGCGCGCGTCGGGCCGGTCCAGGCGCTGTTCCCAGACGAGGTAACGCTGCTTTCCAGCGGCAAGTCCTCTCGGCGGCGACCGGACCTTTGGAACAGGATGGCCACCCAAAAGCGGGGTTTCCTTGTCTTGGTGCCCGTGGTTTCATCTCGCCATGTCCTCCCTGTCCGAAGCCTCAAGCGGGTCGGCCCTCGCTCCGACGATCAGCCGACGCTCGTTCCTCGCCTCCACTGCCGGCGCCGCCGCGGGTGCGCTCGTTGCCCCGGCCTGGTCGGTTGCTCAGGCCAGCCAGACGCCGTCATCACCCACGTCGGAGACCTTGGCGGCCCAGTTGCATGGGTCGCTGGACGACGCACAGCGGGCAGCCGTGTGCCGAGCCTTCGAGGATCCCCTGCGCGACAAGGTGGACAACAACTGGATGATCACCGGCCGCTCGATCCGCGACGTGCTCAAGCCAGACCAGCAGGACCTGGTTCGCCAAATCTTCCGCGCCCTGCATCAACCGGAACATGCCGACGCCATGATGCGGCAAATCGTCGAGGACTCGGAGGGGAAGGGCTTCGAGGGAGGGACCTCGGTGGCGTTGTTCGGCGAGCCCAAGTCGGGAAGGTTTGAGCTGGTCTTGACCGGGCGGCATTGCACACGCCGATGCGACGGCGATGCGGTGGCCGGCGCGGCGTTTGGCGGGCCCATTTTCTATGGGCACCAGGCGGGTCCGAGGGACGAGGAACCCGCCGACCATCCGGGCAATGTGTTTTGGTACCAGGCGCGACGGGCCAACGACCTGTTCCAGGCACTGGACGGCAAGCAACGCGCCCGGGCGCTCGTGGAAGGCCGCAGCCGCCGGGAGCGGGCGACGGAGACGGTACGGCTCTCGGGCCAGAGAAGCGGACTGCCCGGCCTGCGGGCCGGCGACATGACGCCGGACCAACGTCGCCTGATGCAGGAGGTGCTGGGTGACTTGCTGCGGCCGTTCCGACGCGCGGATGCCGAGGAAACGATGCGGTTGGTGGAGTCCCAGGGGTTGGACAACCTGCATGTGGCCTATTTCAAGCAGCAGGACCTGGGCAACGATGGAGTCTGGGACGTGTGGCAGGTCGAGGGGCCGCAGATGCTCTGGTACTTCCGGGGCGAGCCCCACGTTCACTGCTGGGTCCACGTGCGCGACGGCCGGGCTTGAGGAATGCCGTCAGTTCAAGGGGGCTGGCCCGGCATCCGCGCATGTCCCGCCCGTCGCCGAAGGCCCGGGGAACTCGTGCAAGGGTCCACCAAGCCATCCCGAACGCCGACGCATCGTCCCAGGGCGGTGCGGTCCCCTCCCTGCCCAATCAGGCCGCAAGCAACCGGAGCAACCCGCGGTCGCTCGTGCGGGGCGACACCACGGCAAGCGTGCGGCCGCGTGGAGCCAGGAACTCGGCTGCGGCTGCGCGGACCGCGGCCGGCGTGACGGCCGCAAGCTGGTCGCGGATCCGGCCCGGGGGCGTGAGGCACTGGTGCCCCAACCATTGTTCGCCCAGCCACATCATGTGGTTCTCGGTGTTTTCCAGGGAGAGGTCGAACTGGCCGAGGACGTAGTCGCGGGCACGGCGGAGCTCGGCGGCTCCGGGGGCGCGGTCTCGAAGACGCCCCAGCTCCCGCCCCACCAGCCGCAACGTCTTCTCGAGGTCGCGCGTGTCGAGCCCGGCGGAGATCACGATGTCGCCAACGTCGGCCCAGCACGTGAGGGCAGACTGGATGTTGTAGGTGAGTCCATGCTGCTCACGCACGACTTGGAAGAGGCGCGAGCTCATGTTCTCGGCAAGGATGGCATTGAGAAGCCGAAGCGCATGGCGTCGCGGGTCATGGCGTGAGGCCGCCCGAAACCCAAGGCCGACGTTGGTTTGCTCGGTGGGACGCGTCAGGAGGCGCACGCGCGGCCCGTCCACCGGACGGCCAAAGGGCTGGAATCCCATGCGCGGCCCCGGGCGAAAACGCCGGGCAAGGCGCGAAACGGCCCGGACGAGGTCGTCGTGCCGGAGGTTGCCAGCGGCTGCCACGACCACGGCGCCCGCAGCGTAGTGGGATCGCATGAAGGACTCGAAGTCCGCCCGTTGCAGGCGGCGGATGGAGGCGGGGGTGCCGATGACAGGCCTTCCCAGCGGATGCCGCGGGAATTGCGCCGCGTTGAGAAGGTCATGCACCAACTCGGCAGGCTGGTCTCGGTACATGGACCATTCCTCGAGGATGACGTCCCGCTCACGGTCGATGTCGGCCGGGTCCAAACGCGGATGCAGCAGCATGTCCACAAGGACGTCGAGGAGCGCCGGCAGGTGGGGCGCGGCGGCGCGGGCGTAGAAGCAGGTATGTTCCTCGTCGGTGAAGGCGTTGAGGTAGCCGCCGATGCCCTCGACGGCCTGGGAGATGGCGGCGGCGGTCCGCCGGCGCGTGCCCTTGAAGACCATGTGCTCGATGAAGTGGGAGATGCCTCCCAGCCGGGCGGGCTCGTGTCGGCCGCCCACGCCCACCCAAAGGCCAACCGCGACGGACGCCATGTGGGGCATCTCGGCCGTGACGACATGGCATCCGTTGGAAAGCGCGGTGTGGTGGTGCATGGGTGGCTGCAAGGGTTCAGGCCCGGGCCATGGCAAGGGCCTTCCTATGGGCGGCGGTCCACGGCAAGTCATCCAGTTCGTCCGTCGTCTTCCACTGGGCCGGATGGGGCGGGCGCGAGCGCAAGGGGCGGCCTTCCAGCCGGAACAGGTGCTGGACGATGCGATGCTGGGTGATGGCATGACGGATGACGCCGGCCGGGACCAGCGCGTCAGCCTCCACGTTCACCCACCGCGCCATGACCGCCCGGGGATCCTCGCCCGGACCGCAGGCAAGAGAGGGAAATTCCCACAGGTCGCCGTTCACGTCGTCCTCGGCCCGTTGACGGACCAGCCAGCGTCCCCCGTCCCGCCACAGTACGGCCGCCAGGATACGGCTCACGGCCGCAGGACGCGGCACGGCACCGGGAAACGCCGTGGGACGACCCAACGCATGGGCTCGGCACAGGTCACGGATGGGGCACGCCACGCACGAGGGCTTCGACGGCGTGCACACCAGCGCGCCCAGTTCCATGAGGGATTGGTTCAGCGCGGAACAGGCACCCGAAAGGCGGACATGGGGCGCATGGATCAGGGATTCGGGCACGGACAGGCCCCGTGCGGCCTGAACCAACGACGTGGCCATGGCCCACAGGGAATGGGCAACATCACGGTCCTTGGGGTTGCCCGGCAGGGCCAGGACACGCGACAGGACCCGCGCGACGTTGCCATCCAGGATGGGCGCGGGTTGGTTGAATGCGATGGATGCAATGGCCCCGGCCGTGTACCGGCCGACCCCCGGAAGGGCAAGCCAACCCTCCGCGTCCCCCGGAAGACGCGCGCCGGGATCTCCCATGATCACCTGCGCGGCTGCCTGCAAATGCCGGGCGCGCCGGTAGTAGCCCAGGCCCTCCCACAACTTGAGGACGTCGGGCATTGGGGCGGACGCGAGGTCGGCGACGGTCGGGAGCCGGTGCATCCAGCGGTTCCAATAGGGGATGACGGTCCGGACCTGCGTTTGCTGGAGCATCACCTCGGAGACCCAGACGGCGTAGGGGTCCAGGGTATGACGCCACGGAAGGTCGCGCGCGGCGGTGATGAACCAACCCACAAGCCGGGACGCAATGTCGGCGGGTGCGGGCGAACGTGGCTTCCTTCTTGGCGCGCGGGCCATGGGGAGGGAGCGCGCCTAGCGCCGCCACCAGCTCTTGGAGGGTCCCGGCTGGCCCATCGCGGCGTCCAACGCGACCTGGGGCGCGAACTCACGGATGAGGAGCTGCGACCGCGCGGCCGTGAGCGCCATGATGAACTCGTCGTAGGATGGGAAGCGCTGGCGGGGATCCTTGCTCATCGCCTTCGCCAACGCCTCGCTGGTGGGAAGCGTGACGCCCGGAAGGACCTCGTGGGCGGGACGCAGGGCCACGTGCAAATGCGCCGCGACAACCTCCTCGACCGTGGGCGCCTCAAAGGGGACGTGCCCCGTCAGCGCGTGGTACAACGTTCCCGCCAGCGAGTACATGTCGCACAGGAAGGAGTCGCCCTCCTGCCGCACGCGCTCGGGGGCGATGTAGTAGGGCGTGCCGAAGATGGGCGCATAGGCGTCCGTGTCGGCGTCGGCCTTACGGGCCAGTCCAAAGTCCACGACCTTGGGCTCGCCCTCGCCATTGAAGAGGATGTTGCCGGGCTTGATGTCCAGGTGGAGAAGGCCGTGCCGCAGGGCTGCGGCCAGGGCGGAAGCCACCTTGATGCCCACGTCCAGCACCTCCAGCTCGGGCAGGTGCTTGTGGCCCTCGATCCGGGCGTCGAGCGATCCGGCGTCGGCCAGCTCCATGACGAGGTACTTGTCGTTGCCGTGCTCGTCGAAGGTGTAGATGTGGATGATGTTGGTGTGGTTGAGCTGGGCGCAGGCCCGGGCCTCCTTGGCGAAGGCATCCACGGCGGCGGGATCGGCGGCGATTTCCTGCCGCATGAGCTTCACGGCAACCTCGCGGCCCAGCGTCGTGTCCCAGGCGCGGTACACGGTGCCCATCCCGCCCGAGGCAATGGCGGACCGCAGCTCGAACTGGCGCAGCATCGCGGGCATCATGATGGATCCGCCGCACTTCGTGCACGCCGCCGCCGCCAAGGGCTGCAAATCCCCGGGGATGAAGACCTTCGCACCGCAATGCGGGCATCCCACCATCTTCAACGGCTTGCGTTCCTCGCCCATTTGTTGAGCGCGGAATCTATCGGGGGTCGCACGGCAAACAAGCGTCCATTCCCACCAACGCCCCCCGGCCTAGGCAGGCCGCGCCACCGCTCCGGCAACCAGGTGTTCCCGAAGGCGCCGCCGCGCATGGAAAAGGCGGGACTCCACCGTCCGCGGCGGGATGCCCAAGGCCACCGCCGCCTCCGCAACCGAGCACTCCTCCAGGTCCACGAGCAGCAACGCCGCGCGCATGCCGTCGGGCAACGCGTCGATGGCCTCCCGAAGCGCCGCCTTCCGTTCCTCGTCGAGAAGCACCTCCGATGGGCACGGGACGTCGCTCGCGATGGGACGCGGCGCCCCCCCGCCCTCCACGTCCGCCTCCACGTCCAACGAGTCCGCAACATGCCGCGACCTCCATCGCAGTTGGTTCCGCGCCAGGTTCCCCGCGACGGTGAAGAGCCATGGACGAAGCCGACGGCGCGTGTCGTGCCGGCGACACTCGCGGTGCAGTCGCACAAACGTTTCCTGCGCGAGGTCTGACGCATCCGACTCGTCGGCCAACATCCTTCGAAGGTATCGGATCAAGGGGGGGGCATGGCGTTGGACCAGACGTTCCATGGCCGCCTCGTCGCCGTCGCACAACCCCGCGACGTCCTCCGCGTCCGCACGATCCATGGCCGCCTCGCCCTCCGGCACATCCGCGCCGCCGTCCCGTTCAACGTCCAACGCGTGCATGGCTTTGCGAACGGCCCGGTGGGTGGTTGTGGTGGCGCACGTGAAGGCCAATCAGCACGCGCTCCATCTCCCGGAGATAACGAGGGCCATGCTCGGGGCCCAGGATGCGGGCCACCTCAATGCAGTGCTGGAGGGCGCTCGCATGGGACCGAGCCCGCGCCGCCTCCAACTCCGCCAGGTCCGCCCGGATGGACGGCGTCAGCTCCCCCGCCTCGTCCAACGCCGTCGCCACACGGCGGCTCGCCCATTCCACGGACTGCACCAGGGCGTCTGACTGCCGCCGGTAGGTCGCCTGCAACCCCGCGATCAACTTCATTTGCCCTTCGTCGGCCCCGAACTCCTGCCGGAGCCACGCCAGGTCGTCCGGCATCGGACGCATGAGCGACGCCCAGTGCCCAAGGTCGTTGCCAACGTGGAACAGGGCGAAGGCCGCCGCCAACAGGGCGGCCATCGGAATCATGCGCGCCTTCATGGCATGAAGGCGGTCGATTCCGGGTCCAAGGCCAACACGTGCGCTCGCTCCGCCCGGGCGAGGGACGCCTCGAATCCCCGACGCCATCCACCCCAGCCGCCCACCACAAGCGACACCGCCAGGAAACCCAAGGACGCCGGACGCGTGACGAGCAACACCACGTCCCGCAGCACGGTCACCCATGGAGACTCCTCCACGCGGACCCGCCGCATCACGGACCGGACAAACCCGTGCGGGAGCGGCGGCTCCGGCAAGGCTTCACGCAGGAGATCCCCCCAGGAGGGCGGAGCGTTTCGCGGTGGCTTCATGTCGAGAACAATCCAGAAATCCAATCCAAGGAAGCCTCCCGGCCCCAGGGGCCGGGAGGCGCCGACGGGCAGGCATGGCCACCCGTTCCGGTTTCATTCGACTTCAGCGCCCGCCCATGAACCCGAACGCCTCGCGCCCGCGGGGCGAGCCCAGCACCGGACCCCGGTCCAGCCGGTCGGGCGTCGTGCCGGGCACCGTCACCGTCGCATTCGCCCCGCCACGGGGGGTCCCGAGCGTCAGCCGACGCTCCAGGTTGTCCGGCGTGACGCCCTTCACCGTCCGACGGTCCTCTGCCAAGGCTCGGGCACGCGGGGAGCCCAGCCCGTCGGTGGAGTGCGCATGCGCCGTCACGGCGGCCGCGAGGCCGGCGACGAGGGGGGCAACGTGGAACCAGTTCGTGTTTTTCATGATGCGTTTCTTTCTCTTCCAGTTTGGGGGGCAACGCCCCCGACATCAGGCACTACACCGCGTGAACAAAAAACACGCATGGTGTAAATGAATCAAATCGATTCATTTCAACGCCCCTCCCCTGTGGCCCACGCCATCCACGAGCACCACACGCGGCCGAAGCGCTCACGACAGCAACCCCGGCAAGGCCAACACCGCCGTCGCGCGTCGCCAACCAGCCCACGCGCCGCAGTCGGCCGCCGACGGCCCGTTGCATTGACTTGCCGGGGCACCTCCATAGGCTCGCTCTCAGGTGAAGCGCCTGTTCCATCTGTTCCTCCTTGCCGCGGCCATCGTCCTCGGAGCCCGTTACTGCCCTGCCCCCATCATTTTTCGCCCCGGCGAGGGATGGACCTACGAGCCCGTCGGCGAGGTGGGCAAGTGGCAACGCAACCGCGCCAAGGACCAGCTTCAGGCTGCCCAGGAGTCCTTTGACAAGAAGGAGTATCGCACCGCCCTGAAGGCTGCCCGCCGCGTCGTCAAGGTGTGGCCCCTGTCCGACCACGCCGGCCCCGCCCAGTACCTCATCGGGCGCATCTACGAGGCGCGGCGCATGGACGAGAAGGCCTTCAAGGAATACCAGCGGGTCCTCGACAAGTACCCTCGCGTGGCCAACTACCCGGAAATCCTCCAGCGCCAGATGGCCATCGCCAACCGATTCCTCGGCGGCCAGTGGTTCAAGCTCTGGGGCTACATCCCCTTCTTCCCCTCCATGGACAAGACGGCCGACCTGTTCGCGCGCGTCGTCAAGAATGGCCCCTTCCACGACACCGGCCCCATTGCCCAGATGTCCATCGGGGCCGCGCGCGAAAAGCAGAAAAACTTCCCGTCCGCCGTCATCGCCTACGAGAAGGCCGCCGACAATTACTTCGACCGCCAACCCCTCGCCTCCGACGCCCTCTTCAAGTCCGGCATCGCCTGGAACAAGCAGGCCCGCCGGGCCGAGTACGACCAGTCCTCGGCGAGCCGTGCCATCGAGACGCTGAATGAGTTCAAGGCCCTGTATCCAACGGACAAGCGCGTGCCAGACGCGACCGAGATCGTCCTCGAGCTGAAGACCGAGCAGGCCCGCGGAGCCTATGAGACCGGACGGTTCTACGAGCGCTACACCCGCTACCAAGGGGCCCTCGTGTACTACAACGAGGTCCTCATCAAGGATCCCAAGTCCCCCTACGCCGAAAAGGCCCGCAAGCGGATGGAATACCTTCGTCCGCTTGCCGCCGAGCAACGCGCCAAGCAGGACGCCGCCGAGAAGGCCCGGCGCGATGCCATCCGAAAGTCCGCCGGGCTTCCGCCCCTGGGCTCCACCAACGCCCCCGCTCCCGCACCCTCCTCCCCGCCCAAGCCCCGCTGACCCGATGCGTCCCGCCCTGCCTCGCATCGTCGCCGTCCTCGCAGCCATCCCGGCGCTCCTCGTGGGTTGCGCGGGCTACCGGCTTGGCCCAACGGACGGATCCGTCGCCGGCTCGCGCTCCGTCGAGATCCGCCCCTTCGCGGACAACACCCTCGAGCCCCGGCTCATCGAACCGGTTGCCTCAGCCCTCCGAAAGAACGTCCAACGCGACGGCACCCTGCGCCTCGTCACCGGGGAACCCGGCGACGTCCTCGTGACCGGCACCCTCCTCTCCTACGTGCGCACGCCGCTCACCCTTCGTCCCGACGACCTTTTCTCCACGCGCGACTACGAGGTGCGCCTCACCGCCCGGGTCATCGCCACGGAACAACCCGGCGGCCGGGTCCGCTTCGACCGTGAGTTCGTGGCGCGGCTCCCGGTACGTTCCGCGGCGGACCTGGGTTCCGCGGAGCGTCAGGCCGCGCCCCTCATTGCCGATGACCTTGCCCGCCAGGTGACCTCCGCGCTCGTCGATGGCTCATGGTAGCCCCGGCCGGCCACGCACCCTGGAACCTGCACATGAAGCGCCTTGATCGTTCCCATCCGCCGCGCCGTCCCTCGCCGGGGTCGGACGCCGCCCGGGCCATCCACGCCCTTCCCTGGGCGACATGGACCGCTGCCCGGCTGGCTGCCGCGTTGCCCCTGATCTGGGCCGGGATGTTGCTGCTGGCCCCGGCACGCGCCCAATGGCCGGGGTGGCGCGGCGTCGCGCGCGATGGCCGTTCCTCCCAGCCGCTTCCCGCCGCACTCCCCACCCATCTCATCCCCGAATGGAAGCTGCCAGTCGGTCATGGCTACGCCGGGCCCGTCGCGGACGGTGGCGTGCTCGTCTATGTCGATGACACGGGGGGGCGGGAGATGGCGCATGCCTTGGACGCCCGGAGCGGGAAGGAGCTGTGGCGCGTGGCCTACGCCAGCGCCTGGTCCGACGAGTTCGAGCCGGGCCCCCGGTGCACGCCCCTCATCGAGGGCGACCGCGTGTATGTGCAGTCCGCCCAGGGCGAGCTGGCCTGCCTGGCCTTGAAGGACGGTGCCTTGCTATGGCGAATGGCCTTCGCGGACCTTGGAATGGCGTGGAACCCGGACCGCCACTCGAACGTGGGCGCCGCCATCCGCCGCGGCCACACCGGCTCCCCCATCGTCGATGGCGACCGCATCCTCGTGCAGGCCGGCTCCACCAACAACGCCGCCATCGTGGCCGCCGACAGGCGCACCGGCCGCATCCTGTGGCGTTCGCTGTCCGAGCACACGTCGTACTCGTCGCCGGTCGTCGGGACGCTGGCGGGCCGACGCCAGTTCATCACGGCCACCTGCGAGGGCCTCGTGGGGCTGGACGTGGCCGATGGATCCCTGCTCTGGCGGGTGCCGTTCAAGACCCACGCCAACCGCAACGTCCTCACGCCCGTTCTCTCGGGAAATCGCGTCCTCTTCGCCAGCCATTCCACCGGAATGCGCTGCATCGAGCTATCCGCCACCACCAACGCACCCGGGTCGCCCGCCGTCGTGGCGCGTGAGGCATGGCTCAACACGTCGCTCCGCATCAACCTGCCCACCCCGGTGCTCGTGGGCGGGCACCTGTACGGGATTGGGGCTGGCAAGGACTTTGCCTGCATCAATATCACCAACGGCGTCGTGGCCTGGTCCGAGAAGGGCTACGGCGAGGTCGCCAACGTGGTCACGGATGGCGCGCGCCTCCTGGCACTGTGCGACTCCGGCGAGGCACGCCTGCTGGCGGCCGACCCGGTGCGCCACGTGGAACTGGGGCGCTTCCAGGCCTGCGGCAAGACCTACTCGCAGCCGGCGTGGGCGGAGGGCGTGCTCTACGTGAAGGACCCGGGCACGCTGGTCGCGTGGCGGCTCGCGCCCGGGCCATCGCCCGCCCAGCCATGAGGCCCGTCCTGCTCCAGGTCGGGGGCTTCTCCCTGCACACCTTCGGGGTGTTGGTCGCCCTGGGCTTCATCTCGGGCATCTGGATCGCCTCGCGTTGCGCCCGGCGCTCCGGGATCGCCGCCGAGGCCATCCAGGAGTTGGTCATCCCCTGGATCCTCCTCGGCGGGCTCGTGGGCGCGCGCATCCTCTACGTCGTCTCGTACTGGGACGAAAGCTTCGCGGGCCGGCCCTTCGCGGAGGTCTTCCAGGTGTGGAACGGCGGGCTCGTGTTCTACGGCGGCCTCGCGGGCGCCACCCTCGTCGCCCTCTGGCGCATCCGGGCGCGCGGCCTGCCGCTGTGGGCGACGGCCGACTGCCTCGCGCCCGGCATTGCGTTGGGGCACGTCTTTGGCCGGTTGGGTTGCTTCTTCAATGGATGCTGCCATGGACGCCCGTCCGATGTCGCATGGGCCATCCGCTTCCCCAAGGGCGTCATCCCGGGCGACGTGCCGGTGCATGCAACCCAACTGTACGAGGCCGGGCTCAACCTCGCGCTGTGCGGGACCCTGGTTTGGCTCCACGGCCGTCGCCGCTTTGATGGCCAGGTCTTCAGCGCCTACCTCGTCCTCTACGCCATCGTCCGCGTCGTCACCGAATGGTTCCGGGGCGACTACGGCTACAGGTCCAACCCCCTCGACGGGATTTTCACGCCCGGCACCTCCGCCAGCCTCGCGCCCCTTGCGGCCGGCATCGGGCTCTGGCTCGTGCTGCGCTCCCGTCGTCCCGATCCCTCCCAGGCATCCATCCAGGCCGACCCCGACTTGCCCCGGGACCCCTAGGCACCCCATGTCGCAGCCCGACACCATGGTCCTCGAGAAGACGTTGCCGCGGGAACGCCTCGACCGTCACCTCGCCTCCCTCGTTCCCGGCGTGTCCCGCGCCGCCATCCAACGGCTCATCCTCGAAGGGCGCATCAAGGTGAATGGCACCCTCGCCAAGCCCACGCGCCCTCCCCGCGCCGGCGACGTCGTCACCTTCTTCTGGCCCGCCCCCAAGCCCGCCGAGGCCCAGCCGCAGGACATCCCCCTCGAGGTCCTCCACGAGGACGCCGACATCATCGTCCTCAACAAGCCCGCCGAGCTGGTCGTCCATCCCTCCGCGGGCCACGACGACGGCACCCTCGTCAACGCCCTCCTCCATCACTGCGCCGGCGAGCTCAGCGGCGTCGGCGGCGTCGAGCGTCCCGGCATCGTGCATCGCCTCGACCTCGGCACGTCCGGCTGCCTGGTCGTCGCCAAGAACGACCGCGCCCACATCTCCCTCAACGAACAGTTCCAGACACGCCGCGTGGAAAAGTTCTACCAATGCATCGTCTGCGGCGTCATCGAGCCCCCCATGGGCGACGTCTCCGCGCCGTTGGCCCGCCATCCCACCCACCGCAAGCGCGTCGCCGTCGTGCCCGGCGGACGCGAGGCCCGAACCTCGTGGCGCCGGCTCGAACGCTTCAACGGGGCCTCCTTCGTCGAGGCCCAGTTGCACACCGGCCGCACCCACCAAATCCGCGTCCACTTCCAGCACCTGGGCTTCCCCATCTTCGGGGACGACATCTACGGCCGCGGCCCCACCGCCCGCCTCGCCGAGGCCACCGGCATCCATCCCACCCGCCAACTGCTCCACGCACGCCGGCTGACCCTGTGGCATCCACGGACGCGGCGCCTCTGCGAGTTCAACGCCCCGTTGCCACCCGACTTCCGGCAGGCCCTCGACTCCCTGCGCGAGGTTGCACCCCACCTGCGGGAGGAATGAGGCATCGCCCCGTCCGTGGCCTCGCGCCACATACAGGAACCCCTCGTTCCAAACGTTGCCCTCGCCCGCGGGATCCCCGTCAGGGAGTTGGCACCGCCGCGCCGCATGACTCCGCTTTGGCCATCCACCGGCCTCCATGGCACGCTCGCCACGCCGGATGAACGACGCGCGCGTGCATGAACTCCGGGGCCTCCTGCCCCGTTGCCTCCTCTGGGACTGGGTCCGGATCGGCTCCCGCCTTGTCCGGCTCCTGCGCGACCACCGGCACGAGTCGCGGCACGACGCCCTCCTCGACCGCCTCCTCGCCGATGCGCGGGCCTCCGCCGAGCTGCGCGCGCTGCGGGCCGCCCATGCCCCCCGGCCCACCTATCCCCCCGACCTCCCCATCACCGCCCGCAAGGACGACATCGTCGCCGCCATCCGTGCCCATCCCGTCGTCGTCATCGCGGGCGAGACGGGCTCCGGCAAGACGACGCAAATCCCCAAGATGTGCCTGGAGGCGGGGCTGGGCATCGCGGCCAAGGTCGGCTGCACCCAGCCCCGGCGCGTCGCCGCCACCTCCATCTCCCGCCGCATCGCGGAGGAACTCGGCGTCGGCTGGGGCCGCGAGGTCGGGTGCAAGATCCGCTTCGACGACCGGTCCGGCGACGACACCTACATCAAGCTGATGACCGACGGCATGTTGCTGGCCGAGGTGCAGGGCGACCCGCTGCTGACCGAGTACGATGCGATCATCATCGACGAGGCCCACGAGCGGTCCCTCAACATCGACTTCCTCCTGGGCTACCTGAAGCAACTGCTCGGGCAACGGCCGGACCTCAAGGTCCTCATCACGTCCGCCACCATCGACACCGCCACGTTCTCGCGCGCCTTCAACAACGCGCCGGTCATCGAGGTCTCCGGGCGCATGTTCCCCGTCGAGGTCCAGTACCGGCCCTTCGACGCCGACTCCGAGGAACGCGGCGAGTTCACCTTCATCGACGCCGCCGTGGAGGAGGCCTCGCGGGCGGTCGAGGGGACGTCGTGGGGCGACGTGCTCGTCTTCCTGCCGGGCGAGCGCGACATCCGCGAGGCGAGCGACCGGCTGGAGGGACGCCTCGGGCGGGACGTGGACGTCGTGCCCTTGTACGGGCGCCTGAGCGCGGGCGACCAGCAACGCGTCTTCGCCGAAACCGGCCGCCGCAAGGTGGTGGTGGCCACGAACATCGCCGAGACCTCGCTGACCATCCCGGGCATCCGGCATGTCATCGACGCCGGCCTCGCCCGCATCTCCCGCTACAACGCCCGCACCCGCACGCGTCGGCTGCCGGTGGAGCCCGTCTCCCAGGGCAGCGCCAACCAACGCAAGGGCCGCGCCGGGCGCGTGGCCGAGGGCACCTGCATCCGGCTCTACAGCGAGGACGACTTCAATTCCCGCCCCCGCCACACCCAGCCCGAGATCCAGCGCGCCAACCTCGCCGAGGTCATCCTCCGCATGAAGGCCTCCCGCCTCGGCGAGATCGAGTCCTTCCCCTTCATCGACCCGCCCTCCCCCGCCGCCATCACCGGGGGCTACCAGCTCCTCCAGGAACTCGGCGCCCTCGACGACCAGCGCGACCTCACGCCCCTCGGGCGCGACCTCGCGCGGCTGCCCATCGACCCCACCCTCGGCCGCATGCTCCTCCAGTCCCAGGCCGAGCACGCCTCCCGCGACCTCCTCATCATCGCCTCCGCCCTCAGCATCCAGGATCCCCGCGAGCGCCCCCTCGACCAACGCGAGGCCGCAGACGCCGCCCATCGCCGCCACGGCGACCCGCGCTCGGACTTCCTCTCGCTCCTCAAGCTCTGGGACGCCGTCCACGACGAGTGGGAGGTCCTCCGCACGCAGAACCAACGGCGCAAGTTCTGCAAGGCCGCCTTCCTCTCCTATACCCGCATGCGCGAGTGGCAGGACCTCCACGCCCAGCTCACCAGCGCCCTGTCCGAGATCGAGGCCGTCCGCATCTCCGAAACCTCCGCCGACTACGAGGCCATCCATCGTTCCATCCTCTCCGGCCTCCTCGGCCACGTCGCCCGCCGCGAGGAACGCAACGTCTATCGGGCCCCCGGCAACCGCCTCGTCGCCGTGTTCCCCGGCTCCGCCCTGCATGACAAGGGCGAGAAGCCCCAGCGAAAACAGGCCGGCCCGCGCGACGCCCGGCCCCACGGAGCCCAACCGGAACGCGCCCGCCAGCCCGAGTGGATCGTCGCCGGCGAGGTCGTCGAAACCTCCCAGTTGTTCGCGCGCACCGTGGCCGGCATCGACCCGCTCTGGATCGTCCAGCTCGCGCCCCACCTGTGCCGCGTCGCCCATCGCCACCCGCACTGGAGCCCCCGCTCCGGACGCGTCCTCGTCGAGGAGGTCACCACCTTCCACGGCCTCGAGGTCCGCTCCCGCCACGTCGCCTACGGCAACGTCGATCCCGCCGCCGCCACCGACCTCTTCATCCGCTCCGCCCTCGTGGAGGACGCCCTGGAGCCCACGCCCGAGGAGGACGCCGAGCAGGACGCCCGGGGCAACGACACCACCCGGCTCCGCCGCCAGGTCCGCGCCGCCACGGACCACGCGTCGCGCCCCGCCGCGCGCCATCCCTTCCTCGCCCACAACCGCGCCCTCCGGGAACGCATCGACGCCTGGCGCACCCGCGTGCGCCGCTCCTCCCTGGGCGACGTGGACGAGCGCATGGCCGCGTTTTACGCCCGGCACCTGGCCGGCGTGTCTTCCCTCGACGATCTCGACCGCGCCGTGCGCGAGGCGCGCGACCCCAAGTTCCTCTTCGCCACGGAGGCCGACCTCACCGGCGGCGCGGACCTTTCCTACGACGCGGAGGCGTTCCCCGACGCCGTGGCGTTGTCCGGCCAGGCCGCCGCCGTGCGCTACGCCTACGCGCCGGGCGAGGACCACGACGGCGTCACCGTGCGCCTCGACGTCGATGTCGTCCGCAGCGTCGCCCCCGCCGAGGTCGAATGGTCCGTCCCGGGCCTGCGCCCCGAGCTGGCCCTCGAGCTCCTGCGCGCCTTGCCCAAGGCGCTGCGCCGCGACCTCATGCCGTTCCCGCCCAAGGTCGAGGAAATTGTGCGCGAGCTGCGCCCGACCGGGGCCTCGTTGCTCCACGACCTCGCGGCCTTCCTCCGCCGCCGCTACGGCGTGGACGTTCAACCCGCAAGCTGGCCCAACGCCGCCATCCCCGCCCACCTCCGCACCCGCGTCGAGGTGGTCGGGCCCGGTGGAAAGGTCGTCGCCGCCGGACGCGAGCTGGCCACGTTGAAGGAGCAGTTCCAAGCCACGCCCGCCGCCGCCCGCCCGCCGGAGCAATCGCCGGAATGGGCCGAGGCGGCCCGGCGCTGGGAACGGTTCGGGCTTTCGGGCTGGAGCTTTGGCGACCTGCCCGAGTCGTTGCTCGTCGGGCACGTGGGCGGGCTGCCCGTGATGGCGTGGCCCGGCCTCGCAGTCGAGGACGGCGGCGTCTCGGTGCGGTTGTTCCGTTCCGCGACGGCGGCCTCGGAGGCCTCGCGGGCCGGCCTGCACCGTCTGGTCGAGCTGGCGCTGCAAAAGGACTTCGCGTGGATGGAGAAGGACCTTCGGGGCCTGTCACGGCACGCCTTGCTGTATGCGCCGCTGGGGCCATGGGAGGACTTGATGGAATCGAGCGCCGCGTGGATCCGGAGCCAGGCGTTGCCGCCCGAGGCCTTCCGCCCCTTGCGCCGGGCCGCGTTCGACGAGGCGGTCGAGGCCGTGCGCACGCGCCTGCGGGGCGCCGTCCCGCCTTGGATCGCGCACGTCGGCGAGGTGCTGGAACGCCGGCGCGAGGCCGTGCAGAAGATCGGGGGCCAGCCCGGATCGGTGGCGGCCGCGCCCGCCGCCGCAGCTCCCCGGCGCGTGGTGCTGAATGACCTCAGCCAACTGGGAAGGCTCGCGCCGTCCAACGTCCCAAGGCCTGCCCCGGCCGCTGCCGCCGCCGCAACCGCCCCGGCGCGTCCGGCCACGGGCCTCGCCGCCGAGCTGCTGGCCCTCATCCCGCCCCGCTTCCCGGAGCGCATCGACGCGCTGCGGATGCCGCACCTGCCCCGTTACCTGCGGGCGTTGGCCATCCGCGCCGAGCGCGCGGCGTTGAACCCGGCCAAGGACGCCGAGCGGGCACGCGTCGTGGCCCCCTATGTCCAGGCCGCCGCCCGGATTACGGCCACGCCGCCCACGACCCCCGAGGGCCGCGCCGTGGCCGCCGACTTCCAATGGGCGCTCGAGGAGTTCCGCGTGTCCACCTTCGCCCAGGAACTGGGCACGGCCCGCCCCGTGTCTGCCAAGCGCCTCGACGACCTCCTCGCCGCGCTCCGCACCGCCGGGTAACGATCTCATCGAGTCCCCCCTCAAGCGGCCCCATCGTGGCACCCAGGAACGCGCGCGCCCCTCGCCCTCCGCCCTCCGCTCGCCGCTCACCGCCCTTCGCTCCCCGCCCTCCGCTCGCCGCTCACCGCTCGCCGCTCACCCCCCCGCCCCCCCGCAGTTTGGCGTTCCAACGCATCCCGGCTCTCCGTAGCCTTGGCCCGTGCCGTCCGTCCGGGGCGGCCGTTCCCGTCGTTCGCTGATTTCATCCACTTCGATTGCCATGGCTGCTGACAACTCCGTCGTTGCAAAGGTTGAGCTTCCCCCGTTGACCCCGGTCGTGCCGCGTGTGCGATTGGCGGCCACGCCGTCGCGCCCGCCCACCCACGCCACGCGCGTGGGGAACGCGGCGGGAGCCGAGGTCACCCTCGGATGCCCCAAGGCCACCCGCGCCTTGGTGGCGCTCATGGACGTCCACGCCGTCAATGGCGGGGCCGCCTGCCATTGGGGCGGCCCGGCCGCCTTCGCGGAACTCAACGCCGCCGTCCATGGCCTCATGTTCTCCACCACCGACCGCCCGTGGCACGAGGCCTTCCACTTTGTCAACGACGCCGGCCACGCCGAGAACGGCATCTACGCCCTCCGCGCCAACTACGGCTTCGATGGCATGACCTTTGATTCGCTCAAGGGCTTCCGCTCCATCGCCTCCAAGCTCACCGGCCACGGCGAGTCCCATCTCAACCCCGAGGGCGTGCTGCTCTCCAATGGCCCCCTCGGGTCCGCCCTGCCGCAGGCCCAGGGCCTTGCGATGGCCGACCGCCTCACCGGCAACGACCGCGTCACCGTCGTCGTCGTGTCCGATGGAGCCTCCATGGAAGGCGAGGCGCGCGAGGCGTTCGCCGCCATTCCCGGCCTCGCCGCCAAGGGCCGCCTCAACCCCCTCGTCATGGCCATCTCGGACAACGACACCAAGTTGTCCGGCCGCATCACGAAGGACTCCTTCTCGATGCAGCCCACCTTCGAGGCGCTCGACGACCTCGGCTGGGATGTCCGCAAGGTGGCCGACGGCCACGACCTCCAGGCCGTGTACCTCGCCGTGGAAAAGGCCGTGGCCGACGCCAAGGCCAACCCCGCGCGGCCCGTGTGCCTGTGGGTCAAGACGATCAAGGGATACGGCGTGAAGGCCACCATGGAGAACGCGGCCGGCGGCCATGGCTTCCCCCTCGCCAACGGCGAGAAGATCATCGAGTTCGTGGACGAGATCTTTGGAGGCCAAACGCCCGCCGACCTCGCGGAATGGGCCCGTGCCCTTCGCGCGGATTGGGAGAGCAAGGAGGCCGCCAAGAAGGCCAAGGCGGCAGCGGCAGCGGCAGCGCCGGCCGCCGCACCCGCCGCGCCCGCCATCAAGAAGGACAAGGTCCAGGCCGGCCTCGCCGCCGGGGCCATCCGCGCCGCCATGGAGGGTTACCCGGTGTATTCCGTGTCCTCCGACGTCCAGGGCTCCACCGGCATCAGCACCTTCCAGAAGGCCACCGGCCGCTTCGTCGAGGTCGGCATCGCCGAGTCCAACATGATCTCCGTCGGGGCCGGCCTCTCCAAGGCGGGCTACATCCCCATCGTGGACACCTTCGGCCAGTTCGGCGTCACCAAGGGCAACCTGCCCCTCACCATGGCCGCCCTCTCCCAGGCCCCCGTCATCGCCATGTTCTCCCACGTCGGCTTCCAGGACGCCGCCGACGGGGCCTCCCACCAGGCCACCACCTACTTCGCCGCCGTCAGCGCCATCCCCCACACCGTCGTCGTCGCCCCAAGCTGCGCCGAGGAGGCCGAGGCCTTCATGTACCAGGCCATCCGCCGCATCGCCGACGAGCGCAAGGCCGGGCGCGACGGCGAGTCCGTCCTCTTCTTCGTCGGGCGCGAGAACTACCCCGTCCGTTGGGTCGAGGGTTCCCGATACGAGTGGGGCCGGGCGCAGGTGATCCAGGAGGGGACGGACGTGGTGCTCGTGGGCTCGGGCGTGCTGTTCAGCAAGGCCTTGGAAGCGGCCAAGCTCCTCGCCGCCCAGGGCGTGTCCGCCACCGTCATCAACCACCCCTTCGTCAACCACGTCGATGTCGCCACCCTCGGCGACGCCGTCCGACGTTGCTCCGGCCGCCTCGTGACCATCGAGGACCACCAGGTCGTCTGCGGCATGGGCGCGCAACTCTCCCACGCGCTCTCGAACGCAGGCATCCCCCATCGCGTGCGTTCCCTCGGCATCCCGGGCGAGTTCGGCCAGTCCGCCTACCTCGCCGAGGAACTCTACGTCCGCCACGGCCTCACCGGCCCCAAGATGGCCGAGGCCGCCCTCGCCCTCGTGAAGGGCTGAGGGACCGGGAGGCAAGGACCGTGGGGGGGAGCGTGGAGGGGGGAAGGGATCGCCCCCTCTCCAATCCATCCAGAGTGCTGCCGCTGTTCGCGGGATGCACGCGGTCAACATCGGTGCCTCGTGCCGCCTCAGACCTTCAGTCGGCCGAGGATTTCAGCATCAAGGCCGCTTCCCGATGCGATACAGGCTCGTGCGCGTCCGGAGGTAGAGCGCCCCGTCGTCCACGGCGTGCGACGCCAGCGTGCGCTCGGCCATGTCGTTGCGCGCGAGAACCTCGAAGGCCCGCCCCGGCTTCAGCACAAACACCATCCCCTCCTCGTTCTGGAAGTACAGGCGGCCGTCCGCATGGAGGATCGACGCCGAGAAGTTCCCGCCCAGCCGCTCCGACCACGCCACCTTGCCCGTCGTCGCCTCGATGGCGCTCGCGATGCCGGCGTCCGACACGCAGTACAAAAGGTCGTCCACCACCACCATCGACGGCGTGTTGGGCGCGCCCTTCGCCAGCGTCCACGCCAGGTGCGTCCCCGTGCAGTCGCCGGACCCGCCCGTGCGGATGGCGTGGATCAACGGGCGGTCGTAGCCCGTGCCCACGAACAGCAGCCCGTGCGCGAGCACGGGGCGCGGGATCACCGAGTAGCCCTCCCCATGCAGCACGCGCCACAGCTCGCGGCCGTCGGCGGGGTCATACGCGCACACCGCGCCGCTGCCGGGGCTGATGACCTGCCGGTGGCCGGGCTCGCCAATGACCAGGGGCGTGCTGAAGGAGAACTTCCGCTTGGCGGGCGTCTCGCGCGGCGTCTGCCAGCGCACCGACCCGTCGCGCGCGTCCAACGCCACCACGCGCGGCCGCTCCGCACCGTCCACCGAAAACACCAGCAACCCGTCCACCAACGCCGGCGACCCGCCGTTCCCATGGACGGGCTGGTACGACACCGACGTCTGCCGCCACAACACGCCGCCATCCGGCGACAGCGCCGCCGTGCCGTGATGCCCGAAGTGCACGTAGATGGCCGACGCCGTGGCGATGGGCGTGGGGCTGGCATGGCCGTTCTTCGAGTGGATGGAAGGCCCGGCCGTGGCGGTCTCGAAGACGTTGGTTTGCCACCGCACCTTGCCGGACGTGGCGTCGATGCAGAACGCCGCCAACGCCAGCCCCCCGCCCTCGCGGGCCAACGCGCTCGTGAGGTAGATGCGCCCGCCCATCAGCACGGGCGACGACCAACCCTCGCCCGGGATCGGCGTCTTCCACGCCACGTTCTCCGTCGCGCTCCATCGCACGGGCACGTCCTGGGCGTTGGAATGCCCCATGGCTCCCGGCCCGCGAAACTCCGGCCAGTCGCCCGCATGAACCGCCATCCACACGGCGGACCCCAGGACAAGACCCACCTTCGGCACGAACAACGCGCGATGCATGAACCGTCGCTACCGATGCGCCGGGCGCAGGTCAACCGCGCAGGCGAGACGGGAAGCGGGAAGCGATGGAGGAAGGAGGAAGGATGAAGGATGAAGGGGACGGGTTGTTGCGTCGGGCAGCTCCACGTCGCTGGGGCGCCCGTTCAGGGCTGGCATCGCCGCCGGCTTGCGAGGGAACGCGGGCGACAGCCGACTCCACGGGGCCTTCCAATCTCATCCACGTTGCCAATCGTCGATCCCGCCGCATCCTGCGGACGTCATGGCCTCCCCGTCCCCGTCCCCGTCCTCGCCGCCGCGCGCGACGCGCCTCCTGCCCCGTCTGCTCCGTCGCGTGGGATTCGTCCTGGCCGCCGTCGTTGCCCTCGCATTGCTCCTGGGCGGAGCCATCGTCCTCGCCCTGCGCGCCAGCCTTCCCCAGCTCGACGGCCATGCACGCCTTACCGGCCTCCAACACGTCGAGGCCACCATCGAGCGCGACCAAATCGGGCACGTCACCATCCGGGCCGGCTCCCGCGCCGATGCCGCGCGCGCCCTCGGCTATGCCCACGCCCAAGACCGGTTCTTCCAGATGGACCTGCTCCGTCGCGCGGGCCAGGGACGATTGTCCGCATTGTTCGGGGCGGTGGCCGTCGAACAAGACCGCAAGGCGCGCCTCTTTCGCGGCGCCACCCTCGCGCAAGCCGCCCTCCCGCTCCTGCCCAAGGACGAGGTCGAAGTCCTCCAAGCCTACGCCGACGGCGTCAACGCGGCCCTCGCCGCAACCCTCGTTCCCCCGCCCGAATACCTCCTCCTTCGCGTCCGGCCGCAACCGTGGAGCCCGGAGGATTCCCTCGTCCTGAACCTCACCTTCTCCTTCCTGCTCCAGGATCCCGAGGCCCGCCTCGACCTCGAGCGCTCCCTCCTCCTCAAGGCCATCGGGCCCGAGGCCTACGCCTTCTTTCATCCCAAGGGCTCTCACCTCGACGCCGCCCTCGACGGCCCCCTGCCCGCCGAGCCTCCCATCCCATCGCCCGAATCCTTCCGCGCCCCGATCCCGCCCACGGCCGAGTCCGGCGGCGATCCGTCGGATGGATTCCTGGACGACGATCCGCCCACCCCGGGGAGCAACGCCTGGGCCGTGCATGGGCGTCACACGCGATCCGGGGCCGCGCTCGTGGCCGACGACATGCACCTGGGTATTTCCGTGCCCGGGATATGGTACCGGGCGGTCCTGCGGTGGACGGACCCCGACGGCCGCGAACGACTCCTCGCGGGCGTGACCGTTCCCGGTGCGCCCACCCTCATCACGGGATCCAACGGCGACGTCACATGGGGCTTCACCAACGCCATGCTCGACACGTCGGACCTCGTCGAGCTTCGGCTCGATCCTTCCCGGCCCGGTCACTACCTGACGCCCGAGGGCTGGCGGCCGTTCTCGATCCATGACGAGCCGATCGACGTCGCCCACGGAGCCACCCTCCCCCATCAGGTCACCAACACCGTCTGGGGCCCGGTCCTGGGAACGGACCCGGCGGGCGTCGTCCATGCCGTCGCGTGGGCCATGGCCCGGCCCGAGGCCCTCGCGGCGAACTCGCGCAGGCTGGAAGACGCCACCGACGTCGCCCAGGCCATCCATGCGGCCCATCGCTCCGCAAGGCCCGTCCAGAACTTCGTCGTGGGCGACCGCTCCGGCTCCATCGCCTGGACCCTCGTCGGGACGTTGCCCGAGCGTGGCGAGGGCACCGGCGAGTTCGCGGAGGACTGGAGCCGCCCCGGCGCCCCGTGGCGCGGCCTCCTCCCGCCCGAGAAGCGCCCCGTCGTCCTGAACCCGGACAACGGCCGCATCTGGACCGCCAACCAACGCGTCCTCGGCTCGCCCGCGTACCTCGCCCTCGGCGACGGCGGATGGGACCTCGGGGCGCGCGCCGCCTGCATCCGCGACGACCTCATGGCCCTCGGCAAGGCCGCGCCCGCCGACATGCTTGCCATCCAGCTCGACGACAAGATCCCCATGCTCCGCCCGTGGCATCAGCGCCTCGTGGCTTCGGTCATGCGCCTCGCCTCCAACGCGCCGCCCACACACACGGCCGCGTGGTCCAACGCCCTCGCCCGCCTGCAGCCATGGGATGGCCGCGCCTCGGCCGATTCCCTCGCCTTCCCGGTCATCGCCCGGTTCCGGCGCCATGCCGTCCAGCTCCTGCACGAGCCCGTCGGCTGGGCCGTGGGCAAGCCCGGCCCCAAGGCCGCGCCCGACGACGTCCACGAGTATTTCCACTTCCAGTTCCGGCCCGGGCCCCAATCCGAGGGCGTCGCCGAGCGACTCCTGCGGGAGCGGCCGCGACACGTGTTGAACCCGCGCTTTGCGTCGTATGACGACCTCTTGGAGGAGGCGGCGCGGCGCGCGCTGGGCGTCAGCAAGGACGGACGCCCGGCGGACCTGCGGCCCTGGGGGGAGATCAACCGGACGCAGGTGCGGCATCGGTTGAGCCCCGCGCTGCCGACGTGGTTGTCGCGCTGGCTCGACATGCCGGAGGAACCCCAGCATGGGTTCCACTACGGCCTCCCCCGGATTGCCGGGCCCGACTTCGGGGCGAGCCAACGGTTTGGCATCGAGCCCGGCAACGAGTCCAACGCCTACCTGCACCTCCCGGCCGGACAGAGCGGCCACTTCCTGTCCCCATTCTATCGCAACAGCCACCCCGACTGGCTCCAGGGCGTGCCCACCCCGCTCCTGGGCCGGCCCATCGTCCACCGGCTCGTCCTCTCCAGCCGGAAGGGGTAGGAAGCCACCGCGCACGACCCCGTCCGATGTGATTCCCGGAACGGCGTCCTCCCAGCCCATCCCCGGCCGCACCGCGAGGGACCACGGCCTCGCCAACATGAAGTTGCGAGGCCAAACGCGGGCTCGCGTCCAGCACGGTGACCGATGCATGCTGAGGGCCTCATGAGCGCTGAATCACGACTTGCCGAGCTCCAGCTCGTCCTGCCGCCCGCCCCCAAGCCCGTGGCGGTGTACAAGCCCGTCGTCGTCTTCAACAACGCCGCCTACGTCTCCGGCCACGGCCCCGTCTGCACCGACGGCTCCTTGATCAAGGGCGTGGTCGGGCGCGACCTCGACCTCGCCGCCGGGCACGCCGCCGCCCGCCAGGTCGGCCTCGCCATCCTGTCCAGCCTGCGCACGCACCTCGGCTCCCTCGACCGCGTCCGGCGCGTCATCAAGATCCTCGGCATGGTCAACACCGCCCCGGACTTCTACGACCATCCCAAGGTCATCAATGGCTGCTCCGAGCTCTTCGCGGAGATCTGGGGCCCCGAGCACGGCATCGGCGCACGATCCGCCGTTGGCATGGGCCCGTTGCCCGGCAACATCGCCGTCGAGATTGAGGTCATCTTCGAGCTGGCCTAGGCCCGCGCGCGCCATGCCCGTGACCCTTCCCTGGGACGCCCTCCGCAACGCGGGCGACCTTCCCTCCCCCGTTCTCCTGATCGACGAGGCCCGGATGGAGGCCAACCTCGCCGCCATGCTCCGCGTGGCCGGGGACCCGGCGCGCCTACGGCCCCACCTCAAGACGCACAAGCTGCCCCAGTTGGTGCGACGCCAAGCCCAGCTCGGCATCACCAAGGCCAAGGTGGCCACCGTCGCCGAGGCCGAGATGGCCGCCGCCGCCGGAGCCCGCGACATCCTCCTCGCCCTCCAGCCCGTCGGGCCCTCCTCCACCCGCCTCGCCCGCCTCGCGCATCACTTCCACGACGTCCGCTTCTCCGCCGTCTTCGACGCTCCCGAGCCGGTCCGGACCTTGGCCGCCGCCATCGCGGAGGTCGGCGCGCCCGCCGTGGGCGCATGGATCGACCTCGACATCGGCCAGCATCGCACCGGCGTCGCTCCCGGTCCCGCCGCCGTGGACGTCGCCTGCGAGATCCTGCGGCATCCGGGCCTTTCATGGCGCGGGCTGCACGCCTATGACGGCCACCTCGGAATCCCGGACCTCGCCGAGCGCACGCGCGCCTGCGACGAAGCCTTCGCCTCCGTCGAAGCCCTGTCCCAGGCTTTCCGTGAACGACACATCGCCGTCCCGGCCATCGTGGCCGGAGGATCGCCCACCTTCGCCATCCATGCGCGCCGTCCCAACGTGGAGCTCAGCCCCGGCACCACCGTCTTCTGGGACGCCGGATATGCCACCAAGCTTCCCGACCTCCCCTTCTCCCCCGCCGTCGTGCTGCTCGCGCGCGTCGTGAGCCGCCCCGCCCCGGGCCTCGTCTGCCTCGACCTTGGGCACAAGGCCGTCGCCGCCGAGATGCCGCACCCACGCGTCGTGTTCCCGGCCCTGCCCGACGCCGAGCCCGTCTCCCACAGCGAGGAACACCTCGTGCTGCGGACGTCGCGCGCCGACAGCCTGCCACCTGGGTCGGAGCTCTACGGCATCCCATGGCACGTTTGCCCCACCGTCGCCCTCCACCAGGAGGCATGGCTCGTCCGCGACGCCCGAGCCGTCGAGCCATGGCCCATCGAGGCCCGCGCCCGAAGAATCTCGATGTGACCCTTGGGCCGCGGGCCATGAATGCCGAGCCGTGCCCATAACGCCCCCCGCACCCCGCCCCCCGCCCCCCGCTCTCCCTTCCCATGATCACCGCCCGAGACATCGTCCTTCGTCACAACACGCGGGTGCTCCTGGACCACGCCACGATGGGGTTGGTCGCGGGCGAGCGCGTGGGGTTGGTGGGGCGCAACGGGTCGGGCAAGTCCACCTTCCTGCGCATCTTGATGGGGGAACTGGCCCCGGACGGCGGCGAGGTGGTGCGGCAACGCGACTTGGTCATGGGCTACCTGCCCCAGGAGTTCGCCCTCGACGAGGCACTCGACGTGCAGTCCAACGTGCGCATGGGCGCGCGCCACGTGCTCGCGCTGCTGGACGAGTTCGAGCGCCTGCCCGGCGACTCGCCGCGCCACGCCGACATCGAGGAGCGCATCCGCCACTTTGACGGCTGGGCCTTGGAACATCGGATCAAGTCGGCGCTCACCGAGCTCGGGTGCCCGCCCCCGGACGCCCCGGTGACGCGGCTCTCCGGCGGCGAGAAGCGCCGCGTGGCCCTGGCACGTGCCATCGTGTCGCGGCCGGACGTGCTGGTCCTGGACGAGCCCACGAACCACCTGGACACCGGCAGCATCGAGTGGCTGGTGGGCTACCTCCGGGACTACCCGGGCGCGCTCCTCGTGGTGACGCATGACCGGCACTTCCTCGACGAGGTGGCCAACGGGATCGTCGAGCTGCGCAACGGCATCTTCGAGCGCTACGAGGGCAACTACACCGAGTACCTCGCCGCGCGGGCCGACAAGCTCGCGGCGGAGGAGCTCTCCGAGCACAAGCGCCAAATGTTCCTGCGCCGCGAGATCGAGTGGGTGCGCCGACGGCCCAAGGCGCAGACCAGCAAGTCGCAGGCGCGCCTCGACCGCTTCCACGAGGCCGACGCGAAGGCGCCGCCCCCGGGCGAGGGCGAGATGGACCTCGTGATCCCGCCGCCGCCCCAGCTCGGGAACCGCATCGTGGACCTCTCCGACGTGGGCCTGGTCCTTGGTGGCCGCCGGTTGTTCTCCCACGTCTCCCTGTCGTTCGCGCCCGGCACGCGCGTGGGCGTCACCGGCCGCAACGGGCTCGGCAAGACCTCCCTGCTTCGCGTGCTCCTCGGTTCGTTGCCGCCCACCGAGGGCGAGGTCCGCGTGGGGCCCCTCACCCGCTTCAACTACGTGGACCAAGGCCGCCTCCAGCTCGACGAGAGCCGCACCTTGCTGGACGCCGTGGGCGACGGCCCCGACTGGGTCCAATGGGGCCAGGAACGCCTCTCGCTGCGGGCGTACCTGCGGCGCTTCCTGTTCCCGGAGGATCGCATGTCCACGCCCGTGCGGCTCCTGAGCGGCGGCGAGCGAAGCCGCCTGTTGCTGGCCCGCATCCTCAAGAACGGCGGCAACTTCCTCGTGCTCGACGAGCCCACCAACGACCTCGACCTCCCCACCCTCCGCGTCCTCGAGGAGGCGCTCATGGGCTTCCCGGGCTGCGTGGTCGTCGTCAGCCACGACCGGTACTTCCTGGACCGCGTCTGTACCCACACGATCGCCTTCGAGGGCGAGGGACGCGTGGACGTCGTCGTGGGCAACCCTTCCTACCATGCCGAAAAGCGTCGCCGGGCGAGCGCGCCGGCCGCCTCGGCCCTCGCGTCGGGGACCGCATCCGCCACGGCCGCGCCCCCGGCTTCCGGCCCCGCGCCCGCCGCCCGCAAGCGCAAGCTGTCGTTCAACGAGCAACGCGAGTTCGCCAGCATGGAGGAGGCCATCCTCGCCGCCGAGTGCAAGGTCGCCGAGATGGACGCCACCCTTGCCTCGCCCGACTTCCACAAGTCCGTGGGACCCCGCGCTCCCGAGTTCATGGCCGCCCACGACGCCGCCAAGGCCGAAGTCGCCCGCCTCTATGCCCGATGGGAGGAACTCTCCGCCCGGGCGTGAACCCCACGTCCGAGCGCCACGGGCTCCTCAACGCTCGGGCCATCGGCCCTGCGAGGCCGCAGGAACCGCCCGGTTCGTCGGCCACACCAGGTAGGCCGTGCGTGACGAATGGTCCCAGGCACGCTCGAAGTCGGCCCTTGGCACCACGCGCATGACCCGTTCGCGCGCGACCCCGGGATCCTGCACGCGAACATCCCCCTGGGTCGTGAACCCAGACACCACGACCAAGTGCCCGTCGCCCGGCCTGGGCTCGGCCGCGCCCTTGAGTTGGGCGTACGACACGGAGACGGCGACGGGGCGGCCGGACGCGATCCACGACTCGAGGTCGCCCACGCCCCCAAGGCGCGCGACGCAGGCCGCCAACCCAGGCTGCTGCCCCGCGAACGCCGTGTTGAACGGCCAGTTGCCCGTCCCGCCCCAGCCCGGGTCATGCACCGCCGCCGCCACGGGGCGCACGTCCAGACCCGCGTCCAAGCCGCTCGCGTCCGGCAAGGCATGCGCCAGCAACATCGTGAGGCTCGTGGGGCTGCACCAAGTATGGATCCCCTCCGGATAGTCGGCCTGCGACCGCACGGGCACCGGGACGGCACGGCCCCATGCCATGGGGTTGCCCGGTGGGCGCGACTCGGTGGCTTCCCATCCCAGCAGCGACACGCCCAGGCGAACGGGCCCCGCCGCCGCCGCGAGGCCCTTGCGAAACCGCGCGCGCACCTCGATGGCCGCCGCGGGCTCCATGGCCCGAAGGATGTCGGTGTCCACCGTGGCCCATGCATCGCGTTGCCCGGGCACGCTGGTGCGCGGCGCCACGGCCGGGTCGGCCGACCATCGCGCGATGACGTACCACGGGACATCCTGGGCCGTCCCGCCGAAGACGGGCCTCGCTTCCAGGGTGGCGGGCCAGTTCGTGGGAAGGTTCCACGACACGACCGCCTCTCTCCAACGAAAGCCCGGAGTCGCAAGGGGGGCCACCGCGACGACGGCGTCGTCGTTGGTCGTCCACCGGAGATCCGCAGCGTCGGGCCACCAAAACAGCCGCGACGGCGGGACCTTGCCGGGGACATCCCGGGCAGACATCCGCGCCGCAAGGCAAAGCGCGGGGGCAAGGGTCAACCAACGGCGTTTTCCGACGAGCCAGGCCATGGGACGGGATGGGCTTGGACAAACTTGTGAACGACGAAGCCTGGGTCGCGATGGACCTCGCCGACGTCTTGGAACCGATCCTCGAACGGAGGAAACCACGCGTCGCCCTCGGGCTCGGCATCCACGAGCGACAGGTACAGCTCGCGGCAGTAGGGCAAGCACTGGCGATAGACCTCGGCGCCGCCGCAAACCCAGACCGGGCGCGGGTCGCCCACCAACGCCCGAGCCACGGAGGGAAGGTCCGGGAAGGTGCGCGCGCCCGGCGCGGCATAGCCGGAATGGGACAGGATGAAGGTCTCGCGTCCGGGCAAGGGACGCCCAATGGACTCAAAGGTGCGCCGCCCCATCAGGAGGATGCCGCCGAGGGTGGACTGCTTGAACCACCGGAAGTCGCCGGGCAGGTGCCATGGGATCCGGTTGGCATGGCCCACCACGCGGTTGCGAGCCATCGCGGCGATGGCGGAGGGAGGAGACATGACGGGGGAGGCGGGGAGCCGGAGGCGCTGGCGGGAGGGGCAAGGCGCAAGCAAAAGGGCGGGCGTGGGATTGTCCCGCGCCCGCCCTGGAGGGAGGAAGGGACGTTACAGGCCCTTGCCGATGATGTGGCGCACGAGGTCGCCGACGCGGTTGGAGTAGCCCCACTCGTTGTCGTACCAGGAGACGAGCTTGAAGAAGCGGGAGTTGAGCTCGATGCCGGATCCGGCGTCGAAGATCGAGCTGCTTTGGTCGTGGATGAAGTCGGTGGACACGACCTCGTCCGAGGTGCAGGCCAGGATGCCCTTGAGGTAGGTCTCGGAGGCGCGCTTCATGGCGGCGGCGATCTCGGCATAGGACGTGTCCTTCGTGGTCTTCACGGTGAGGTCCACGACCGAGACGGTGGGGGTGGGAACGCGGAAGGCCATGCCCGTGAGCTTGCCCTTCACCTCGGGGCAGACCAAGGCGACGGCCTTGGCGGCGCCCGTGGTGGAGGGGATGATGTTGATGGCGGCGGAACGGCCGCCCTTCCAGTCCTTCTTCGAGGGGCCGTCCACCGTCTTCTGCGTGGCGGTGTAGGCATGGACGGTGGTCATCAGGCCTTCCTCAATGCCAAAGCCCTCCTTGAGGAGCACGTGGACGAGCGGAGCGAGGCAGTTGGTGGTGCAGCTCGCGTTGGAGATGATGTGGTGCTTGGAGGCGTCGTACTTGTCGTGGTTCACGCCCATCACGACCGTGATGTCCTCGCCCTTCGCCGGGGCGGAGATGATGACCTTCTTGGCCCCCGCCACGAGGTGGCCCTTGGCCTTCTCGGCCTCGGTGAACAGGCCCGTGGACTCAATGACGATGTCCACGTTGTGCGCCTTCCACGGAAGCTGGTCCGGGGTCTTGGCGCTGACGACATGGATGTCCTGGCCGTTGACCACGAGGACGTCGTCCTCGGCCTTGTCCGGGCTGGACTTGCGGGACGAGACCGTGCCCGAGAAGCGGCCCTGGGTGGAGTCGTATTTGAGCAGGTAGGCGAGGTTGTCGGCGGGAACGAGGTCGCCCACGGCGACGACGTTGATGTCCTTCCCGACGAGGCCCTGCTCGACCAGGGCACGGAAGACGAGGCGGCCGATGCGGCCGAAACCATTGATGGCAACGTTGACTGGCATAGTTCTCGAATACTTGGAGTTAACTCAAACCGGAAGGGCAGACTATCGGTGAGCCCCAATGGGTCAACGGATTCCTCCGGCGGGGACCCCTTGCAGCGACGTGGCGTGGCGACCACCGGGAGCCGCTGGTCCAAGCGTGGCCGACGAGCGTGGCCTCGCTTGTCCGCCCGCACCGCGCAGGCCGGCCCTTGCCCATGACCCGCTCCAACGCAGGCCTCAAGGCCTGTCGGCGACCGCCTCCATCGTTGAAACTTCAGCCGGGCGGGTGTGTTGTTGGCCGTGGACATGGACGGGCCCGCTCTGGAATTGGACACGGTCACGAAGCGATATGGCGACTTCACCGCCGTGGATGGCCTGTCCCTACGGGTGCCACGGGGCTGCATCTACGGCTTCCTTGGCCCGAATGGCGCCGGCAAGACGACAACCCTGCGCATGATCCTCGACATCCTCCGGCCGACGTCGGGAACGATCCGGGTGCTAGGGGCGGCATCGGCCTTGGAAGTGCGCGGGCGGGTCGGCTACCTGCCGGAGGAAAAGGGCCTCTACAAGAAGATGAAGGCCTGGTCCGTGATCGCGTACTTTGCCGGGCTGAAGGGGATGTCCCGCCTGGACGCGCGGCGGCGTGCGTTCGAGCTGCTCGAACGATACGGGCTCAAGGACTTCGCGGAGGCCCGGACGGAGGCCCTGTCCAAGGGCATGGGCCAAAAGGTCCAGGTGCTGGCCAGCATCGCGCATGACCCGGAACTCGTGATCCTGGACGAGCCCTTCTCGGGGCTCGACCCCGTCAACCAAGGCGTGCTCGAGGAAATCGTGCAGGACCTGCGGGCGCGTGGGCGGACCGTGTTGTTCAGCACCCACGTGATGCAGCATGCGGAGCGGCTGTGCGACCGCCTCGTCATCATCGCCCGCGGCCGCGCCTTGTTTGACGGCACCGTGCCCGAGGCGCGCCGGGTGGTGCCGCGCGTGGTGAAGATCGAGACCGACGACGACCCCGGCGCGCTGGCGGGACTGGCGGGCGTGGCGGGGCTTCACGCGACGGGGCCGGCGCGGTGGCAGGTGACGTTGGCGGAGCGGGCGGACCCGCAGGACGTGCTGAGGGCCTGCTTTGAGCGGTCCATCCGGCTGCGTTCGTTCGACGCGGCCGAGCCGAGCCTGCACGACGTGTTCATGGCGTTGGTGGGGCCTTCGGCCCGGGAGGCGAGCTTTCGATGAAGTACGTGTGGCGGGTGGGTTGGCGCGAGTTCATGGAGAACGCCCGGACCAAGGGGTTCTGGATTGGGATCCTGCTGTTCCCGTTGATCATCGCGGTGGCATCGACGGTGCCGGCGTTGCTCATGGCCAAGGGGGTCTCGACGCGGCACTTCGTCCTCGTGGACCAGGACGGGTCGTTCGCGCCCATCATCCGCAAGGAACTGGCCCGGCGCCGGCAAGGCGAGCTGGACGAGGCGCGGCGCGCCATGGCGCAAGCCGCCAACAACCCGGGCGCAGCCGAGGCGTTGGAGGCTGCTTCGGGCCCGGACGCGGCCGCGACCAGCGACGCGCCATCCGTCCCGGGGAAAACGTCACGGCCCGCATGGCTCGAGGTTCCCTTGCCGGAGGGCGTGGATGGCACGGCCGAGCCGACGCTCCTGGAGGCCCAGTTGCGGCCATGGCTTCGGGGGGAACGCACGCTGCCGCGCACCGAGGCCTCGCCCACGCCCAAGCTCTTCGCCGCCGTGATCATCCCGCGCGGCCTCGGGGCCACGAACGGCCCGGCGTCGGCCATCCGGTACTGGGGCGAGAACCAGGCGGACACGGGGCTGCGCGACACGTTGCAACGCATCGTCACCGAGGAGCTGCAGGGGCGCGAATACCGGTCGCTGGGCGTGGACCCGGCCATCGTGGCGCGCGTGGAGGCGCGGCGGGCGCCGGTGACGGAGCTGGACCCGCGCAAGGCGGCGGGGGACGAGCGCGTGGGGATGAAGGACCGCATCCGCCAATGGGCGCCGAGCTTCTTCGTGTACCTGCTGTGGGTGTCGATCTTCGCGGTGTCCCAGATGCTCCTGAACTCGGTGATCGAGGAGAAGTCGAACCGCATCATCGAGGTGTTGCTGTCGAGCGTGACGCCGCACGAGCTGATGCTCGGGAAGCTGCTCGGGGTGATGATGACCGGCGGGGTGATGATGCTGGCGTGGGTGGGCTCCATCTTTGGCATGGGCATCGTGGCCTCCCTCTTCCTTCCCGCCGGGGCGGCGTCCGGCGGGGCGGGCAACATCGCGGCCGACGTGGCCGGTCTCCTGCGTTCGAGCTGGTTGCTCCCGGCCTTCGGAGGCTACTTCGTCCTGGGCTACATCGCCTATGCCACCGTGTTCCTCACCATCGGTTCGTTGTGCAACACGCTGAAGGACGCCCAGAACCTCATGGGCCCGGTGATGATCGTGCTGATGGTCCCGATGTTCCTGATGCCCTTCATCCCGAGGGATCCCAACGGCCCGATCGCGACCGTGACGTCGTGGATCCCGATCTACACGCCGTTCGTCATGATGAACCGCATCGCGGCGTCCCCCCCGTGGCTGGACGTGGTCGGGACGGGCGTGCTGTTGGTGGCCTTCGACGTGTTCCTGCTTTGGGCCTGCGGGCGCATCTTCCGCCTGGCCATCCTGCGCACGGGCCAGCCGCCGCGCCTCATCGAGCTGCTGCGCTGGGTCCAGGGACGGTAGCCCTGTCGGGAGTCCCGGCCGTCCTCCCCCGCCCCGTCGCGCCGCAAGTCCGCTCAACCCGCAGCTGGTCCTGGTCCCGGTGACGACGGCGGGAGCCCTCGGCCTCCGGCTCTTTTCGTGGAACAGGCCCGGTGTCAGCCACCGATGCAGCTCATGGTGCGGGCGGGCTGGACAAAGTCCGGCTTCCCGATGCGATGCCCGGCCTCCTTCCCGCGGACGATCTCCACCAGGCGGAGCGCCAGGTCGTCATCCGAGGCCCCGCCGCGAAGCAGGGGGCGCAGGTCGTGCTCAACAAGGCTGAACAGGCAGGTTCGGACCTTGCCGTCGGCGGTGAGGCGGATCCGGTTGCAGTGGCCGCAGAAAGGCTCGCTGACGGGCGCAATGACACCGATCTCGCCACGGCCATCCGGGAACCGCCATCGGCGCGCCGTCTCGCTGGGGCGGTCGGGGGCCTCGACGCGGACGAGGCTCCAACGGGCGTTGAGGCGACGGAGGATCTCGGAGCCCGGGACGACGAGGTCGCGTTGCCATGCGCGGCTGGAGTCGAGGGGCATGAACTCGATGAACCGCATGGAGAGGTCATGCTCGTGGGCGAACGCGGCGAGGTCCTCCACCTCATGGTCGTTCATGCCGCGAATGACGACGGCGTTGACCTTGATGGGCGCGAAGCCCAGGCGCCGCGCGAGCTGGATTCCTTCGAGGACGCCCGAGAGCCCGTCGCGCCCCGTCATGCGGCGGAAGTTGGCAGGATCCAGCGAGTCCATGCTGAAGCTGACCCGGTGCAGCCCGGCCTCCCGAAGGGCCTGCGCCTTGGACGGGAAAAGGAATCCGTTGGTGGTCATGGCGAGGTCGCGGACGCCCGGGATGCGGGCGAGGCTTCCAACGAGGCCCTCGACCCCCTGGCGAAGGAGGGGCTCGCCGCCCGTGACGCGGACCTTGTCGATGCCGAGGGCGGCGGCCACGCGGACGACGCGCTCGATCTCCTCGTAGGAGAGCAGCTCGGCGCGGGGCTTCCATTCGTAGGCGATGGGCCGGGTGGCGGGGAGGCCACCGGGCGCGCCGGCCCAGCGCGTGCGGTAGAAGTTGGCGGCCTCCTCCGTCTCCGGGAGGCAGTACAAACACCGAAAGTTGCAACGGTCGGTGACGCTGACCCGCAGGTCGCGCATCACCCGGCCGTGCGAGTCCCGGAGTTCCATTGCCATGCGCGTCAGGCTACCGACGACCGGCGGGGTGGCAAAGCGCGGCCTTGGGCGGGTTTCACAACGGCCGGGTGCGCGGCCATTCGGTCTCGAAGCCGTCGCTTCGAATCCGTTGCTGGAAGTCCGCGAGGACCTTGGGTTGGTTGCGCACGGCGCGGGGGGCAACGTTGCGCGCCTTGCAGAATGCCGCCAGCGCGCCCGCCGCCTCGCCGATGTTCCACTCGACCGGGTGCAGCCGGTAGCAGCCGTTGGTGATGTGCGTCACGCCGAGGTTCTTGCCGCCGGCGAGGACGTTCTCCACGCGCCGCGGGATCAACGCCCCCAGCGGCACCTGGAACGGCAACGAGCCCAGGTCCACGTAGTTCCGGCCCGACGTCGAGGGATGCAGGTCGATCCGGTAGGCCCCCACGCCCACGGAATCCGGGAAGGGCGTCGCCACCACGTCCTCCTTGGGCTTGCCGGTCTCGCGGATGCGCGCCTCCTCGCCGACGTGGCGCTCGGTGACGGTGAACTCGGCCCGAATCCGGCGCGCCTCGCGCACGTACACCGCCTTGGCGAGACCATCCGGCCCGTCGCCC
The DNA here is from genome assembly GCA_964430505.1 of uncultured Akkermansia sp. Lineage (GTDB taxonomy): Bacteria > Verrucomicrobiota > Verrucomicrobiia > Limisphaerales > UBA9464 > UBA6176. Next base: position 28,998 of record CAYSGH010000018.1, on the reverse strand, counting down.
ACGTCGTCCCGCAGCCGCAGGCCCTTCCAGCCCGTGCCGCCGTCGGGGCGCGGGGCCTCCGTTTGCATCCAGTACAGGAGGCACAGGCTGAGTTGCCGCGCGTCGCGGAGCCGTTCCGCCACCTGCGCCGGGGTCACGCCGGGCCCGACGATCGGGGCGAGCCAGTAGTCGTTCTGGGGCCAGTTGACGAGGGAGATGCCGGAGCGGTAGGTGCCCGTCGCAAACTGCGCCGCGTCGGCGATGCGACGATACGTGAAAAGGTTGTACCCGGCTGCGCGGCCCGTGGGGTCAAACGCGAACGAACGCGGCTTGAGCGTGATGGGATGCGAGCATTCCCAGGACAACAACCGCCCCGGCCATGCCGGGCTCATCGCAGGCACGTAGTCGCGCCAAAAGGACCAGCGCTCCGGCCGGGGGATCACGTGATCCTCGCCCTCGCAGTGGTCCACGGCGAAGCACCACGTCAGCGCCTGCTGGTCCATCGGGTCCGCTTGCTCCGGCGCATGATCCTCGCCCGTCTCGGCCCGCGACTCCGCGCCCACCACATGCTCCACCCCCGCCAACGGCAACAGGTCGCCCAGCTCGGTCGCGTCCACGAACCACGGGGCCACCAACGCCCGACGGCTGTCACCCTCCGTCTCCACCGTCACCGCGCGGACGCGGTCCCCGTCGCTCTCCGCGGCGACCGGACGCGTCCGCAGCAGGACGCGAAGACGGCCGGAGGCCACGTGCGGGGCCAGCATCTGCTGCAAGACGGCGAGCGCGACCCTGGGCTCGTGGCAGAGGCGTGAGACCCATCCGTTGCCGGGGTTCAGTCGCGCGTCGGCCCGGGGACCGGGCAGCAACGGGAAGTGCTCCCGGTAGAACTGCCTCACGCCCTCGCGAAACCGGCGGTACGACGCCGTGCAACCATGGGACTCGATCCACGGGTGCTCGTCGGGAGGGACGGCCTGCGCCGTGAGTTGGCCGCCGAGCCAGTCGGTCTCCTCGGTCAGCACCACACGGAGCCCGGCACGGCACGCGGCGAGGGCGGCCGCGCAGCCCCCCACCCCGCCGCCCACGATCACCAGGTCGGCCACGACCTCGCGCCCCATCGCCGCCGAGGCACGCATCGCGGCAAGCCACGCCACGGAGGCGCTCGAAGTCCGCAGGATGAAGTCACGTCGTTTCACGCGCCTATTCGTCCATACCCGGCGGCCCGCGCGCAACGACGGCCCGTTCCCGTTTTGTCACCGAAAGGCCACGCAACCTTTGCTCGGGGGAGCGGCCGGGAAGCTAGCATGACGGGAATACATCCGATGCCCCACGGGCGTCCCTCATCATGCATGCCGTTGTCCCCCATGACGCCGCAGGGCGTTCCGTCGCGGATTCCATCCGGAATCCCGACCTGGTCGTCATCGATCTCCTCGGCGGGTTGTGCCCGGAACGAGAACGGGTGCGGGCCTGCCTTGCGGCGGCCTTGTCCGACGCAGACCTCCCCGCCGGCGACCACGACGTGGCTCGATTGGCGGAGTTGCCCACGCGTGCGGCCTTGCAGGAGTGGGTGACGGGCGAGACACGACTTGCGCCGGACGTCGTGCGCCCGTTGGTGACGGCGGTCCATGAGGACTTTCGCATGCGGCTCATGGAGTCCGTGAAGTTGGCCGGCAACCTCCGTGTCCAACCTGGCGCCGAGACGCTGATGGCGGAATTGGGCGCCCAGGGCATCCAAGTCGCCATCGACACGGAACTCGACGGGGACGTGGCGGCGGCGTTCATCCGCGCCGTGGGATGGAGTGGCCCCGGGAAGGTGGATGCGCTGGTGGGGGCGGACGAGGTGCTGGTGCCCCGGCCTGGCCCTGGGCAAGTGGAGGAGGCGCGCAGGCGATGCAACCTGGGCACCGGGGCACGCGTGGTGAAGGTCGCGGGGTCCGCTGCGGATGCGCGCGCGGGGGTTTTGGCGGGTTGCGTGGCGGTGCTGTCGCTGGTGCCGGACCTCGCGGCGGGCCATGCGCCCTTGGAGGACCTGGGCGACTTGGCCGAGCGGCTGCTGGGACATCCGCTTCCCTGACGGGCGGGGTGGCGCCTCCAGCACGAGGAGGCGCGGTCGTTGACTCAGGGCGACGGCGACGCGGCCAGCCGGGCCAGGACGGCGCGAAGCACCACGGCGGCGTGCGTGGCGATGGGAACCTCCGTGGTGTCGGCGGCGTTGATCCCCTCCTGCCCCCCTGCGAGGTCGCTCAGGCTGCGGATCACGAGAAACGGCTTCTGGTTGGCCCAGCAAACCTGGGCGATCGCCGTCGATTCCATGTCAAGGCAGCCCGCCTTCCACACCCGGAAGGCCCAGCGGCGGTATTCCCGGTTGTCCATGAACACAGGCCCGGAAATGCCCGCCCCGCCGACCTGGAGGGCGGCCGTGTTGGTGGACCAGCGCAGGGGCGGGACATCCGCGATGGCGGCGCGCGCCAGGCCCAGCAAGCGGGAATCCGCCGGGAACGACGGCACGTCGGCGGGCTGGTCCATGCCGGACCGGATGACGCTGACATTGTCCGGGTAGATGAACCCAAAGTTCTCGTAGGGCGGCTTGAAGTACGAGGGCAGGACGTGCCCGGGACCGTCCGCGCGCGGGTTCGCATACACGGCCTCGCTGTGATGAAACCAGTGCTCGGGAATCACGACGTCACCGATGCGCCGCGCGGGATCGATGCCACCGGCCACGCCCGCAAACAGGACGTGCGTGACGTGGAAGCGTTCCAGGGCGAGCTGCGTCGTCATCGCGGCGTTCACCATGCTGACCCCGGACGAGAACAGCAGCACGTCCAGCCCATCCAGGCGATGGTGCTCGAAGCGGACGCCGTTGTGGTTCCAGACATGAAGCGGGGCACGGTTGCCCGCGATGGCGGCGCGATTGGCCTGCATCTCGGGGCTGTAGGCCCCCATGACCGCCACAAAACGCGTCCGAGGGACGGCACGTACCGAGCAACCCAAGGCGAGGAACGCGATGGACAGAAGAAGTAGGAGTGGGTTCATGACGAGCGGTGAGCGGTGAGCGGTGAGCGGCGAGCGGCAGGGCCGTCGCTGGGCCGTCTCGGGGCCGTTGAAATGCGCATCCTTCCTACCATCGGCGCCGCCACGTCCAACATGCGCCCTGGACCACGGCCGGCTCCAGCCGGCGTGCAAGCACCCTGATAGAACGCTCCTCATGAACCCTTTCACGTCCCGATCCTCGCTCCTCGTTCCCCGCCCCCCGCCCCCCGCCTCCCGCCCCCCGCTTCCCGCCCCTCGCCCGTCGCTCATCGAAAATACAGGTGCGCGATGCACAGGACGGCGAGGAGCCACGCCACGGGGGTGATGGAGCGGGCGCGTCCAATGCCGGCGTTGAACAGGACATGGACGGCGATGCCGATGGCGATGCCCTCGGCGATGCTGAAGGCAAGGGGCATGGCCAGGAGGGTGAGCACGGCGGGAAGCGCCCGCGTGAAGTCGCGCAGGTCGATCTCGGCGATGGATTGCATCATGAAGACGCCGACGATGACCAAAGCGGGGGCGGTGGCGACGGCGGGGATGATGGAGATGAGGGGGTTCAGGAAGAGGGCGAGGAGGAAGCACGCGGCCGTGGCAAGGGCCGTCAGGCCGGTCCGGCCGCCCGCCTCGACCCCGGCGGCGGACTCGATGTAGCTCGTGACGGTGGAGGTGCCGAGGGTGGAGCCCGCCATGGCGGCGGTGGCGTCGGCGGCCAAGGCGCGCCCGATGCGTGGGAGGTTGCCCTGGGCATCGAGGAGCCCGGCGCGATGACAGACGCCGATGAGGGTTCCCATGTTGTCGAAGAGATCGACGAAGAGGAGCGCGAGGACGATGGGGATGGATTCGCGCGGGTGTTGCCAGAAGTAGGCAAGGTCGAGCTTGAGGAAGGTGGGGGACAGGGATGCGGGGAGGGCGACGATGGCCTTGGGCGAGGCGGTGATGGTGGAAGCGGACCCGTCGGGTGCGGTCGTGGAGATGAAGAGGCCGAGCAACGTGACGGCGGCGATGCCGAGGAGGATGGCCCCCGGGACCTTGCGTTGGACGAGGATGGCCGTGAGGAGGAGTCCGCCGAGGGCGAGCCACGGTGTTGGGGACTGGAGGTTGCCGAGGGTGACGAAGGTGGCGGGGCTGGAACCGATGACGCCCCCGTTCTTGAGGCCGATGAAGGCAATGAACAGGCCAATGCCGCAGGTGATGGCGATCTTGAGGTCGCGCGGGATGGCCGCCAGCAGGCGTTGCCGGACGCCCGTGACGGAGAGAAGGAAGAACACGAGGCCGGAGTAGAAGACCAAGCCCAGGGCGGCCTGCCATGGCACCTTCATGGCCCCGCAAACGGAGAACGCAAAGAAGGCGTTGATGCCCATGCCCGGCGCGAGGGCGATGGGATAGTTGGTGAACAGGGCCATGAGCACCGTCATCAGGGCGGACGCGAGGGCGGTGGCGGTGATGACGGCCCCCTTGTCCATGCCCGCAGCGGAGAGGATGCCAGGGTTGACGGCCAGGATGTAGGCCATGGCCGCGAACGTGGTGATGCCCGCGACGACCTCGCGTCGGACGTTCGTGCCGTGGGCTTGGAGCTGGAAGAGGTTCATGGCTTGGGCTTGGCGGGCGGGAGGGTGGACGTGGAAGGCGACGAGACGGATGGCACCGCCTTGAACTGGACCGACCAGTCCGGCCCGGATCCGACCTTGTAGCGGGCGGCGAGGCTGTCGGTGTTCAGCGCGACGGAGAGCTGCAGGAGGGAGTTCACGAACACGAGGGGCTTGCCCTTGGGAACGGCCCCGAAGGTTTGCACGAAGGGCGCCCGAAGCCGCGCGACGCGGCGTCCGCCCTTGAGGAACGTCACCTCGACCTCATCCCCGACGCGAAGGCCGGCTTCCTCGACGAGGTCGGGGCCGATGTTGGACCAGACGTTGCCGTACTGGACGTCGAGCACGGGGATCACGCCAGAGAGGGCGCCGTCCTTGCAGGTGGCAGCCGGGTACGGGATCCGGACGGGTGGTTTCCCGGCGGGTTGGCCCGCATCGGCGGGCGTGAGCTGGCCCGATGCAATGCGCGCTCCGACGTGCGCGAAGAGGTCGCGCCCGTGGAACGTGTAGCTGGCGTCCGAGCCCGGCAGGCGATGGCGCGAGGCGTCGATGACGTAGGAGCGGTCATGGCCAAGCACGTCGTCCACGAGCGTGAAGAGCCCGTTGTCCGGCCCCACGAACACATGGCCAGACCGCGTGCGATGGACGACGGGGAGGCGGTCGGTGCCCACGCCGGGATCGACGACGCAGACGAACACGGTGTTGGCAGGCCAGTAGGGCGCGGCTTGGGCGAGCCGGAAGGCTCCTTCCCACACGTTGAACGGCGGAACCTCGTGGGTGACGTCGAACAGTTGCAGGCCCGGATCGGCGGCATGGGCGACGCCCTTCATGGCGGACACGGCCCCGTCCTTCAGCCCGAAGTCGGACAGGAAGACGATGGTGCCGGCCGCAGCGGAGCGCGCGGAGGCAAGAATGAGGCCGACAGCGGCCGCGGCCGCCGGGACGAATGCCGGAGCAAATGGGCGCATGGGATGCCAGCCGGGGATCATCAGAACGCAATGTTCCATCGGCGCTTGGCGAAGCCGTAGGACACGGGCTTCACGGATTGCAGGAGCGGCTGCCATGCGTCGCCGGCGAACCGTTGCTCGAAGGCGCGGACGTCGCGGTCGTAGGCGTCCAGCAGGCGTTGCTTGAGGGCCGGCTCGGCAAAGGACCACTCCAGCGAGGATCGCCCGCAGCGCACCAGCTCCTCCCACGTCAGGTTGAACTCCCGGACGGCGGTCATGTACTCGTCCGTCATGTTGGAGTCCCACATGCCGGAATCGTCGGTGGAGAGGCCGCAGGGAATGCCGGTGCGGAGCATCTCGGCGAAGTGGTGCTGGCGATAGTCGGAGACGTATTCGAGGACCAGGTTGCTGACGAGGTTGATCTCGACGAAGGCGATGCGGGAACGGAGGTGGAGGACGAGGTCGTCATCGGTGAGGACGTTGTTGCCGTGGCCGAGGCGCGTGGCGCCGAGGAGGAGGGTGTCACGCATGTGGGGGTTGGGCTCGTCCACCTCCCCGGCGTGGATGGCGAGGCCCACGCCGTGGTGCTTGAGGCGCATGCGCCGATAGACGTCCAGGAAGCGGCGGGGGTGGCCTTTGTCGTTGTCCTCGCGCCCGGCCATGTTGATGCCCACCCAGAGGTCGCGATGCCGGGAGATGAAGTCATAGGCGTCCTCGATGGCGCGCTCGGCGGTGGGGAGGAAGCGGATGACGACGATTTGCCATCGGACGGAGACGCCGGTGGCGAGGGCGTCGGGCTGGGCGAGGCGCCGCGCCAGGCGTTGGTGGAACTCCTCGGCGTCCACGACGGCCCCGGACCCATCGAGCATCCCCATGGGAATGGTCTGGGGCTCGAGGTAGCGCACGCCCTCGGCCCCGTAGCGCCTCATCGTCTCGACGGTCATTTCAAGGAAGACGTCGATGCTGCGCCCGAGCGCGCCGAGCCGAGGCCAGATTTCCTCGAAGAACTCCTGCCGGCCCTCGCCCGGCTTGTCGAGGCGGAGGGAGTCGATGAACTCGGCGCGCAGGCCCGGAGGCAGCTCATCGAGGGGCACGTACTCGGATTGCTGGCAGGGCGTGAGATCCTTCCAGGTGAAGGCGGCGATGGTGGTGAAGCGACGCCATGGGGTGGCGTCGTCGGGGCACGTGCCCGCCTTGATGCGGGTGTAGAAGCGGTTGCCGCCGTTGCGCGTGACGTTGGTGGCGACGTTGTAGAGGTCCTCCATGCGCCAGCAGCCGCCAGCGTGGTGGTGGAGGTCGCCCGCCTTGGGCATCGCATAGAGCAGGCGGTAGAGGTCCAACGGGCTCGCGTTGGTCTTGAAGGACTCGAACCGGGCTGCGAAGTCGGCCCCCATGGCGACGGAAGCGAGGAACGCGCACAGGGCGAGAAGGAGCTTCATGGATTTCATGGGCTTCATGCACTCGATGGGCCTCATCGTGGGAGAGGTGGCCGCTACTGGGAAGGAATGACGGCCTCGTGCCGGGGCCAGTGCTCGATGATCTCATGGACGACCCGGCTGCCCACGCGATGGGCGGCCTCGAGGGCGGGCAACATGCCGGAGTATTCCTCGGTCATGGAGTCGGCGGCGGCCTTGCCCGGGGCGGGGGTGCAATAGTTGGAGCCCGTACGGAGGAAGAGGACCCGGTTGAAGTCCACCTTGCGCATGCGGGCAAGCTGCTGGAGGGCGTGGGCAATGCCATGGTCCTCCATGTTGGTCATGACGAAGTTGCCGCGATTGGCCGTATGCAGGCGGGCCCAGTCGTTGGCCCAGCGGGTCATGCCGGGGCCATGCCAGTAGCGGCAGGAGCCGAGGCTGTCGCCCAGCAGGACCGACGCGGGCCTTTGTGCCGCCGGATGGGCGGTGTAGAGGGCGCGGTGAGCCTTGGCGGCGTCGGAGTCCGGGATGGGGATGTCGCGCGTGATGCCGTAGGCCCAACGAGCGAGGCCCGCGTTGAGCGTCCACGCCATGGGCTTCGGAGCCCAGGTGGCGTCCTCGTTGATGACGTTGGGCTTCTTGCCCCCGATGGGCACCAGTCCGTAGGGCCACGACGGCGGCACGTCGCGCGAGTCGATCTCGTAGGCAATGTCGCCATCGACGACATGCAGCGCCCAGGCGGCGGATCCCACGGAGGCATCCTCCGGATCGACCCCGGCGATGCCGTTGATGAGCCAGTAGGTGCGGGTGAGGTCCAGCTCGGGCGAGAGGCCCAGGGCCAGGACCTCCGTGGCGGCGCGCACCGTGGTGCCGGAAACAAAGCCGAACACGCCGTTGGTGCCGTGGCGCAGGGGGCGCGAAAGGTTGGGAAGCGCCAAGGACTGGGTCAGGCGCTCGCGTTCCACCCAGAACTGGAACTCGCCAGGGCGGTCGCCGGTGTCTTGGCCGATCTCAAAGGTGGAGACGACGAGGACCTTGGGCTGGATGGGCGGGGCGGCGCTGGCCGGGAGGGACAGCACCAGGGCGCAGAGGGCAATGACGAGGCGCATGAGGGGAAATCAACGGGGAGCGGGGATCGAGGGGCGAGAAGCGGCGGCCGAGGCTGGCGAGCCAAGCGGGGTGATGCGCCTGGCTCGCCCCGTGTCGGGCTGCCGTGCCGCAGGCTACACTAGAACTTGATGGTGACGCGGCCTTCGAGCCGGAACGGCAAGTCGGCGACGATGGACTCGTTGCCATACACGGCGTTGGGCGCGGACCAGTTCTTCTCGTCGGTGATGTTGAGGAGCATCACGCGGGCGTCCCATCGCGGCGCGGTATAGAAGACGGTGAGGTCGAGGGTGTACTGGTTGGGGATGACGAGCGTCCCGGCGACGTTGTTGTTGATCTCGGAGGTGAAGACGACGTTGGCGGAGGTGCCGAGGCCCTTGTAGATGCGGTAGGTGGTGAGGAAGTTGACCAGGTGGGTGGGCACGCCCTGCCGTCGGAAGGAGTCGCCGGACATGGCGAAGAAGCGGTCGCCGGGCGAGGTCAGGGTGGTGTTGCCCACGTCGAACTGGGGCTGGTTCACGGTGGAGTCGAGGTAGGAATAGCCGAGCGTCAGGTAGAACTCGCGCGTGGGCTGGTAGTTGGCCTCGACCTCGAAGCCGCGGGTGTTGAACTCGACGACGGACCGATTGAGCTGGGCGTCGGCGCGGGTCTGCTCGAAGAGGGCGCCGCCGAGGAAGAGCTTCCCGTCGTACAATGAGACCTTGGAGCCCACCTCGAAGAGCTGGGCCTCGTTGCGAAGGTTGCGATTGGCGAAGTTGCGCAGGCCGGCCGTCGTGTAGCCACCGCCATTGCCGACGGAACCAACGGGGTTCTGGGACCAGTTATAGGTGAAGTACCCGGTCAGCCGCTGCGTGAACTTGTACACCGTGGACGCATTGGCGCTGGGCAGGCCCAGCGTCACGGAGTCGCCGGGCAGGAACTTGGCGGGGTCGGAATAGTCGAGGCTGACGATGTTCAGGCGCCCGCCGCCCAGCAGGGACCATCGGTCCGTGATGCGGAAATCATGCTGGTAGAACGGGCCGGTGAACAGGGAATGCGAGACGCCGGAGTCCCCGTTGTCCGGGGTGAAGTAGCGTCCGGGGTGGCCGGGCACGGGAACGGACGTGAACGGGTTGGGGAAGTTCACCGAGTTCCGGATGTTGATGTAGGACAGGTCGCGGGACAGGTCCCACACGTTGGCGGGCTCGGTGAAGAAGTCGTTGAAGGCGCGGACGTACTGGTACCGGACGTCGGCGCCGGTGTTGATGGAGTGCTTCTCCAGGTTGATGCGGACCTCGGTGCGGTTCTCGAAGGACCACGAGGGATCGATGATCTCGGAGTAGTAGTACGAGGACTCGGTCTGGCGGTCCACGTAGCGGAAGAGCGTGTTGTTGGCGATGTCCACGGACTCGGAGGCGTGGTACGTCTGGACGGCCTGTGCGTTGTAGGAGAAGCCCTCGGAGTCGTCGCCGGGGCGGAGGAGGCGGCGGCGGCGGTCAAGCTTCACGAGCGGCCCCGGGTCGATCCGGTTGACGACCGGAAAGCCGGAGGTGACCCAGCGGCTGTTTTGGGGGTCGGACGTGGGAGCGGCCGCGCCAGCCGGGACGTTGATGTTGGAGAAGGAGATGGGCGTCCCGGAGGCATCGACGTAGCCGAAGGGATAGGCGGCGAAGTCCGGCGCGGGGTTGTTGTTGACGCCCGTCTGGTACAGGCCGCTGTCGATGAGCTGCTGCGTGGGGCGGTTGACGCCAAAGTTCTCGGTGTAGTTGGCCCAGTACCACTCGTTGTTGAAGAAGACGTCGTACTTCTCGTTGGGCTGCCATGAGAGGGCTCCATAGACGGCCTGGGACTTGCGGAAGCCATCGTAGTAGTAGCTGCCGGAATCCTCGCCGGAGTAGCTCAGGCGCCACGCCGCGGTCTTCCCGGGCAAGGGCGCGCCGACGTCCATCGTCCAGCGGCGTTGCTGGAACATGCCGAAGGTGGAGGAGACCTCGCCGTGGTAGCCGTCGTAGAACGGGCGCTTGGTGATCAGGTCCACGTACCCGCCCACGTACTGCGACGGCCCGTACACGGACGAGGCAGGCCCCTTCACGATGTTGACGGACTCGACGGAGTTGAAGTTGACGGGGAGGCCGTTGCCGTTGGACGTGAGGCCTTGGCGCATGCCGTTCACGAACGTGTCGGCGATCTGCGTGCGGATGTCCGGCGTGGTGGGAGCCCCGAAGTTGGAGCGGGTGTAGGAGCTGGAGGTGAGCTTCGAAAAGTCCCGGACGTCGTAGATGTTGATCGCGTCGAGCTGCTCCCGGGAAATGATCGTGACGTTTCGGGGCGTCTCCAGGATGGGGCGGTCGGTGCCGTACACGGAGTTGAACGGGCGCACCGTTGGCACCACCTGCTCCTCCAAGGGGATGCCCTCGACGACGATGCGGTCGAGGTTGGACGGGGCGGCGTTGGTGGTCTGGGCGAGGACGCCAGCCGAGAACGTCAGGCTGGCGAGCGATGCAGGGAGCAGGAGGGTCTTCATTGCGCAGGCAGGCTAATTATGGACACCACGTTTCACCCGCCGGGCGAATTGTGGCCCGGCAGACCCGTTGGAACGGGCATCGTCCAGCAAAGCAACCGGCGGGCCAGAGTGGGGAAGCGGGAAGCGGGAAACGCGAGGCGGGCGGATGGCATGGGGGCTGCGTGCGTGGGGCCGATGAATGCGGCGAAGCCAAGGGATGAAGGCCACCCGGTGGTGCGGTTGCCGGACGTCTTGCGGCAGTTGGTGGAGCAATTGCAGCACCCGGCAGGATCCGTCCTGAATCGCGCCGGGGTGGAGGACCGGCCGTTGCGCGGCACGACCTTGTTCCTCGCGAGCTGCGGGGTCGAGACGCGGATGGGCCACTTCACGGCGCATGTGTTCCAGGACGTGATCCACAAGGGGTACGTGATCGCGCTGGCGGCGGGCGAAGTCACGGGCGCGGCGGTGCTGTATGCGCGGATCCACAGCTCGTGCATCACCAGCGAGACGCTGCGCGGATGCGACTGCGACTGCGTGCAACAGTTGGAGGGGGCGTTGGAGGTGATCCAGCGCAAGGGGAGCGGGATCTTGTTTTACCTGATGCAGGAGGGGCGCGGCGTGGGCTACGTGGCGAAGGCTCGGGACCGGATGCTGGTGCAGTCGTCGCACGACCAGATCTCGACGTTCGAGGCGTACCGCTGCATGGGGCTGAGGAAGGATCATCGGAGCTACGACGACGTCGCGGACGTGTGCCACCTGCTGGGAGTGAAGGCCCCGTTCGTGCTGCTGACGAACAACCCCGACAAGGTGTCCGCGTTGACGACGCAGGGGTTGTCCGTGGCCGGGACGGAGGCGCTGGAGTTCGAGCCATCGCCGTTCAACGTGGCGTACCTGGCGTCGAAGGCGGACTCGGGGCATCAGTTGAAGCAGGCGACGGACGGCGTGAGGCGGGCGCTGCCGCCGGAGCCGGTGATGCCATTCCGGCCGCATGCGGTGCCGGGAGCGCAACGGTTTATCTACGCGGCCTCCTACTTCCTGCCGGTCAAGCCCGTGGACGGCGAGATCGTGCTGTCCGAGGAGCGCTTCCACGAGGTGTTCCGGGAGACGCCCGTGGAGCGGTTCATGGAAGGGGAGTCGCCCCTGGTGCGGGACTACTACGTGATCCGGGGCAACCGGCTCCTGGTGCGGATCGACCCGGGCAACCTCGCGCGCCACAAGGAAACGCGCCCGGGATCGCCCGTGACGGAGCTGCTGACGACGCCCTACTGGTTTCGGGTCCACGTGTACTTCGACATCGTGACCAGCCAGGAGATGGTGGTGCTGACGTACGGGAAGCCGCTGCTGTACGACGTCGCCGTCATCCGCGTGCAAAGCGAGTCCCTGTTCAATCGCCTTCCCCTCGTCAGCATGGACAACCGGGTGAAGTTCAAGAAGTCGGTTCAACACATCGTCCACTACGGCGTGGGCGCGGTCTTCCTCCTGTACTTCGACGGCCGCGGGGCGGGGTTCGGGGCACATGCCACGGACCGGATGCTGACGGAGCAAGGCATGTCGTTTTCGAGCGACGAGTCGTATCGGAGGCTCGGCGTGGGCTACGACAGCCGCGACTACGACTCGATCATGCGGTTGGTGCGGCACCATTACCCGACGGGCAAGATCCAGATGGTGATGAACTCCCCTTCCAGCCTGGTGCGGAAGAAGGAGTATGCGGAGGCCTTGAACGCGCATGGGATCGAGGTGCACAAGTGGATCTTCCTGGATGATCGCAACGTGTCGGAGTGACGGGTGATGGACGCGAAGGGACATGGGTTGCTGGGACGCCGCGCGGAGGAGGCATGGCCGTTGGCCCGCGGGCTCCTGGTGTCGCCCTTGGCCGAGGGCTGGCGGCCCTGCGAGGGGGGCGTCCTTGCCACCGGCGTGGGAAGCTCCGAGGCGCACGCGCGCTACTTGGTGGCGTTGCTTCGGCGTCACACGGCGGTGCCCGCCTGGTTCGAGCCGTTGTCCGCCTTCCTCGATCCGGGGTTTCCGGGACCGTCGAGCCGGGACCGGACGCTGGTGGTCTTCAGCCAAGGCCTGGCGCCGAACGCCCGGCTGGCCCTCGCGAGGCGGGGGCTCTTCGGTTCCGTCGTGCTGGCGACGGCCTCGACGGTGGAGGGCCAGGAGCGGGCGGGACGCGGGGATCGCGCGGGATGGCTGCAACGCCTCTCGGCCGAGGGATGCCGCATGGAGCGGTTCCCGTTGGAGGAGGAGTACTCAACCTTGGTCCGGTTGGTTGGGCCGTTGTGCGGGTTTGCCGCCGCGTGGCGGTTGGCGGCCTCGGTGGATGGGAACCGGCTCCCCCCGTCGAGCACGCTCGTGGATGAGCTGGATGCGTGGGCATCCAGCCCGTGGCCGGCACGCATGCTGGAGGCCATCGGATCCGAGCTGGACGCGCATCGGGACGGATTCGTGGTGGCCACGGGCGACGGGTTGTCCGGGTGCGCGGAGAACGTGGTGGCAAAGTTCGTGGAGGGGTTGTACTGGCGAGGGCCGCGCGTGGTGGACTTGCTGGCGTTGGCGCACGGGCACCTCCAGCAGTTGATGGCCCGTCCGGAGCCGGTGTGGGTGCTGGGCGACTGCGCGCTCGCGCGCCGGGCGGAGGAGGTGTTGGCCGGCGCGGGGCTGCCGGCACGGCGGGTGCCGTTGCCCGGACGGGTGGAGGTCGCGCCCTTGGCGGCCGAGCTGCTGCTGAACCCCGTGCTGTTGGGATTGGCGCGGCACCTGGGCGTGGACCAGGTGAACTGGCCCGGCAAGGGCATGGACGGGGGGCTTTATGGAATCTCAAGAAGGGAGGACGTGGATGACGCGAAACGTTCCGGACCATTATAGCGAGGTGTTCACGGCGGAGGCGGTTCAGTGCGGCGTAGACAGGGTGGCGGCGGAGCTGACGCCTTGGGCGCGGGACGTCTTGGCTCGCGGCGGCCAGCAGGTGCTGGCGTTGTGCGTCCTGAGGGGGGCGGTGTTCTTCTTTGCCGACTTGCTCAAGGCCATCCCGGTCTCGGTGGAGGCCACGTATTGCCGATGCCGTGGATACGAGGCCGGCGTGAACGGCCAGATGGCCTCGCACCTCCAGGTGGAGGGCCTCGACCTCAACCTGACCGGCCGGGACGTGCTGGTGGTGGACGACATCTGCGACTCCGGACGCACGTTGGCGGAGCTGACCACCTTGTGCCGGGCCCGCGGCGCGGCGTCGGTCCGGACGGCGGTGCTGGTGCACCGGGTGATCCCGGAAAGCCTGCACACGCCGGACCATGCGGCGTTCCGGTACGAGGGCCGCGAATGGTTCACGGGCTACGGGATGGACGACCGGTCGTGGCGGACCAACTACCCGTCGGTGTACGTGCTGCGGCCGGGCAACGATGCGTGACGCGTCGGGGTCGCCGGGGCAGGCTCCGGCCGATGAGCGTGGCGAGGCCGAGGCCGCTGGGGCGCGGGGATGAGGTGGGCTTGATTTGCCCGGCGGGCGCGCCGTTGGACTTGGGGAGGATCGACGCGGGACGGCGGGCGCTGGAGGCGCGCGGGTATCGGGTCAAGGTGGGGCGCCATGCCACGGGGCGCCACGGGGCGTTTGCCGGGACGGATGCCGAGAGGTTGGAGGACCTGAACGCCATGCTCCGGGATCCCGGTGTGCGCATGGTGATGGCCGTGCGCGGGGGCTACGGGTGCGCGCGCCTGCTGGAGGGCGTGGACGTGGACGCGGTGCGACGCGACCCGAAGTGGCTGGTGGGCTACAGCGACGTGACGGCCTTGCAGATGTCGTTGCTGGCCCGATGCGGCCTCGTGAGCGTCTCGGGGGTGTTGGCCGGGGTGGAGTTGGCCGCCGGGTTGGACCCGTTCACGGAGGGCGCGTTTTGGCCGTTGGTGGAAGGGGCCACGGCGGGCGTGGACCTCGGCAACCCCGGGGACAAGCCGTGGGAAGTGGTGGTGCCCGGCACGGCGGAGGGCCCGTTGATGGGTGGTTGCTTGTCGTTGGTAGGCTCGTTGATGGGGACGCCGCACCTGCCTTCGATGGAAGGTTCGATCCTGGTGTTGGAGGACATCCACGAACACCTGCATCGAGTGGACCGCCTGCTCGTTCAGTTGCGGTTGGGGGGCGTGCTCAGGCGAGTCGCAGCGGTGGTGCTGGGGCAGTTCACGGACTGTGGCCCGGCAGACCGCCGCGGCGGCTGGCTCGAACTGGGGGAGATTGCACGGGAGGTGTTGGGTGGCTTGGGAGTGCCGGTGCGCATGGGATACGAGTACGGCCATGAGCCGAGGAAACGAAGCCTCCCCTGGGGCCTTCGCGCGCGACTGGACGACGACGGATTCCGGTTGCTGGAGTAGCCTGGAGGTGACGGCGGCATGGGAGTCCCCGGGGGTTATCCTCCCAAGGATGCCCAACCCTCGCGACGTGTCGGAAGCGGTCCCGCCTCCCTTCTCCGCCGGCAACCTGCGAACCGTGGACGGAACTCCGGCCTACCGACGGGCGGGTGCCGGAGCGGCCTTCAGCTTGGGGTCCGCCGGGACCACGGGAGCCTTGGGGGCTTGGGGTGCATCGGGAACCGCCGACGCCTTCTTGGCGGGCTTCTTGTCGGAGGACTTGTCAGAGGACTTGTCGGGGAGCTGGTCCACCAGGTTCTCGAGCTGCATTTGCGGCAGGGACTTGGGCCGGAGGAGGACCTTGGATCGTTCCTCGGCGGTCATGCCCGCGAGCTGGGACGGCGCGGGGATGACGATGGGGGTGAGGAAGATCATGAGCTCGGTCTTGATGTTGGACTTCTGCTTCCGCTTGAAGGCGTTCCCCAGCCACGGGATGTCGCCGAGGTAGGGAACCTTGCTTTCGGACTCGGTGATCTGGTTCTGCATCAGGCCGCCGATGACGACGGTCTGGCCGTCGGGCACCACGACGACGGTGTCGGCGAGGCGGGAGTTGACGACCGGTGCGAGGGCGTCGCGCGAGATGGGCACCCACTGCGTTCGCTCGGCCAGCGACGACGTCTCCGGGGACACGATCATCTCCACCATGCCGTCGGGGGTGATGAAGGGGGTGACGCGGAGGATGATGCCGACGTTCTGGTAGGAGACGGTGTTGATCTGGCCGTTGATGGCGTCGAAGCGCGTGTTGGAGACGAGGGGGACCTGCTGGCCGAGGGAGATGGTGGCGGGCTGGTTGTTGCGGGCGAGGATGGAGGGCCTGGAGAGGATCTCGGCGCGGCCGGCCTGGGCAATGGCGCGAAGGGTGGCCTGGAAGTCGGAGCCCAGGACCTGGTACACGCCCGCTCCGGGCGGCACGGGCAGCATGTTCTGGACGTTTTGGCCCAGGACGTTGGGGACGGAGGACGTGGCGGCGGAGGACAGGGCGGAGGCCCCGAAGGCGTTGGCAATGCTGCCGGTGCCGGTGTTGCCGAGCTGCCGCGTGTAGCCGCCCTCCACGCCGATGTCGGACGAGTCGTTGTGGGTGACCTCCAGGAAGACCACCTTGATGAGCACCTGCGGGCGCGGGTTGTCGAGGCTCGTGATCACGTCCTTGATCTGGAGGTTCGTGTCCTCGTCCGTGATGACGATGATCTTACGGGTCTCGGGGTCGAAGGAGATGATGGCGTCGCCGACCTCGGTGTTGTTGGGGTACTCCCGGGTGGCGCCGGAGCCCGTGCCGGCCCGGCGTTGGGTGCCGCCGCCCCCGCCGCCAAAGCCCTGGAACTGGGCGAGGGCGGGCGCGGCCATGGATGCGGCGAGAAGGATCGCGGAGGCGCGTTGTGCAAGGCGATTCATGGGGGGAAACATCAGGGTGCGGGAATGGGGGGATGCCGGGCGCGGGATCATCTGGGGTGGTCCGTCCTAGTTGCCACGTCCACCGGCGCCGAGCCCGCCGCCGCCGCCCGCGCCGGAGCCGAAGCCGGCCCCGCCGCGGTTGAGGTTGTTCTGCTGCTGCTGCTGGGTGGACCGGGTGGTCAGGGCCGAGTTTTGCTGGCGGGTCTGGGTGTTGCGGGTGTTGCTGCCCTGGCGCTCGAAGAGGCCGCGGAGCACGTCCTGCACCTGCTGCGGGTCGGCGTTGTCGAGGTCGTACACGTACACCTTCTGCTTCCGTGCCGGGTTGGCGTCGAGCTGCTTCACCATCTCGGCAATCTGGCCCATGATTTCGCGGTCGGCGGACACGATGACGGAGGAGGTGCGGGGATCCGGGACGGCCGTGACCTTGCCCTTCTTGAGCGCCCGGTCGCTGGAGCTGCCCGAGCCGCCGCCGCCCCCCCCGCCCCGGTTCATGCCGCCAAACATCCCGAAGCCTCCGAAGCGCTGGCCGCGGTTGTTGTTGCTCCCATTGCGGGCGGTGGCCTCATCCGGGAACAACCCCGAAAGAATCCCGGCCATCTCGGTCGGGTCGGAAAACTGAAGCCGGAAGACGCGGATCTCGGTGACGTCCTGAACGTTGGTGTCCACGGATCGGATCAACTCCTCAATGGTGGGCATCGCGTCCTCGGGGGCGTTCACGATGACGGAGTTGGAGTGCTCGTCGGCGACGGCCACAACCTTGGATGCGGCGGCTCGGTTGCCCGCACCGGACGAGGATCCGCCGCCGCCGCCTCCGCCTCCCCCACGGCCACCAAAGCCGCCCATGCCGCCGAATCCACCGGGGAACCCCTGGAAGCCCCCGCGGCCGTTGTTGCCCGTGTTGCCGCCCCGGGAGTCCGTGGTCGAGAAAAGGTCCTTGATGACGGTGGCCAGCTCCTTGGCATCCGCGTAGCGAAGGGGGAACACCTTGACGGAGGAGGAATTGGCCAAGGAGGTGTCGAGCGCCCGGATGACCTCGGTGAGCCGCTTGATGGAGGCCTGCGTGTCCGTGATGACCAACGCATTGCCAGCCTCGTTGGCCGTCATGGTCGCCTCGGAGGGCAGCAACGGCGACAGGTCCGTGGTCAGGGCGGTGGCGCTGATGAAGCGGATGGGGATGATCTGGGTGACCACTTGGTCGTCCTTCGGGATGGAATCCGGGTTGTTGCCGGACTTGACCGGGATGTCGCGCTTCTTGGCGGACTCCTTGGAGACGATGGTGAGGGTGCGGCCGTTTCGGAGGGCGGTGTAGCCGTTCTTGGCGAGGGCGGCCTCGAGGATTTGGAAGGCCTCCTCGCGGGTCACCGGCTGCGCGGACCACGCGTCGATGCGCCCCTTCACCTCGGTGTCCAGGACGATGATGTAGCCGGCCGCCTCGGAGAGGTAGCTCAGGACGGTCTCCAACGGGACGCCGCGGAAGTTCATGCGGACCATGGGGCTGCCATCCGGGGCGGTCGGCAACGGCTCCGGCGCAGGCAGCGGCTCCGGCGGCTGCTTGGGCGCGGCGGCCGGCGCGTTGGTGGAGGTCGTTCCTGCCGCCTTGGCGTCCGGCGCAGCGGCCGCAGAGCTTGCATCCGCCGCCTTCGGAGCGTCCGCAGCAGCGGCGGGTGCCGGGGCCGTCGGGGTCGCGGGCTTGGCCTCCTGCGCCTGGACCCGAAGGCCCAGCGAGACGGTGGCGACGAGGGCGAGGACGACGATGCGTGGAGTGTGCGTGTTCATTGCTTGGTCTCCTGGGCGCGACGTTCCCGAAGGCGCCGGAGGATCTCCTCGGCGCCGCCCCCGGAGGACCCGGAGGATGACGACGACGAGGCATTGGAAGACTGGGAGGAGGCGGACGCGGTGTTGCTCGACGAGGACGGCGAATTCGAGGAACCCGAGCCGCCGGAGGACGACGACGCACCCAAGGTCACGCCCGAGGCGAGGGTCCACTCGCCCTCGTCCTCGCGGCGGAGTTGGTTGCCGACCTTCAGGTCCACCGCACGATCCTGGACGACGAGACGGACGGTGGAATCCGTGACCGACAGGATGCGATGCCCGCCCACCGTGTCCCCTTCCTTGAGGGCCTTGCGGAACTCGGAGCGGGTGCCGTCGAAGAAGGCAAAGATGCCCTTCTCGTAACGCAGCGTCCCCACAAGGGAGAGGGACTCGACCATGGGCGTGCGCCGCGTCTCGGGGGACTTGGGACGGTCGGGGCGGTTGGGGACGCGGGCGGGGTTGAAGATGTTCCGATCGTTGACGAGCTGGAAGTAGGCGTAGTCGGACGAGGCGGGGCCATTCGTGGCGGCGGCCTTGCTGGACGTGGACGAGGACCGGCTGGACGGGCGCCAGTCGGAGATGCCGGAGCGCTCGGGCCTTCGGGACGAGCGGCGCGAGGTGCGGCGTGCCGGGGCATTGGTCCCGGAGACGGAGTGGGTGGGGGCGTTGGTGGAGCCGGTCACGGACAGCGTCGGGGCGCCGTTGGTGGAGGCTGCGGCGGGCTCATCCTCGGCGGGGCCGTCCTCCTCGGAACCTTCCTCGGCGTCCTGGGCAGCGGCCACAGCGGCAGCGGCGGCAGCAGCAGCGGCGGCGGCAACCGCCTCCGGCGCGGCAGCAGCGGGAGCCGCCTCCTGACCGAGGGCGGACACGGTCACGGCCAGGGCGAGCGCGGCGGCGATCCAAGCGCCGGCGGGGGATGGCAGGAGGGGCGTCATCGGCGTTCGGGTAGGTTGAGAACGAGGCCGCTGACATGCAGGCCCAGGGAAAGCTGAGCGGCCTCCTTGTCACGGGCGGCGATCTCGATGGCCTCGACGCGCACGGCGAGCTTGTCGCGTTCGACCTCGTACAGGAAGCGGGTGAGGGTGGCGAGGTTGCCGGTGGCATCCACGTGGCACTCGAAGGTGGAGTAATCCTCGTCGAGCTGCTTCCACTGGGGCTTGACGGAGGTGACGTTGACGGCGGCGGCCTTGGACCACCGGTCGAGGGCGTCCAGGACGCGGCCCTCGGCGGCGGACGTCACCTTGGGGAGGGCGTTGGAGGCCATCTCAGACCAACGGCCCTCGACGGGCCGGAGACGCGAGACGAGTTGCTCGCCCTTGGCGATGCGCTTCTGCAGCTCGGCGATCTGGGCCTGGCGCGCGTTCCACGACTTGAGCAGGGGGCCCAGGACGACGCGGTCGCCCAGGAGCAACCCGACGCCGGCAAGCGCGACGACGAGGAGCAGCTTCTTGCGTTGCTCGGGATCGAGGTTCATGGCGTTCCAGCGGAGGCGTCCCACTTGAAGTTGAAGGAGAACTGCACGGGGGACTTGCCGCGCATCTGGTCCACGGTGACGTCGCGCACCGCCGGAACCGTCCGGAGCTTCTCCAGGGTACGGTTCAGGGTGAAGGAGTCGTTGGCGGTGCCGGAGCACACCACGGTGGCCCCCTCGCGCAGCTCGACCGTCTTGGCGGTCAAGCTGCCGTCCTCGGGGAACGCCATGGTCAACGTCCGCAGGACCAGCAGGGACGGCACCGAGTCGTCAAACCACGGCCGGTACTTCTTGAGGTTGGCCTGGAGCTCCTCGACGTGCGCGACGGTCTTGGCCATCCCGTTCCAGCGGGAACGGAGGGACATGAGCCGCGCCTGTTGCACGAGGAAGGCCCCGGCCACCAACAGCACCACGGCCGCGGCGGCGATGCCATAATGGGCGGCGCGACCGGACGAAAAGCGCGCGGCCAACTGCTGCCACGGGGAAACGCGCGGGGCGAGGAACTCGAAGGAGGCGGGCCGCCCCCCGACATGCCGCGCGGCCATCGCCAAGGCGGCGCCGGCGGGCAGGCCCGGCGTGATGCGCGGCAACGCCTGCCGCTGCTCCGGCACGCGGTCGGCCCGGGCGACGGAAAGGGCAAGGCGCGGCGCAAGCGAGGCCAACGCCCGGTGCAGCGAGTCCGCCAACGGCCCGTGCCCGAAGACGCGGGTGCGGGCCAGCGCCTGGCGCACGGCGTCCGGAAGCTGGCCCATCGTCACGCGCAGCTCGCGTTGCAGGCGATCCACCGCCACCGACGGCTTGCCGTCGGACACCACCACGACGTCGTCGAGCGATCGATGCAGGACGAGGCCGTCCCCCGAGGCGATCGCGAGCGACACCGACGTGGACGAGGCGAGGAAGTCCATCCGGACGGCCTCCCCGCCGGGAACGAGGTCGGGAAGCTCCGTCAAGGCGGGGGCGATGGAGACGGGCTGGATGCGGGCGGCGCGCAGCACCTGCTCGATGCGCTCGAGATGCTCCAACGGCACCGCCACCAACGTCAGGTGCGGCACGCCGGCGGCATCCGCCCATTCGTGCCGGGCGACGGCGAGCTGGTCGGTCCCGTACGGAAACGAGCGCTCAACCTCGAGCTCGACGAAGCCCTCGGCGTCCTCCGGGGCGAGCTGGGGCAGCGGAAGGCTGGTGGCGAAGAGGGACGAGGCGGGCAACGCGACGGCGGCATGGCGGACCTTGATGCCCGCCTGGTCGAGCTGTTCCCTCAACGCCTTGCCCACGGCGACGGGGTCGGCGGACAAGACGTCGGCCGGCAACGTGAGGGCGACGGGGGCGGAGGCCTCGGCCGCCCCGTTGGATGGGCGGACGACGACGGCCTCGGCGAGCAGTCCGTCGAGTGCCAGCCCAAGGATGGGCCGTGAGCGTCGTGCCTTGAGGCGTGCGATCATCGCGTGTTTTGCGTCCATTGCCGCTGCTGCTGCTGTTGCTGCCACGTTTGCGAGCCAAGCGCCCACCCGAGATGGGAAAGGTCCGTTCGCTGGACGATCCGGAGCCCTCCCTCGGAGGCATCCAGGATCATGCGGCAACGGCGATACCCCCTTCCGAGGTGGCCCACGGCACAGACGTCAGCGCCATAGACCGACGAGCGCCCGGTTAGGTAACGGCCCGCCTGCTGGGATCGTTGGGCCCCCAGGATTTCGGCGGCCCATGCCACGGTGTTGCGGCGGTTGGGGTTGGATTGCCGGTACGAGACCAACAAGGGCGCCATGTCCGTTCCAATCCCCGGCAGGCACGCCAAGACGGCCTCCGGCGCCGTGTTCACGTTCACCAACCCCTCCTGCGGCGACTGCCCGTCCCCCGCCGTCAGCGCGTCCTCCACCTGCACGAACTCGTCCACGGTCATGCCCGAAAGCAGAAAGAAGTTCAGCAGGCCCGGGGGCGACTGGTTGCCGAGGCGCCCGAGGACCTCGTTGGCACGCGGGTTTCCGAGCCGTTCCTGGAGGAGCGTGGCGAGCTGCTGGCGGCCCTGGGCGGACACCGGGACGCGCGCGGTGCCGTTGGTCGTCGTGAGCCCATCCCGGGAATGCACGGTCACAAACTCCCACAGGCCGGAATCCAGGCGTCCGTCGCGGTTGTCCAACGGCGCGGCCGCGTCGTAGTCGTCCTCGTTGGGATCGAGGATGCCGTTCAGGTTGGCGTCCTCGCCCAGCAGGACGTCCAGCGTCATGCCATAGACGAGGCGAAGCTCCTCGATCGACTCGAACGGGGCGTTCTTGCACCGGTACGGGGGCGTGAGCCGCTGGTAGGTTTCCTCCTCGGCGCCGTCGGCGGAGGGCTCGTCGTTTTCGTCGCGCCAGTCGATGATGGCGGCGGCGAGCTGCGGCGTCATGCGGGGCAGCAGCTCGAGCATCTCCTGGGTGGCCGTGTTCAGGTTGAGCTTCGACGCCTCGTCCACGAGCCCGAACGTGGGCTGGAGGTTGCGTCCCAAGGTGGACGAAAGGCGGTCCACGTCCCGTCCCAGGAACCAGAACGCGGCGTCGCCCACGGGAACGTTCTGGACCCGCGGCGGGAAGCGCGGCGCCACGGTGTACTGCGGCAGGACGCCGGGGGTGTCCAGGTTCGTGACCACAAACGCGGCGTAGCGGGCCGCCCCCTGGATGGCCTGCTCGGCCTCCAACGCGGCGGCCCGATGGTCCGACGCACGGAGGTTCAGCGCGGAGGACTGTCCGAAGTACAGCCCCAGCGCCACCAACCCAAGGGCGATCCAGAGGACGATGACGAGCGTGGAACCGTGGCAACCCGAGCGACGCCCATCCCGTTGGCACACGTTCATGGAGCCCCCCCGGCGCTGCCCGCCGACGACGCGGCGGCGGTGTTCGTGGACGGGGTGACCAGGATGGGCACCACCAACTGGTAGGGAAGCCGGGTCGCGTTCCCCAGCCGGCCCGCAGCAAGGTCGGCGGGGTCGATGTCGTTCACCACCACGTCCACACGGACGGCACGCGGCATGGCCACCACCTCGTTGGTCCCGCCCCACGCGACGCGCCACGTCGATCCGTCAAAGAAGGAAAGCTGGAACGACTCGACGTTCGGCAGCAGGAGCTGGTCGTCGAACGACTCCGCAAGGACGGGGAGGAGATTCCGCGTGACCACCCGGTGGAGGTTGCGGCCCACGGTCGGGGTGGCGTTGGTGGGCATGCGCAGCACGTAGCCCACCTTGACGATGTCGGGCCAACGCGAGGCATCCTGCACGATGCCCGTCGTGGTGAAGAGCTGCATGCCCGTGCCGGCCGGGTCGTTGATCCCCGTGATCCCGCCATAGACCAACGCGCCCGCCAGGGGATTGGCCGAGTCCGACGACGGCAGCGCCATGTTGGCCAGGTCCCGGCGCAGCGTCGCCAACGCCTGGTGGAGGGCATCCGAGGCGTCGATGCGCCGCTCCGCCTGGTTGCGCAGCCGCAACGACGTGAACAGAACCGCCACCGTGGCGGAGATGAGGAGGGACGACAGCGTGATGGCCAGCAGCAGCTCGATGAGCGTGAACGCGGCAGGCCGGCATCGGCCACGCCGGGCCATCCCCTCGCCGGCCGCGCGCCATCCGCCCCCCGCATGACCCGCCCGCGTCCTCATGGCTGCGCCGAGTCCACGATCGTCGCGGCACGCGCCACGTGCTCGTTCCCCTGGACCGTGAAGGTCACGAGCACCGAAACCTCGCGGAGCGTCCCGCGTTCCCATGCCACCGCCTGGGACCGCCACGGGAACGAGTGACGCCCCTCCTCGGCATTGCCCGACGTCGCCATGTTCGCCCGGCCCGTGACGACCAGCTCGTTGAGGATGCGGTCGGCGACGTGCGCGGCCACCAACCGGCGCTCCGCAACCTGGGATGCCAGGTTGGCCACCCGCACCGCGTGGGCCGCAACCGGGATCACGACGGAGACGAACGCCAGGGCGGCCAGGGTCTCCGCCAGCGTGAACGCCGACGCCCAACCCGTGCGTCGCCGCGCCAAGGCCCGCGCCCGCGATGGGAACGCGCCCGGGGCGTCGCCGCCCTCCCAGCTCGCGCCTCGCACGGCGCTAGCGGACGGGCATGGCAAGCCGGTTGGTTTGCACCTCATAACGCGTGCGCTGGAAGTTCTGGGACACATAGACCTCGTCCCCCTCGGCCACGGTCTTCCGGGCCTCCCCGGCGGGCTGGTGCCGGAACCAAATGCCCCAGGGCGACGTCTCGTCGATCCCCCCGTCCGGCGTGAACCGAAACGTGATGCGGCGTCCCTGAGCCAAGGCCCCCTGCCCCGCCGCCCACCGGAACTGGAGCGCATACGTGTTGCCGGACATGGAAGCCCACGAGCGCGGGTCCGCCTCGACCTGGACCTCCGGGGACATCGCGTAGGCCAGCGAGGGAGCGGACGTCGCGGGGGATGGCCCCGACGTCCCGCCGGCGCCCGTCACGGCCCCGCCCGTCGCGCCGCCCCCGGCGGGCGCCGTCCCCGCGCCCACCCCCTGCCCATCCAACGAAAATTCCGGGTCTATCCCCATCATCCGAAGGTCCGGGTCCACCCACAGCCGCACGGGCACGCCCTCGTGCGCGGCGCGGGCCTGGGCCATGCGCGTGAGCGAAATGAACCGGCGCACCTCGTAGCCCAGCGAACGCCCACGCAGGAACGGCCCCAACGACGGCGACACCAACGCCATCACGACCGTCAGGAGCGCCATGACGAGCAGCAGCTCAATCAGGGTGAACGCCGCATGGAGGGGCCTCGGGTTCATCGGATTTCCAGGCTCGCGGCGACGCGGCGCGGGCCATGAACGGCCCACCCACCCGGCCAGCACGCGCGCCTTCCCGTCACTTCTTCCAGTTGGTCACGTCGTCCTCGGACCCGGCACGGCCGTCCGGCCCCATGGAGGACAGGTCATACGACGACGGGTTGTTCTTCCCCGGGCACTCGTACACGTACTCCTGGCCCCACGGGTCCTTGGGGATGTCGTTCTTCATGTAGGGCCCGCGCCAGTTCTGGGCGTCGCGCGGCGCCGTCACGAGGTCCAGGAGCCCGTTGCGCCCCTTCGGATAGCGCCCCACGTCCACCTCGAAGGCGTCCAGCGCGGTGCCAAAGGTCGCAATCTGCGACTCGGCGGCCGTGATGCGCGCCTGCTCGGTGCGGCCGGAAAACTTCGGCACTACGATCGCCGCAAGGATGCCAAGGATGACGAGCACCAGCAGCAACTCGATCAGGGTAAATCCCGCGTGGCGCGCGGCGGCGCGGCGGGGACGGGACGACAGGTTCATGACGTTCATGCGGTTGAGGATTGCCTACTTGATGTGGTCTTGAAGGGAAAAGATCGGGATGACCATGCCGATGAAGATGAAGCCGATGAAGCCGGCGATCAGGAACAGCATCAGCGGCTCGGCCAACGCCACGGCCGTCTTCAACTGACGGTCCAGGTCCCCCTCCGTCACGTTCGCGATGCGCACCAGCTCGGTGTCGAGCCGGCCGGATTCCTCGGCGACGGAGATCATCTCGAGGGTGGAGCCGCTGAAAAGGTCCCGGCAGTCGCCCAGGCTCGGCCCGAGCTGCTTGCCCTCCTTGACCCGTTCGATGGAGTTCGCGACGGCATCGACGAGGATCTGGTTGCCAATCGACCGGCGCGCGACGTTCAACGCGTTGACCAAGGGCACGCCCGCCCCCAGCAACGTCCCCAGCATCCGGCAAAACCGCGACATCGAGAACTGCGCCACCAACGGGCCCACCACCGGAGCCCGCAGGATGAAGCCCTCCCACACCCGCCGCCCCGCCTCGCTCACCAGCCACGTCCGCAGTGAGTAGCCGCCCACGCCCAGCGCCACCAGCAACAGGATGCCCCACGTCCGCAGCACCTCGCTCGTCCCCACGATGACCTGCGTGATCAACGGCAGCTCCGCCCCGAACCCCGAGAAGATCCCCTGGAACCGCGGGATGAAGAACACCAGCAGGAACACCAGCACCCCAATCGCGAGGACCAACAGGATCACCGGGTACAACAGCGCCGTCATCACCTTGCCCCGCATCTCCTTCTCCCGCGCCTGGAAGTCCGCGATCTGCCCCAGCACCACGTCCAGGAAGCCGCCCGTCTCCCCCGCCTCCACCATCGCCACGTACACCCGCGGGAACGTCTTCGGAGACCGCCCCATCGCCTCCGCCAACGACAGGCCATCCACCACCAGGTCGTGCACCTGCTTCCATTGCGCCCCGGCCGCCGGCGACGCCGCCTCGCGCATCAGGATCACCAGCGCCCGGCTCAACGGCACGCCCGCCGCCAAAAGGCTCGAAAGCAGCCGCGTGAAGTTCTCCAGGATCCGCGGCGTGATCCGGTCCCCGCCCAGCGTCAGCTGCATCCCGCCGCCCGCCGGCGCGGGCGCGTCCGACTTGGACGCCGGCTTCGCAACCGCCTTGGGCGCGGGCGCCGGCCGCGATGCGGGCCGGGACGCCGGACGACGGGCGACACGACCCGAACCCGCCCCCATCGGACTCCGAACGCCGCCGGACGCGGAACCGCCCGAGGCGCCGTTGGCCGCCACGGCGTCCTTGGGCGAGCTGGAACCCAAACCCGAAGCCGTCGCGGCCTTGGGCGCAACGGCCCGCGCGGGCAGCACGGGAGCCGAGGACGCAGCCGCCGCATCCGTCAGCTTCACCGGCCTCAGGCCCCGGGCCGAGATCACGCGCAACGCCTCGCGGCGGTCCGCCGCGTCCAGCTGCCCCTCCGCAACGGAACCGTCGGCCTGCAACGCCCTGTAGTGGAACGAGGCCATGCGACGTCAGGTTGCGGCACCGGTCGCTTCCGGGGTTCCGCCGGCCACCACCGCCTCGGTGGCCATGGCCTGCCCGACCGTGCGCTGTTCCTCTTCCTCCGAGGACTGGTCCTTCGTGACGCGCAAGACCTCCTCCGGCGTCGTGATCCCCTCGGCCACGAGCCGCCATCCATCCTCGGACAACGACCGCATGCCGGAGCGGCGGGCCGACTCGCGGATCTCGCCGGACGACGCGTTCTTGAGAATGAGGCGCCGAATCTCCGGCGTGGTGTCCATCCACTCGAAGATGGCCCGCCGACCATGGTAGCCAGTCTGGCGGCACTCGCGGCATCCCACGGCCTTGTAGAGCACCTGCCCCGCCGGCATGTGCAGCTCGGCACGCAGCGCGTCGGCGGCGGGCGAAAGGTCCGGCTGCCGGCATTGCGGGCACAGCACGCGGACGAGGCGCTGGGCCAACACGGCCTCCAACGACGACGCGACCAAGTACGGCTCGACGCCCATGTCCACCAACCGCGTCAGCGCCCCCGGGGCGTCGTTGGTGTGCAGCGTGGAAAACACCAGGTGGCCCGTCAGCGACGCCTGCACAGCAATCTGCGCCGTCTCCTGGTCGCGAATCTCGCCGATGAGCAGGACGTCGGGGTCGTGACGCAGGATCGCGCGAAGGCCCCGCGCGAACGTCAGCCCCGACTTCTCCGACACCTGGATCTGGTTCACGCCCTTGAGCTGGTACTCGATGGGGTCCTCGATCGTGATGATCTTGGTGTCCGCGTCGTTGATCGCGTTCAACGCGGTGTACAGCGTCGAGGTCTTGCCGGACCCCGTGGGGCCCGTGACGAGGATGATGCCGTGCGGCAACGCCAACACGCGGCGGAAGCTCTTCAGGTCCCGGGCGGACAACCCCAGCTCGCCCATCCCGCGCAGCGTCGAGTTCTGGCGCAGCAACCGCATGACCACCGCCTCGCCATGCAGCATCGGGATCACCGAGACGCGAATGTCCACCTCGGCGTCGTCGATGCGGATCTTGATGCGGCCGTCCTGCGGAAGCCGCTTCTCCGCGATGTTGAGGTGGGACAGGATCTTGACGCGCGAGACAATGGCGGGCTGGAACCGCTTGATCTGCGCCGGGACCGGCACCTCCTGCAAGACGCCGTCGATGCGGTACCGGATGCGCAGCTCGGTCTCGAACGGCTCCAGGTGGATGTCCGACGCCCGCAGCTCGATGGCGTCGCGCAACACCTGGTTCACGAACCGGATGATCGACGCGTCCTCCGCCGCGTTGTCGAGGTCCGTGTCCCCCACGCCCTCCTCGTCCACGACCTGCAGCCCGGACTCCTCCTCGAGCGTCCCCAGCGTGTCGGCGCCGATGCCGAGGTGCTTCTTCATCTCCCGCTGGATGGCCTCCCTCGGGGCCAGGACGGGCTGGAGACGCAGGCCGGTCAGGGAACGCAGGGCATCGAGGCCCTGCGTGGCGAACAGGCGGGAGGTCGCGACCTCCACGTGGCCGTTGCTGCGCCGCAACGGCAGCAGCTCCTCGCGCAGGAGGATCCGGGCCGGGAAGTTGGCCAAAAGGTCCTTCTCGGGCTCGATGGCCTCCAACGGGTCGAACCCCACGGCGTACTCGCCCGCCAGCCAGCGGAGAACGTCCGGCTCGGCAGGCCCGGCTTCCCCGCCCGTAGCGGACGCCGCCGAACGGAACTGGGCGGCGTCGGCCGCCGACAACTGCCGTTCGGCAACCATGCGCCCGAGGAGGGCTTCGAGGGGGGTGTCGGCGGCCATGGTGGGAAGGAAAGGGGGGCGCCGAGGCGCCCCCATGGGTTCATTCAGGAAGGAGGGAGGAAGACATCCTTACTTGAGCAAGCCCATCAGGACGGCCTGGGCCTCCTGCTTGGCGGAAAGAACCTCGCGCAGCTCGTCCTGCGCCTTCGTGAGCTGGGCCTCCTTGGCCTTCAACGCCTCGCGGTACTTGTTGAGCTTGGACTTGATCTCGTCCGAGGACGCGTTGGCCTCGATGGCCTTCACCAGCGCCTCCTGCTCGGGCATCGCCTCGCCTCCGCCCTGCCCGCCAGGGCCGCGCCCGCCGCGCCCGCCCCCGAACATCATGCCCATGCCGCGCATCATCGACTCGCGGCGGGCGTCGTTGACCTTCTCGATGCGCTCGGAAATCAGCTTCCACTCGGCGTCGTCCTTCACCGCGAACTGCTCGCGCATGCGCTCCATCATCCGCTGCCGCATCTGCGCGGGGTCCCAGTTGCCGCCGCCGGGGCCCCCCGGGCCGCCGCCTTGGCCGCCCCGGTTGCGACGCCCGCCGCCGTTGTTGTTGTTGTCGCCACCGCCATTGCCGTCTTGGGCAAGCAGGTGGGCCGACACGACCAGGCCGAGCACGGCCGCCGATAGGATTCGTGGAAGGGACTTCATGGGAAACACTGGTTTTGTTGCGATCACTTCAACTGCTTGGTGAAGCAGACCAACCCGGGCGTGGACGGGTTACAGCGCTTTTGGAAGGACGAGGGACGAGGGACGAAGGGTGAGGGATGAGGGAAGAAGGAGGAATCAGCCTAGAAACGGCAGTCGAAGAGGATTTCAAAACGAGGAAAGGGCCCTCCC
>CAYSGH010000017.1:0-65161 GCA_964430505.1 uncultured Akkermansia sp. | reverse complement strand
CTAGCGGCAACCTCAAAAGGGGCTGGTGCCTCGGTCGGAAGAGGACGCCGCCAAGAACACGCCGCCTTACCGGCATTTCAGATGAGCAGAATCCACCCCATTAGGTAATGGCGCTGACACACTGCCGCTCGTCCTGCTCCCCGGGGTCTTTCGAGGTGAATGCGTCCTTGTCCGGGACCTCGCACGGCTCGCGGAGCGCAGGGGAGCATGGATGTTCCCAGGCATCCTGAACATGGGTTGGCAGATTGAAGAAATTAGGAATGCCTGCATTCGTTGCAGGCTCCTCGCCATGCGCCATGGGTTCTTGGCGCGCATGATTGGAGGCGGTTGTTGGGCAAGGTGTTCCCCTATGCTTGGACGAAATTCCGGCAGGGGAGTGGGCCTGATTGCGGTGCAGATGGAATTCCAAATGCCTGACCAAATCATGCCTGGACCGCCGTGATTCCAACCATGAGGCAACAACGAAGGTGTCGAAACGGCAAAGCCCGCACCGAGGGTGACGCTTCCGCATCACCTTTGCCTAAGCCCGTGCGAATGACCGAGCGCGCCTGAAGATGCCCCACAGGACCAGCGGGGCGGCGCACGCCAGGCCCCACTCTCCGGGTTCAGGAACTCCCGGCGGAATGGGCGGGCAGTAGCATGGGACCTCGTAGCTGACGGATCCAGAGGACGGTGACTGCAAGGAAAAGCTCAGGGACAAGGTACCATCCGTGAAGACATTCCCGGTGTATTGGCTCGGCGCATAGACAACCCCCGTGATTTGTCCCGTGAACGGGAGAGACCCCTGATCTCCCAACGAGAAGGTGCTGGACTGCGTGGTGTTCCAATTGACCGACGAGTCGGTGGCGTAGCTTGTGAAGGAGAACCCCGACAGGCTCAAGGTTGTCGGGCCAACGCCGCCGGCAGCCGTGGTGTCTTGGTCCGGCACCGTCAGGCTGATCGTGCCGGAGTACGTGGCGCTCACGTTTAGGGAAACGGTATTCGGCAGGGTGCCAATCAACGTGCCGTCGGTCGGGGGAGTATGGACCAGACGGACCGAGACATTGCCCGAGAAGCCCTGTGTGTCAGTGGTCGATGCACCCCCGCCCAAGGTGTTGGCAAAGAACCCATGAATGCTGACGGATGCGCTCGTCCCGCCGGTGACGGTATACTCCCAGTGGTAGGGCACGGAGACGATCTCAGTGGATTGATCATGGGCGGCCTCTGTCATCGACAAGGCCAGAATGCCAGCCAAGCCAAGGGTTCCAACCCAGCGGAGCGATCAGTTGTTGTTGATCTTCGCCTGTCTCAAGGAGGGTGTCTTCATGCGATGTGAGGCAAGTGCCCCTCATTCTATGTCAATCTCCATCTTTGCACCCGCCGTAACCCGGTGCACGACCGATTCGTTGTTCGGACCCCGAGGCCACGAGGGTCGAAACGTCGTTCCTCGCAGCGTGGGCGTTGGCACGGTCTATCCAGAAGTCATCGAAGCGTCCGCTCAGCAGCAGGGTGAGGAAGTCCAGGACCCCGGTCGCTCCTTCCTCCGATCCGAACATCCCGGACTGCTTGAGCCTCATGCCGTCAACCGTCCGGCATGCTGCCTCCACGACGCCGCTGCCGATGAACCTGCCCCTCTTGCGATACGCCACATGCAACATCCGCTACAGCGGGCGGTCCAGGAAACCAAGGTTCTCGTCCACCGCCGCAGGGTCCGTGCACCCTCGTTCTCGCGTGGCCAGCGCGTTAGGGCGTTGCCCGGCACGGGCGACCTGGCGTGACTCGGCGTCGATGGCTCGGTGCCGTGGCGGCGCAACCTCGTGAAGGAGTTTGGCACATGGAAGACGAACCACGAATTCGGTCCCTCGACCGTGTTGAAGGACGGACGATGGTTCGTGGCGGGCATGCACCAAGAGCCTGATGGGCAGGTGCTCGCGCTCGATGCCAAGACGGGCAAGGACACGTGGAAGAAGGACCGCAGCTATCCGGCGAAGGACGAGGGCAATGACTCCTACTCGACGCCCATCCTGCGTCGATGGGGCGGGCGTATGGAGCTCGTGGTGGCCGGAGCGGAGGCCCTGGACGCATGCGACCCAGCCACGGGCAACCGCCTCTGGAGGCTGGCCGGGCTGGACGTTCCGCATCGCTACGGACGGACGATTGCCGGGCCCACGGCGGCCGATGGGGGGGGGGTGGCGGTGGCGTCCGGATTCCGTAACCGGGGTTACACGGCGGCGGTGAAGGCGGGGGCCCAAGGCGAGATGCCGGCGGAAGGACGCCTGTGAAACTCCACGCGCTTTCCCACGGATTGCCCGAACCCGATGATCGTGGGCGGCACGGTGTTTTCGACTCGGGACGACGGCATGGCCTCGTGCCTGGAACTGCTTACCTTCACCACGGGGCAAGGAAACACGGTCGTGGTCCGGGCGCCGCCCACGCTCGAAGTGCTCGCGCGCAATCCGCTCAACGAATACACGGTCAGCGCCCCGGCCATCGCCAACGGGAGCATCCACCTC
Organism: uncultured Akkermansia sp.; assembly: GCA_964430505.1. Classification (GTDB taxonomy): domain Bacteria; phylum Verrucomicrobiota; class Verrucomicrobiia; order Limisphaerales; family UBA9464; genus UBA6176. Next base: position 62,669 of record CAYSGH010000017.1, on the reverse strand, counting down.
CGCACGGAGGCGGGCCTGCGGGCGATTGCGCCCAAGTAGGGCGTCGCGTGCAGGGGGCGCTTGGGTTGCACGCAGCGAAGCCCCCCCGCGATGGCAAAGGGTCGCCCCGATCCGTGAGCGTGCCGCCGCCTTGCCCCAGCCGTGCCGATCGCCCGGGGCATGGCGTCACTGCCTGCCATGGCCCGTGATGGACGAGGTTTCGGATGCGCCTGGATGCCCCCCTAACCATGCCTTGACAACTCGCGCATGACCCATAACAGCCTCAGGCCAACGCCATCGTGAATCCTTCCCCGCTACAACCCCGTCGATTCGCCATCCCAGGCAAAACCGTGCTCGTGGCCGCCATGTGCCTAGCCCTCGGACACGCGCTTCCACAACGCCTGCTGGCGGACCACACCGTGACGGAAACGGCCACGGGCACTTGGGAATGGGTGCCCCAGCCCCTGACCGGGGATTACAGTGCATTCATCTGGGAATTCATCCCCCAAAGGTACAATCCCCAAGGCCTACCGGCCGAGACGATCGACTTCAGCAACGATGCAAACGTGACCTACATGCTGCAGCTCGTGGAGACCCCTCCGTCCGGGGATGGATGGGTCAGGCAAGGGGCCGCGCCCGCTGCCCCACAGATTCGAGTGACCGTGTCTTACTCCATTGACGTTAGGATCTCCCCAATCCCGGGGGATCAAGCCCCCAGCGTGAGCCTCTCCTGGAGCGGGCTGGGGGGCGGCAACATGACGACGTCGAATACCGGAAGGCTGGAGGGCTCCAATGACGTCTCAAAGGATGGCCCCAGCTACACAGCCACCGGAGATCTCACAGGGCAGATTTCGTTGCCACCGGGGTACGCCGGAAGCGTGAACGTCTTGTCGAGCTTCGACTACTCCTTCGATACGATTGGCACCACCGCAGGCACCTCCACCTACACCCGGCAGGTTCCCGGCCCGCATTCATCGGTTCCTGAGCCCCGGGAATGGGCGATGATGGCGGGCATTTCGTTGGCCGCCTTCGCCTGCGCCCGCAGGCTGCGGCTTCATCACCGGCAACGCTGATTTCCGGCTCAACGTCCGAGCCTCGTGCTGGATCAGGACAACCGCACTTCGACCGAATCCTTAAGGCTCTGCCCGCTGGCTCGTGGGATGGCCCTCTCTACGGACTCGAGCAGGGCGTTGCCCATCGGCTGGCAAAAACGTCCCCGGAGGATGGCGAGCACGTCGTCATGGCCACCGCGCCCGGAACCACGCCGCATCGCCCGTCGAAGCGCCCAGGTCCACCTCGGCGCTTCCCGCCGTCCCGAGGACCACCTCGGCCGCCTTCGTCCAGCCATTGCCCTCGATGGCATCCGCACGCTCCACCCAGCAACGCGCGCCGGCCGTCCCCGTCACCGTCGCCCGCGCTCGTCCCCCCTCAATCCGCATGGTGATCCCCGGCCGCAGCAAGACGGCGCCGGGAACGTCCGACAAGTCCGGGATCCCGTCCCCGTCCGCGTCGTTGGGGTCGCGGATCACGACGTCGAAGAAGTCATATTCGTTCGCGAACGGCGTCGAAGGGTCCCCGTCGGCAAAAATCACCAACCCCATGTAGAGGCCCTTGGCGATGTAGTTCAGCGTCGTCTCGACGTCCTCGAGGCCAAACGTGTCGATGGGCTCGTAGTCCAGTTGCCCCGGCCCCGTCCACGTCGCCGGCAGCCTCGCCAGCGTCGCCGCGTCGATGCGCCCCATCGGCATCGGCCCCTGGAATCCAGTCCCGCCGCCCTCGCGCGGCAGATCCACGCTTGCGGCGATGTTCGTCCCCGACACGTCGTAGGTGAGCACGCCCGTGTACTGGAAGACTTCAAACGCGTGGGTGAACACGAGGTCCTGGATGGAGAAGTCCGGCAGGCTCACCTTCAACTGGACCGTGCCCGTCGCGCTTCCCGCCGCCCGATTCCACGTCGCCGCCACCGTCCCCCGGCTCACGTCCATCCCGTCGTCCACCTCCAGGGTCCCGGCGGACGTCAGGTTGGGGACCGCCCGGCTCACCTGCAGGAAGTCCGTGACCCCATCCACGTCGAGGTCGCCCCCCATCGGCGTCTTGAGCACCAGCGAGGCCACGATCGGACCCAGCGCCTCAGACCCCGGGTAGTGGAGCACCGCGCTGGATCCCACCTCCTCCGTCCCGCCCGCCCGATACATCTCGTCGTTGACCGTGTCGTCGTCGGCCGTCGTGAACTCGAGTCGATACTGGAACCCGAGCGGCGCGAACGTCGCGGGTCGCACCCGGATCGACAGGCACGACAACGTCATGGCCGCCTGACGCGAGCCCGCTTGGACGGCGCCGGCAAAAGAACACCCCAATGCAAGGCAAAGAAGAAGGAACCCCCGTCTCATGCTGGCATCCAACGCCCGACACGAAGTCTTGGCAAGGTCGCCGCGCTTCCGGTGCCCTTCATGGGCCTGGTGTCCCCCGCGACCCGCGAAGCCGATCAACCCAACCCACGGCACCCACCTTGGCCATTTCCTCCACCCAAGGCTCGCGGACAAGACGGCGGCCTTCGCGGCATCGAACCGGGCCAAGACGGCCCAGCAACCCTCCCGATCCCCGCTTCCCGTCTCGCACCTCTCGCTTCCCTAGGCTTGCCCAACATCCCCCGGCGTCCCCCATTCTGGAACCCGTCGCATGCGCGTGCCGACTTCACACCGTTTGATCGCCGCCCTGTCCCTCGTGTCATCCCTGGCCTCGGGTCTTGCCGCGCACGCCGACGTCCCCCGCTTCTCCCGAGACATCCTCCCCATCTTGTCGGACCACTGCCTTGCCTGCCACGGCCCAGACGCCGCCTCGCGCAAGGGCGGGTTGCGCCTCGACACCGCCGAGGGAGCCCGTGCCGGGGGAAAGTCGGGCGCGCCTGCCATCGTCCCGGGCGACCCAGGCCGCAGCGCGCTCGTCCAGCGCATCACGTCGAACGACCCCGACGACGTCATGCCACCGCCCTCGGCCCACAAGCCGCTCTCGGACGCGCAGCGCGCCCTGTTGTCCCAATGGATCCAGGCCGGTGCCCCCTGGGGCCAACATTGGGCCTACGAGCCCGTCCAACGCCCCGCCCCACCCCGGTCCACCGCCCAAACGCGTCACCCCATCGACGCCTTCGTTCAGGCGCGCCTCTCGCAAGAGGGCATGAACCCCAGCCCCGAGTCCTCCCGCGCAAGCCTCCTGCGCCGCGTGACCCTCGACCTCACGGGCCTGCCCCCTGCCCCCCATGACGTCGCGGCCTTTCTCAAGGACCCCGCCCCGGATGCCTACGAGCGGGTCGTGGACCGCCTGCTCGCCTCTCCACGCCACGGCGAGCGCATGGCGTGGGAATGGCTCGAGGCCGCGCGCTACGCGGATTCCAACGGGTACCAAGGCGACGGCGAGCGCACCGCCTGGCCGTGGCGCGACTGGGTCGTCTCCGCGTTCAATCGCAACCTCCCCTTCGACCAATTCAGCCTCTGGCAGCTCGCCGGCGACCTCCTCCCCTCCCCCTCCCGCGACCAACGCCTCGCCACCGCCTTCGTCCGCAACCATCCCATCAACGGCGAGGGCGGCCGTATCCCCGAGGAAAACCGCATCGACTACCTCTTCGACCAGGTCGAGACCGTCGGCACCGTGTGGCTCGCCCAAACCTTCAACTGCACCCGCTGCCACGACCACAAGTTCGATCCCGTCACGCAGTCCGACTACTTCCAGCTCCTCGCCTTGTTCAACCGCACGGCCGTCGATGGCGGCGGCGGCAACCCCCAGACGCCGCCCGTCCTCGACGTCATCGAGCCCGGCCTTCAACGCGCCCTCGACGATGCCCAGCGTTCCCTGAATCGCACCATCGCGGACGTCACGGCCGCCGAGGCCCCTCTCTTTCCCCGTCCCGTCGGCCAGCCCATCGACCAAGCCCCGGGCTTCAAGGAACTGCCCAAGGAAGTCCGCGAGGCCCTCGCCGTCGAGCCCGGCAAGCGCAACTCCGGCCACGCCGGCAAGATCCACGCCCACTTCGAGAAGCTCGCCCCCGCCTACGCCGCCACCCTGCCGCCGTTCCAGGCCGCCTACGACCGACACCGGTCCCTCCAGCAATCCATCCCCCGCGTCATGGTCATGGAGGACATGCCCGCGCCCCGTGACACGTTCCTGCTCGCACGTGGCCAGTACAACAAGCCCGGAGCCAAGACCGGCCCCGGGCTTCCCAAGTCCCTTTCCCCGTCGCCCAACATCGCCGCCTCCAATCGCCTGGACCTTGCACGCTGGTTGCTGCACCCCGACCACCCCCTCACCGCCCGCGTCATCGCCAACCGCCAATGGCAGCTCTTCTTCGGCACCGGCCTGGTGAAGACCTCCGAGGACCTCGGGCTCCAGGGGGAGCGCCCGTCCCACCCCGAACTCCTCGACTGGCTCGCGTCGGAGCTCGTCGCCTCGGGCTGGGACATCAAGGCCCTCCAACGCCTCCTCGTCACCAGCGCCACCTACCGACAGTCCTCCCGCGTCTCCGGCGACGCCGCCCGACGCGACCCCGAAAACCGCCTCCTCGCCCGCGGCCCGCGTCATCGCATGCCCTCGTGGATGCTTCGCGACGTCGCGCTCGCCGCCTCGGGCCTCCTCGTCGAGCAGGTGGGCGGACCGCCCGTGAAGCCGTATCAACCCGACGGCGTGTGGGAGGAGGCCACGTTCGGCGGCAAGAAATACCAACGCGACTCCGGGGCCGCCCTCTACCGCCGCAGCCTCTACGTCTTCTGGCGCCGCATCGTCGGCCCCACCCTCTTCTTCGACGTCGCCTCCCGACAGGTCTGCACCGTGCGCACCCCTCGCACCAACACCCCCCTCCAGGCCCTGCTCCTCCTCAACGACACCGCCTTCGTCGAGGCCGCACGCATCCTCGCCGCCTCCCTCTGCAACGCCTCCCCGGACCCCGCCGCCCGCATCGACCAACTCTTCCTCCGCGTCCTCTCCCGCAAGCCCTCCGCCCACGAGGCCCGCATCCTCCTCGACGCCGCCACGCGCCACGCCGCCACCTTCGCCGCCCATCCCGACGCCTCGGCAAAGCTCCTCAAGGCCGGCGACGCACAGCCCGCCTCCCGCGTCCCTCCCCACGAACTGGCTGCATGGACCCTCGTCGCCTCCACCGTCCTCAACCTCGACGAGTCGCTCTCAAAGGAATGAAGCGGTCACGAATCAAGTCGATGGCGTCCAAACCCCAAGGGGCGCAGCCTCGTCGCATGGCGACCGGGAGGTTGCTGCGCTCGATGATGACCCAGGAAAAGCTTCGGTTGCTGGAGGCCGTCTGGATGGACCTCAGCCGCCATCCCGAAGACGTGATGTCCCCGGAAGGGCACCAGCACGTCCTCGCGGAACGCGAGCAACGCATCGCGTCCGGCGAATCCAGGTTCCTCGAATGGAACCAGGCCAAGGCGGACATCCTCAGACAGCTCGGCTGAGTTTCCCGTCGCCCCCCAACATGCCTTCCATGCCATCGGGAACCCAAAACCTCGCCTCGATCCCATGTCCTCGACACCCCTACCTTTCCCGACGCGCCTTCCTCGGCCGCAGTGCCACGGGCCTGGGCACGGCGGCTCTGGCCCATCTCCTGTCGCGTGACGGCAACGCGGCCGCGCCCGGGCTCGCCGGGGGCAACTTCCACTACAAGCCCCGCGCCAAGCGCATCGTCTATCTCTTCCAAAACGGCGCGCCCACCCACGTCGATCTCTTCGACTACAAGCCCCGCCTCGTGCGCGACCACGGCAAGCCGCTCCCGGACTCCTACATCGGCGGCAAGCGCTTCAGCACCATGACCGGCAAGGCCGATGGCAAGCTCCTGCTCGCGCCCGTCGAGCCCTTCCATCAACGCGGCCAGTCCGGAGCGTGGGTCTCCAACTTCCTCCCCCACATCGCCGGCATCGCCGACCGGCTCTGCTTCGTGAAGGGAATGCACACCGACGCCGTGAACCACGCGCCGGCCATCTCCCTGATGCTCTCCGGCTCCCAGCTCCCCGGCCGCCCCACCCTCGGCGCATGGCTCGGGTACGGGCTCGGGTCCGAGGCCGACAACCTCCCCGCGTTCGTCGCCATGACGTCCGTCACCCGCAACACCACGTGCGGCCAGATCTTCTACGACTTCTACTGGGGCTCCGGCTTCCTCCCGTCCCGACACCAAGGGGTCAAGTTCCGCGGCTCCGCCGAGCCCGTGCTGTACCTCGACAACCCGGCGGGCATCGAACGCCCCGTGCGCCGGGCCATGCTTGACGACCTCGCCGCCCTCAACCGCCAGCACCACGAGGACTGGGGCGACCCCGAGATCCAGGCGCGCATCGCCCAGTACGAGATGGCCTTCCAAATGCAGGCCTCCGTGCCCGAGCTCTCGGACATCTCCCGCGAGCCCGACTCCGTCCTCCGCGAGTACGGCCCCGACGTGCGGACGCCGGGCACGTTCGCCTACAACTGCCTCATGGCCCGGCGCCTCCTCGAGCGCGGCGTCCGCTGCGTCCAGCTCATGCACGCCGGCTGGGACCAGCACAACTCCCTCACCACCGAGCTCTACCACCAGTGCCGCGACACGGACCAGCCCTCTGCCGCCCTCGTCCTGGATCTCGAACGCCGCGGCCTCCTCGAGGACACGCTCGTCGTCTGGGGCGGAGAGTTCGGCCGCACGCCGTTCATCCAAGGCAACATCAACGACCGCCCACGCTGGGGACGCGACCATCACCCCTACGCCTACACCACCTGGATCGCCGGCGGCGGCATCCGTCCCGGCTTCTCGTACGGCGAGACCGACGACCTCGGCATGAACGTCGTCGCCGATGGCGTCCATGTGCACGACCTGCAAGCCACCCTCCTCCACCTCCTCGGCATCGACCACGAACGCCTCACCTATCGCTTCCAAGGCCGCGACTTCCGCCTCACGGACGTCCACGGCCATGTCGTGAAGCCCATCCTCGCCTGAAGGCCCGCCGCATCCCTTTCCTAGACCATGCCCGCCCAGAACCCCCAAGGCCCCAAGCGCTCCCTCTGGCTCGGCCAGGACGCGCGATCCGTCGTCGTCCTCGACCAAACGCGCCTCCCGCACCGCGTCGAGACCGTCACGTTGCGCACGTTGGCCGACGCCGCCCGCGCGATCTCCGACATGATCATCCGCGGCGCGCCGTTGATTGGCGTCACGGCTGCCTACGGCATGGCCTTGGCCATGGCCGAGGACGCGTCGGATTCCAACGTCGGCCATGCCTACAACGTCCTCATCGCCACGCGCCCCACGGCCGTGAACCTGCGCTGGGCGCTGGACCTCATGCGTGCCCACCTGGCCCCGCTCCCGCAGGCCCAGCGTCGTGAAGCCGCCTTCCTCAAGGCCGCCGAGGTCGCCGAACACGACGTCGCCGCCAACCACGCCCTCGGACTCCACGGCCTCCAGGTCCTCCGCCGCATGGCCCGCCGCCGCCGTGGCGAGCCCGTCCGCATCATGACCCATTGCAACGCCGGACGCCTCGCGGCCGTCGCGTGGGGCACCGCCACCGCCCCCATGTACCTCGCGCACGACGCCGGCATCCCCATCCATGTCTGGGTCAGCGAAACCCGCCCGCGCAACCAAGGAGCCTCCCTCACCGCCTGGGAGCTCGGGGACCATGGCGTCCCGCACGCCGTCGTTGCCGACAACGCCGCCGGTCACCTGCTCCAGCGCGGACTCGTCGATGTCGTCATTGTTGGGGCCGACCGCGTCACGCGCCGCGGCGACGTCGCCAACAAGGTCGGCACCTACCTCAAGGCCCTCGCCGCCCACGCCCATCGCGTCCCGTTCCACGTGGCCTTTCCCATGTCCACCATCGACTGGACCCTCGACGACGGCGTGCGCGGCATTCCCATCGAGCAACGTTCCCAGCGCGAGGTCACGCACCTCTCCGGCACCGACGCACGGGGCCGCGTCGTCGGGGTCCGCGTCACGCCCGAGGCGTCGCCCGCGCGCAACGACGCCTTCGACGTCACCCCCTTCCACCTCGTCACCGGATTCATCACCGAGGCCGGCACGTGCGACGCGACCCGCGCGGGGCTGAGGGGCCTCCTGAAGGCGCAACCCAGCGTCCGCTTGGCGACCGTGCCCAGTGCCCGGGACCTGCCGCCCAAGAAGTGAGAACGCTCCATCGCCATCTCCTCGGCGAGACCCTCGCCACGCTGCTGGTCACGGTCGCGGTGTTCACCTTCGTCCTGCTCCTGGGCAACATCCTCAAGGACGTCCTCGACCTCCTCGCCAGCGGCCGCGCGTCCCTGCTGTTGGTCGGACGTTCCATCCTGCTTCTCATTCCCTTCGCCCTGGCCTTCGCACTGCCCATCGGGATGCTCACCGCCGCGTTGCTCGTCTTCGGACGGCTCAGCGCCGACGGCGAGATCACCGCCCTGCGCGCCGGCGGCATCAGCCTCGTCTCCTCCGTCGCCCCCGTCGTCGGCCTCAGCATCCTCTTGTCCGGGCTGTGCCTCGCGTTCAACTGCCATGTCGCCCCGGCCAGCCGCGTGGCCTTCAAGCAGGTCCAGCAGGACATCCTGCGGGCCAAGGGCTTCTCGTCCCTCATCGCCGGACGCTACCTCGACTTCGGATCGCTCACCCTCTACGCCCGCTCCGCCTCCGGGACCAACCTCTCCGACATCCTCGTGTACCAGGTCAGCGAGGGCCGTCGCTCGCTCGACCTGTGGGCGCCCGAGGGAGCCTTCTCCCTCGACACCAACGGCTGGCCCGACGCCCTCGTCCTCCGCAACGCCCAGGGCATCGTGTCCCTCAACAACCTCCAGGTCCCCGGGTTCCTCTCCGAATGGACCACCAACCTCTCCAATCTCCGGCCGGACTCCCTGGTCAAGCCCAAGCCCTCCGAGATGACCTACCGCCAGCTCCAGGAGGAACTCGCCCGCCGACGCGACTCCGGCGACGCCCTGTCCCCCATCCGCGTCCACATGCACCGGCAGCTCTCGTTCTCCTTCGCCTGCATTGGCTTCACCCTCGTGGGCATTCCCCTCGGCCTCCGCTCCCACCGACGCGAGACCAACATCGGCGTCGCCCTCGCCCTTCTCCTCCTCACCGCCTACTACGCCTTCATCATCCTCGGCCAATCCCTCGAAACGCGCGCCGACCTCCGTCCCCACCTCATCCTCTGGATCCCCAACCTGCTCTTCCAAGCCATCGGCGCCTGGCTCCTTGTCCGTGCCGACGGACCGCCACGATAGCCGGTTTCGGGCACGCCTCGTCCGCCCATGCCCGTCGGTGCTGGAGCAAAAGCCGGCCCTCGTCCTCGTGCCGAGCCAACGCTTGACCCCTTCACCACGCACCGCGCATAACGTCTTCCGGTGATGGGCCGGTGGTCACGCGCGTGGTGGGTGGGTTGGCTGGTTGCCAGCCTTGGCCTCCATTTGGCCCTGCTGCAATCCGTTGCGTGGTCCCTGATGTTCGCGGGATTCATGCGCTCCGGCGATTCCATCCCGGCCGCCCTCAGCAAGACCTTCGACGGCCAACACCCATGCCGCCTCTGCGTCTGGGTTCGCTCGAAGGCCGCCGACTCCGCGAGGGATTCGAGCCCCAGCCACGCAGCGCCCAACTTGCCCAAGCTCGAGCTCGCCTCCCCGGCCGACGCCCTCGAATGGGCCGCTCCCGCCCTGCACCGAGTGACGGTCGCATCCGCCCCCATCTTCTGGGCTCGCCGCCCCCACACCCCGCCCGTCCCGCCACCCCGCCCCATCCGGTTTGCCTGAGCCGTCCGGTCCGTCCGATCCGCCCTAGGCACCCAACGTCCCGCCCTTCACGCCGCACGTCCCGGCATCGCTTGCCGTGGCACGGCGTTCCCTCGGCCCACCGGGTGGCCCATGCCCGGGACCACGGCCGCATCCATCCCCGAAGGCACCCCGCACCATCGCGGTCGTTGCCGTGTCATGGGCATCCCACGCCCTTCCCGGCGCGCCGCGCGTGCGACGAGCCACAGGGGGGCATTCACTCCGTTGGATTTGTTCCGCACCATGAAGATTCGTCGTTCCCATGCGCTCGCCTTGTCGGCGGCGCTCTCCGCCATCGCCCCGTCGGCGATGGCCCACATCGGCTATACCGGACGCAACTTCGGCTCGTTCACCGGGCTCAACGCCGCGTCCCTCTCCATCACCAACCAAGCCGTCACCGGCAACTATGGCTGGATCGATGCCGCCGACGCGTCGCTCGGCGACAGCCACAGGGGCCGCGCCTTCCGGTTCACGCTCACGGGCGACGCGTGGGTCTCCCTGACGGTCCATGCCAACCCAAGGGCCACCGCGACCTCCATCGGCGGGCTCCTGCCTGGCGTCTCCGTGTATGCCGGCCTCGCCGGGATCGCGCCGTTCCCGCCCACGCAAACCACGCTGGCTTCCAGCGCCGACCATGACGGATCTGATGCCTCGCTGGCGTGGCGCACGGCCTATGCCCGCGCCAACCTCGGGGCCAACCTCGACTGGAACGCCACCGACGGAAGCTGGAACGCCACCGGCAACTGGCAGATCGGCGGCGACGGCGACCTTCCTGGTGACTTCACGCAACTGAGCTCCTTCCAGTATCGGCTGTCCGCATCGGACGACGACCGCGATGGCCTCGTGCAGTTGCACGGCGCGCTCGCGCCCGGCGACTACACCGTCTTCATCGGGGGCGTGGACAGGGCCAACAAGACGTCCGTCGATGCCGGGAAGGCCTACGGGATGTCCGTCACGCTCAACGTGAGCCCCGTTCCCGAGCCCTCCTCGTGGGCGCTGGGTGGGCTCGGAGCCCTCACGCTCCTGCTCGGCTGGAACCGGCGCAGCCGATAGGCCCGGAACCACTCGCGCGTCGGCCCATGTCCTTCCTTGCATCCAGCGAATCCAAGCATGGGCCGACATGGCCCCTCGACGGCGTGCGTCGTCGGGGGGCCTTCACGCTCGTCGAGCTCCTCGTTGTCATCGCCATCATCGCGGTCCTCGCCGGGCTCCTTCTCCCGGCCCTTTCCCAAGCCCGCTCGCGTGCCATCGCCATCCGTTGCACGTCCCAGCTCCGCCAACTCGGCTTGGGCTGCGCCCTCTACGCGGACGAGAACAACGATCGCCTCCCACAGTCGGCCCACCAAGGCGCGTCCTGGATCTCCCGGCTCGCACGCTACGGGCTCACCAACGTCTATCGTTGCCCCGCCGACACCCACCGCTCCCGGCTCACCAGCTACGCGATCAACGACTTCCTCACCCCATCCCCCTACGGCGAACGCCTCGCCGACTTCTCCCGCCTGACCGCCATCCCCGCGCCATCCGAAACCCTCCACCTCGCCGAGGCGGCGCCCGACTTTGAGGGCTCGGATCACTTCCACTTCGCCGACGCCGCCAGCGGCGGCTTCGGAACCCATGCCTTCGCCGGGCAAGTCGCCGTCGAGCGGCATCGGGGCTCCGCCAACTACTTGTTTGCCGACGCCCATGTGCAGTCCATGCGCTGGCTGATGCTCCGGCCGTTGCTCGGCCAGGAGGGATCCCGCTGGGTCCGGCCCGATGGCCGCAGGCCAGCAGATCCGCCCTGACAACACGATTGCCTTCGGCATGGGAACGCCAACAGCCTTGCACGAGAAACGCATGAACGCGTCCATGTCATCCCTGCTTCGTGCCGCTTGGGGCATCCTGGCACCCGTCTCCCTCGCGTCATCCGTCCTCCATGCCCAGCACCTCCACCTCAACGTCGGGGCCTCCCGCCCCCAGAAGGACGTCCCGTTGTCCTTCATCAACGGCAACGTGTTCTCGACCAATTCCGCGTGGTTCCTGCCCATGCCCCTCCAGACCAACGGGCTCCACAAGGGTCTCTACCGCGCCGGCTCCCTCACCATCACCGCCCTCCCTGCCACGCCCGACAACGGCGGCCCCGACCCGTGGCGCGCCGCCTTGGGCTCCCGCATCGTCGCGGAGGTCGTGTCCCTGGAGGGACCCCATGGCGGTGAGATCGCCTTCTGGGACTCCGACGGCGTCGCGGAGTCCGACTCCATCACCTTCCGCGTGCCCGTGGGAGCCACCAACGGGACGTGGCGTTTCACCCTCAGCGAAGGCGATGGATCGCCCGGCTCGGACCCGTACGGACACATCCACGGCCGTTACTTCACCACCGCCACCCCGGGCCTCTACACCCTCGGCATTCGTGCCGTTGACGTGAGCACGTCCGCGCCGGACGGCGGGCCATGGCACATGCCGTCGCCCGTCCTTCGATTCCACCTTCAAGCGGACGCCACGCTCCAATACCTGCCCAGCCCCCCAAGAAATCCGCCCATCCCAGGCTGGGTTGGCAATGCAACCGTCCAATTCGCCATGGAAAAGGAACGCAGGTATGCGCTCTTGTTTTCCACGGGGGTCGAGCCCACCGCATGGAGGGCTCTCTGGGGCCCCGTCCTAGGCAACGGCACGGTTCATTCCCTGACGGTTCAAGGGCCCACGGGCACGACCGGCTACTACCGGCTCCTCATCCAATAACGCGTGCCACCGGGCACCCCTCCGCGCCTGTGCGCGGCGAACACCCGACCCTCTCCTCGCTACACGAACGGCACCGGAGCCACCACCACCCCAACGTCTCCCGAGGCCGTCCGTGCCACCAACGACGTGCCCGTCGCGTTGCATTCACGACGCACGTACCCCAGCGCGATCACGCCGCCGGCCCGATCCGACCGCGCCACGCTCGTCAGGTAGCCCACGTCCTTGCCTTCCCTCATCAAACGGTCGCCGGACACGGGAACAACGCCCCCCGCCTCCACGCGCAACCCGCGCAGCGCCTTCGCCACCTGCCCGTACGTTCGCACCCGCGCAATCACCTCCTGCCCGATGTAGCACCCCTTCGCGTAGCTCACCGCCCGCCCCTCGATCCCCGCCTCGGGCGGCAGGTTCGTATCGTCCATGTCGGCCCCAAACCGCGGGATGCCCGACTCGATGCGCGCCAATTCCAACGCATCCCAGCCCGCCAGCCGGCCGCCCTCGTCGCGGGCCGCCGCCACCAACTTGTCCAGCAACATCGCCTGCGCCGCCAACGGCACGAACACATCAAACCCCGCCGTGCCCGCCCTCGCATGGGCCGCCACGTACAGGTCCCCCATCACGCCATCCGCCACGTGCACCATCGACAATGGCCTCGCCAGTCCCTCCACCCCCAACCCCACGCGGCCCAACACCCTCGCCGAGCGCGGGCCCTGCACCGACAGCAACCCATAGTGCGGCGCCACGTCGATGCACTGCACGTCGTCCGCGACGATGTAATGCTCCAAGCGCTCCAGAAGCAGCGCCGTGCGCCCCGGTTCCACATCCACCAGCAACTCGTCGGGCAACGCATACACGAACGCGTCCGCCTGCATCTTGCCCTTGTTCGTCACGAACGCCGCGTAGCAGCCCTGCAACGGCCCAAGGCCCTGGACGTCGTTGGTCACCTGCCCGTGCAGCAACCGCACGCGGTCTGATCCCGTGAGGCAAAACCGCCCCCGAAACCCCAGGTCCAGGACGGCCGCCGTCGTCGCCAGCGCACGGTGCTCGGCCGCCGCGTCCCCGTAGTGCAACACCACCTCGCATCCCGCCACCTCGCCCAGCGCCGCCCCCAATGCCTCGTGTGCCTCGTGCAATGCCAATGATTGTTTCATGCGCTTCCTCGCCATGCCGCCGCCCGCGATCTCCTGCGTCCATGCAACGTCCCCCGCAAGACCCAATCCAAGTGAAATCCTCCCCGCTGCGTCCCCCCTTCCTCCTTCCTCCTTCCTCCTTCCTCCTTCAACGCCCCCCTTCCTCCCTCCTCCCTCGTCGCCCCTCCGAACATCTCCATGGACCCATGGCGAATACCCGGACAGGCTGTTCCCCATGAAGTTGATCCGAGCCGCCCTGCTGGCGGCCCTCCTTGCTGCTCCGCCCATGATCGCGGCGGACGCCACGGCATCCAACAAGGCCGTTGCAGCCCTCCAGTCGTGGCTCAAGCAACCCGTCGGCCAGCGCCCGCCCCTCACGTCCCAGGGCTTCGCCACGGTCCCCCTCGTCAAGGACCACGGACGCCTGGCCGCCGAGGCGCTTTGGAACGACCGCCTCGCCTCCGTCCGCGCCTCGCACAAGGCCGAGTGGGACGCGCAAGAGATCAAGGCCGTCGGGCGCGCCCTCAAGTTCGAGATCGCCCGCTTCGGCACCAACCAGCCGGCCCCACCCGACGGCTGGCCCCTGTTCATCTCCATGCACGGCGGCGGCGGAGCCCCCGCCCGCGTCAATGACTCCCAATGGCGCAACCAAGTCCGCCTCGGGCAAGCCTACGCCCCCAAGCAAGGCCTCTACGTCGCCCCGCGCGCGCCCACCGACACCTGGAACCTATGGCACGAGGGCCACATCGACGTCCTGTTCGCCCGCCTCGTCGAGGCCGCCGTCGCCCTCGAAAACGTCAGCCCGGACCGCGTGTACCTGATGGGGTACTCGGCCGGGGGCGACGGCGTGTACCAACTGGGACCCCGCATGTCCGACTGGTTCGCCGCCGCTGCCATGAGCGCCGGGCATCCGAACGAGACCCAACCCTTCGGGCTGCGCAACCTGCCGTTCGCACTCCAGGTCGGCGGTGACGACTCCGCCTACAACCGCAACCGCATCGCCGCCGAGTGGGCCACCAAGCTCGAGCAACTCCGCCAGTCCGACCCCGGGGGCTACCTCCACCTCGTCAACGTCCACCCCGGCAAGCCCCACTGGATGGGCATGGCCGACCGCATCGCCATCCCCTGGATGGAATCCCACGTGCGCAACCCGTTGCCCGACCGCATCGCCTGGCGGCAGGACGACGTCCTGCACGAGCAATTCTACTGGCTGGCCCTCCCCGGCGGCGCCGCCAAGGCCGGCCAGGAGATCCTCGTCGAGCGCAAGGGCCAATCCTTCAACATCCTCCGCACCCAGGCCTCACCCCTCCTGTTGCGACTGAGCGACGACCTCGCCGACCTCGACAAGCCCATCGAGGTCACGTCCGGCGATCGTTCCCTCTTCAAGGGCACCGTGCCGCGCACCATCGGCATCCTCGCCCAAACGTTGGAGGCTCGTGGCGACCGCCGGCTGATGTTCCCCGCCGAGGTCGAGGTCCGGCCTTGAACCCGCCTGCGCAACCGCCGCCATGAAGCCGTCGTCCCGCCCGGCCCGGCCCGGCCCACGCCTCCTACCAAGGCTCGCATGGCTTCGATCCGGCCTCCTCGCTCTCGCCGCCTCCCTTGCCGTTGGGCCCGCCAATGCCCAGCGGGCCAACGGCCCGGACAAGGGGCCCGCCCGCAGGCCGGGCCTCGCAGCCCGTAGCAACGCCAACCCCCATCCCGGTTCCAACGCCCCCGCCCCGGCCACCCTGCGTTCCGTCGCCGAAATCGCCGCCTCCGCGCGCGCCTCCCTCGTCGTCCTCTCCGCCAAGGCGCGCGACGGCGTCGGGGAATCCGTCGGAACCGGCTTCGTCATGGACGCCTCCGGCCTGGTGGCCACCAGCCTCCACGTCGTCGGCGAGGGCCGCCCCGTGACCGCCCGCCTCGTCTCCGGCCGCGAGCTCGAGATCGAGTCCATGCACGCCTTCGACCGGCACACGGACCTCGCCATCCTTCGCGTGCGCGCCACCAACCTCCCCGCGCTGCCCCTCGCCCGGCCGGGCACCTTGGCCGTTGGCTCGGACATCATCGCCCTCGGCAACCCCATGGGGCTCGAAAACTCGGTCGTCTCCGGCGTCCTGTCCGGGCGTCGCCTCATGGACGGAGTGGACCTGCTCCAGCTCGCAATCCCCATCGAGCCCGGCAACTCCGGCGGGCCCGTCATCGACCGCGAGGGCCGCGTCCATGGCATCGTCAACGCCAAGTCCCTGCTCACCCGCAACCTCGGCTTCGCAACGCCCGTGGAGCTGCTCCAGCCCTTGGTCGAGAACCCCAGCCCCGTCCCCTACGCGCGCTGGATCCGGACCGGCCAGCTCGACCCCGCCGCATGGGAGCCGCGCCTCGGCTCCCGCTGGAGGCAACGGTCCGGGGCCATCCTCGTGGAGGGCGCCGGCGCCGGCTTCGGCGGCCGCAGCTATCTCCTCAGCAAGTCCCCCGCGCCCGAGGGCCCCTCCGACATCTCCGTCCAGGTCCGCCTCAACGACGAGTCCGGCGCGGCCGGCCTGGTCTTCGGGGGCGACGACGCCGGACTGCACCTCGGGTTCTATCCCACCGCCGGGCAGTTGCGCCTCACCTCCTTCGACGGCGACGACATCTTCAACTGGCGCATCCTCGGCACCGTGCCCAGCGCCGCCTACAAGCCCGGTGACTGGAACCTCCTTCGCGTCCGCGTCGAGCCCGGCCGCATCACCTGCGCCGTCAACGGCTCCGTCGTCTTTGACCTCCGCGACGTCACGCTGCACGGCCGCCGCGTCGGGCTCGCCAAGTTCCGGGGAACCGTCGCCCAGTTCCGCAACTTCGCCGTCTCGCCCGCCACGGCAGGCGGCCCGGCGGACATTCCCGCGCCCCTCGTCATGGCCCTGGGCGGCGCCGACGTGCCCGTGGCGCGCCTGGACGATGCCGAGCGCGACGCGCTGCGCAGCCACCTCCCCGCCGCTCGCTCCTTCCTCGAGGCCCGCGCCCGCCAGCTCGAGGCCGAGGCCGTCCGCCTCCGTGACCTCGCCGCCCGGCTCCACCGCGAGCAAGCCGCCGCCGACCTCACCCAGGAGCTCAGCCAACCCGACGAAAACATCGACCTCGCCCGCGCCGCCCTCCTCGTCGCACGCCATGACGACCCGGACGTGGACGTGGCGGCGGCCCAGGCCGACCTCCAGGCGCTGGCGGCGGAGGCCTCCACCCGCTTCAAGGATGGGGCCGACGACGCGGCCCGCGTGGATGTCCTCCGCCGGTTCCTCTTCGAGGAAAACGGCTTCCACGGCAGCCGACACGACTACCAGAACCGCGCCAACAGCCACCTGCACTCCGTCCTCGCGGACCGCGAGGGCCTTCCCATCACGCTCGCCATCGTCCTCATGGACGTCGCACGCCGCGCGGGCGTCGCCCACGTCCGTGGCTGGCCCTTGCCCGGTCACTTCCTCGTCGCCCACGAGCCCAAGGATGGCCCCCGGCGCCTCATCGATGTCTTCCATGGCGGCCGCATCCTCACGCACTCCGAGGCCAGCGACCTCGGGTCCGAGTTCGCAGGGGTGCCCGTTCGCGCCGACCTGATGCAGGCCGCAACGCCCCGGGAAATCATCGTGCGGCTGGTAAACAACCTCCTGGCCTTCAGCGAACGCCAGGAAAGCGCGGCGGCGGCCCTTCCCTATGCGGACCTCCTGGTTGCCATCGCCGCCAACCCGCGCACGCAGGCCGCCCAACGCATCGATCGCGCCCGCCTCCGGGCCGAGGCCGGCGACCTTGCCGGGGCTCGCGAGGACCTCCGCTGGATCCTCGAGGCCAAGCCAGAGGGAACGGACCTCGACCGCGTCGGCGACCTCCTGCGCCGTCTCGAAGGGGCGCGTTGAGTCCTCGCGCCTTGCGAGGTCCCCGGAGGCTGTTCTCGGGCGACCAGGCGGCGCATCAGGGATTCCCCGACCCTGCTCGGGCTGCTCCAGCACTTGGGTTCGGGGTTGACCCGGGTACCGAGGATAAGCCGCCCTCCCTAAATTGCGGTTGGCATCGCAAGAAAGGCGCAACATGAACCACCAAGACAGCATCCTCGAAACCATGGCGCAGTCAGACCTCTACCGGGGCTACGAGCGCGCGTTCGGAGAGGCGACCGGCCTTCCGCTGACGCTGCGGACCCCGGACGCCTGGCAGGTCGCCCAGAAGGACAATCGCCACCAAAACCCCTTCTGCGCGCTGATGGCCGCCCACAGCCGCAGTTGTGCCGCCTGCCTGCAAGTGCAGCAGGAATTGTCCAGCAACGCGTCCGAGAAGCCCGTCACCACGTCGTGCTTCGCGGGGCTGTCGGACTCGGCGGTCCCCGTGCGCGTGGGCGACCGGGTCATCGGCCACTTGCAGACGGGGCAGGTGGCGCTCAAGGCGCCGAGCAAGGCCAGCTTCGCGCGGGTCCGGGCGCGCCTCGACGCCATGGGGGTCCCGGGCGACCGGGCGGTCCTCGAGCAGGCATGGTTCAAGTCCCCCAAGATGACCCGGCGCCAGTACCAAGGGGCCGTGGAGTTGCTGGCCCACTTTGCATCCCAGCTCTCCGCCGCCTCCAACCAGCTCGCCATCCGCCAGGCCAACGCCGAGCCACCCGCCATCACCCGCGCCAAGGCCTACATCGCCGAGCACCTCTCGGAGGACATTGCCCTCGGAGATGTCGCCAAGGCCGTGCACATGAGCCGCTTCTACTTCTGCAAGAGCTTCCGCAAGCACGCCGGCATCCACTTCACCGACTACGTGTCCCGCCTGCGCATCGAACGGGCGAAGGAACTGCTCCTCAACCCACACCTGCGCATCTCGGAGATCGCCTACGAGGTGGGTTTCCAATCCCTCACCCACTTCAACCGCGTGTTCCGCCGCATCCTGGGCAAGTCGCCCACGGAGTACCGCGGCAAGCTTGCCGTGGGTTGACCCTCCCGTTCTCGGGAAGCCCCGCGACCGCGAGATCACCCGTTGCCCAAGGCTATCTCAAGAAGCCCCTGCCCCTCATCCAGAACACCAGGTCCCGCGCCCAGGGATGGGGGTTCTCGAACGCCGGAGGCTTGGCGCTCAGGCCAATCCCGTGACGGCCCTTCTCATAGACATGCAGGTCGAAGGGCACGCCTGCCTTGCGAAGCCCATCGGCGAAGAGCAACGCGTTCTCCACCGGCACGGCCGTGTCCTCAACGGTGTGCCAGACGAACACCGGCGGGCCATCCTTCCGCACCTGCCGCTCGTTGCTCAGGTGCTCGACCAGCGCGGGGTCGGGGTCGGGGCCAAGGAGGTTGCGCTTGGAACCTGGGTGCGTGAAGGCGCCCAGGGTGATCACGGGATAGCACAACACGCCCAAGGAAGGACGGCTGCTCTCGCGCTCCACCGCATCCGCCGCTCCCGGTTGCCCCGCGTCGAAATGCGTCACCAGCGTCGAGGCCAGGTGCCCGCCCGCGCTGCTGCCCATGATGCCCACGCGGTCGCGGTCCACGCCCCATTCGCCAGCCCGAGAACGCACCAGCCGAACCGCCCGCGCGGCGTCCTGGAGCATCGCAGGATGCCGGTAGCCATGGCTCCCCAGGCGATACTTCAACACGAAGCACGCCATCCCCTCGCGGTTGAGGAACAACGCGTAGTCCCGGCCTTCGTGCGGGGCGAGGCCGCCATAACCACCTCCAGGGCAAATCACCATGGCGCTGCCATCGCCACGGCCCGCCTCCGGAAGGAACACGGTCAACGTCGGCACGTCGTTGGTGCCGTCGCCCCGCGCACCCGGCACCTGGCCCGCCGGCCACAACGAAACGACCATGTTGGTTGGCGCCGCCAGCACGCAGGCCATGCAGGCGAGGCCCGCCACGGTTGAAAGAATCCTCATGGTGAAGCCCGACGCTGCACCGCGCCCAACCCCGAAGGCAACCGCCAACGTCCGCCCTGCCGGACGGGCTTGTCGCAGGACCCCAGCGCGGTCATCGGTGGGCGTGGCGCGACCGCGTCGCGGCGAAACGCCGCCTTGACGCGCCCACCTGGTTGGAGCAGTTCCAAGGGGCGCGTTTGAACCGATACAAAAGGACCGATCCATGGCCGCCATGCACGAAATCGAATACGAGATTCACGGGGACGACATGCAGTTCGTCGAGGTCATCCTCGACCCCTCCGAGGCCGTCGTCGCCGAGGCCGGCGGCATGATGTACATGGAGGATGGCGTGGAACTGGAGACCGTGTTCGGGGACGGATCCCAGCAGAACACGGGGCTCCTCGGGATGCTGGCCGGCGGCGTCAAGCGGTTGCTCACCGGCGAGGGGCTCTTCATGACCGTCTTCCACAACCGCTCCCCTCGCCGCGCCAAGGTGGCCTTTGGTGCCCCTTACCCCGGCAAGATCATCCCCGTCCACCTGGCGCAAGTGGGTGGCGAGGTCATCGCCCAGAAGGACTCCTTCCTCTGTGCCGCCAAGGGCGTCTCGGTGGGCATCGCCTTCAACCGCAAGATCGGCACCGGGCTCTTCGGCGGCGAGGGCTTCATCATGCAGCGCCTCCAGGGCGATGGATGGGCCTTCATCCACGCCGGTGGCACCCTGCTCCATCGCGACCTCGCCCCCGGCGAGGTCCTCCGCGTGGACACGGGCTGCGTCGTTGCCTTCACCCGCGGCGTGGACTTCGACATCCAATACGTGGGCAAGATCAAGTCCGCCCTCTTCGGTGGCGAGGGACTGTTCTTTGCAACGCTTCGCGGCCCCGGCCGCGTCTGGCTCCAGTCGCTGCCCCTCAGCCGCCTGGCAGACCGAATCTATGCCGCCGCGCCCCAGACAGGCGGCAGCCGCGAGGAAGGCTCCGCGTTGGGCGGCCTCGGCCGCATGCTGGGCGGCAACGACTAATGGCCGCACCCGGGTGCGACCCCGGGACGCCTCGTTTCCCGTCCCCGCGTGGCAGCGCCCGCATTACGGCGCGAGCCGGTATAACCGGGCGGCCGAACCCGCCTGCAGCACGAGCCGTCGCCCCACCGGTGTCTCTTCCACCGTTCCAGGCACCGCAGCCCAAGGGCCCTGCGGACTCCCTCCCTGCTGCAATTCCAGGCCCACCAACCCCGAGGGCCACGCCAACGCCAGCCGGCCGTCCATCAAGCGCTCAATCTCCAACGAGGGCCGGGCCGGGCGAACCGTCACGGATGCCGCGTTGTTGGCGGGGTCCGGGTCCGACGTGTTGGCCGTCGCCGTAGCCACCACGCTCGCGACCGTCGCCACCCCGAACCGCATCCGGACGGTCGCCAACACCGAAGCCCCCGGCTGGACCGGCCCCGGGCTGAACACCACCGCGCCGTCGAACACGTCGAAGGTCCCCGCCGTGACGCTGGAGCCCACGTACGTGGCGGAGGTCGGCACGCCCACGGACAGGACGGTTCCCGACGAGGGGATGGGCCCGGCGTTGGAAAGTTGGAACGTGAAGGCAACCTCCTGCGTCACCCATGGGTCTGTCGGAACCGCTTGGCCCACGACCGACAGGTTCGCCGTGCTCCCTACCAGGAAGCTCGACGGGGACTGTGCGCTGCCCGCGTCGGTGACCACCGTGATTCGGCCCGCCGTCGCGCCGGCCGGCACCACCGCCAACACCCGCGTCTCCCCTTGAACGGTGAAGCCCGGGGCGCTCACCCCGTTGAACCGCACCGCCGTTGTCCCGGAGAGATTGTCACCCGAGATCGTCACCGTCGTCCCCGGCGGCCCGAACGCCGGCGCAAATCCGGTCACCTGCGGCACTACCGACGCCACCACGAAGCTCCGTGCACTCGCGCCCACGCCGCCCGGGTTCGTCACGCTCACAGGGCCCGACTGCGCCCCGGACGGAACCACGGCCTCGATGCGGTTGGTGGCCACCACGGTGAACACGGAGGGCACACCGCCCGCGAACTCCACCTGGGTGACGCCAAGAAAGCTTGCCCCAAGCAGCGCAATCACCGCGCCTGGCTTGGCCGTCGCAGGCTGCACGTCGCTCACCACCGGAGCCACGTGGAACGGCGTGGCCGTGGCGTCGCTTCCGTTCGCCGTCGTCAGGCGAATGCCGCCGGCCCATGCACCTTGGGGCACCACCACGTTGACCTGCGATGCCGAGACGTTCGTCCACACCGACGCCGGCACCCCCCCGAACGTCACCCCCGTCGTCCCTGCCAGCCCGTCGCCAACCAACGTGACGACCGTGCCCGGCTTGCCACCCGCCGGGGCGAAGGATCGAAGGCGCGGCAGCAACACCAGGTTGGAGGTCGTCAGGAACGTCCCTCCCGGCGTCGTAATGGACACCCTTCCCGACGACGGCATGGAGGGTACCTTCAGCACGACGTTGGTGGCCGTCGTGGCGAGGATCTCGGCCGAGGCATTGCCCAGCAGCGCGGACAGGGCGTCCAACAAGCTGACACCCGTCACCGTCACGGTGTCGCCCACGCGCGCAGCCGATGGCTGGAACCCCGTCACCACGGGCTGGAGGTAGAAGTTCCCCCACAGATCCACCTTGCCCGCCGGGTTCTCCAGCAAGGGTGCCCCCGACGCCGCACCCTGCGGGATCGTGACCTGCAAGCTCGTGAAGCTCGCAAACTCCGTCACGGCCTGCACGTAGCCTCCCGAAACCGACGGAAACCATACGCGCGTCGAAAAGCCCGGGTCGCCGGGGTCCGCAAAGTTTTCGCCCTCGAAACGAACGGAATTCCCGGGCACGCCGCGAAAGGCGTCTCCCGGCGTCTGGGGCTGGGGCAACGCACGCCCATACTTCGTCACGCGCGGCGCCACATGGAAGTTGAAGTCGCTCGCCCACGCCAATCCCCACGCATCATACAAGCTCAACGAGCCAATCGTGGCCGTCGGGGGGATGATGGCCACCAACCGTTGGTCATTGCCCGAGTACGTGGCCGTGCCCAGCCCAAACCGGATGCTCTTTACCACCGCCAAGCCGGTGCCTCGGATCTCAACCTGGTCCCCCGGCTTGCCGCGAATCTGGTCGATGCCCGTCGCGGGCGGGTTGATGCGCCGGATCGCCGTCACCGTCAGCGCCAAGGTTGGGCTCATGCCCACCCAAATCAACGCCGCCACCCAAGCACCCCATGTCCAACCGCCCGCCATCCACCCCCTGCATCGCCTCATTGCATCGCTCCTTGCCTTTGGTTTCAGCCTGCCCGCCGTGCTGTCTCTCACCTGCCACCCATGCCCTTGCGCGCACGCTCCAGCGTTGCGCGCTCGGCCGGCGTCAGGCTGTGGATGCCCTGCGCGGCGATCTTCTCCAGAATCGGATCCACCTCGCGGCTCCAGTCGCTCTCCTTCATGCGCCCGCCCACGCCCCCCTGGCCCGCAGAACTCATGCCGGCCGCCCTGCCTCCCTCCATGACCCGGACCGTCACGCGTCTCCTGCGTCGAACCCGCTCCGTCCACCAACCGCGCAGCCACCCTTCCTCGGACCCGAGCCATGCCACCGCCGCCACGCCCGTGCCGTAGCCGCCCAGGTGCGCGAGGTGCGCCACGCCATCCATCGGGAACAATGCGCACCATCCGTCATACGCCACCAACACCCAGAGCAGGATCGCCGTCCGCATCTCGATCGGGATGAAGTACAGGCTGAACATCGCGTTCCTTTCGGGGAACAACCGGCAGTAAGCCGCCACCACCGCGCACACCCCTGCTGACGCACCCAACACCGTCGCGCCCCGCCCGAACGCTCCATCCACCACCACCTGAATCAACCCGCCCAACACGCCGCCCAGCAGGTACACCCATGCGAACCGACGCGACCCCAGCCGCTCCTCCACGCTGCGTCCAAAAAAATACAGCCCCAACCCGTTGGCCAGCACATGGAACGGAAGGGGCACCGCGTGCAGGAACTGATAGGTGACCAAGGTCCAGACCCGGCCCTCCATCAACGCCCGCTTGCTCAGGCCCAGCGAACCCGCCACGTCGATCCGGCCATGAAACGCCAGCACGCTCTGCACGATGAAGCACGCGCCCAGCACCCAGATCAGCTTCACCGACAATCGCAGGCTCGTTGGCCCCGCCTCTCGCATGTAGTCCCGGTCCGAGATCACCCCCACAGGCTATCGCCGCCGCCATTTCTTGGCGAGCCATGCCCTTCAAGCCGGAAGCCCCCGTCCATCAGCCGCCGCAAACCGAGCACGTTCCCCAGCCTCACGAGCGGATGCCAAACGACCTTCCCCAGGATCCAACGTTGCACTTCACCCATCCTTCGACATGCTGCCGCCCGAAGATGGCTATGGAAAAACCCAGGATTGTGGCATGGCTCAAGCCATGGTGCGGATGGAGCGCGGGCGTCCGCGCGGTGTTCAAGAAGCACGACCTCCCCTTCGAGGAACGCGACATCATCAACCGCCCGGAATGCTTCCAGGAGATGGTCGAGAAGACAGGCCAAACCCGTCAGCCCTGCGTCGAGATCAACGGCCGGATCCTTGCCGACGTCAGCGGCGACGAGGTGGAGGCTTGGATGCTCCAGAATGGCGTGGTCCAACCCACTGACCGCGCCGCCGACGCGCCCACCAACCAACCCTGCGCCCATGAACTGCCCCAGGCGCAGGGCTCGCCCATGGCCTTCAAACGCTGAGACACCAACCCATTCGATCGCCACGGGGCGGGATCTCATACCCGCCCCGTTTCGTTTCCGCGTGGCAGCATATGGACATCCATCCAATGTTGCGGCCGCTTGGGGTGCAAGCGGCACGGTTTCCGCCGGTTCCGTGTCACCCCGACTCGGGCAAGGGGCTGGATTCCTCCCGGGATGCACGGCCGGGCGCATGCCGGGTTCTTGGATGCATCGTCCCCTTCCATCCGGCTCGCCACAGCGTCACCCCAAGCACCGGAAATACGCAGAACGGCACGCCGAGCACCATCCACCAGGACAACGAGCGCTCCAGCACCGCCTCGGTCGGATCGCTGGGGTTCACCCAGCACGTCGTGGCTGAGCCCACGGGATGGCTTCCCACAAACATCGTCGTCCATGCTTCGCCTCCCCTTCCGGCCCCCGCCGAGATCCGCGACGACTCGTGGACGCGGCCGTCCCACTCGTAGCGATAGAGGACCGCCGGATGATGGCTCCGTCCGCCCTTGGACGCGCGAGTGATGATCGAGCGCGACATCTCGACCGTCGCCGTGGCCGGAGCCCATGACCGCGAGCGCACCCAATGCCACGTCGGGACCACAAGCATCGCGGCCACCACGGCAAGGCCCACCAGCAGGAAGACCTCCCCTCCCGCCAACAGGGTCCATCGGGGCGACTCGCCAGTCCTGCCGCCATTCCGTTTCCTGCCCATCATGCCACCCCAGGCCACCGCCGACCCAATGCAGGCAAAGGTCGCTGGGATCAACATGAAGGCCGGGAACAGGACCAGCCGCCCCCATCCGCCCTCGCAAACATCCAGTCGCGCGGGCGCATCCGGAGGCCACCGACGCCCGATCAACGGCGCTCCGGCAGGAAGCGTTCGCTGGACCCGTGCAAGGTCCCGGTAATCCGTTCCATGCAACTCGGCTCGCTCGACCTCCTCGCGACCCGGTGCCTGGAAGCGGATCACGAGGTCAAACCCGGGTCGGCCCAAGTCCGCCGGGACGATGTCCGTTCGGACGACCCGATGCACGATGGGGGGACGCAGACGAAGCCGTGCGACCTCAAGGGCGGCCGACCCCAGGATGACGACGAGCGTCATGCCCACGGCGAAAAAGACGCAGCCGAAGACAACGTCTCCTGCCCTGGCCAGGGTCCGCGTCATCCCGCCCGGGCCAACCGCGCGGCCATGGCCACGAATTGCTCGCGGGTGACCACCTCCGCGCGGTCGTTCACGCCCACGCCCGCCGCACGCATCGCCTCCTCCACCGGGCCGCGTCCCCAGACCGCGCCGGCCAGCTTCGCCAGCATCTTGCGGCGTTGACCAAACCCCGTCTTCACCAGGCGCACGTAGGCGTCCACGGCCCCTTCCTCCAACCCCGTGGCATCGCGTCGGGCCAGCACCGCGCACGCCGACTCGACGTCGGGCGCCGGGAAGAAGCAGTCGCGGGGAATCCGAAAGGCGTCCTGGACGCGGAAGCGGAGTCCCACCAGCAACGTCAGCACGCCGTAGTCCTCCGTCCCGGCGCGCGCCGCGAGGCGGTCGATGACCTCCTCCTGCAACGTCACCACCATCCGGCTGGGCCCGCGCGCTGCCAGCGCCAGCTCGACCAAGATGGGCGAGCCCACGGAGTACGGCAGGTTGGAGGCAACCTTCCATCCATCGCCCTGCCACGAGCCCGCGCGCAACCACTGCAGGGCGTCGGCGTGCACCACCTCCAACCGGCCGTCGGCGAGCGCACCCGCCATCCGCTCTCGCAACGCCTCCACCATCCGCGCGTCCTTCTCGACGGCCAGCACCCGGCCCGACGCCTCCACCAGGGCCTCCGTCAAGGGCCCCAGTCCGGGCCCGATTTCCAGCACGCGGTCGCCCGGCAGCAGACCCGCAGCCGCCACGATCCGGCGCA
The DNA here is from genome assembly GCA_964430505.1 of uncultured Akkermansia sp. Taxonomy (GTDB): domain Bacteria; phylum Verrucomicrobiota; class Verrucomicrobiia; order Limisphaerales; family UBA9464; genus UBA6176. The sequence goes on along the minus strand of CAYSGH010000017.1, from coordinate 36,628 downwards.
CCTGGTTGGCATCATGAAGGAAGTTCTGACCAAGGCTTCGCGTCAGTTGCCATCCGCGTCCGTCCAGGATTCGGCGCATCTCCGTCAACGTCATGAGCCTGCCTCCTCCAAGGCCGTGCGAATGCGTTCCAAGGCCCGGGCAAGGCGCACGCGCGGAATGGTCAACGGCGGCGTCAGGCTGAGGACCTCGCCATCGGCGCCCTCCGGCAGCACAAGGATTCCCTCCCGTGCCAACCGTTGCATCGCACGCACCACCACGCCGCCGGCCGGCGCGCCGTCCCGCGTCCGCACCTCGATCCCGGCCATCAACCCCACGCCCAGCGCCCGCCACTCATGGGCGCCATGCATCCCGGCCATGGCTTCCAATCGGCCGCGAAGCCACGCGCCCTCCGCCGCCGCGCGCTCGACCAAGCCCCGCTCCTCCATCTCCCTCTCCTGCGCCAACGCCATCGCGCACCCCACCGGATGCCCCAAGAACGTGCTCGTGTGAATCGCCTCGCCCTCCGACCTGGGCCACGCCGCCTCCATCACGTCGGCACGTCCCACGCACGCCGCGATCGGGAAGCCCCCGCTCAACGCCTTGCCCACGCAAACCAAGTCCGGGATCACCCCGTCGGCCTCGCACGCAAACCAACGGCCCGTCCTCCCAAACCCCGTGTAAATCTCGTCCAACACCAGCAAGGCACCGCGTCGGTCGCACCATTCCCTCAGGGCCTTCAGGAATCCCGGGCGCGGGATACGGATGCCGCCCCGCGCCTGCGCCGGCTCCACCAAAACCGCCCCCGCCGCGCCCACGCGCCGCTCAACGGAATCGAGCAGTCCCATCAACGCCATGGGATCCAACGCGTCCATCCGCCCGCCCTCGACAAATCCCACGAACCCTCCCAACTGCGCCTCGAACCGCCGCCGGAAATGCTCGCGATGGGTCGCGTTCAAGGCGCCGTAGCCCGTCCCATGATAGGCGCCCTCGAAGGCCACCACGCCCCGGCGCCCCGTCGCCAACATGGCCGTCTTCAGCGCCGCCTCCACGGCGTCCGACCCCGTGCACGCCAGGATCGCACGCCCTTCCAGCCCCGGCTTCCATCGGCCAAACGTACGGGCGCTCAGCATTTCGAGGAGCAACCCCTTCGCGGCATGCGGGTGCACGTCGCCCATCCCGTGCAGCAAGCGACCCATCTGGCGACGCCCGGCGGCCACCACGCGCGGGTTGGCATGGCCCGCCGCCGCCACCCCGAACGCAGCGGTCAGGTCCAGGAAACGCCGTCCCTCGACGTCCCACACATCGCAACCGCGTGCCCGTTCCCACACGACAGGCCAGGCCTCGCGCTCGTCCAGGTGGGTGACGTTGGGCGACTCAAACCGCCGGATGCGCTCCAGCGTCTCGCGTGACAAGGCACCGTGCATCACACGCCCCTCGCGTCCACGGGCCATACGAACTTGTGCATCTGCAACTGGAACCGCACCGGCAATCCGTCCGCGATGATCTGGTCGGCCAGCTCCCGACGCGACAGCGGCCGATGGCCGGACGGCACACGCTTGAGCGACGGATCCCGCTGCGCGTCCGTCAGGGGGGCCACCCATGAAACCAAGACGGGGCACCGCGACGCCAACGCCTCGCGTTCGAGAACCGCCTTCATCCACGCGTAGTCCTCCCACGTGCCCACCACGAACTTCACCTCGTCCGTCGCCCTCAGCAGCGGGACGTTGGCCCAGCGATTCCGCCCGTCCTCGCCCGACGACGGGCACTTCAAGTCCATGATGCGCCGCACGCGCGGGTCGAGCACCCCGATGTCATGGGCTCCCGACGTCTCGACGAGCACGGTGAAGGCGTCGTCGCACAGGGCGGCCATGAGGGCCACCGCGCGGGGTTGGAGCAAGGGTTCGCCGCCGGTGAACTCGACCAATGGCAGCCGGTGCCCGCCTTCCACCCCGGGCATGGCCACGACCCTCGCCTTGCCGCCCGCATCCATCCCCGCCGCGAGGCGTCGGACCTCCGCATGGACGTCGGCGACGGCCATCCGGTGGCCCTCGGTGAAGGCGTAGGCCGTGTCGCAGTACGAGCACCGCAGGTTGCATGCGGTCAAACGGACGAAGATGCAGGGCAGCCCTGCAAACGTGCTTTCGCCCTGCAGGCTGAGATAGACCTCGTTGACCACCAGCGTCTCGTTCATGGGCCGTGAAGGATCTCGCCGTAGAGACGCACGTACTCGCGCGCCTGGGTTTGCCAAGAGAAGTCTCGGCTCATGCCGTTCGACCGATAGTGCGCCACGGCCTGGGGGATGGCATGCAACGCCAGCGCCTTGCGCATCGCCCATTCCAACGCGGCCGCGCTCGCCTCGCGGAAGTGGATGCCCGTGGCAGCCGCCGCGTCATCGCGCGCGTCCACCACCGAGTCCGACAATCCGCCCGTCGCGCGCACGACCGGGATCGCGCCGTAGCGGAGCGAATACAACTGGTTGAGCCCGCACGGCTCGAAGCGCGACGGCATGACGTAGAAGTCGCTCGCGGCCTCGATGCGATGGGCCAGCGCCGGGTTGAACCCGATCCTCGCGGCGACGCGGCCCGGAAAGCGCGTGGCCAAGGACCGGAACGTGGCCTCCAGCGCCGGGTCGCCGCTGCCCAGGAGGACAAACTGGAGCGGTTCCCGGGGCAGCAACCCCTCCAGCGCGGCCGCCAGCAGGTCGCATCCCTTCTGGTCCGTGAGGCGGCTGATGTTGCCGAACAAGGGCACGCCCGGGTCCACCGCAAGCCCCATCTCCCCTTGCAGGGCCGCCTTGCACATTGCCTTCCCGGATAGGTCATCGGCGTGATAGGGGTGGGGCAGCGCCGGGTTCCGCGTCGTGTTCCACTCGTCATAGTCCACGCCGTTCAGGATGCCGCACAGGTCGTGCTCGCGGCGGCGGAGCACGCCATCGAGCCCGCATCCGAACTCCGGCGTGCAAATCTCGCGCGCATAGCGGGGGCTCACCGTGCTCAGCGCGTCCGCCAGGCAGAGGCCCGTCTTGAGGAAGTTGACGCCGCCGCCATGCGCCGCGCTTTCAAGGTGGAACCAGCTCCAGGGCAGCCCCGTCAGGGTCCATGCGTCCGCCGCAAACCCGCCTTGGTACGCCAGGTTGTGGATGGTGAACAACGTGCGTGGCGCGCGGGGCCACGCCCCGGTGATGCGGGCGTGGTGCACCATCAGCGGCAGCAACCCCACCTGCCAGTCATGGGCGTGCACCACGTCCACGGGAACTGCCGCATGACGCGCCGCCAAGAGCGCCGCGCGCGCCAGGAACAGGAACCGTGCGGCATTGTCCGCATAGTCGCTCTGCCCCTCGTTGTAGAGCCCGGACCGGTCGAAGTACGCGTCATGGCGAACGAACCAAACCTCCATCCCGGAGGGCTCCGTCACGCGCACGAACTCCCCGGGAACCAGTTCCTTGCCCACGCCAATGTCGAACCGCCACGGCGACCCCACGGCCGGCCCCACCCGCTCGGCTAGGCCTCGATACAGGGGCGTGACCACCGTCACCCGCACGCCCGCGAGCGCGAGGGCGCGACCCAACGACCCCACGGCGTCGGCCAACCCCCCCGTCTTCGAGTACGGATGCAGCTCGCTGGCTGCCAGCAGCACGTGCATTGCGGCAGAGGGTCAGGCCGGGCCATCGACGCGCTCAAGGCCTTTCTCCAACGGAACCGCGCCCCGCACCCGTGCCTGCACCCATCCGCCCCAACATCAACTCCACGAAGGGCACGTCCGCCGGGACCGTCACCTTGGGATTCGGCCATCGGTCCTCCACCAATGCCACCGCCTGCCCAATGACCTCGCACGCGGCCGTGTCGTCCGTCACGGACAAGCCCCGGCGCCGCACTTCCGCCAGGGCGCGCCGGAAGACCTCAACCCGGAAACACTGGGGCGTTTGCACCGCCCAGAGACGGGACCGGTCCAGGTGACGGGCCACAAAGCCCGCGCCATCGGACTCCTTGATCGTGTCCGTCACCCGACACGCCGCCACGGCCGCGCCAGTCGCACGGGCGGCCGCCAACGTATCCGAGACAACCTGCGGGTGCGTGCAGGGGCGTGCACCGTCATGGATGGCGACCCATTCGGCCCCCGGGGCCACGGCTGCGAGCCCGCTCCAGACCGAGTCTTGGCGCTCGGCGCCGCCCGGGGCGAGGCGCCATGGCTTGGAGGGCCGCACGTGCTCGGACGCGAGGCGCTCGAACTCGGCCTCCATCCCGGCACGCACGACCAAGACGACGGAATCAATGTCCGGCGCGGCGTCCATGCGAGCCCAGGCATGGGCGACAACAGGGCGCCCGAGAACCTCGATGAAGAGCTTGTCCATGCCGGGACCCATGCGGGTGCCACGGCCGGCTGCCACGATGACGGCGGCGGTCATGTCCTTGAAAAGACGCCGGGCGCGGAAGGACCGCGCCCGGCTGGGAGGATGGGGGCAGGCCCACGACGTGGCGCAGGCGATGCCTGGATGGAACGCGAACGGGGATTACGGGCTGGCAGGCTTCTTCTCCTCGTCCTTCTTGCCGTTGTCGGCCGGGGCGTTCGCATTGAGCGCCTTCAAAACGGTGTCGGAGAGGTCGTCGCTGGATCCTACGAGGCTGGTGTACACCACCACGGGGGTCTGGTTCAGCGAGAGGGCGGCCGTGTCGAGGACGGTCTGGTAGCCGCCGGACTTGGCCTTTTCCTCGACGACGCCCCGGATGTCCCGGAGCACGGAGTCGCGCATGCGCTTCTGCTGGTCGAGGATCGACTTGCGGGAGTTCTCGTCGAACGTCCGGATGTTTTGCTCGATGCCGGCGATGTCCACGCGGCGCTTTTCGGCGTCCTGCTTGCGCTTGTCCTTCTCGTCGTTGGAGGCCGAGGGATCGTTGATGCTGTCGAGCACCTTCTTGAACTCCTCGTTGGCCTTCTTGTAGTCATCGACCATGCCCGTTCGCGCCTTCTCGAGGTCGTTGGCCCGCTCCTTGAGCTGGGTGTCCGCCTGCTTGGTGCGCCAGTAGCCATCAAACACCTTTTGCAGGTCCACGACGGCTGTCTTCGTCTGGGCGTGCGCGGAGGCGGCCAAGATTGCTGCCACGAACCACGCTGCCCACCGCTTCATTCCGATTGATTTCATGCGTCTCTTCTGTTGCTGCAGTTCCAATCACAAGTCCCGTGTATAACCCACCCCAAACTGGAAACGACCGCTGCCACGCACCCGAGTGTCGCTGCTAATGGGGATGCCGTAGTCCAGCCGGAGCGGGCCAATCGGCAAGTTCAGCCGGATGCCGAAGCCCCAGTTGTCGTTGTACAGCCGCGTCGTCTGGCGATTCCCGTTGGAATCAATGAAGTCCTGCGGCTCGAAGCTGTACGCGTCCGGATAGACCATGCCCACGTCATAGAACACGGCGAGCCGTACACGTTCAATGATGGGGACGCTGTACTCCGCCCCGCCAAACCAGTACGTGCCGCCGCCCGAGGGCTCCCCGGACACCGGGTCCTTCGGGCCCACCTGCCGAAACGTAAACCCACGCTGCGAAAACAGGCCGCCCAGGTAAAACCGGTCAAACAACGGCACCCGGTCGCGCCGCCCCCGGTCGCCATCCCCATACGCCTCCACGACGCCCACCCGCCCGGACAACTCCAGGATGTGCCCGTCCAACGCATCCTTCCAAAGGCTCGTCTCCGAAAACAACTGCGCCGGACCCCAGTACTGCGACACCCGAAGGTCCACGCGGTAGTAGTCGGAGTCGCCCCCGAACGGTCCACCCGCCAGCTCCGGCACCAGCTCGATTCGCTGGCCGCGCGACGGCAGCAGCACGGAGTTGCGCGTGTCATACGCCAGGCTCACCCCTGCACGGGACACCAACCGGCTGCCTTGCTCTTGGAGCAGGAGCGTGTCCGGGAACGACGCCGTGTACGTGTCCGTGAAGTCGATCCCGATGCTTTCGATGGTGTAGTTGACGCCACCGACGAGGTTGAAGGGCAACTGGCGGGTCAGGCCGACGCGCGCGCCCGTCTGGCGCTGGTCATAGTTGGACGAGAGGAAGTTGAGCTGGCGATGGTACAGCTCCGTGCTCAGCGACAGGCGACGCCCGAGAAACCAGGGCTCGATGAACGTCGCCACGTAGTCCTGGCGGCGCGTGCCCGCCTGCACCCGAAGGCGCGCCTTCTGGCCGCCGCCCGTGAAGGACGGCGGGTTGAACAGGTCGAAGTTGCCCTGGCTGATCTCCGCGTAGCCCACCAACGCGTCAATCGAGCTGAACCCGGCACCCACCATGAAGTTGCCCGTCCGCTTCTCCTCCAGCCCAATCACCAGGTTCTTGCCGTTCTCGACGTCCGTGTCCTCGTTGGTCGTGTCCACCTTCTCGAAGTACTGCATCTGCTCCAGGCGCGACTTCGACACCTTCACCCGCACGTTGTCGAACGTCTCGCCCGGCGTGATCGCCAGCTCGCGGCGGATCACCTTGTCCTTCGTCCGCGTGTTGCCGCGGATCTCGATCTTCTCCACGAAGAACTTCGAGCCCTCCTGCAGCTTGTAGTTCAGGTCCAACGTCCCCTTCTCGACGTTCGGCACCTTCTCCGCGTCCACCCGCGCCTCAATGTACCCGCGCGCCCCGTAGAAGTCCGTGATGGCCTCGACGTCCTTCGACAGGGACTTGGGCGTGAACTTCTCGCCCTCCTTCAGCACCAGACCCCTGGTCACCTTCTCGCCCTCGCGGCTCCGCAGGTTGCCGACGATCTCCTCGCGCGAGAACAGCTCGTTCCCCTCGAACTTCACGCCGCCCACCTTGTACGGCGTCCCCTCCTCCACCACGAACCGCACCACCATTCGGTTCGTGCGCGCCCGCTCGAACACCACGTCCTTCAGCTCGAAGTCAATGTACCCCTGCTCCGTGTAAAACTCCCGCAGCCGCTCCTTGTCCTCCTCGAACACGTCGTCCTTCAGCTTCCCGGACCCCGTGATCCACGAGAACATCCACCAACGCCGCGTCTTTACCACCCGCCGCAGCTTGCGCTGCTTCATGTCCTTCGCGCCGTCGAAGAACACGTCCGTGATCCGTACCTTCGGAGCCTCCACGACCTCGAACGTCACGATGCCCCGGCCCAGCTCCTCGTTGACGCTCGGCACCGCCCGGACCTCCGTCTTCTGCAGGCCTGCCTTCTGGTACGTCTTCAGGATTTCCTGCGAGTCATTGAACAGCTTCAGCTCGTCCAACGGCTCCCCCACCTTCGACGTCAGCTTCTTCCGCAGCCGGCTTGTCCGGTACTTCTTGTTGCCGCTGAAGCGGATCTCCGTGAGCACCGGCTTGCCTTGCAGCCGGTACGTCAGCGTCACCCCCACCGCATCCCGCTCTTGCCCCACTCGGATGTTCGAGAAATACCCCGTCCGGTACAGGTTCTGGATGTCCGCGTCGATCGCCTCCTGCGAGAAGCCCTCGCCCTCCTTGACGCGAATGTTCGCGCGAACCACGGAGTCCGACACGGGAGCCGGCCCCACGTGCACAATCACCACCTGCTTCACCGGCACGACCGGCTGCTGGGCCGTGGCCGCCCAGTGCAAGCATGCCGCCAGCACCACGGCCATCCGATATTGTCGAAACAAGGCAAGGTTCATCCAGCGCGTCGTGTAGGACCCGCGCATCAAACCCAAGACCCGTCCCCGGCTGCAACCATGGAGTGATCCCAAACGGGAAACGGGACGCGGGGGGCAGAGCAAGGCAAGGAACGGGAAACGACCGCCTCGGCCCAGCACCCATCGAAGACTTCCAACATCCGGCGAACCCTCAAGCCGAGCAGCGGGTTCCTTCTGCCTTCACCCTTGATTGCCTCGAGCCCGCCGCCCGCCCCAGGTGTTCACCGGCGGTCGTCCCAGATCTGCACCGCCCGCAACCAACCCATCCTTGCACCGTCCACCTCGACCTCCACCCAATCCCCATGCCGCCTCAACACCCGCACTTCCACCCCTTCCGCCAACGTCCGGACCGCCTTCGCCTCCGGCACGGGAGCGACCGCCACCGAAGCCTCCCGCACCACCACCACCGCATCGGGCGACCACCGATCGCCCAGGGCGGACGCCAGCCAACCAGCAGCCAAGAAAAACTGCGTCCCTATCACCCAACCGAACCCCGGCCACCGCCGTCCACCGCGCACCCAACCGGTCGCCAGCCAAACCGCCAACGTCGCGCTCCCCACCATCGCCCCCGCCGCCCATTCCTCCACGCGCGCCCATCCGGCCCATTGCGCCAGCGGATGCACGCCCAACCCGCCCGTCCGCTGACGCGCCTGCGCCACGGACGCGCGCAGGCCGCCATCCCTCGGCGCCACGCGCACCCCCTGCCTCCACGCCCACAAGGCCTTCCCTGGCTCCCCAGACGCCGAGTACGCCTGCCCGAGGTTGAACCAGGCATCAGGCCCCGCCGACCCAGTCCTCAACGCCTTTCCCAACACCGCCGCCGCCTCCGCCGGCCGCCCCACGGCGAACAACTGCTGGGCCTCCTCATGAGGATCCGCCGCCGCCAAACCCAAGCCCAGGAACCCACCGCAGGCCCATCCCAGCAGGATTCCGCGCAACCCGCCCCGCCTCGTCCCCCGATTCATCGGGCCTCCTCCTCCCGCTTCAACGCCCCTTCCAGCAACCCTACCACCCGCAGCGTCTCCGACCGAAAGCCCGCGTCTGCCACCCCTCCCTGCGGGGCATACCGAAGCGCATCCCATGCGGCAAACCAACCCGCCACCGCCTCGCGGGTCGCGTCGTCAAACCCGCGCTCTGCCATCGCCCGCAATGCCACCTCGGCCGTCACCGTCCCGGGCTCGCGATCCAGCCACCATCCGAGCCAACCACGCACGGCGTCCCCGCACGCCGCCAAGTCTCCCTCGCCAGCCTCCAGGGTCGCACGGCCCTGCTGCATCTCGCGCCGCCACCCATCCCGTGCCGGGGGTGCCGGGCGCGACTTCCAGCGCCGACGACACGCTCGCCCAGCCGCCACGCCCGCCCATGCCAGCCACGGGGCCAACGCCACGCCGCCCACCCAGGGGGATGCGCCCCATCGAAGCCCACCCGCCTTGCGAACACCCGCACCTGAACGCCAAGCGGCCGCCGGCGATTCCCCGCCCGCCACCCGGTTGGTCGCGCCACCTGTCGCGGTTGCCCCGGGCGAGGCGCCCTCGGCCACGCCGCTGGCTCCCGCCAAAACATCCAGCACCACTTCCCCGGCGCTGGCCGTCCGATACTCCCGAGCCACAGGATCAAATGACACCAGCGACGGGACGGGCAGCCGGACCTGCCCCGCCCGCTCGGGCACCACCACGTATTCCAGCGTCCGCGTCCCGGACAACCCAAGCGGATCCGCCGCCGCGAACCCATTCGTGCCCGGGTACACTCGCAGTGAGGCCGTTTCAGGCCATGGGGGCAGCTCCATTCGCTCGATCCCACCCTGCCCTTGCACGGTGACCCGCACCGTCACCGGGTCGCCCACGTTGAGCCGGGCCGGGGTCACGGCGGCCGAAAGCTGGAACTGCCCGACCACGCCGGCATACCCCGTCGGCCGCCCGGCGGCCGGCGGATGGGTGACCTTCAACGTCTTGCCCTCGCCCTTGACCGTCATCCGCCGCGCGTTGCGTGGCTGCCCGAAGAAGTCGTCGAAGATGTCCCCTTGGCGTCCCCGCACCGCCGTGAGCAGCGTCAGGTCCACCTCCGCCGGACCGAGCTGAATCTCGCCCGCCTTGCTGGCCGTCACCGCAAACCGCCAGCTCACGACGCTCCATTGCTCGTTGCCACGCATGGTCGTCGCCTGCCGGGGCTCCGCCGCCCGCCCCATGACGAACCCGTCCAGGTCCAGCCTCGGCGGGGTCACGTCCTTCACCGACTGGAAGTACAACTGCACCTCCACGGGAAAGGTCTCGCCCACGAAGGCCGAGTCGCGGTCCACCACCACCTTCAGCCAAACCGGTTCCGCGTGGCTCTCCGACGGCACCACGCGCACCCGTAACGGTTGCGTGGGCAACGTTTGGTTGCCGACCTGGACGTTGAAGGACGGGATCACCACGTCGTTCGTGCCCTCCGGCGTCGCGAGGAAGCGATGCGCCACCTGCACCGTGGTCTGGCCATTGATGCTCTGCATCTGGCTCACCGGCCCCAAGTAGCGAAGCCGAAGGCCCGGAATTGGGAGGTTGCCCGGCTGTCCCGCCGCCTGGACCCCCTCGATCACCAGGCTCAGCACAAAGCTCTCGCCCGCCTCCACCGAGTCCCGGTCCACCTCCATCCGCACCCCCAGTGCCATCGCCCGCCCCCCCCAACCACCCACCAGCCAGGCCAGTGCCCACACCACCATCCATGGCCTCCATCCGCCACCGCGCGGACCCACGCCCTGCCGCCCGACCGTCACCATGTCTTCCTCCCGCCATTGCGACCGTCCTGGAACGGCGCCCTCGGAGCCGCCCAAATCAACGCGCGCTCCTCCCGCTTGTGTGCATCCAACAACCGCTCCGCAAACCGCATCGCCATCTTGCCGTCCACGCCTTCCTCGCCCGACATGGCCCCGGGCTGGCCTTGCGCCGCCGCGCCCCCGCCGACCGCTCCCTCCGCACCGTCCTCGCCACCCTTCTCGCCCTCTCCTTGCGGCCGACCCGCCGCACGGGGCGTGCCGTCACCCTGCTTCCCCTCCTGGCCACGCTGGCCTCGCGCACCCTCCTTGCCGTCCTTCGCCTTGTTCTCCTCCATGCGCCCGCCACGGTCGTCCTCGGAGGATGGGCCCTCCTTGCCACCGTCCTTGCGCTCGGGTCCACCCTGTTCGCGCGATGCCCCGCCCTTCTGGTCACCTCCTGGCTGGCCTTGCCCGTCCTTCCCGCCGTCCTTTCCGCCCTGCTGGTCACCCTTCTGCCCCGAGTCGCCCGACGGCCCGGCGTCGTCCTTCTGGGAATCCTTGCCTGCCCCCTTCTTGCCGTCCTTCTGGGGATCCCCCTTTTCCTTCTTGTCCGTGCCTTGCTTGCCTTGCTGGGGCGAGTCCTTCTTGCCGTCCTCCTGCTGCTGCTCCCGCTGCAAACGCGCCAGCTGCTCGCGGACAACATCGAGGTTCTCGCGCGCGGCCGTGTCCGCCGGATTCAACCCCAAGGCTGCCTGGTACTGGCGCACGGCATCCTCCCACAACCGGGCCTTCTCCGCCCCGTCCGTCGCCGCCTCGCCTTGGCGGAACCGGGCGCTGCCCAGCCCGAAGAAGGCGCGTTGCTGCAGCCCAAGGTCCGACGACGCCAACGCCGCCTCATGATGCCGCCCGGCCGCCTCCCAATCCCCCATCTGGTGCGCCGCCACCCCGGCATTGAAGGCCAATCGCGCGTCCCCGGGCGCCTTCGCGATCAACTCCTCGTACTCGCGTCGGGCGCCCGATGCGTCGCCCTCGGCCAAGCGCCCCAGCGCGCCCGACGCGCTCGGGCCCGCCCAGCATGGCAAGGCCGTCACGAGGCCCGCAATGCCCGCCGTCCAAGCAACCGCCCCGACCCATGTTCTTGTCCTCATGATGCCGATCCTTCGCTGGCGTCCTTTCCCGATTCGTGCCCCAGGCCCGCAACGCCCGCAACCCGTCGCCGCGGACGCCATTCCTCCGGGAAGGCCATCTCCATCAACACCAACCCCAGCGCCAAGGCAAATGGCCACTGGAATCGTTCCTTCGCCTGACGCACCCGACCGCCCGCAAACTCCCCCTTCGGCAACGTCCCAACCCCCCGGTCGTACAACGTCCGCATCGCCTGCGCGTCCCGAAGCGTCACGTAGAAGCCGTTCCCCGCCTCCGCCACCTGCCGCAGCAACTCCTCGTTCAACCGGCTCCGCACCGGGTTGCCTTGCTCGTCCCGCACGAACACCGGGTTCCCATAAGGGTCTGCCGTCCGCAGGACGTCGCCCTCCGCGGACCCTGCCCCCACGGTGTACACCCGGATTCCCTCCTTGCGCGCCGCCTCCGCCTCCTTCACCGCCCCCGGCTCGTGGTCCTCGCCATCCGTGATCACCACGATGGCACGGGACGCCCCCGAGTCCTCCGCAAACGCCCGGCGCGCCTCCTTGATCGCCTCCGACAACGTCGTGCCTGCCTCCGGGATGACCTCCGTGTCCAGCGCCGTGACCGATTGCCGGAACGCCTCGGGGTCCAGCGCCAGCGGGCATTGGAGGAACGCCGTGCCCGCGAACGCCACCAACGCCACACGATCCCCCTTCGCCATCCGCGCCAGGTCGAACGCGGCCAGCTTCGCGCGCTGGATTCGGCTCGGCTTCAAGTCCGACGCCAGCATCGAGCGCGACACGTCCATGCACACCACGACGTCCACGCCGGTTCCCCGGCTTTCCTCTTCCACGTAGCCCCACCACGGCCGGGCGATCCCCAGCAAAACCAACGCCACCGCCGCCAGCAGCAGCCCTTGCTTCAGCCGCCTTCGCCACGGGCGCAGGCCGGGGATCAACGACGGGATCAGCCGCGCCTGCACCAGCATTCCCAGGCCCTCCCTCCGACGCCGCTCCGACCACGCCAACAGCAAGCCCAGCAGCGGGATCAACACCGCCAAGAGCCACAGGAACGCCGGATCCAGGAATGGGAGCCCCGACCCCTTCATGGCAGCTTCCTCCACACCGTGTGGGACAAGGCCATCTCCAACACCAGCAACCCCACGGCCGGCCATGCCATCAACACCATCCACTCCTCCCACGCCGCAAACCGACGCGCCTCCATCTCCGTCTTCTCCATCTTGTCGATCTCCGCGTAGATCGAACGCATCGTCTTGGTCGAGTCCGCCCGGTAATACTTCCCGCCCGTCCGGGCCGCCACCTGCTTCAACGTCTCCTCGTCGATGTCCACCGGCACCTGCCGGTACACCTTCCGTCCAAACCCATCCACCCCCACCGGCGTCGGAGCCGTCCCATGCGTCCCAATCCCAATCGTGTACACCTTGACCCCCAACGCCGCCGCCGCGTCCGCCGCCGTCAACGGCGGGATGTCCCCGGCGTTGTTCTGACCGTCCGTCATCAACACCACGATCCGGCTCTTCGATGGCAACTCCCGCAACCGGTTCACCGCCGTGGACAACGCCGCCCCAATCGCCGTCCCTTGCTCGTTCAACGCCTCCAGCCGCCGCATGTTCCGCAGCAAGAACCCATGGTCCAGCGTCGGCGGCGCCGCGATGTACGAGCGCGCCGCGAAGACCACCAGCCCAAACCGGTCCGCCGGACGGTTCTCCACGAACGTCTTCAGCACGTCCTTCGCCACCTCGATCCGGTTCACCCGGCTCCCGCCCAGCTCAAAGTCCTCCGCCAACATCGAGCCCGACAAGTCCAGCGCCACCGCGATGTCCACCCCGCTTGCCTTCAACGGCGCCCGGCCCGCCCCCATCTGCGGCCGCGCCAACGCCACCACCAGCAACGCCAACGCCGCCCAGCGCAAGCCCGACAAAAACCGACCCGACCGCGACCGCGTCAGCCCCGTGATCCCCTTCATCAACGACGCCGACGAGTACACCAGCGCCACCTCCCGCCCCAGTCTCCGACCCAGCCACCCCGCCAACGGGATCAACGCCAACGCCAGCAACCACCATGGCGACTCCAGCCTCATGCGCCACCTCCTGTCCCCCCGCCTCCCACCATGGTCGCCGTCGCCCCCGTCACCCCCGCGCCGGCCATCGTCCGCTCCACCATCCCCAGCGCCGATTGCTCCAATTCCTCCAGCTCAGGCCCCCCCGGCTTCCATCCCGCAAACTTCACCAGGTCGCACCACCCCAAAAACTCGCCCAAGCCCGCCGAATCCCCTATCCCCGGCAACTCCTTGCCTGCCAACCCTGCCAGGAACTCCTCCGTTGTCTGCTCCGGGGCCCTCAGGCCAAACCGGCCCTCCAGGTACCCCCGCACCGCATCCGAAACCTCCCCCACATACCACCGAGCGTCGGCCATCCCATGGCGTGCCCCAAGGATCCGTGCCCTCGCCACCGTCGCCGGGTCCGGTGGAGGCAATGCTGGAACAGGCTCCGTCCCGCGCCGCCTCCACCACGCTGCCGCCGCGAAACCCGCCCCGGCACACCCCAAGACCACCCCGCCCAGGATCACCCATCGCCATGGGTCCGGGATCTCCACCGGTCGCTGCCGCTCCGCCTTCAACGCCACCGGGGCCGAAGTGCCCCCCTGCCCCGAGCTCGGCGCAGGTCCGGCGCCTCCAACGGAAGCGCCCGACGCGGGAGCCAAGGGCACCGTCCGGGTTGCCGGGCCCTTTGCCTCCGGGCCGGTCTTCTTCGCCGCCTCCAAGGTGGGCCCCCATGCCGCCATCCACGCGGCACACCCCAAGGCCAACCCCCGAGCCCGCCACCCGCGCTGCCGCCTCACCGGCCCCTCCTCTTCCCGCGCGCATCAAAAAACGCCGCCAACTGACGCGCGTAGTCCAACATGATCTGCTCCTCGGGGCGCCCCCCTGCAGAGGGCCCCGTCTCCAGCCGCAAGGCGTCCACGCCGCTCCCGCGAAACAGCCGCGTCAGCTCCTGTTGCCCCTTCTCCGAACGCATCCGGAACGACTCCCGCCGCCGCTCCCCCAGGGTGTCCACCTCCACCCGTTCCCCGGTCTCCGCATCCTCCACCAAGAGCCGCCCAACGCCCGGCAGCGTCATCTCCCGTTCGTCCCCCACCTGCAACGCGATCAAGTCGTGCTCCCTCGAGACCTGTCGCAGCAACGACGACGACACCCGCGACAAAGTCAGGCTGCTCAGCACGCGCCGACGCAGGTGTGCCTGGATGGCCTCCATGCTGGGCCGCGTTTCCGCGATGAAGTCCGACACCACCACCACCACCGACCGCCCCGGGGCCATGCGCCGCACGAACTCCAACGCGTCGTTGACGGACGTCCCCGGGTACCGCGGCTCGCGGCACAGGATGTCCCGCACCACCCGCAACACGTGCCGCCGCCCCTTTCGCGGCGGCAGGTAGTGCTCCACCACCTCCGAGAACAAGACCAGCCCGACCCGGTCTTGGTTCCGGATCGCGCTGAACGCCAGCATCGAGGCCAGCCAAGCCGCCACCTCCCGCTTGGAAACCTCCCCGGACGCAAACAAGCCCGATCGGCTGAGGTCCACGAGCAACATCAACGTCAGCTCGCGTTCCTCCCGGAACTTCTTGACGAACGGATGGTTCATCCGCGCCGTCACGTTCCAGTCGATCGTGCGCACCTCGTCGCCCGGCTGGTACTCGCGCACCTCGTCGAAGTCCATCCCCGAGCCCTTGAACGCGGAGTGGTACTGGCCCGCCAACGAGTCGGACACCAGCCGACGCGTCCGGACCTCGATCTGCCGGATCTTGCGCAGCCGTTCCTCGGCCGTCATGCGATGCCTTGCGTGGGCCTCATGCACGTCGTTCCTGCCGCAGCCCGATCACGGCACCGGCAGCTCGTCCAGGATCCGCTGCACGATGACCTCCGAGGTCTTGTCCTCCGCCTCCGCCTCGTACGTGACCGTCACGCGATGCCTCAGGACATCCATGGCAATGCTCTTCACGTCCTGCGGCGTCACGTACCCGCGCCCCCTCAGGAACGCATGGGCGCGCGACGCCAACGCCAGCGCGATCGTCGCCCGGGGCGACGCGCCCATCTGGATCATCCCGTCCAGCTTCAACCGATAGGTCTTCGGCTCGCGCGTGGCGCAGACCAGGTCCACGATGTAGTTGCGCACCGAGTCGTCCATGTAGATGTCGTTCAACACCCGGCGCGCCCGAAGGATGTCGTCCGAAGAGACCACGGGGCTGGCGGACGGCTGCCCGCCCGTGCGCGCCATCAGGTCCATGATCTGCCGTTCCTCGGAACGGCTCGGGTAGCCGACCTTCAGCTTCAGCATGAAGCGGTCCACCTGGGCCTCCGGCAACACGTAGGTCCCCTCCTGCTCCACCGGGTTCTGCGTCGCCAGCACCAGGAAGGGCTCCTCCAGCAGGAACGTCTGCTCCCCGATCGTCACCTGCCGCTCCTGCATCGCCTCCAGCAACGCCGACTGCACCTTGGCCGGCGCGCGGTTGATCTCGTCCGCCAACACCAGGTTTGCGAACACCGGGCCTCGCCGGATCGTGAACGCGCCCGACTGGGGATTGTACACCTGCGTCCCCACCACGTCGGCCGGCAGCATGTCCGGCGTGAACTGGATGCGCGAGAAGCGCACATGCAGCGCCGTGGCCAGCGTCTTCACCGACAACGTCTTGGCCAGCCCCGGGACGCCCTCCAGGAGGACATGCCCGTTCGCCAGCAACCCAATCACCAGGCGCTCCAGCAGGTAACGCTGCCCCACCACGCACTGGTTGATCTCCGAAAACAAGGGCGTCAGGAAGGCCGACGCCTCCTGGACCGCCGCGTTCGCTGCCACGCTTGCTGAACTCATCCGCGCCTGTATGCCGCACACCGGCCCACGCCGCAACGCACTTCTCCCCGGGAACCGGACCGCACGCCCCGCAAGGATCCGCATGCAGGGTGCCACATCAGCGGGGTGCCGGCGTGCTCATTCGTGACGGGCGAACCGTCCGGCCGCGCGCAGGCGACGGACGGCCAACGCGGCGGGAACGTCCCGCCGCGTGGCCCGACACGTCGCGCCGGGCGGCAAGAATGCCGGACTCCCAGACACGAGCGCGCTCCCGGCGGGCCCGCTGCTTGGCCCACCCGCCGATGCTACTTGGAGGCCTTGACCTGCTTGACCTTGGTCCACTTGTGGGACCTGGCCGAGTTGAGGACGGCATCGACGACGTAGTCCGTGGCGAGGCCATCGGCGAAGTCGGGGCGCGCGGGCTTGCCGGAGTCGAGGCCTTGGAGGAAGTCGGCGACCTGGTGAACAAAGGAGTGCTCGTAGCCAATCTGGAGGCCGGGGACCCACCAGTTCTTGAGGTAGGGATGGTCGCCGTCGGAGACGTGGATGGAACGCCAGGCGCGGAGGTTGCTCTGGTCCTTGTGGTCAAACCACTGGAGGCGGTGGAGGTCATGCAGGTCCCACTTGATGGAGGCGTGCTCGCCGTTGATTTCGAGCGTGTAGAGGGCCTTGTGGCCGCGGGCGTAGCGGGTGGACTCGAAGAGCCCGAGGGAACCGTTGCTGAAATGGCAGAGGAAGGCGCAGGCGTCGTCGATGGAGACCTTCTCGACCTTGCCCGTCAGGTTGTGCTTCCGCTCCTTGATGAACGTCTCGGTCATCGCGTTGACGTCGGCGATGCCGCCGTTGAGCCAGAGGGCGGTATCGATGCAATGGGCGAGGAGGTCGCCGGTGACGCCGGATCCGGCCGCCTTGGCGTCGAGGCGCCACAGGGCGGCGCCGCCCTGCGGGAGGTCCGGGGAGATGGTCCAGTCCTGCAGGAAGTTCGCACGGTAATGGAAGATGCGCCCGAGACGGCCCTCGTCGATGAGCTGCTTGGCCAGGACGACGGCGGGGCAACGGCGGTAGTTGTACCACACCATGTTGGGGACGCCGGCCTTCTTGACCGCCGCAACCATCTTCTCCGCCTCCTTCGGGTTCATCGCGAGGGGCTTCTCGCACAGGATCATCTTGCCGGCCTTCGCGGCGGCCATGGCGATCTCGGCGTGGAGGTTGTTGGGGACGGCGATGTCGATGAGGTCGATGTCGTCGCGTGCGATGAGCTTCTTCCAGTCGGTCTCCACGGAGCGGTACCCCCACCGGTCCGCGAAGGCCTGGGCCTTGGCGGCGTCCCGGGCGCAGACCGCCTGCAGGACGACCTCGTGACCGGAGTCGAAGAAGTGACCCACCTTGGCGAAGGCGTTGGAATGGGCACGGCCCATGAAGCCGTAGCCGATGAGACCGATGCGAATCTGTTTCTTGGCCATAGACGTGATGCGTTGTGGAATGTGAACCGCGCGGACCCTATGGAAGCCGGGTCGGCCCGCCAACCGCAGATTCAGGCCCCGCGCCGCGAGTCGCGGCGAACGGCCGCGCTGGACTTGGCTCCCACGGAACGGGTTAATTCGTGGCCAGCACATTTCCTTCGTTCACGAGCATTCTTCTTGTCCACCGCATGAACACGCAGTTTCCGCACGAACGCATCCTGATGGGGCCCGGTCCGAGCCCGGTGCCGCACCGAGTCCTCCGGGCGTTGTCGGCCCCGACCCTGGGGCACCTGGACCCGCAGTACCTCGCGATCATGGACGAGACGTGCGAGATGCTGCGCCAGGTGATGCAGACGCAAAACGCGCTGACGTTCCCCGTGAGCGGCACGGGCATGGCGGGCATGGAGTGCATCGCGTCGAACCTCGTGGAGCCGGGCGACGCCGTGATCGTGTGCGTGAACGGTGTCTTCGGAGGGCGGATGAAGGACGTGATGGAGCGCTGCGGCGCGACGGTGCACGTGGTGGAGGCCCCGTGGGGCGAGACGATCCCGCACGAGAAGATCGCGGAGGCGCTGGACCGCAACCCCGGCGTGAAGCTGGTGGGGATCGTCCAGGCGGAGACGAGCACGGGTGCGCACCAGCCCATCGAGGGCCTCTCGGAGATCGTCCATGGCCATGGGGCGATGCTGGTGGTGGACGCGGTGACCAGCCTCGGCGGGCATGAGGTCAAGGTGGACAAATGGGGCATCGACGCGATCTACAGCGGGACGCAGAAGTGCCTGAGCTGCCCGCCGGGCCTGTCGCCGGTGAGCTTCGGCGAACGCGCGTTGGCGCGCCTGGACGCGCGCAAGAGCAAGCCCCAGTCGTGGTACCTCGACGTGACGATGCTGCGGAAATACTACCTGTCCGGCGGCGGCTCCGGCGGCGGCGCGCGGGTGTACCACCACACGGCGCCCATCAACATGACCTACGCCCTGCGCGAGGCGCTGGCCATCGTGCTGGAGGAGGGTCTCGAAGCGCGGATTGCACGACATGCCGCCGTCCACCAACGCCTGAAGGCTGGTCTGGAACGGATGGACCTGCGCTACATCCCGAGCCGCTCCTTGCACACGTTGAACTGCATCGGGATCCCGGAGGGCGCGGACGACGCGGGCACGCGGCGGCGGTTGCTGGAGGAGTACGGGATCGAAATCGGGGCGGGCCTTGGGGTGATGGCCGGCAAGGCCTGGCGCATTGGCTTGATGGGGCACGGCGCGACGGTGCGCAACGTGGACCTGGTGCTGGCCGCGCTGGGGTCGGTGCTGGACCGTTGAGGATGCCCCATGGACGGCGTGGCGCTGAGGCGATTGTCGGCGTTGATGCCGGGCCCGCGACTGCTGCGCGAGCCGGTCCAGTTGGCGGCGTATGAGAGCGACGGCTTGACGGCCTTCCGCGAGCGACCGTTGGCGGTGGCCATCCCGGAGACGCAGGACGAGGTGGTGGCATTGGTGCGGCTCTGCCATGAGCTGCGGCTGCCATTCGTGGCGCGCGGGAGCGGGACGAGCCTCTCGGGCGGGTCGTTGCCGGTGCCGGGCGGGATCGTGATCGCGTTGAACCGCCTGAACCGGATCGTGCGGGTGAACGCGGAGGAGCGCTGGGCGTTGGTGGAGCCCGGCGTCGTGAACACGCAGGTGACAGCGGCTGCGGCCCCGCATGGGCTGCACTACGCGCCGGACCCTTCGAGCCAGACGATCTGCACGATCGGCGGCAACGTGGCGTTCAACTCCGGCGGCGCGCATTGCCTGCGCCATGGGATGACGTCGAACCATGTGCTGGGGATCCAGGCGGTGCTGGCCACGGGCGAGCGGGTGACGCTGGGCGGGAGCGGCCGGGAGTTCGCGGGGCCGGATTGGTGCGGGTTGTTCACGGGGAACGAGGGGCTCTTCGGGATCGCGCTGGAAGTCACGTTGCAGTTGGTGCCCAAGGCCGAGCGGTTCCACACGGTGCTGGCGGGCTACCGGACGCTGGAGCAGGCGGGCGACGCGGTGGCCGCGGTCATCGGGGCGGGATTGTTGCCGGGAGCGCTGGAGATCATGGACGCGCTGGCGCTGGAGGCGGCGTCGGCGGCGGTGCACGCGGAATACCCGGCGGGGTGCGAGGCGGTGTTGATCGTGGAGCTGGAGGGGCCAAGGGAGGTGGTAGAGGCGGAGCGACGTCGGCTGGAGCCATTGCTGGCGTCGAGCGGCCCGTTGGAGGTTCGCGTGGCGCGGGATGCCGCGGAGCGCCTGGCGATCTGGAAGGGTCGCAAGAGCGCGTTCAGCGCGGTGGGGCGGTTGTCGCCGGACTTCATCGTGCAGGACGGCGTGGTGCCGCGGCAGCGCCTCGGCGAGGCGTTGCGCCGGATCCAGGGGATGTCGCGCGAGGCAGGCCTGCGGGTCGCCAACGTGTTCCATGCGGGGGACGGGAACCTCCATCCGTTGATCCTGTTCAACGGGCGCGAGCCGGGGGCGCTGCAGCGCGCGGAGGCGTTGGCCGGGACGATCCTGCGCATGTGCATCGAGATGGGCGGCTCCATCACGGGCGAGCATGGCGTCGGCGTGGAGAAGCGGGAGTACCTGCCGGAGATGTTCGGGCCGGACGAGATGGACGCGATGCGGCGGCTGCGGGCGGCCTTCGACCCGCTGGGGATCGCGAACCCGGGCAAGATGCTGGCGACGGGCGAGGCCCCGTCGTTGCGACAAGCCGGGCTGCACCCGCTGGAACGGGCCGGGGTGATCTCGCGCGAATGAACGTGGAGCGCCCAACGACGACGGCGGAACTGGCGGAGGCCGTGCGGTCGCACGACCGCGTTTCGCTGGAAGGGGGATGCACGAAGCCGGCGTTGATCGGCACGGGCGGCGTGCGGATCTCGACGACGGGCTTGCGTGGCGTGGTGGAGTACGACCCTGCCGAGTTCACGTTCACGGCGCGGGCGGGCACGCCGGTCGCCGAGGTGGTGGCGATGCTGGCGGAGCGCGGGCAACACCTGCCGTTCGATCCCATGTTGGTGGCGTCGGGATCGACGCTGGGCGGGTTGGTGGCGTCGGGAATTTCGGGCCCGGGACGGCTTCGCTTTGGAGGCGTCCGGGACTTCATCCTGGGGGTTCGGATGGTGGATGGCCTGGGCCGGGTGCTGCGCATGGGCGGCAAGGTGGTGAAGAACGCGGCGGGGTTTGACGTGCCGAAGTTCATGGTGGGCAGCCATGGCCGGTACGGCGCGTTGGCGGAGGTGACGTTCAAGGTGTTCCCAAGGCCCCAGGCGCGCCGGACGCTGCGGCTTCGGGCGGCGGGGATGGCGGACGCGGCGAGGGTCCTGTGCGAGGCGGCGCGGTCGCGGTTCGACTTCGAGGCATTGGACGTGTGGCCCGGCGGCGCGGACGTGATCGCGCGGCTGGCAGGGCCGATGGAGGCCTTGGATCCCATGGCGGCCGAGGCGTTGGCGCGATGGCCAGGGGAGGCGCTCGGGCACGACGAGGCGGAGGCGCGCTGGCACGGGTTGCGGGAGTGGGATTGGGTGCCCTCCGGGCACGCCGTGGCGCGCGTGCCGTTGACGCCTTCGCAGGCGGTGGGGCTGGCCAGCCACGCGCGGTCGCTTCACCTGCTGGGTTGCGCCAGCGTGGCGTGGGTGGCGCTGGGGAATGACGGCGAGCGGGACCGGCTGGAGGCATGGATGCGCACGGAGGGCGTGGAGGGCGTGTTGCTCAGAGGGGACGGCCACCGGTGGCTGGGTGCGCGGCGCGTGATGGCGGTGGAGGATGCGGTGCGCGCGGCGCTGGATCCCGGGGGGAGGTTCGCAGGGGAAATGGACGGTGATGGACGCGATGGACCGGATGGACTCCATGGGCATGGACGGAAGGGCGTGAAGGGAGGGGGATAGCGCATGTTGCACGAGATGGACGTTGGGAAGGCCGGGGCGATGGGACCGGCAATGGCGCGGGCGGTGGAGGCGTGCGTGCATTGTGGGTTTTGCCTGGCGGCATGCCCCACGTACCGGGAGCTCGGGCAGGAGATGGATTCGCCGCGGGGGCGGATCGTCTTGATGAAGGAGGTGATGGAGGGGCGATTGACGGCGGAGGCAGCGCGCCCGCACGTGGATCGTTGCCTGGGTTGCCTCGCCTGCGAGCCCGCGTGCCCGAGCGGCGTGCCATACCGTGACTTGATCAGCCCGTACCGCGCCACGGTGGGCGCGGGGGTGGCGACGTCTGGCTGGGATGCCGTGCGCCGGGCGTTGATGCGTTGGACGTTGCCGTACCCGGGTCGGTTTCGGTGGGCGGCGCGCCTTGCGGGCATGGGGAAGGCGTTCCGGGCGCTGATGCCCTCCGCGCTGCGCCCGATGCTGGAACTGGTGCCGGGGCGATTGCCATCGGCGGTGGCGCTGCCGGAGCGGACGCCCGCGCGCGGGGCGCGGCGGGCCCGGGTGGCGTTGCTGGCGGGATGCGCGCAGCAGGTGCTGGACCCGGACATCAACGTGGCAACGATCGACGTCCTGGCACGCAATGGCGTGGAGGTGTGGGTGCCCCGGGGCCAGGGATGTTGTGGGGGATTGTCGTGGCACACGGGCGACCTCGCGGGGGCCCGAGGCTTTGCGCGGCGCAACCTGGAGGCGTTTGGGGGCGCGGTGGACGCGGTGCTGACGAACGCGGCGGGGTGCGGGTCGGCAATGCACGAGTACCCGTTGGTGCTGGCGGGGACGGCGGACGAGGGGCGCGCCCGGGAGCTGGCGGGGCGGACGACGGACGTGAGCGTGTTCCTGGCGCGGCTGGGATTGATGGAGCGGCCGGCCGGCTGGCGGGAGCCCGTGCGCGTGGCCTACCACGACGCTTGTCATCTCGCGAACGCGCAGGGCGTGCGCACGGAGCCGCGGTCGTTGCTGGGGTCCATCCCGGGGCTCGAGTTGGTGGAGGTGCCCGACGCACACCTGTGCTGTGGAAGCGCGGGCACCTACAACGTCGAACAACCGACGACTGCGTCGGCGTTGGGACGACAGAAGGCGACGGCCATACGCGGGACGGGGACGCGGGTGGTGGCCTCGGGCAACATCGGGTGCCTGACGCAGCTTCGGCTGCACGGGGCGGGCTTGGAGGTTCGGCACACGATGCAGGTGTTGCGGGACGCTTATGAGGGCCGAACGCCCGGGGACGGGAGGGCCGCGCGATGACGTGGTCGCAGAACTACGATCCGCTGGGCGGGCTGGGGTGGTCGGCGTTGGTGGCGTCGCTGCCGGTGGTGACGTTGCTGGGGTTGCTGGCGTGGTTTCACGTGCGGGCGCACGTGGCGGCGCTGGCGGGCCTTGTGGTGGCGTGGGTGACGGCCACGTGGGTGTACGGGATGCCGGCGAAGCTGGCGGGGCTGTCTGCGTTGAACGGGGCGATGTTTGGGTTGTTCCCGATCGGCTGGATCATCCTGAACGCGATGTTCGTGTACGACCTGTCGGTGGCGACGGGGCAGTTCTCGGTGTTGCAGCGGCAGGTGGCGGGCGTGTCGGGGGACCGGCGGGTGCAGGCGTTGCTGATTGCGTTTGGGTTTGGGGCGTTCATCGAGGGCGCGGCGGGGTTTGGCGCGCCGGTGGCGATCACGGGGGCGTTGATGATCGGGCTGGGGTTCCGGCCGCTGGAGGCGGCGAAGCTGGCGTTGATCGGGAACACGGCCCCGGTGGCGTACGGGGCATTGGGGACGCCGTTGCTGACATTGGCGCGGGTGACGGACCTGGACGTGCAGGCGTTGAGCGGGGCGGTGGGGCGCCAGTTGCCGTGGTTTTCATTGCTGGTGCCGTTTTGGCTGGTGGCGGTGCAGTCGGGGTGGAAGGGGCTGCGGGGCGTGTGGCCGGCGTGCCTGGTGGCGGGCGGGAGCTTTGCGGCGTTGCAGTACGTGGTGAGCAACTTCCACGGGCCATGGCTGGTGGACATCGTGGGCGCGGCGGGGTCGATGGGGTCGCTGGTGTTGTTCATGAAGGTGTGGCGGCCGAAGGACGGGCTGGGGGGCGACGGGGCGACGACGGTCGGGCCTCGAGACGCGGCGGACGGGACGGCGGCCGAGGGGATGGGGCCGGGTTGGAAGGCATGGATTCCGTGGGTCGCGCTCACGGCGTGCGTCTTCGTGTGGGGTTTGCCTGAGGTGAAGGCGTGGTTGAACGGGGCCTGGGCTCCGGAGTGGAAGGTGCCGGGACTGCACCAGATGGTGCTGCGCGTGCCGCCGGTGGTGCGGGAGCCGGAGGCAGAGAAGGCGGTGTTTGCATTCAACGCGTTGTCGGCGACGGGGACGGCGTTGTTGCTGGCGGGATGGGTGGCAGGCGCGGCGCTGGGCGTGGGGCCGGTTCGGATGGCCCGGTTGTACCTGGGGACGCTGGGACGATTGAGGGAGTCGTTGCTGACGATCGGGCTGATGTTGGCGCTGGGGTTCGTGACGCGGTACAGCGGGACGGACACGACGCTGGGCCTGGCCATGGCGGGGACGGGCTGGTGGTTCCCGTTCTTCTCGCCGTTGATTGGCTGGCTGGGCGTGGCGCTGACGGGGAGCGACACATCGTCGAACGTGTTGTTTGGAAACCTGCAGCAGGTGACGGCGCGGCAACTGGGCTTGTCCCCGGTGCTGATGGCGGCGGCGAACAGCTCCGGGGGCGTGATGGGGAAGATGATCGACGCGCAGAGCCTGGTGGTGGCGAGCGTGGCGACGGGTGGCCATCCCGGGAGCCCGGACGCCGGGACGGTGTTGAGGGCGGTGTTTTGGCACAGCCTGGCGTTGGCGGTGCTGATGGGCCTGCTGGTGCTGGCGCAGGCTTATGGGTGAGCGGGCCAACGCGTGCGGCGGGCCACACGTCAGCGTTTGATGTCGCGCCAAAGGTCGAGGGTGTTGCGCCGGGCAGGAAGCCAGTCGGAATGGCCGTCCAGGTGGAGCACGTCGGCCCCGTCACGGTGTCGCCTGAGGGCAATGCGGCGTTCGGGGTTGGGACGGGTGGTGCCCGGGGCGAGCGGAAGATGGGCGGGATTCCAGACGTCGTTGAGGTCGGTGACGGCGTCGGCAAGGCCGGTGACGATGGGGCGCCACGGGCCGTCCTCGTTGTCGGCAAGGTAGGCGGTGTCGGCCGGGCGCTGGAACAGGTCGAGACGGGTGGGGACGGTCTGCTCGGTGCCGACCATGTCGTTGGGGCCGGAGAAGCGCCAAGCGTTGACGACGTACGTGATGACCTGGCGGCGCTTGGGGTTCTTGTTGGGATACGCGGGGCAGAAGAAGATGCGGACGTTGCGGAAGTCCCTTCGGCTGCCTCCCTCGGGAACGTAGGGCATGTAGGCAAGGAACCACGGGGTGTAATTGCCACGGGCGACAAAGCCACCGGTGTCGTCGGCATACATCAGCATGCCGATGCCAACATTGTGCAGGTTGCTGAGGCAACGGGCGCGGAGGGCGGCAGCCTTGGCGCGGCCGAGGGCGGGCAGAAGCATCCCGGCGAGGATCGCGATGATGGCGATGACGACGAGCAGCTCGACGAGGGTGAAGGCGGACCGAGCCCGTTGGGGTTCACGCGGTGGCTGCATGGGCTCAGGATGTGGATTTGAGGGGATTCGGGAACGGGATTTTTTCGGGCGTGCAACGCGCTCGGGCTGGGGGGGACCAGGCCGTTATTGCGCGATGGGGATCGCGAGGCGGGGAACCGATGCGAGATGGCCCTTGACGGTTGGGGACGTTGCGAGGCGTTCTGGGCGACATTCCATGAAGACGATGAAGGAGCGCCGTCACGACGGGCAGCCGGCTGGGACTGATGCGGCGGAGGGACAGGATCGGGGCTTCACCTTGATCGAGTTGCTGGTGGTGATTGCCATCATTGCGATCTTGGCGGGCATGCTTCTGCCCGCCCTGGGCAAGGCCAAGGTACGGGCGCAGGGGACGAAGTGCCTGTCCAACCAGAAGCAGCTCCAGCTCGCGTTTGAGCTGTACGCGGGCGACTCCAACGGCCGCTACATGCCGAACACCTACGGGGGCGACGGATGGGTGCGTGGCAACCTGGACTTCGCAGGGGGCAATCCCTCGAACTGGGACCCGCAAACGCTCCTCAACCGCCAGACGGCGGTTCTCGGCCCCTACACGACCACGCCTGGCGTGTACCAATGCCCGGGCGATTGGACCACGGTGGCACGGCCAGGAGTGGGCAAGGTGCGCCGCATTCGCAGCGTGGCGGCGAGCCAGGCGGTGGGAAGCTGGCCGGAAGGCGGGCCAACCATGGGCTATTGGTTGGACTCCAAGCAGGAGGGCATCTTTCCGAACAACCGAGGCGGCCGCTGGATGGTGTTCGGCAAGGACGGGGACGCGCCGCGCCCGTCGCAGATCTTCGTGTTCATCGACGAGCACCCGGCGAGCATCAACGACGGCGGGTTCGGGCATCGGATCCCGGACTCTCTGGCTCAGACGAGCGTTCGCGGGTGGGTGGACTTCCCGGCCGCGTTCCATGGCGGGTCCGGGGCGTTGTCGTTCCTCGACGGCCATGCCGAGCTGCGCCGGTGGCTGGAGAAGCCCCGGCCCGGGCGCGCCGGGCTGGATGCCAAGGCGACGGAATACGGCCGCCTCGACGACGGCCGATTCGCCGGCAACCGCGATGTCTGGTGGCTGGCGTCGCGAACCTCGACGGCCAAGAACGGGCAGGATCCCTTCTAGGAACCAGCGCCAAGCAAAGGCCCGGGGCTGCGCCCCAACGCCGGCCTCCACGAGGGCCTCGTCGGCGCGGCGGCCGCCGGCAGACCGCGCCGCCGGACGCTCCACCGACACGGGGTGAACCGACCGTTCGCGGGATTCGTCGTTGCCCCGGGACGGGCGGGCTCCGTAGCCTCATCCCCAACACCCCGAGAAAGGTTCAGCATGAGTTCCACGTACACCCGCGTCTTTGGCCGCCGCCAGTTCCTCCAATCCGCCGCGAGCGCGGCGTTTGCCTTCAGCATTGTCCCGGCACGCGTCTGGGGCGCCAACGAGCGCCTGCGCGTCGCGGGCATCGGCGTGGGCGGCAAGGGATCGGGCGACCTCGACCAAGCGGCAACCCATGGCGACGTGGTCGCGTTGTGCGACTGCGACGACACCTCGCTCCAGGCGAAGCTGAGGAAGTTCCCGTCGGCCGCCGGGTTCCAGGACTTCCGCAAGCTCTTCGACAAGATGTCGGGCAAGATCGACGCGCTGACGGTCAGCACGGCGGACCACAACCACGCGTTGGCGGCCGCCATGGCGATCCAGCAGGGCATCCATGTGTACGTGCAAAAGCCCCTGACGCATGACGTCTGGGAGGCGCGCTGGCTCCGCGACCTCGCCCGAAAGCACAAGGTCGCGACGCAGATGGGCAACCAAGGAACGGCCGAGAACGGCCTGCGGGCGGGCGTCGAGGCCATCCGCGCCGGGGCCATCGGGACGGTGCAACACGTGCACGTGTGGACGAACCGTCCCGTCTGGCCGCAGTCGCCCTCGGTGAAGGCACGCCCGACGGACACACCGCCGGCGCCGCCGCATGTCAACTGGGATGCCTTCCTAGGCACCGCCCCCGAGCGGCCCTATCACCCGGCCTATCACCCGTTCAAGTGGCGGGGATGGTGGGACTACGGCACCGGCGCGCTGGGCGACATGGGCTGCCACACGGCGAACCTTCCCTTCATGGCTCTCGAGTTGGACCATCCCACGCGCATCGTCGCGGAGTCGGAGGCGCCGAATCCCGAGACCTGCCCGGGCTGGGCCACGGTGAACTACGACTTCCCCGCCAAGGGCAAGCGCCCGGCCGTGAAGTTCACCTGGTACGAGGGCAAGCTGCCGTCCGGAACCAAGAACCTTCCTCCCATGGACCTGTTCCATGGCGAGAAGCCGGCCGACTCCGGCTGCCTCATGGTGGGCGACAAGGGCGTGCTGTACTCGCCGTCGGACTATGGCTCGAACTGGAAGCTGCTGCCCGGCGAGCGGTTCAAGGACTTCGCGGCCCCGGCGCCCACGTTGGCGCGCAACGGCAAGGGCGACCAAGGGATGAAGGACGAGTGGGTGGCCGCCATCCGCGGCGGCCCGAAGGCCTTCTCGAACTTCGACTACGCCGGGTTGCTCACCGAGTTCATCCTGTTGGGCAACGTCGCCATCCGAGCCCAGACGGAGCTGAGGTGGGACGGTCCGAAGTTCCGCCTGAGCAGCGGCGCGGCGGCGGCCAAGCAGTACCTCCGGCGGCAGTATCGCAAGGGCTGGACCGCATAGCCGGCCCTGCTGCAACGCGTCGCCAAGGCGCGGCAAGGCGGCGGCAACAAGGCCCCGGCAAGGTTTCGCAACGACCGGGAAGCAGGCGCGGCGGCGGTCGTGACACGATGGCCGCCGAGCAATGGAAAAGAGATGCTTTGACACCACCCCGGGCGGATGTCGGGGACGCTGGGCTGCGGCACTGTGCATGGCCTTGTCCGGGGCCCACGAGGCCCAGTCGCAGACGACGCCCGCGCTCGCCCGGCAGGTGATCGTGGGCGAGGCCGAGTACGAGGAACGGGTGCAAACCCCATACATGCCCCCCGTGTTTGGAACCCAGGTGTTCGCGGGCAAGAAAACGACCGTCCTCGACCTCGACGACCTGCCGCCGGTGCTGAGCAACAACTATCGTCAGGCGCTGACCAAGGCCCCGGGACTCCTGCTCAGCGAGGAAACCACGCCCCTGGTGAGTGTAGGCTACCGGGGGTTGAACCCGCATCGGATGCAGTTCACGCAGGTGTTGAAGGACGGCATCCCCATCCATGCGGACCCGTTCGGGTACCCGGAGGCGTACTACACGCCGCCGTTGGACACGGTGGACCGGTTGGAGTTCGTGCGCGGCGGCGCCTCGTTGCTGTACGGCCCGCAGCCGGGCGGGTCGTTGAACTACGTGACGCATCGGCCGCGCCTGGACCGGCCCTTCTCCGGACGCACCCAGCATGTGATGGGGTCGGACAACCTCTACTCCACCTACACGTCCGTGGACGGCACCTCGGAACGGCTGGGTTACTACGCCTACTTCAACCACCGCCGCACCGATGGCTTCCGCGCGGCCAACAGCGACGTGTCGCTCTACAATGGGAGCGCACGGCTCGTCCTCGACGCGAAGGAGGATAGCCGCTGGAACCTCACGTATGACGGGTTTGCCTCGGAGCATGGCGAGCCCGGCGGGCTGGCGGCTGCGCCCGGCCCGGGCGCCGTGGAGTATTCGGCGGATCGGACGGCCACGACGCGTCGTCACGACCGGTTCCTGCTGGACCGGCATTTCGGGACGTTGGCATGGGAGAAGGACTTCGCGGAGGACTCGCGGGTGACGGTGACGGGCTGGGGAGGCTACTACTCACGCCTGAGCCGACGCCAGACGGGCGGCGGGTTCGGGGTGCTCGCGACCGGCAACGGGAACGACATCGAGCACCAGGAGTTCTACACGCAGGGCGCGGAGGCGCGGCTCCGGCATGGGTGGGCATGGGGCGAGGAAATCAACACGTTCACGGCGGGCGTCCAGGCGTATCACACGGCGTCGCCCCGGACGGACCAGCGCGGGGCAAGCCCCACGGCGACGGAAGGCAGGGTGTTGAGGGACTCGGATCGCGCAGTGTTCTACGCGCCGGTCTTCGCGGAGAACCGATTCGTCTGGGGGGACCTGTCGGTGACGCCGGCGCTTCGCCTCGAGAACGTGTGGCAGGGGGTGCGGGAGAACGTGAACGTGGACAAGGCGGGCCGCGGCACGCCGCTTGGGGACGTGCACGAGCATGACTTCGTGCCCCTGGGCGGGCTGGGTCTCGAGTACCGGCTGCCACGCGAGTCCGCCGCCTACGCCAACCTGTCGCAGGCATACCGGCCCAAGCTCTTCACCGAGGCGGTGCCCACGTCGGGCGGCGCGTTCGCCAACCGGGACATCGAGCCGGGCCGAAGCTGGCAGGCGGACGTGGGCGTGCGAGGCCGGCCCCTGCCCTTCCTCTATGGCGACGCAAGCGTGTTCTGGATGAACTTCGACGACCAACTGGGGACGGTGGGCAACACGGTGCAGAACATCGGGCGCACCGTTCATCGCGGGTTGGAGGCATCCCTCGAGGTCGAGTTGATCGGGTTGGCGGACCGTCTGACAGGAGGCGAGGGCAAGGGCAGCGAGCACGAGCTGGCGTTGCATGGAAACATCCTCTGGCTCGACGCGGAGATCGAGTCCTCGGCGAGGCCGGACTTGATCGGCAATTCCCCGGCCTACGCGCCCGGCCACATGGTGCGGGCGGGCGCCATCTACCGAGGGCTGGGGCGGGGCAAGGTGGCATTGATGGGAACGTTCGTGGGCGATCACAACGCCAACGACAGCAATGCGGCTGCATTCGCCATCCCCGCCTACATGACGTGGGACCTGACCATGGAATGGAAGGTGTGGCAGGATCGCCTGAGCGTACTCGGAGGCATCAACAACCTCCTGAACCAGGACTATTTCGCAAGGGTGCGGCCCGATGGCATCGATCCCGCCTACGGCCGGAACTTTTACGCGGGCCTGATGCTGGTCTTCTGACGGTAGGGTGCACGACCTCGTCAACCGGGGTGGGAGGAAAAGCGGGTGGGGCAACCAAAGGCGTGGTGGCCGGGGGCGGGATCGAACCGCCGACACTGCGATTTTCAGTCGCATGCTCTACCAACTGAGCTACCCGGCCACCCAAGACCCAAATGGAACCGGGCGAGGCGCCGGGTTGGCAAGGGGAAATTCTTCGGGATTGCGATCCGTCTTGCTCAGGACGCGACGCCTCGCCCGGAGCAACGTCGTCCCGGCGAGCCGGGAACACACCACGCGCCGAGCAGCGGCACGGGGTTCCAGGCAGATTCATCTGGAATGAGTTCCAGAACACCCGCTGGGCGGAGACGATTCCCCGGCATCAGCGCGGCCACGTCCCCACCGGAAGCCACCCTCCTCGCCCGCGTCGGCGTCCGCCTCATCGAGCCCCACCAGCCCGAGGAGTTCAACCGACGCCTCACCAAGGACCACCACCCTCACCAACCCCACGTCGCTGGCCCCACCCTCCGCGACGTCGCCCTCATCGACGGCCAGCCCGTCGCCTCCACTTGGTCGTCAACCACGCCCGCTTCCTCGCCTTCCCGGACCGCGAGAGGCTCCCCTACCTCGCCTCCCGCGACTTCTACCGCGAGCACGGCAAGCCCAGGCAGCTCTTCCCGCGCCCTCCCCGACACCCGCCGAGGCCCTGCACGTGTGGCCGGACAAGGACGGCGTGCGCCGCCCGCCCAGAGACCCCCCTCGGCCGCGCGAAGGTCGCCTGCGACGTGCGCAGGCGGGTGGCGATCATCGGCCGGTGGTTGTCGGAGCAGGAGCCCGCGGCCATCGCCCGCCTGGCCTTGGACGGCAAGACCCCGCGCGGCAGCGGGCGGCGCGACGGCCCTCTACACCGATGGCTTGTCCCTCTTCGGCCACAAGTCTACGGCCGAGGGACGCGATCCCAAGAGCGAGTTCCAACGGGCCCTGACCGCCCTGGGCGTCAGCCATCTCGTCGCGCCCAACCCGCAAGCCAAGGGCAGGATCGAGCGCCGCTTTAGCCCTTGCAGGCCCGCGTCGTGACGCTCCTCAGACACGAGAAGGTGCAGTCCTTCGCCCATGCTCAGATTGTCTTCCTGGCCGAGATCGACCACCTCAACCGCACCGTTTGCAGGACCACCGGCATGTCCCCGAACGGCCGTTGGGACAGGG
The DNA here is from genome assembly GCA_964430505.1 of uncultured Akkermansia sp. Taxonomy (GTDB): domain Bacteria; phylum Verrucomicrobiota; class Verrucomicrobiia; order Limisphaerales; family UBA9464; genus UBA6176. The sequence continues at coordinate 5,136 of CAYSGH010000017.1, read as the reverse complement.
CCTTGCAGGATGGCATGGCGGCCATGCAGCCCGTCCCCAGGATGGCGCTGCTCGACCTGCACCTCGCGCTCCACGACCGCCGCCGCCGCCGCACGGACAACCCTGTGGACTTCGAGGGCCGCAGTTGGGCCATTGCCCCCACCCTTCGCAAGACCGTGACCATCATCCACCACCCGGGCCGTCCGTTCTGGGTCGTCCCCGAGCCCCCAGCGCCGCCCGAGAACCGGTGGGCCGAGGTGCTCGGAAAGTACAGCGTCTGACTCAGTCTCCTTTTGTACCCGCAACGAGTCGCATTTTGAACACTCGCCGACATGACTATGCGGTTGACTTGAACGCTGCCCCCAATAGCGTGAAGGCCATAGGTCAATCACCTCATCACACAGTTACTATGAAAAACCTTGGATGGATCGGGCGCGGGCTGAGCTTGGCGGGTTCGTTGGCGTTGGCCGTAACCCTCGGGCACGCGGCAAACTTCACCCTAGACGCCATGAGTGGCACGGTGGCCGTCAAGGGGGCCACCATTGCAAAGGCGGCATCCGTCGGATCTGAGCTAGCCACTGGGGACACCGTCACAACGACCAAGGGATCCAGCGCGGACCTTGGATTGATCTCTGGTGGGCGCAAGATCTCCAACATCCACGTCTGGGGTGACTCGACCTACACCGTCAGCGAGACCATCGTGCAGGAGGATGGAATCACGAAGGGCGGTGGCAGCCTTACGCAGGGAGCCATTGCTGGTTCCTTCAACCCCAAGGCGGCCTCCTCCGTCTTGACGGTGAAGGCCGCAGACGTCAGCGCCGCCATTCAGGACTCGACGACATTCTTGGTCCGCTCGGCTGGTGACGTTTACTGCTACACGGGCCGCATCGTTGTAACGTCAAGCGCGGGAACCTACACGATTACTTCGGGCCAATCATTCTCGGCAGCGACCCAGTCGGTCGTGCCCCACAATCTTCCTGCCCCCTTTGCGCTGGTCTCGGCCCCGGTGGTGCAAGTGATCACCCCCACCGCATCCCCGTCCCAACCGGGTGGACAATAGGATACTCTCCTACGACAACGTTCCGATCAGGGACCTCAGGGCCCGGCTGTTGCCGGGCCTTTTGCTTTTCGCATCCAAGCTGCACGCAATCTGTAGTCGTTCCCGAAACGATGGATCACTCCACGCCTCGGTTGCCCCCTGTGGAAATCCATAGCAGCCTAGGCCTATGCGCAGCACGATTACGTTGATGGGATGTTTCATTACGATAGGATCTCCACCTCTTCCCGCCGCTGATTGGCCACAATACCGAGGCACCCGACACGATGGCATCTCTCTGGAGCAGAAGCCGTTGGGCGATTGGTCCAAGATCCCCCCTCGCAGGCTATGGAAGGTGTTCGTCGGCACGGGTTTCTCGTCCGTGGCCGTTGCTCAGGGGCGGGTCTTCACGGTCGGCAACAATGGAATCAAGAAGGGCGGCCATGACACCGTGTATTGCTTGGACGAGATCACAGGGAAGGAAGTTTGGACGTTTCGATACCCGCAAGACCTTGACCCAAAATACTACGAGGGCGGCCCGGGTGCCACGCCCACGGTATCCGGTGGCACTGTTTACACGGTGGGTCGGCATGGCTTGGTCCATGCCCTGGATGCCGCCACAGGATCCGTTGCATGGACTCGAGACCTCTCAAAGGATCCCGGACTCCCCATCCCGGACTGGGGCTTTAACTCGTCCGTGCTTGTGGACGGCTCGACGCTCTTCATCAATGCCGGTTCCGCCGGAGTCGCGCTCGACAAGGCAACCGGGCGTCCCGTCTGGACGACCGGCAAGGAGGAATGCGGCTACGGAACGCCCGTGCCCTTCGTCCAGGACGGTCGCCAACAACTGGCGATGTTTGCGGCCAAGCACGTCGTCGCCGTGGATCCGGGTTCCGGCAAGGAGACATGGCGCGTGCCATGGAAGACGGACTGGAACGTCAACGCCACGGACCCCGTTTTCGATGGCGCCCGCATGTTCCTGAGTTCTGGCTATGGCACCGGTTGCGCCGCCTACGACCTTTCCGCCAATCCCCCAAGACGCATCTGGTTCAACAAGGAGATCCGGTCACAAATGGCCTCCGTCATCGCTTTGGGCGGACATGTCTATGGGGTAGACGGCCAAGGCGGGGACAAGGACTCGCGGCTCAAGTGCCTTGACCTCTCGTCCGGGGCGGTGAAATGGGCATCACCGAAGGCCGAGACCGGCAATCTGGCGGCGGTCGATGGCACGCTGCTTTGGCTGACGGGCGGCGGCGAGTTGGTCTTGGTTGAAGCCAATCCGGATTCGTATCGCGAACTGGCGCGAGCACAGGTCGGTGTTGGAAAGCATTGGACCGCACCCGTGATTGCCAACGGCCGCATCTACGTGCGCAACGCAAAGGGGGACTTGGTTTGCATCGAGGCCAAGCCCGCCAACACTCCTGGGTGACGGCAGTCCGGGTCGCAAGGGACGCCCGGGGCCTCGCCCTGACTCCGAGTCAGCTTTAGCCCTGCGCCGCCAGCGGCCGCGCATGGAGATGCTCGTGCGCTGCGGCGATGAAGCCCCTGAACAGCGGGTGGGGGGCATTGGGCTTGGACAAGAACTCCGGGTGGAATTGCGCGGCCACGTAGAACGGGTGCCGCGCGATTTCAATCACCTCGACCAGCCGGTCGTCCGGCGTCGTCCCGGCGAAAACGAAGCCCGCCTTGGTGAATGCCTCCCGATATCGGTTGTTGAACTCGAACCGATGCCGATGGCGCTCGTGGACGATGTCCGCGCCGTAGAGATCCCTTGATCGCGTGCCCGCCACGAGACGACATGGTTGCGATCCCAACCGCATGCTGCCACCGACCTGCGTGACCCCCTTCTGGGATTCCTGCAGGTCGATCACCGGATCAGGGGTTGACGGGTTGAACTCCGTCGAGTGCGCCTGTCTCAGTCCCAAGACGTTGCGGGCGAACTCGATGACGCCAATTTGCATCCCAAGGCAAAGCCCGAGATAGGGCACGTTGTTCTCCCGCGCATACTGCGCCGCACGAATCTTGCCCTCGATGCCCCGGTCGCCAAAGCCACCCGGCACCAAGATGCCCCCCAGTCCCTTCAGCAGCCTGGCCGGGTCGCCGGTCTCGACGTCTTCAGCCTCGATTTGCTCGATCTGGACGCCGCAGTCATTGGCAATGCCACCGTGGATCAAGGCTTCATACACGGACTTGTAGGCATCCTGAAGGCCGACGTACTTGCCCACCACGCCGATGCGGACGCGATGCTGAGGGGCGATGAGGCGACGGATGATGTCCTGCCAATGGGCCATCCGGGCAGGCGGAACGTCGAGCTGCAGGATGCGGCACACCAGGTCGTCCATCCGCTCCCGCTGTAGCATGAGGGGCACCTCGTATATCGAGTGGTCCACGTCCTTCTCCTCGATCACAGCCTCCTGTGGGACATTGCAAAACATCGCAAGCTTCTGCCGGAGATCCTTGCCAAGGGGATGCTCTGTGCGGCAGACGAGCAAGTGGGGCGTGATGCCGATCTCGCGCAGCTTCGCGACGGATTGTTGGGTGGGCTTGGTCTTGAGCTCGCCAGCCGCCTTGATGAAGGGGATGTACGTGACGTGCAGGAAGCAAACGTTGCCCGGACCTGCCTCCTGTGCGAACTCCCGGATCGCCTCGAGGAATGGCAGGCCCTCGATGTCGCCCACCGTACCTCCCACCTCCGTTATCAAGACATCCGGCCGGGTCTCCTCCGCCAGCAAATGGATCCGCCTCTGGATCTCGTCCGTCACGTGTGGGATCACTTGGACCGTTTTGCCCAGATAGGCACCGCTTCGTTCGTTGTCGAGCACCTGCTGGTACACTTGGCCGCTCGTCGTGTTGTTGCGACGCGTCAGCTTCGTGCTGGTGAACCGCTCGTAGTGTCCAAGGTCTAGGTCCGTCTCCGCGCCGTCGTCCAAGACGTACACCTCGCCGTGCTGATACGGGCTCATCGTCCCCGGATCCAGGTTCAGGTACGGATCAAATTTCTGCAGGGTCACGCGAAGGCCTCGGTTCTCCAGCAATGTGCCCAGCGCAGCCGCCGTGAGCCCCTTGCCCAAGGAACTCACCACCCCGCCCGTGACGAAGATGTACTTCATGGGCTGGCAACGTCCCAAGGCGCGGCGTCCGCTGCCAACGAAAAACAAAGCGTCGGCGGACCGTCCTTGCCTGCCAACCGAGCCAACGCTTGCACCCCAAGGGCCGGAAATGGCAGCCTCACAACCGCAATGCCAGTCACCGTTCGCGTTCCCACCCCGCTACGAAAGCTCACCGGCGACGAGGAGATCGTCCTCGTCCAGGCCGGCACCATCGCAACAGCGATTGCCGAGCTTGAGAGACGGTACCCCGGCATGGCGGAAAGGCTGGTTGACGACAAGGGCGACGTCCGGCGCTTCGTCAACGTGTACGTCAACGAGGAGGACATCCGTTTCCGGGACAACAACAACACGCCCGTCCAGGATGGTGATGAGGTGAGCATCATCCCCGCCATCGCCGGAGGATAGGCCCTGCCGCAGATCAACCCCTCGCCTCGCCGCCGCCATGGCCAGCCGCAAGCCCAAGCAGCAATCCCTCAAGGGGGCCAAGCCTCCCAAGGCCGACACCTCCGAGTCCCGTCGCCGGTTTTGGATCACGTTCCCGCCGGCACGGATCCAGTCCCCCGTCATCTGGGAACTGGGCCACCGCTTCCCACTCGTCACCAACATTCGCCAAGCCAGCATCACCGAGGAGGTTGGGATCGTTTGCCTCGAAGTTTCCGGCCCGGCGGATTCGATACACGAGGGCCTTCGATGGCTCAAGCGCATGGGCCTCAGCGTGGAGCCCGTGGAGTTGTCAGCCGTCGAATCGTAGCGTGCGTCCATCGCTTTGATCGGGGATAAATCGCACGCCAGCACCCTGCGGCGCTTCCCTAAGCGCCGGGGCATGCGGGCTTCCTCACCGGGTGTGCACTAGAGACTTTGCACAACGTGCACATGCGTGTGGATCCTGTCCGAGAAACGGCTCGCCCAAATCCCCGTCCACGGCCACGTCTAACACGCCGTCGCCACCCGGACCCTTGATTCCTTGGGAAATACCGGCGTCGCTTGGGATTGAATTGGCCGCTTGACCTG
>CAYSGH010000016.1:0-65206 GCA_964430505.1 uncultured Akkermansia sp. | reverse complement strand
CCGGTGCGCCCACGGCGCGGCCGTCCCGCCGGGCCAACGCCCGCCCCACCGGATCTTCACCGATCACCGGCTCTGCCTACACGGAGTGGTCCGACCAGCTTCGGGAGGCGGAGGAGCTATTGGATTCGCCGGCGTTGCGGGCGCAGGTGGCCAACGCCCGTGACGAGGCCCGGCGGGTCCGCATCGAGTACACGCGTGGCAAGGAGAAGCCGGACTGGACGCAGGTGCAGCTCCAGGTGGTGAAGCCGCTCGTGGAGGTGCGGGACCAGATCCGGGAGGAGCTGGCCCGGCGCGCCGCCGACAACCCGCTCGTGCCGTTGGACCGCGACCCGGTGCCGGGCCGGTACTCGGAGATGGTGCGGCGTTACTACGAGCAACTTGGACGCGACAAATGATCCTCGCCTCGATCCTGTTCCCGGGCCTGTCGTGGTGGCCGGTGGCGGCGGCGTTCGTCGTCGTCACGGTGGCGCTGCTGGCGTGGTCCTACCGGGCTTCGGGCGCGTTGCCACGGCGCTTGCTTCTGGCCTCGCTCAAGGCCACGGCCATCGTCGCGCTGGCGTTGTGCCTGCTGGAGCCGCTCCTCTCGAGCGAGCAATCCAAGCCCGGGTCAAACCTGCTCGCGATGGTCGCCGACAACAGCGCGGGCTTGTCCATCCATGACCCCGGAAACCCGCGCTCGCGCGGCGAGGTCCTGCGCGAGTCCTTGGACCCCGCGCGGTCGCCGTGGCTTCGGTCCCTGGAGGAGCACTTCCAGGTGCGACGGCTGCTCTTCGACTCCCGCCTGCGCGTCGCGCGCGACTTCGGCGAGCTCGACTTCTCCGGCAACGCGTCGGCCCTGGGGTCGTCGCTCGTGGGGTTGCGCGACCGCTTCAAGGGGCGCCCGTTGGCCGCCGTGCTGGTGTTCACCGACGGCAACGCGACGGACATTCCCGGCCCCTTGCCCCCGCTGGAGGGGCTGCCCCCGGTGTACCCGGTGGTCGTGGGGTCCGACGCCAACCTCCGCGACGTGGCGTTGCGTCGGAGCGCGGTGGCGTTGTCGGCCTTCGAGGACGCGCCCGTGTCGGCGACGCTGGAGGCGTCGTCCACGGGCTTTGGCAACGCGACGCTGCGCGCCCAGGTGCTGGACCGCGCCGGCCGCATCCTTGCCGAGACGAACCTCCCGCCCGCCCGCACGGACGCGCCACCCTCCGCCCGGCTGCAATGGAAGCCCGACGCGCCGGGCCTTTCGTTCGTCCAGCTTCGGGTCGCGCCCGAGGACGAGGTGCGGCGCAACGCCAACGCCACGAACACGGCCGAGGCGACGTTGGCCAACAACGCCCGCGTCCTCGCCATCGACCGCGGCGGCGGGCCGTACCGGATCCTGTACGTGGCCGGGCGCCCGAACTGGGAGTTCAAGTTCCTCAACCGCGCCTTGCAACAGGACGACCAGCTCCAGTTGGCGGCGCTCATCCGCATCGCCCGGCGCGAGCCCAAGTTCGACTTCCGCGGCCGTGCGGGCGAGACGGGCAACCCGTTGTTCCGGGGCTTCGGCGACCAGTCGCGCGAGACGACCGAGCGCTTCGACCAGCCCGTGCTGACGCGCTTGAACACGCGGGATGCCACCGAGCTGGGGGGCGGCTTCCCGCGCACGCCCGAGGAGCTGTACGCGTACCATGCCGTCATCCTGGACGACATCGAGGCGGCCTTCTTCTCGCCCGCGCAGTCCGCGTTGGTCCAGAAGTTCGTGTCCGAGCGCGGCGGCGGCCTGTTGATGCTGGGCGGGATGGAGTGCTTCCAGGATGGCTCGTATGCCCGGACGCCGATCGGGGAGGTCCTGCCGGTGCACTTGGATGGGGACATCGATGCGGCGGCGGCTCCGCCCGGGCCGCTGCGATGGCAGCTCTCTCGCGACGGCCTGCTCCAGCCGTGGGCGCGCCTGCGCGACAACCTCCCCGACGAACGCGCCCGGATGGAGGCCATGCCCCCGTTCCAGGTGCTCAACCGCGTGCGCTCGGCGAAGGCGGCGGCGTCGGTCGTGGCCACGGTGTCCGACGCGACGGGGAACGAGTCTCCGGCTTTGGTGACCCAGCGCTTTGGGAAGGGCCGTGCGGCCGCGCTCCTCGTGGGCGACGTGTGGCGCTGGGGGATGCAGGACACCAACCATCATGCGGACATGGACAAGCAGTGGCGGCAGCTCGTCCGCTGGCTCGTGACCGACACGCCCAACCGGGTGGACCTTTCCACCGAGCCCGTGCCCGGCGATCCCAACGGCGCCGTCCGGTTGCTCGTGCGTGCCCGGGACGAGCGGTACCAGCCCTTGGACAACGCGTCTGTCTCGCTGGCCGTCGAGCCCGTCCTGTTTGGCGAGGCGCCCGCGGCGGCCGCCGGAGCCTCCGTGAGCAACGCGCCGCCCGGGGCTCGGACCGCCCCGATGGCCATCCGCATCACGGCCGAGCCATCGCCCGACGAGCCGGGCTTGTACGAGGCCACGTTCGTCCCGCGGATGACGGCCGGGTACAAGGCCACGGCTTCGGTCACCAACGCCATGGGCGCGCCCAATGGATCGGCCGTTGCCGGGTGGGCGACGGACCTCGCGGCCGACGAGTTTGCGTCGTTGGTTCCCAACCGGCCGCTGCTGGACGAGGTGGCACGGCGCACGGGCGGACGGGTGGTGTCCATGGGCGAGCTGGACGCGCTGGCCAAGCAGCTCCCGCTGAGGCCGGCGCCCGTGATGGAAACCGTGACGCGGCCGCTTTGGCACAACCCATGGTTGTTCCTCGTCGCTCTGGGCGCGCTGGCAGCCGAGTGGGGGCTGCGTCGCAACCAAGGACTGCCATGACGACCCGAAGCCTTCCTTGCATGGCCGGCCTTTGGGTGGCCGTTGCCACCGGTTGGGTGCTGGCCGACGCGCCGGCCCCCGCCTCCACGAATGACCCGGCACGGTTTGTCATCGTGGTGGGTGCGCCGGGCGAGCCCCAATACGCCACCAACTTCACGCGACAGGCCGACGCGTGGACCCGCCTCGCCCAACGCGCCCACGCGACGTCCACGGTCATTGGCTTGGATCCGGCCCAGACCAACGACCTGGCGTCCCTGCGTACGGCGTTGGGGGCCATCCCGCCCGGGGGCGTCGAGCCGCTGGTCCTGGTGTTGGTGGGGCACGGCACCCACGACGGCCGACATGCCCGGTTCAACCTGCGCGGGCCCGACCTGACGGCGACCAACCTCCAGGAATGGCTCGCGCCGATCACGCGCCCCACGGCCGTGGTGAACCTCGCGTCGGCTTCCGCGCCCTTCATCAACGCGTTGGCCCGGTCCAACCGGGTGGTCCTGACCGCCACGCGCTCCGGCAACGAGGTGAACGCGACCCGTCTGGGGGACGAGCTGGCGGGGTTGCTGGAGCAGGAGTCGACGGACCTCGACCAGGACGGCGACCTCACGTTGCTGGAGGCGTTCCTCGCTGGCGCGTCACGGACGGCCGAGGCCTACAAGGCGGAGTCGCGGCTGGCGACGGAGCACCCGTTGCTGGACGACAATGGCGACGGCCGGGGCACGCCGGCGGAGTGGTTCAAGGGCACGCGCGCCACGAGGAAGGCGGCGAATGCGGCGGCGACGGATGGGTTGCGGGCGCATCAGGTGACGCTGGCTCCCGGTCCGGACAGCGCCCGCCTGACGCCGGAGCAACGGGCGCGCCGGGACGACATCGAGCGGCGGATCGAGGCCCTGCGCGCCGAGCGTCCGACCCCGCCGGACGACGCGTATTGGGCGAGGCTGGAGGGGCTGTTGCTGGAGATGGCCCGCGCAACGTCTGCGGCGGCGACGCCGTAGGCGGGGCGGAGGCGAACGGTGAGGACCTGAAACCCAGCCCCTTTGCGGGGTGGGGCACGCCTAGGTCAGCACGGGGCGGACGACCTCGCCATGGACGTCGGTGAGGCGGCGTTCGAGGCCGTTGTGGTAGTAGGTGAGGCGCTCGTGGTCGAGGCCCAGGAGGTGGAGGATCGTGGCGTGGAAGTCGTGCACGGTGACCACGTCCTGCACGGCCTTGTATCCGAAGTCGTCGGTGGCCCCGTGGGAGAAGCCCTTGCGGACGCCGGCCCCGGCCAGCCAGCAGGTGAAGCCGGAGGGGTTGTGGTCGCGGCCCTTGGAGCCCTTTTGGAAGGTGGGCATCCGCCCGAACTCGGTGCACCAGACGACGAGCGTCTCGTCGAGGAGGCCGCGTTGCTTGAGGTCGATGAGGAGTCCGGCCGTGGGCTTGTCGAGGACGGGCCCGTGGACGCTGTACTGGTTGAGGAGGTCCTTGTGGCCGTCCCAGTTGCTGACGCCCTCGCCGCCGGTCTGGTAGGCGCCGTTGAACAACTGGACGAAGCGGACGCCCTTCTCGACGAGGCGCCGGGCGAGGATGCAGTTGCGCGCGTAGGCGGCGCGCGTGTCGAGGATGTGCGACCCGCCCTCGTCGGCGCCGTAGAGGCGGAGGATGTGGGCGGGCTCGGTGGAGAGGTCGGCGACGCCGGGGACGGCGAGCTGCATGCGCGCGGCCAGCTCGTAGGAGGCGATGCGCGCGGCGAGCTCGCCGTCGCCGGGGAAGCGCGAGGCATGGCCCTCGTTGATCCGCTGGAGGAAGGCGCGGGTGGCGGCGTCGCGGCGGCCGTCCACGGAGCCGGGCGCGGCGAGGTTGCGGATGGGGGTGCGCGCGTTGAAGTCGGTGCCCTGGAAGGCGGCGGGGAGGAAGCCGGGCGCCCAGTTGTTGACGCTGTTCTGGGGCTTCCCGCGCGGGTCGGGGATGGCGACGTAGGCCGGGAGGCTCTGGTCCTCCGAGCCGAGCGCATAGGACACCCACGCGCCCACGCTGGGGAAGCCGTCGAGCGTCTGGCCCGTGGACATGAAGTTCTCGCCCGGGCCGTGGGTATTGGTCTTCCCCTGCATGGAATGGATGAAGCAGAGGTCGTCGGCGAGGGCGGCGAGGTGGGGGACCAGCTCGGAGATCATCTTGCCCGACTGGCCGCGGGGCTTGAAGTCCCACGGGCTGCGGGCGAGGGCTCCCTGCTCGCCCTGGAAGGTGACGAGCTTTTCCTGGCCGGGCATGGGCTGGCCATGGCGGCGGACCAGCTCGGGCTTGTAGTCGAACGTGTCGAGGTGGCTGCACGCGCCGCTGCAAAAGATGACGAGGACGTTCTTGGCCTTGGGGGTGAACAAGGGCGTGCGGGGGGCGTAGGGCCTGCCGGGGTCGATCGCGGGACGGAAGGGTTCCTTGCCGGCGACGTTGGCTCCGAGCAGGCCTTGGCGGCCGAGGAGATGGGCAAAGGCGATGGAGCCCAGGCCGAGGCCGACGTCGCCGAGGAATCGGCGGCGGTCGAGCATGGGGCTTCGGAGGCGGGGCAGGGGATCGTTCACGGGATGAAGAGAAGCTCGCTGGAGTTAAGGAGGGCACGGCACAGGGCTGCGGTGCCGTGGGCTTCGGCGAAGCCGGTGGCGTCGCGCAGCTCGGCGTCGTCCGGGGCGCGTTGGTAGGCCAGCGCCCACGCGCGGCGCACGCGGTCTGCGGGGGCGGGGCCGGACTCCCGTTCGACGCGTGCGGCGAAGGTGGCGGACTGGTCGAGGACGAAGCGGCTGTTAAAGAGGTTCAGCGCCTGCAAGGGCGTCGTGGAGGCGCTCCGGCGCGGCGTCACCAGGCTCCCGTCGGGGCAGTCGAAGGACCCGAAGATGGCGTCCTGTTCCATGCGGACCTTGAAGGCATAGACCATGCGGCGGGACTCGGCGGGGCCGAAGTGTTCCTTGGGGTGGTAATGATAGACGTTCTCGCGGTCCACGTCGTGGAGGTAGAAGCCGGGTCCACCGGGCTCGGGGTTGAGGTTGCCGCAGATGGCGAGGATGGAGTCGCGGATGGCCTCGGCCTCGAGCCGCCGGGGCGGGAAGCGCCAGAGGAGGCGCGAGGCGGCATCGACGCGTTGGGCTTCGGGGCGCGGGGTGCTGGACTGGCGCCAGGTGGCAGAGAGGAGGATGCGCCGGTGGAGCTTCTTGAGGCTCCAGCCCTCGGAGACGAGCTCGCTGGCGAGCCAGTCGAGGAGGTCGGGATGCGTGGGGCGAGCGCCGTTGCGTCCGAGGTCGTTGGGCGTGTCCACGAGGCCAGTCCCGAAGTGGTGTTGCCAGACGCGGTTGACGATGACGCGGGCCGTCAGGGGGTTGGTGGGGCTGGACAGCCACCGGGCGAGGGCGAGGCGGCGGTCTTGCTCGGGGGTCTTGGCGTCGAGGGCGATGGGGTTGAACACCGACAAGGTGGCGGGCGCGACGGCCTCGCGCGGCTGGAGGGGGTCACCGCGGTGGAAGCGACGGGTCTCGCCGGGCTGCGAGAAGGTTCCGGCGTAGGCCTTGTCGTTGGCGGCGAGGCTGGTGCGTTCCTTGCGCAAGGCGTCGAGGGCCGCGATGTCCCGGCGGGCCGCGTCGGCCTCCGGCGCGGGCAAGCCTGCGAGGTCATAGGCGGGGGTGGCGGGCCGTTGGGAGGTGCCGGGGAAGGGGGCGCGGTCGGCGGATCCGGCGACCCTCTGCCAGCGGTTGGTGTCGAGGGCGACCTCGACCCGGTAGCGGGTGGGAAGGCGGTCCTTGAAGGAGCCCTCGCGGTCGCGGCCCCAGACGACGCGTTGCAGCCGCTCGGGCTTCTTGAACTCCAGTTGGACCCATCCGCGGCCGGGCTCGTGGGAGATCCAGGAGCGGGCGTTGCCCACCTTGCCATCGTTGATGTGGGCGAGCTGGTGGATGGCATGGCCGGGCAGGGTGCCGGAGGCGGTGGCGACGGTGCCTGCCGAGGCGAGGGCGACGTTGCGGTCCCCGGCCCAGGCCTCGAGCTCGTCGATGCAGGGCTCCGCGCCGCTGCTGGCCAGGATGGTGAAGCGCAGGTAGCGGGCCTCGACGGGCGGGAAGGCCTCCTCGTTGCGGGCGAAGTCCACGTGCGGCCGCGCTTGAGCGCCTTGGGCCGCAGGGGCTTCCGGATCCTTGGCCACGTGCGGTGCCAGGCGCGTCTCGAGGGTTCGGATGCGGGCGTCGAGGGCGGCGAGCTGGGCGATGCGCTGCGGCGCGGGCGGCAGGTCGCGGTCGCCGTGCTGCACGCCGGAGAGGAGGGCCACCATGCCGTGGTACTCGGACTGGGTGATGGGATCGAACTTGTGCGTGTGGCACCGGGCGCAGCCGAGCGTGAGGCCGAGGAATGCGGTGCCCGTGGTGGCCACCATGTCGTCGAGCTCGTCCGCCCGTTGCTGGGCGGTGAGGGCGGGGTCCGGGCTCTTCACGATGTCCACGGGGCCGCCGACGAGGAACCCGGTGGCGACGGGGGCGTCGAGGGCGTCGCCGGCGACCTGCTCGCGGACGAACTGGTCGTAGGGCTTGTCCTGGTTGAAGGCGGCGATGACGTAGTCGCGGTAGCGCCATGCGGCGAGGCGCTCGCGGTTGGTTTCGAAGCCGTTGCTCTCGGCGAAGCGGACGACGTCCAGCCAATGCCGTGCCCAGCGTTCGCCGAGGCGTGGATCCTCGAGGACGCGCTCGACGAGCCGTTCGTAGGCGTCCGCAGCGGGATCTTGGACGAAGGCCTGGACCTCCTCGGGCGTGGGCGGCACGCCGAGCATGACGAGGTGGATGCGGCGGATCAGGGTGGCACGCGGTGCCTCGGGTGACGGGACGACATGTTCGCGTGCCAGTCTCGCTTGGACGAACGCGTCCATGGGTTGGACGACGCCCCCCATGCGGGTGGGCACGGAGGGCACGGCAGGCCTTTGGACGGGCAGGAAGGCCCAGTGAGGCGGCGTGACGTCTGCTCCCATGGCGTGCGCCGCGAGGAGGCCGCCGAGGAGCGCCGGCGGGGCCCAACGTCCAACGAAGGCGAGCATTCGGTCACCAAGCCGTGTCATTCCGCGCTTCATGAGATCATGAGATGATCCAGACCTTCCAGCAGGTTGGACACGTTGTGGAGCGTGAATTCAGGCCGGGCCGTACAAAACTCCGGGGATCACCATGCTGGATGGCCCCAGGTGCAAGGGGGGGGTGACGCCATTCCTTTGGGCGAGGCATCGAGTCCGGCGTCCGAGGATCCCGTGCGCTTGCAGCGCGTCATGGGCCTGGGGCTTGGGTCGGCCGGCGTGGGGCACCGCGGGTCGTGCAGGGCAACCATCCCGATTGGGGTCGCCTCGTGGTGTGGAAACATGCCGCTTGCAGGACAAGCAGGGCACAGTGGGCGCGGCTGACGAGCCCGCCGTGCGGCCAAGGACACGCGGGAATGCGAGCCATGGCGACGGTGCGCTGCTACCGCCTCGTGCCAGCGCGCGATGGTGCCCGGGACATGCCGACCGGGGGAAGACCGACTCCGTCGAGGAGTTTCCCACGAGGCACGCCATGCGCGTGCATGGGAGTGCCGCGCGCGGTTTGTGCCATTCGAGCCCTTTCGTCCGCGCGGGGACTCGGAAAGGGCCGGTCACGCCTCGTCGCGATTCTTGACGCTCGGGAGCGTCCTCGGGATAGTCACACGCTTTATTGCAGGCTGGCCTTCGCCAGACCCTTCCCTTATGTCGAAGCAGAACGAGAAGAAGTCCCCGGCCATGTCCGCGCCCCGGCGCGCCCCGGTCACCGCCAAGCCCGTCGGCAAGACTGCCGCGAAAACGGCGGCCAAGCCCGTCGCCAGGCCCGCGTCGCCACCCTTGTCCAAGGCCGCGGACGGCACGCCGGCCGCCGAAAGGCGGACGGCCAAGCCATCCGGCGGAAAGGGCCAAGCCAAGGGCGCTGCGAAGGCGAGGGAGGGGACGGCCCCTGCCCGCAACGTTGGGGCGTCGGCGACGTCGAACGCGGGCCAACGCGAGCCCAAGGCTTTCGGCCCCGCCGTCAAGGCCTCATCCAAGGGCCGGCAAGGGTCGCCCGCGGAGCCAGCTTCCCGCCCTTCGGAGGGCAAGACGAGCGGTGCGGCGGCTGCATCGTCCGGTCCGTCGGGCGGCGGGGTTGTGCCTGCCTCTTCGCCGGGGCCGGCGGTCGCGTCCGCGGGAGCCGCTCCGGCTCAGGGGGGCGATGCCGACGGCCTGGGCGGGCTGGGGACTGTCCGCAGCTCCTCCGGCGTGGACATCACGGAGAAGATCAAGGAGTTGGTCCGCCTTGCGCAGGAGCAGGGCTACCTGACGTATGGCGACATCACCGACGCCCTCCCCGAGAACCTCGTCACGGCGGAGGACCTGGACGAGATCTACATCAAGCTGCGGAACCTCGAGATCGACATCGTGGACCAGGCGGAGGTGGACCGAGTCAAGCAGCCCGAGCAGGAGGAGGAGGATGAGAAGGCCCGGCTCGACATCCTGGACGACCCGGTCCGGATGTACCTCAAGCAGATGGGCCAGGTCCCATTGCTCACCCGCGAGCAGGAGGTCGAGATCTCCAAGCGGATCGAGGACAACGAGAACGAGGTGAAGCGGATCATCTACGGGTTCGGCTTCTCCGGGAAGGAGCACATCGCGCTCGCCGAGAAGCTCATCTCGGAGCCTCCCAAGGAACGCTTTGACCGCGTCATCGTGGACAAGAAGATCGAGACGCGGGACGAGCACCTGAAGGCGCTGCGCAAGCTGGTAAAGGACGTCCGAGCCATCGACATGGAGGTCGATGCCCGCTGGCACGAGCTGCGACAGGCCCCGTCCAAGGTCAAGGCGGCCAAGGTGGAGGTGGAGTACCAAAAGCTCGACGAGAAGCTGCAGCGCAACTTCCCCAAGTTCTACTACAAGCAGAAGGTCATCGAGGAGATGTGCCTCGTCGCGGACAACATCCACGACAAGTTCCTGGGAGCGTTGCGGACCCTGCGCGAGCTGGAGCCGCAGAAGCGGCACGCACAGGCGCAGGCGATGTTTATGGCCGAGGAGCGCAAGACGCAGGCGCTCGAGGAGTTCGTGCGCATGACGCGCGACGAGTACGTCGCGGCCTTCCAACGGCTGAAGGACTTCGAGCGCAAGGCGCTCCAGGCCAAGACCGAGATGGTCGAGGCCAACCTCCGGCTCGTCATCTCCATCGCCAAGAAGTACACCAACCGCGGCCTGTCCTTCCTGGACCTCATCCAGGAGGGAAACATGGGCCTGATGAAGGCGGTGGAGAAGTTCGAGTACCGCCGCGGCTACAAGTTCTCCACCTACGCCACCTGGTGGATCCGTCAGGCCATCACCCGCTCCATCGCCGACCAGGCCCGCACCATCCGCATCCCGGTGCACATGATCGAGACGATCAACAAGCTGATGCGGGTGCAGAAGCAGCTCATCCAAGACTTCGGGCGCGAGCCCACGCCGGAGGAGATCGCGGACGAGATGCAGATGCCGGTGGACCGCGTTCGCGCCGTCCTGAAGATGGCGCAGCAGCCCATCTCGCTCCAAAGCCCCGTCGGCGACAGCGACGACACCAACTTCGGGGACTTCATCGAGGACAAGTCCGCCGAGAACCCGTCGGACATGACCAGCTACTCGCTGCTCAAGGAGAAGCTGGCGGACGTCCTCGACACGTTGACCGAGCGCGAGCGCAAGGTGCTGGAGCTGCGCTTTGGGCTTGTGGACGGCTACTCGCGGACGCTTGAGGAGGTGGGCAAGCAGTTCAAGGTCACCCGCGAGCGCATCCGACAAATCGAGGCCAAGGCCCTTCGCAAGATGCGGCATCCCACGCGCCTGAGGCAGTTGCAAGGCTTCCTCGAGGGCGAGGATCCCTTGGCCTAGCCCTTGGCACCATGCTGACATGAACACGGCCATCGGAGCTTCCCGCATCCCATGACCGCCCCGGCGTCGCACCTCAAGGACCTGGATTACTCGGTGGTGCAGCAGTGCATGCACTGCGGCCTGTGCCTGCCGACGTGCCCCACCTACGACGCCACCAAGCTGGAGCGCAACAGCCCCCGGGGCCGCATCGCCCTGATGCGCGCCATCGCCGACGACCGGCTGCCGGTCACGCCTGCCTTCGGGGAGGAGATGTACTTCTGCCTCGGTTGCCTCGCGTGCATGACGGCCTGCCCGGCCGGCGTGAACTACGCCGAGCTGTTCGAGCACGCCCGCGCCGAGGTCGAGGCCCGCGGAGTCCTTGACACCCCGCGTCGCGACGTCGTGCGCAAGGCCACCCTCGAATGGCTCTTCATGGACCATGGCCGCCTCCAGGCCGTTGGCTCCGCACTCCGCCTGTGGCAGGAAACCGGCCTCCAAGACCTCGTCCGGTCCTCCGGCATCACCCGTCTGCTGCCCGGCCGCCTCCGCGAACTGGAGGCCATGACCCCCGCCGTCCAGCCGCGATACTCCGAAGAAATGATCGCGCCGGTCGTGACTGCGGCGGGCACGCGGCGGTTCAAGGTCGCGCTCCTCACCGGGTGCGCGCAGGACCTCATCTTCTCGGACGTCAACCGGGACACCGCCGAGGTCCTTGCCCGCAACGGATGCGAGGTGCACGTGCCGCCGCACCAGTCCTGCTGTGGCTCGCTCCATGCCCACAACGGCGAATGGGGGCTCGCGCAGGAGCTGGCCCGCCGCAACCTCGCCCAATTCCCGCCCGGCGGGTTCGACGCCATCATCACCAACGCCGGCGGGTGCGGCTCGCATCTCAAGCATTACCACAAGCTCCTGCACGACGACCCGCGCCACGCGGCCGCCGCGCTGCTGTGGGACCAGAAGGTCAAGGACGTCGCCGAGTGGCTGGCCGAGATCGGGGTGGCTGCTCCGTCCCCCAGCCAGCCTCCGCAGGCGGTCACCTACCACGAGTCCTGTCACCTGTGCCACGGGCAGAAGGTGTCGGCCCAGCCGCGGAAGCTCCTGCGCGCCATTCCCAACCTGCGCTTGGTCGAGCTGCCCGAGGCGTCGTGGTGCTGCGGCTCGGCAGGCATCTACAACCTCACCCAGCCGGAGATGGCCGGACGCCTGCTTGAGCGCAAGGTGGACCATGTCCTCTCCACCGGGGCCTCCGTGGTCGCCACCGGCAACCCGGGGTGCCTCCTCCAGGTGTTGAACGGTCTCCGGCAACGCGGGGCCAACGTCCGCGTCGTCCACCCCGTCACCCTGCTCGCCGAGGCCTATCGGCGCGGCTGAAGCCCGAGCCCCGGACCATGCCCTCTCCCTATTCCAGCCGTTACTATGAGGGCCTCAAGGAGGATTCGGCCACCTCCGCCCGGGCCGTCGTGCCCTTGGTCCTCCGGATGTTCCCGGCGCGTTCCGTCGTGGACGTCGGATGCGGTTCCGGAACCTGGGCGCGAGCGTACGCGGAGGCCGGGTGCGAGGTCCTAGGCATCGATGGCCACGTGGTTCGGGACGAGCAGCTTCTCATCCCGCCGGACCGCTTCGAGCGCCGGGACCTGTCCCAGCCGCTGGCGTTGGGCCGGCGCTTCGACCTGGTGAACTGCCTGGAAGTCGCCGAGCACCTCGATCCGTCCCGCGGCCCGTCGTTTGTATCGAACCTTTGCGACCTGGGCGACGTGGTCGTCTTCAGCGCCGCCGTCCCCGGACAGGGGGGGACGCACCACGTGAACGAGCAATGGCCCAGCTATTGGCTCCCGCTTTTTGAAAAGAAGGGGTTCACGCCCATCGACTGCCTTCGGTGGCAGCTCTGGGAACGCGAGGACGTGGCGTGGTGGTATGTCCAGAACATGTTTGCCTTTGTGCGGACGCCGCGGCTTCCGGACTTCCCCATGGCGGAGCAGGCGGCCCGCCCATGGCCGCGCGACTTGGTTCACCCTCGCGCCTACGTGCGCGCCACCGTTCCGTCCCAGATGAGCCCCCGCATGCTCAGGGAGGTGGCGCGTGCGCTGCCCTACTTCCCGGGCCAGATCCTGGATTACCTCCGCAAGTGAGCACCGCCGTCCTCGACATCCAGTCGCTTTCCATCCAGCGCGATGGCACCGCCATCCTGCGCGACGTCTCGTGGCGCGTGATGCCCGGCGAGCATTGGGTGATCCTCGGCCCGAATGGCTGCGGCAAGACGTCCCTGCTGGCCGCGCTCACCGGCTACTTCATGCCCACGTCCGGCGACATCGACCTGCTGGGCGAACGTTATGGGGAGTCGGACTGGCGCCAGCTCCGGCTTCAGGTGGGCATCGTCTCCTCGTCCATCCGCCAGATGATGGCCGACACGGAGCCCGCCTTGGAGACCGTGGCCAGCGGCAAGCACGCGATGATCGACTTTTGGGGGAGGCCCAGCCCCACCGACCGGAGGCGCGCGTTGGAACTGCTGGACCAGGTCGAATGCCTGCACCTCGAGAAGCGGCCCTGGGCGGTCTTGTCGCAGGGCGAGCGGCAACGGGTCCTCATCGCCCGTGCCCTGATGCCGCGGCCCCGCCTGCTCATCCTCGACGAGCCCTGTGCGGGGTTGGATCCCGTCGCGCGCGAGTTGTTCCTCGGCTTCGTGGAGCGCCTCGCAGCCACGCCGGACGGACCGTCCCTCGTGCTCGTCACGCATCACGTCGAGGAGATCGTCCCGTGCTTTCGCCACGTTTTGCTGTTGCGGGAGGGGGCGGTGGTGGCTGCCGGGCCGATGGCCACGACGCTGCGCACCCGGCTGCTCTCCGAGACCTTTGGCGCGCCGGTGCGGCTGCTGAGGCGCAAGGGGCGACACGCGCTGTCGATTGGATGAGAAGGGAAGCCGATGGATGTGGATGAAGGAGTGGTTGGAGGTCGGACGCGATGCGAGCGGCAAGGCTGGAGAACGCGGGTCCTGTTGCCGGTGTGGATGCTGCTGGCCGTGGCGATGGCGGTGGCACTGAACCCGGTCCAAGCCCACCCCTTCTTGCAAAACCGCTGGCAGGTGGTGGCGGTGTCCAATCGACTGGCGATGCGAGCCACGGTCACGTTGCGCGAGGTGGCCGTCATCCAAGGCCTGAAGCCGACGCAACTGCTGCATCCAGCGTCGGTGATCTTGGCCCTTTCCAACCATGCGGCCTATGTCTCGGAGCACCTGCATGTGTTCGCCCGAGGAGCGCGGCTGCCGATCGAGGTGCTCGACTACACGCTCCTCGTGGGGGAGGTCGGGACGGGCACCGACGACGAGGCGCCCGAGCGACGTCATGCAGCGTATGATCTGGCGGCTGAAATCCCGCCGGCTCCGGGACCTGTGCTCCTGCGGTTTGCCCATGACGTGCTGAAGGGGCTGAGCTTTGCGCCCGGCATTCCCTGGGATGTCTCCCATGTGCTTGCGGTGACGGACCCCCTTCGACGCGTGTTGGGCGAGGGGGTCGTGCGGGTCGGTCAGGATGTCGAGGTCACGCTGGCTGCGATGGCCAACGAGCGGGCTCCGGAGCCGTCGCCGGGAGCACCGGCCTCGTCGGCGGGCGCTGGAGTCCCGGCCGCCGCGCCGGCTTCCGCCACGCCGTCGGCGCCGGGAGTTTCCCTGATGGACGCGCCGGCAGACGCCGCCCCGACGGTATCGGGATTCGTGGGGTTCCTGCGCCATGGGCTGCACCACGTGGCGTCGGGATACGACCACCTGATGTTCCTGGCGGCGTTGACGTTGGCGGCAAAGAGTTGGAGGCGTCTGTTGGCGATCATCGGCGTCTTCACGGTGGCGCACTCGATCACGGTGACGCTGTCGACGGTGGGGTGGTTGTCGATGCCCTCTTGGATCGTCGAGCCTGTCATTGCCGGGAGCATCGTGGTGGTGGGGCTGGAGAACCTGCTGGCTCCCGGGCACGCCCAGGGCCTCGGGCGCATGCTCGTGGCGTTTGGCTTTGGACTGATCCATGGCATCGGTTTTGCCGGGGGGCTGGCGGATGGGCTGGGCAAAGCCTCGGGCTTGGGGTTGGCGGTGCCCATTGTGGCCTTCAGCCTGGGGGTCGAGCTGGGGCATCTGGCGTTTGGCGCACCAATGTTCGGGATCCTCAAGGCGCTCGAGCGACACGTGGGGACGGATCCCACTTCCGGGTCGCCGTCTTTGCCCGGGAGGCTTTCCGCCCAGATTTACCTCTGGGGCTCGCTGCTCGTGTCGGCGGGTGGCGCGTGGTATCTCTGGGCGGCGTTGCGCAACGCATGAGACCCGCCCCCGGCAGGATCTCTTCCTTGCACCTTCACCCTGCCCAGGGCGGGGCTCCGTTGGTCTCGGTGACCGAGGTGAAGGCGGTTGCGGGCAAGGGTCTCGTTGGAGACAGGCGGTACTATGGCCGACGGAGCCGCCGCACGGGCCAGCCGGGCCGCAGGCAGGTGACCTTGATCGAGCGGGAGGTTTTGGCGGCCCATGCGGCGCGGCTGGGCTGCGGCCCCATCGAGCCCGGCCAGGCGCGGGCCAACATCGAGACGGAGGGGATTGATCTTTCGGCCTTGGTGGGGAAGGACTTGCGCGTGGGGACGATGCGGCTGGAGGTGGTCCAGCATCGAGACCCCTGCGCGAAGATGGACGCCATGCAACCGGGCCTGCGCGCGTTGATGGAGCCGCCTTGCCAAGGGGTCATCGCCGTCGTGTTGGAGTCGGGCGAGGCGCGCGTGGGGGACGCCGTCGCGGCCTGCGATCTGGCCCCGGGCGACGGTTTGACGTCGTAAGGCTTGTCCGCAGTCTGGCGGTGTCGGCGTTGGAGTTTCCTAGCACGGTTTGTGCTGATTCAGCCTTGGTTTCACATGAAGCATTCCCTTTGTCGGTTGCGATGGGTGTCGTGGCTGCTGCTCGGGTTGGCGTTGGCATCCACCCCGGTCGGCCGCGCGGGCAGCATGTTGCGCGAGGTCTGGTTCGGGATTGGTGGCAGTTCCTTGCCCGACCTGACGAACAACCCGGCCTACCCGGCGAACCCGTCGCTGACGGAGACGTTGACGGCGTTGTTCGAGGCGCCCACGGACTGGAACGACAACTACGGCCAGCGTCTCCGGGCGACCTTCATCGCGCCATTGACGGGGAACTACACGTTCTGGATTGCGAGCGACGACGCCTCGGCGTTGTTCCTGAGCACGGACGACTCGCCCTCGAACCGTCGGCAGATCGCGCAGGTTAGTGGCTGGACGCCCTCGCGCGCCTGGGAGCAAAGCGCGGAGCAGAAGAGCGAGGCCATCCCGCTCGTGGCCGGGAGGACGTACTACGTCGAGGCCCTCCAGAAGGAGGGCGGCGGCGGCGACAACCTCGCCGTGCGGTGGTTGCGTCCGGATGGCAAGGACGAGGCGCCCATCCCCCTCGACCAATTCATCGCGTGGGGGCAAAGCCCGCAGCCGCCGCGCGTTTCCGTCCAGCCCAAGCCCGTGACCGTGGTGGAGGGCGGCACGGCGACGTTCCAGGTCGATTACGACAACCAAGGCCCGACACAGGTGATCTGGCGTCGGAATGGCACCCCCCTTCCGGGAGTGGCCGCCAAGACCCTCGTGGTGGGTCCCGTCACCCTGGCGGACAACGGCGCCGTGTTCTCCGCCCTGCTGACCAACGCGCTGGGCACCGTTGCGTCCGCCAACGCCACCCTGACGGTCACCGCCGACACCACTCGCCCGACCTTGGTCTCGGCCACGTTCACGGACGAGAAGACCGTCGAGCTCGTGTTCAGCGAGCCCGTTCGTCCCCCGGCCGGGGCGGCTTCCGCCAGCTTCAGCTTGGCGCCCACGCTGGCCGTCACCGGAGTCTCGCAACCGGCCAGTGGCCCCAACCGCCTCCTTCTCGCGACCGCCGCCCTGACCTCTGGCACGACCTACGTCCTGACCGTCAACAACGTCCCGGACCGCGCGCAGACGCCCAACGTGGTCGCCCCCAACACGAGCGCCACGCTCACCACGGTCGCCACCCGCCCGTTCCTGATCGAGGCCGAGGACTTCAACTTCGACGCCGGCCAGGCCCTTCCGGTGGCCTCCGTCATGCCCTACACGGGCGGAGCCTACGCGGGCCGTGTTGCCACGATCGGGGTGGACTTCAACCGCTCTCCTGACGGATCCAGCCCCGCTTACCGTGGCGACTCGCGGATCCCCATGACCGAGAACCCCGACCTCGTGCGCGGCGAGGGCGCGTGGACCATGACCACCAACTTCCGCCTGGGCTGGATTGGTGGCGGGCAATGGTACAACTACACGCGCACCGTCCCGTTCGGCCGCTACCGCGTCCTCGCCGCGTTGAGCCACGGCGAGGGTTCGCCGGGAGCCTTGCAAGGCAGTCTCCAGCGGGTCACATCGGCCCCGAACGTCGCCAACCAAACCGTGCAGGACCTCGGCACCTTCGTGGGGGACGGCACCGGCGCATGGGGGGCCAACCGGTTGGTGCCCCTTCGCGACGGCTCCGGCACCACCCGCACCCTCTCGTTGGGCGGCACCGTCACGCTGCGCATGAACCCCAGCAGCGGCGACTACGACTACCTGATCCTCATGCCCGCGACGCCGCCGCGCATCGCCCAGCAACCCGCCTCCCAGTCCATCACCGAGGGTCGCCCCGTCTCCTTCTCGGTGACGACGGTGGACAACGACGCCACCTCGTGGCAGTGGCGGAGCAACGGCGTTCCCATCGCGGGCGCCACGTCGGCCTCGTTCACCCTTCCCGCCGCCTCGCTCTCCGCCAACGGGGCCCAGTTCTCGGTCGTCGTGGGCAATGACATCGGCGGCACCACCAGCGCCGATGCCGTCCTTGGCGTGGTGGCCGACGTCGTGCCGCCCACCCTGGTCCGCGCCTACAATGTGGGCCTCGACACCGTCGTCCTGGAGTTTTCCGAGCCCATTCTCCCGTCGTCCCTCCCGCTCGCGTCCGCCTACCAGATCACCGGCGGCGCCACGCTCCTGTCTGCCGCCCAAGGCAACGCGCCCCAGCGAATCCAGCTCAACGTGGCCAACCTCGCCGTGGGGACCCGCTACACCGTCACCGTCAACGGCGTCACCGACCGTGCTGCCGCCGCCAACCCCCTGGCCGCCAACGCCACCATCGCCTTCTTCGCGTCCGAGTTGTCCCCGGCCAACCTCGGCTCCGAAGCCGTCGGAGCGACGGTTGTCCGGGCCGACGCCGGGGCCTTCGAGCTGACGGCGCGCGGCGGCGACGTCGGCGGCACGGCGGACGTCGCCGGGTTCGGATGGCAGGCCGTCAGTGGCAACTTCGACCTGCGCGTGCGAGTCACGATGCTCGACGCGGCGGACCCGTTTGCCACGGCCGGGTTGATGGCGCGCTCCGGCCTGGGCAGCAACGCGCCCTTCGCCGGCGTGTTCGCGTCCACGCCCAGGGCCGGCGTGTTCTTTGAGTCCCGCAACGCCGCCTCCGCCGTCGCCAACGCGGCCTCGATTCGAGGCGGCTTCCCCGTCAACCACCCGTTCACATGGCTGCGCCTGCGCCGAGTGGGGAACGACTTTACGGGCTTTGCCTCCCTCGATGGATCGCGATGGACACAGCTGGGCGCCGTCAATGCCGCGATGCCCGCCCAGCTCTCGGTGGGGTTGTCGCTGGCGGGACGCAACGCGGACGTCACCGCCGTCGCGAGGTTTGCCGACCTTGGCCCGGCGCCCGCCCCGACGACGGCACCCTTCGTGCCCACGCGCGAGGGGCTGGGCGTTTCCAGCCGGAGGACGCGGGTCGTCCTCAGCGAAATCCACTACAACCCGGCCGCGTCCGGCCCGGGGTCCGGCCCCGAGTTCGTCGAGGTGTTCAACGCGTCGGACATCGCCGAGGACCTCTCGGGCTGGTCGTTGCGAGGCGGCATTTCCTACACCTTCCCGCCGGGGACACACCTTGCCGGCGGGCAGTTCCTGGTGGTCTCGGCCGACCCGGGCGTGACGAGGACCCGCACGGGCCTGGCGCGCGTGCTCGGCCCGTTCACGGGCTCGCTGAACAACGGCGGCGACGTCATCGAGCTGCGCGACGAGCTGGGCGCGCAGAAGCTGTATCTCGAGTACGACAACCGCGCCCCGTGGCCCGTCGCGGCCGATGGCTCCGGCCATTCGCTGGTGCTGGTGAACCCGAGCTTCGGCGAGGCAGACCCGCGAGCCTATGCCGCCAGTGCCGTCCGTGGGGGCAACCCCGGCGCGCCGGATCCGATCGTCGTGGACCCGTCGGATGCCGTCGTCCTGAACGAGTTGCTCGCGCACACGGACCCTCCGTTGGTGGACTTCGTGGAGCTGTACAACCGGGGACCCAACCCCGTCGCGCTCGACGGGTGGGTGCTGACCGACGACGTCCGCACCAACCGGTACCGGTTCCCGGCGGGCACGACGCTGGCTCCGCGCGCGTTCCTCGCCTTGGACGAGTCGGCGCTCGGCTTCCGACTGAACGCGGCCGGCGAGACGGTCTTCCTGGTCAGCTCCAATGGCCTGCGCGTCGTTGACGTGATCCGACTCGATGCACAGGAGAACGGGGTCTCCTTCGGCCGCGCGCCGGACGGGGCTCCGGAGCCGCGCCGGCTGGCCGGCCGCACGCCCGGGGCCGCCAATGACCCGCGACGCCTCGAGGACATGGTTATCAACGAGATCATGTACAACCCGATCTCGCAGGACGACGCCGACGAGTTTGTCGAGCTGCACAACCGGTCCGGGGCGCCCGTGGACCTCTCGGGCTGGCGCCTGTCCGACGCCGTGAGCTTCACCTTCCCGCAGGGCGTGACGGTCCCGGCGGGCGGCTTCGTCGTGGTGGGGGCCGACCGCGCCCGGCTTCTCTCCAACCACACCTCGCTTCCGCCTGCCATCGTGCACGGCAACTGGTCTGGTTCCCTTCGCAACCGCGGCGAACGGATCACGCTGTCCAAGCCGGACGAAATCTTGTCCACCAACGACCTCGGCGAGGTGACGTCCCGCACGGTTGCGATCCCCGTGGGAGAGGTCGCATGGCGGGATGGGGGCCGCTGGGGCAAGTGGGCCGATGGCGGCGGCTCGTCCCTGGAGTTGATCGACCCGAGGGCCGACCCGTTGCGGGCGCCGAGTTGGGCGGATTCCGACGAGTCGGGCAAGGCCCCTTGGCAGGAGTTCTCTGTGAACGACGTGCTCCGGTTCGGCTCGCAGACGCCGGACTGGGTCCACCTGGGGATGCTGGGTGCTGGGGAATGCCTCGTGGACAACGTGGAGGTCCTGGGTCCGACGGGCCTCGCCCTTCTGTCCAACGGCGGCTTTGAAGCTGGATCAGGCACGGCCGCAACTGGCTGGACGTTTGGCGGCCACCACTCGCGTTCGCGCGTGGAGGCCACGGGTGCCTTCGCGGGCAGCCGCGTGCTGCGCGTCATCGCCCCGGGCGACCTCGACGCCGGGCGGAACTGCGTTCGTGCCCCGATCAGCGGAGGGCTCAACAACGACGTCCGCGGGACGATGCGGCTGCGCGCCCGTTGGGTGGCGGGCTGGCCCGAGTTGCTGATGCGCACGCGCGGCGGCGGCCTGGAGATGACCGCGCGCATGGCGGTCCCGCGCAACCTGGGAACGCCCGGACAGCCGAACAGCCGGCTCGTTGCCAACGCCGGCCCCGGCATCCACAACGTTTCCCATGCGCCCGCCGTGCCCGATGCCGGCCAGCCGGTGGTGGTCACCGCCCGCGTGTCCGACCCCGACGGCCTCAGCTCGGTCAACCTGCGCTTCCGGAGCGGTTCTACCGGCGCCTTCAGCACGACTGCCATGCGCGACGACGGGTTGCTGGGCGACGCCGTGGCGGGCGACGGCGTGTGGTCGGCGACGATCACGGGCCGTTCCGCCGGCAGCCTCGTCCAGTTCCGGATCGAGGCGGCGGATGGCGCGCCGAGCGTTGCCTGGTCCACATTCCCATCCGGGCCTGTCATCGCGGGCTTGCCCGCCGTGGCGGAGGCCAACGTTCGCTGGGGCGACCCCGTGCCGTTCGGCACCTACGAGCACATCCACTCGTGGACGACGCCCGAGGTGGACAACGCCCTGAACGCCGACGGGCTCGACAACACGTTCCGCGACGGGACGCTGGTCCATGGCAACGTCCGCGTGATTTACAACGCGGGCATCCGCCGCAAGGGCAGCCCCTTCACGGGCCAGGCGGACTTCGCCGTCACGGTCCCGCGCGACGACCGGCTCCTCGGCGTGACGGACAGGGTCTTTGGCCTCACGGGCAACGGCGGCGAGGAACCCACCTTCCTGCGCAACCAGATGGCCCAGTGGTTCACGCGGCGCATGGGCCTTCCCTACCTCCATGCCCATTACATCCGGTTCTTCCGCAACGGCAACCCGCACGGGGCCGTCGGGGAGGACCTGGAGCAGCCCAACAACAACTACGCCGAGGCGTGGTACCCGGACGCGCCCGAGGGCGACCTCCACAAGGTGGCGTTCTGGTTCGAGTTCAACAGCGGGGGCGGCTTCGACGTCGTCGGGGCCGACCTGGGCGACTACCGCAACCCCAACGGCCAGTTCAACCTGTCGCGCTACCGCTGGAACTGGCAGGGGCGCCCGAACGGCACGACGGCGAATGACTTCACCAACTTCCTCGCGTTGGTCTCCGCCGCGAACAACCGCTCCACGAATTACGAGGCCGTCGTCAGCAACGTCGCCGACATGGAGCAGTGGATGACCATGTTCGCCCTCGATGGCTGCATGGGGAACTGGGACACGTGGGGCACGGGCAACTCGCAGAACAAGTACGTCTATTATCCGCCCGGCGGCCGTTGGGTCATCCTGCCCTGGGACATGGACTGGGTGCTCGGCGCCGGCGACGGCCCCGGCCGCAGGCTCTTCGACGGCAACGACGGCAACGTGAACTACATGTTCGCGTGGCCTGCCTTCCGACGCATGGCCTGGCGTGCCTATGCGCAGGCCGTGGCCGGGCCGTTCCAGCCTTCGCAATACCAGCCCCAGTTCGACGCGCGCTCGGCTTCCCTCGCGTTCAATCGCATCAACGCCAGCGGCCCCCTGGGCATCGCCTCCTACCTCGATGCACGCCGCGAGGTCGTCCGGCAGCAGATCGCCGCCAGCGACGCCGCCTCCTTCGCGATCACCGTCCCCGCCAATGGCACGCTCGCGTCTCCAACGCCCGTCGCCACCGTCGAGGGCATTGCGCCGTTCGCCGCCGCCGACATCCTGGTCAACGGGCGCACCGTCCCCACCGAGTGGATCGACCCGCAGCGGTTCCGGCTTCGCATCCCCTTGTCCGCCGCCACCAACGCCCTCGTCCTTACTGCTACCGACCGGTCCGGCCACGCCATCCCGGGCATGGCCGCCAACGTGACGGTCACCTATGCCGGCGCGTTCCAGAGGGCCTCCGACTTCGTCGTCCTCAACGAGGTCCAGTACAACGGCCCTGCCTCCGGCACCTCCTTCGTCGAGTTGCACAACCGTTCCACGTCCTCCGCGTTCGACCTTTCCGGGTTCGACCTCGAGGGCGTCGGCTACACGTTCCCCCCGGGTTCCGTGCTCGCGCCCGGGGCCTTCCTGGTGCTGGCACGCGACCGCGTTGCGTTCGCGTCCGCGTACGGCGCATCGGTTCCCGTGTTCGGCGAGTTCCCAGGCTCCCTCGACAACGGCGGCGAACGCATCGCCCTCTGGCAAAACGTGGGCACCAACCGCGTCCTCGTCACCGACGTGCGGTACGACAACCGCCTCCCTTGGCCCACCAACGCCGACGGCCTCGGGCCATCCTTGCAGCTCATCGACCCATCCCGCGGCTCGTGGCGCGTCGGCAACTGGGCCACGACCGCCACGAACGCCGCCAATGCCGCAACGCCCGGCCGTGCCAACGCCACCGCCCAATCCCTGGCGGCCTTCCCCAGCCTGTGGCTCAACGAGGTGTTGCCCGGCAACCTGTCCGGTCCCGCCGACAACTTCGGGGACCGCGACCCCTTCATCGAGATCATCAACACCGGCCCCGCCGCCGTCTCCTTGTCTGGGCTCTTCTTGTCGGACTCCGTCACGAACCTGGTCCAGTGGGCGTTCCCGGCCGGGCTCTCCATCCCGGCGGGCGGCATTCTCACGGTGTGGGCCGACGGCGAGCCCGGCGAGTCCACCGCCACCATCCCGCACACGTCCTTCCGGCTGAACCCCACCAACGGCGTGGTGGCACTCTCGCGGCGGCAGGGAACCGCCAATGCTCCCGCCGCGATCGACTACCTGGCGTGGGACCTGTTGCCGCAGGGCCGCGCGTTCGGGTCCGTTCCCGACGGCGAGCCCCGCACGCGCCGCATCCTCTTCAACCCGACCCCGGGCGGCACCAACGACCCGAGCACGCCCCGCGTGGACGTGTTCATCAACGAGTTCATGGCGCAGAACACCCGCACCGTCACCGACCCGGCCGATGGCGACTTCGACGACTGGATCGAGCTCCACAACGCCGGTACGCAGCCCGTGGACCTCGCGGGGTATTACCTCACCGACAACCTCACCAACGCGTTGGCCTCGATGTTCCGGATCCCCGGCGGCTACGCGATCCCGCCCGGGGGCTTCCTCCTCGTGTGGGCCGACAACGAGACGGCGCAGAACCAGCCTACGAACGCCGGGCTGCACGCCGCCTTCGCCCTCGCCCGTTCCGGGGAGCAAATCGGGCTCTTCGACCCCGCCGGCAACCTCGTCGATGGCTTCTCCTTCACCGCCCAGACCAACGACGTCTCCATGGGTCGCTTCCCCGATGCGTCCGCGCCGCCCTTGTTCGCCATGGAGTCCCCCACGCCGGGCGCGGCCAACGTGATCGCCGGGGCCAATCGCCCGCCCGTCCTCAATCCCGTCGCGAGCCTCAACGTCCCCGAGCAGGCCGAGGCCACCTTCACCGCCGTCGCCTCCGACCCAGACGCGGGCCAGTCCTTTGCCTTCTCGCTGGGGTCCGATGCCCCGCCTGGATCCAGCATCCATCCCGTCACGGGCGCCTTCCGCTGGACCCCCTCCGAGTCCGATGGCCCCGGGACCTTTTCGTTCCTCGTTCGCGCCACGGACAACGGCGCGCCGCCCCGGACCGGGACCACCCGCGTCGCCATCAACGTTGCCGAGGTGAATCGCCCGCCCGTCGTCCCGGAGGTGACCGAGGCCAACGCCGGCGAGGGTCAGCTCCTCAGCATCGGGTTGCCTGCGTCCGACCCCGACCTTCCCGCCAACACGCTGGCGTTTGCCGTGGACGGACCCGTGCCGGATGGCCTTTCCCTCTCGCCAACGGGCCAACTCACCTGGATCCCGGACGAGTCGCGCGGCGGCTCCGTCGTGACGGTCGCCTTCCGTGTCACGGACAACGGCACGCCGCCGCTTTCCGCGACCGGCCTCGTCCGAGTGAACGTCGCGGAGGTCAACAACCCGCCCAACTTCCCACAGCCCGCGCCCGTCACCATCGACGAGCTGACCCGCCTGGATCTTCCCCTCGTCGCGGCCGATCCCGAGGGATCGCCCGTTCGTTTCTCGCTCGAGGGAACCGTTCCCGCCGGCCTCGCGATCGATGCATCGGCCGGCCGCATTTCATGGACGCCCACGGAGGCCCAGGGCCCCGGCAGCTACGTCGTCCTCGTCCGCGCACGCGACACCTCGCCCGAGCAGGCGTCCGTGGTCCGCGAGGTGTTGATCAACGTCCGCGAGGTGAACCAACCACCTGTCCTCGCGCCCGTGCCTGTTCTGGTCGTGGACGAGGGCCAACGCATCGCGGTGCGTGCCGTCGCCTCGGATGCGGACCTGCCCCGCCAAACGCTCCGCTTCAGCCTCGAGCCGGGCGCGCCTGCCGGGGCGACCATCAACCCGGAGACGGGCGACCTCGAATGGCGGTTGCCCGACGACATGGGCGCATCGACGAACCGGGTGACCGTGCGCGTGACGGACGATGCCATGCCGAATCTTTCGGCCACGCGCGTCGTCGAGGTGGTCACCCGTGCGCGCCCGAAGCTGGTGATCAACGAGGTCCTTCGCCGCCCGCAGACGCCGGGGACGCAGTTCATCGAGATCTTCAACCGCTCCACCAACACGCCCTGGGACATCTCCGGCATGGAACTGGTGGGTTCCAGCATTCGCTTTGCGTTCCCGTCGGGCACGGTCCTTGCGCCCGCCGCGCAGGTGGTTGTCGTCCAAAACGTCGCCGCCTTCCGGGCCGCGTTTGGCAACGGCCCCAACGTGGCCGGTGCATGGACAGGCGGCCTCGGGACCCAGTTCGACTCCATCGTCCTGCGCACCCCGGCTTCGGCGTCCCAGCCCTCGGAAATCCTCGACCGGCTCGACTACGATTCCGGCTACCCGTGGGCGGGCGGCACGGCGGCCACCAACGCGTCGCTCCAGCTCGTGGACGCGCGTCAGGACCGCAACAGGCCCGGGAACTGGGCCGTGTCCGGCGCCTTCACCGGCAGCCGCAACCTCATCCGGTTCACCGACGCATGGCGGTACTTCCAGGACGGGCCGCCCGTGAGCGGCACCAACTGGCGCACGGCCGGGTTCAATGACTCGGCGTGGTTCTCGGGCGAGGGCCTTCACTACGTCGAGAACGCCGCCCTGCCCACGAACAAGACCACGGCGCTCGCCCTGGGCCAGTCCACCTACTACTTCCGCCGCAAGGTGACGTTGCCAGCCCTCCCGCCGGACGCATCCCTCCAGCTCACTGTCTGCCTCGATGACGGCTACGTCCTCTGGATCAACGGCCGACGCGCCCATTCCCTGGGCATGGACGAGTCCGTCGATCCCACCCATGACACCTTCGCGAACCGGGTCGTGGGCGACGCCGCCTTCGAGGGACCCTTCACGCTCCCCGCCAGCCTGCTCGTCCCCGGCGAGAACACGTTCGCCGTCGAGGTGCACCAGGCGAACGTGGGCAGCTCGGACGTCGTCTTCGGGCTCGAGCTGGTCCTCCAGGGTGGATCCAACTCCCCCTCCACGCCCGGAGCCCCCAACAACGTCGTGGCGTCGTTGCCGGAGTTCCCGCCGCTGCGCATCAACGAGGTCGTGGCCCGCAATACGTCCGGCCTCGCGGACGCCACCGGCACCACCGAGCCCTGGATCGAGATCGTCAACACCAGCGCCTTCCCGGTCGCCCTGGATGGCGTCTTCCTATCCGACGCCGACGTTGCCCCCTTCAAGTGGCCATTCCCCCAGGGAGCGACCCTCCCGCCGCTCGGATACCTCGTCGTCTTTGCCGACGGCGAGCCCGAGCAATCGCGGCCGAATGAGCTCCATGCCAACTTCCGGCTCCCATTGACCGGCGGTGCACAACTCCGGCTGGCGCTGACCCGTTCGGTCAACGGCCAGGCGAACACCATCGACTGGTTCACCGCGCAGATTCCGTCCGCGCTCAACACCGCCGTCGGGCTCCAGCCGGACGGTGCGGCCGGTTCCTACGTGGTCGCCAAGCCCACGCCCATGGCCTCCAACGGCGAGCCAGCCTCGGGCGAGCCAACCTTCGGAATCCCCACGTTCGGGCCCGATGGCCGCGTCACCCTTCAACTGAGGGGCACCCCCGGCCGCCGTTATCGGATTGAGTCGTCCACCGACCTCGGATCGTGGTGGTCCGAGGCCGAATGGACCGCCACCAGCTCCGGCCTGACCTTCTCCGTGGATGCCGGCGCCGCCGACCAACCGGTGCTCTTCCGGGCGGTCGAGGTCCGATAGCCTCGGTCCACCGATCCGACGGATTCGGTCCGACGAGTGTCGTGTCTCACGAAATCGCCGGTGGCGCTCCACGATGTCCGGACATTGGGGCTGCCGGGAGCGACCGGAGTCATCCATGTCGCGCCGATTTCAACCCCGACGCATCCCGCTCCCGGGGGAGTCTCCGCGCCGGCTCGCTACGCTTGCCTCCGCTGCGACTCCCCCGGCGTTGGAAGGGCTGCCCTTGGCCGTCGAGGCGAAATGCCCAGACCGTCCGTCAGTTTTGACGGGTGGCCTTTCTGATTGAGGCAACGGGGTGGGGAGAAAGAATGGTCGTTGAACAATGACCTCGCCGGTCCGCTCCAGGGACAAGGGAAACTCGTCGCGCAACGTGCCCTGGATCTGGTTGGACAGCGGCGTGAGGCGGTCCACGGCCTTGCAGCGGGCCTTGGCCCGGCGGGCCAGCGCCTTAACCCTCAAACACCGGCGGGGGCAACACCCGGCCCACCTCCTCGACGCGGTGTCCTAGGCCCGCGCCTTGGACGGTATCGAGCCGGATGCATCCTCCTGTGCGCCGGTACAACCCCGGGTGCACGCGCGCCTCGAGCAGGCTGGCGTCCGGGTAAAACTGCATGGAATTGGTCTCAACTCCCATGATGGTGGGGACGTGCGCTGCAAGGAGCGCGTGGGTTACCTGGGCCAGCATGGGGTTCGTCAGGTCCTGGACCATCAGGGTCATGCCGTGTGCCTGCGCCCAGCAGGCCGAGAGCAAGGCCCCAGTCAGCGTCTTGCAGGTCTTCAAGGCCACGCCCGTCCACCCGAGCCCGCGTCCCCGGCGAACCTCGCGCCAGTCATGCGCGCTCTCGTCCAGGAACAAGGGCTTGCGCGCCGACACCGCCCGCACGTCGATGGGATGCTCGGCCAGCTCGTACGGGAACGGCTGCTCGACGTACAGCAAACGCCCGAACGTCACGGGATGGTCCAACAGGAGCCAGTCGAGGATGTCGGTGACGTAGGCCGGGTCGTGCACCGTGCAGTTGAAGTCGGCCGTCAGCCATTCCACTCCATGCTCTCGTGCCACGGCGTCCACGGAGGCCAAGCGCGCCTTGTCCCATGCGGCGTCCGTCCCACGGAGCTTCACCTTCAGGCACTTCAACCCGTCCCTTCGGATCCAGTCCGACAGCAGCACCGGATGCCCATCGTCCGGCTCGTCGCCCCGGAGATCGGTCGGATGAACGGGGTCCAATCCGCCCACGAGGTGCCACGCGCGCAGGGTGTCCAGTCGTTGTGGACGCAGAAAGTCCGCGATCTCACGGCCCTGGTGCCCTCGTCCAGTCCCGGGCTCGGCCTCCAGCAGGTCTCCCAAGCCACGCGTCATCCATGCTTGGGAATACGTGCCGAAGGTGGGGACGCCATGAAGCCGTCCGTAGGCGTCATGCAGGGCGATGTCGAAGGCCGAGCATGAGACCAGCGCCGCCAACCATGGCATGACACCGGCCTTGGTCCCAGCTCCCGTCGCGAGGCCGCTGGCATTGAAGTCCTCCAGCAAACGCGGGAGCCAGTCGCGGACGAAGTCATGGCCCAGCTCGACGGGATGTCCCCAGTCCATCGAGCCCGTCCATGCGCGGGCGAGCAGTCGGGTGAACAGCATGAGGGCCTCGTGGCGTGGAGCGTACGGTTCCTGCGACGGCCACACCCATTGCACGCTCAAGGGGGTTTCGCCCCAACCATGGGCCATGCGTCCGTCCCGCCCCGTCACCTCCATGCGAACCCGCGCGCATGTCACCGAGGTCAATGCCTCCGTGCCAAACTTGAGGGGCACGCGTGTCGTCACCGGAAGGAACCACAACGACACGCCCGTCACGCGGCAGTCGCGGGGATGGATGCTGGCCATGCGTCAGCGTGCGCAAAAACCTTCCGTGGAAACAAGAACGCCGCCGGGACAGGCCCGGCGGCGTCATTCGTGCCAAGTCCTGCCCCGGTCGGGGCAAGCATCATGCGTTCCTAGTAACGGTCGCGACGAGGGCCTCGGTCGCGGTCCCCGCGCCAGCCGCCGCCACCGCCGCCGCCACCACCACCGCGATCACGGCCACCACCGCCGCCGCCGCGGAAGCCACCCCCCCCCCCGCCGCCGCGGAAGCCGCCACCACCGCCACCACCGCCGAAGCCGCCCTCGCGCGGTGCACGTTCCTCGCGGGGACGGGCGATGTTCACGGTGAGCGCGCGTCCGCCGAGGTCCTTGCCATGGAACATTTCCACGGCCCGCTGCGCCTCCTCGGGGGTGGCGAACTCGACGAAGGCGAAGCCGCGGGAGCGGCCCGTGAACTTGTCGAGCATGAGGTTCACGTTGAGGACGACACCCGCGCCAGCGAAGTGATCTTGGATGTCCCGTTCCATCGTCTGGTAGGAGAGATTGCCCACGAACAGACGGTTCTGATTTTCCATAACGACTGCGACCGCTTCAAACACCGCGTGGGAATCTGCCCCTGGGCAGAACTCAGATTGAGGGGCGCGAACTGAATCGACCTCTGCAAACCGTCACCGTGACGCCGACACCGCATGCTGAACTCGGACGCGGGGATGGAACCATGGGGGCCTTGGCTGGGTCAACCCGGATTTGGGGTGCGTTGAATCTTGACACCCCAAACCCCATCCAAGGGAACCTATCGCATCCATGAGCATGAGCATGAGCACCCGCCTGTCCGCGTTCGCCCTCGCACTGTCCACCGCCGTCGCCACCTGCGTGGCGGCGGACGCCACCAATGCCCCGATGGAGGTCTCGGTGTTTCCCGACAAGAAGCTCGAGGCCGCCGTCCGGCAGCAGGTTTTTGCCAAGCGGGACACGGACAAGCCCCTTACCGCCGCCGACGTGGCCAACGTCGCCGTCGTCCAGGGCAACTTCCGGGGCATCACCAACCTTGCCGGCCTGGAGCATTGCAAGGCGCTCGCCTCCCTGGAGCTCGCGGGCAACGCCATCGCCGACCTCGCCCCCATCCAAGGCCTTCGCCAGCTTCAGTTCGTCCACCTGGCCTCCAACCGCATCGCCTCCATCGCCCCGCTGGGCACGCTGCCCTCCCTCCAGTACATCCAGCTCGAGTCCAACCAGGTCTCCGACCCCGCGCCCCTCGCCTCCTGCACCAACCTCGCGTCCATCTACCTCTCGCGGAACAAGCTCAAGTCCATCGCCCCGCTCACCAACCTTCCCCGCGTCGTGACCTTTTACGCCGATGGCAACCAACTGAAGTCCATCGCCGGCCTCGGAAACCTACGGGGCCTGACCACCGTCTCCGTCTCGCGCAACCAACTTCGGGACATCTCCCCCATCGCCTCCCTGCGCGCCCCCAGCCTCGTCATGGCGGCGGACAACAAGATCGACGACCTGTCCGCCCTCCACGCGGCCGCCATGGCGGATGCCAAGGGCCCCAAGAACTGGGCGCCCTTCCTCCGCCTCTACCTCCAGGGAAACCGACTCTCGTCCAGATCCAAGAAGCTCGTCGCCGAGCTTGAAAAGGAGGGCATGCGCGTTGTCCTCAAGGATGCACCCTCCAAGTAGGCCGCGCCTTTTCCCGCCCTTGGTCTCGCGTCGTTTGACACCCGCCAAAGCCGCAGCACCGTCCTCCATCATGAAACCGTTCCTCGCGTTCCTCACCTCCATCCTCACCGCCCTCGCCATGCACGCCGCCCCCATCCAGGACATCCCGCTCAAGGACATCGACGGCAAGGACACCTCCCTCAAGGCCTACCAAGGAAAGGTGCTTCTCCTCGTCAACGTCGCCTCCCGCTGCGGTTACACCCCCCAATACAAGGGCCTCGAGTCCGTCCACCAGAAGTACAAGGGTCAGGGTTTCTCCGTCGTCGGGTTCCCTTGCAACGACTTCGGCCGCCAGGAACCCGGCACGCCCGCCGAGATCAAGGAGTTCTGCTCCTCCAACTACTCCGTGACCTTCCCCCTCATGGAGAAGATCGTCGTCAAGGGCGCCGGCCAACACCCCTTGTACGTCGCCCTGACCGGCAAGGATTCCCCGTTCCCCGGTGACGTGAAGTGGAACTTCGGCAAGTTCCTCGTCGGCAAGGATGGCAAGCTCCTCAAGCGGTGGGATTCCGGCACGGAGCCCACCTCCTCGGAGGTCGCCAAGGCCATTGAGGAAGCCCTCGCCGCAAAGTAGCCTTTGTCCATGGCTCCAGCGCCCGACGAACTCGCGCCCGGAGACCTTCTCCGGCTCCGGGCAGCCCACGGGTGGTTGGAACTGGGGCTCCCAGAGGAGGCCCGACGGGAGGCCGGGTCCGTCACCGAAGCCGCCCGGTTCCACCTCGCCACCCTTGATGTCCAGAGCGCCATCGCGGCCTCCATCGGCGACTGGACGGCGGCGCATCACTTGGGCGAGATGTTCGTCCAACACCATCCGCAGTTCGAGGCGGGCTGGGTTCACCGGGCGTACGCCGCCCGCCGCATGGCCGGCGGCGGTCTGGAGCTCGCACTCAGGCAATTGTTGCCCGCCCTCGACCCGTTTCCCGACTGCATCATCATCCCGTACAACTTGGCCTGCTACGCCTGTCAACTGGAGGACACGCGCCGCGCCAAGGCCTGGTTTGCCTTGGCGGAGGATCGCGAGGCACGCCAGGCCAAGGCCCCCCTCGGATCCACGCGCAGGATGGCCATGGAGGACAACGACCTCATCCCGATCCGCGCATGGATCCGGGATCTGCCTCCGCCTCGGCGTCTTGACTGACCCGCGCGGATTCC
Source organism: uncultured Akkermansia sp. (assembly GCA_964430505.1). Taxonomy (GTDB): domain Bacteria; phylum Verrucomicrobiota; class Verrucomicrobiia; order Limisphaerales; family UBA9464; genus UBA6176. The sequence continues at coordinate 34,129 of CAYSGH010000016.1, read as the reverse complement.
AGAGCCCTCACCACAGCCCGTAGCGTGGACGTTCCCAACCCCGACGACTTCGGCTTTCGCTTTGGAGGCGTTGCCCGCCTTTACGGTCGCGCCGCGCTCGCACGACTGCGTGCAGCCCACGTCCTTGTGGCTGGGATCGGAGGCGTTGGATCCTGGGCTGCCGAGGCCCTGACCCGCACCGGCGTGGGGCGCATCACCCTGGTGGACCTCGACGAGGTGTGCATCTCCAACGTCAACCGCCAGATTCACGCCCTCCAGTCCACCGTGGGCCTCGCCAAGGCCGACGTCATGGCCGGTCGCCTGCGGGACATCCAGCCCGGCATTTCCGTCGAGGCCCGCATCGAGTTTGTCACGGAGTCCTCGTTGCCTCGTCTCCTCGGCACGGACCCTGCGCATCACGGGGCTCGGCCCGACGTCGTCCTCGACGCCATTGATTCGGTGGCCAACAAGGCCCGCATGGTCGCGGCTTGCCATGTGGCGGGCATCCCCATCGTCGTGTGCGGGGGCGCCGGCGGCCGACGCGACCCCACCGCCGTCCGAATCCGGGACCTTGGTCGTGTCACGCATGATCGTCTATTGGCCAGCCTGCGCGGACGACTCCGGCGCGACCATGGCTTTCCTCGCGACGGCCGGGAGCTGGGCATCCCGTGCGTTTGCTCGGCGGAACCACCCGTGTTCCCGAGTGTCACGGGCGAGGTTTGCACGGCCCGCCCCGAGGCTGGCGGCGGTGAATCGATGCGTCTGAACTGCGACTCCGGCTTCGGCTCCGCGACGTTCGTTACGGGGACGTTTGGATTCGCCGCGGCGGCCCATGCCGTACAGCTCGCGATGCGAGCGTGCGGGGGTGCCGAGGGGCAGCGAGCCTGAAATCCACGGTTTGGCTGGCGGTCGGCCGCGTGGCCTCACGCGGCGTCCACCAGCGCCGCGCTGCATCCGGGCACCCTGCATGCAGCCCACTGCAGACCGCCACACCCTCCTCTGCGGTGTGAGCCCTTGCATGGATCCCGATGTCCCGTTGAGCGATGTTGGGGGAGGCCCTGCCCACGTGCTGAAACCCACTTCGCCCCCCGCAGGCCGGGTGAGCGTCCCTGTGGATGCGGCCGTCCACAGCCCGCTGCCAACGCCATCGCGGACGTGTGAAATCGGGGAGGTGGTGGCGGGCCGGGGTGGTCGGGACGACAGGATTTGAACCTGCGACCTCCTGGTCCCAAACCAGGCGCTCTACCAAGCTAAGCTACGTCCCGGACAACATGCTGACATTCCCGGCCATCCTGAAGCCATGCAACTGGTTTTTCCGTCGAGTGTCGGCGAGTCGGCGAGCTGGCGTGCGGCTCGGCGTGCGGGTTCTTCCGGGATGGCGGTGGCGCACGCGGGACGGGGCGTAGATGCCAACGGCCAGCAAGGTGGCTCGACGGGAGGCTTTCCTAAACGCCCACGAACCACCTTCTGAACGACGACATCGTCGCCTGCATGGCGGTGGTCGCATCGGGCACGGGACGTACTTCCGCTGACAGCCACCCGTCGTAGCCCACATCCCGCAATGCGCGCGCCACGGGTTCCATGTCGAGATGCCCCAACCCCATGGCACGACGGTTGGTGTCGGCAAAGTGAACATGTCCGATGAGCGAGCCTGCCCGTCGGATCGCGTCGGGAATGTCGGCCTCCTCGATGTTCATGTGGAAAAGGTCCAGCAACAGTCGGACGTTGCGCGTGCGGAGCGTAGGCAGGAACGACAGTGCCTCGTCCACGGTGTTGAACAGGTTGGTCTCGTACCGATTGAGGGGCTCGTAGAGAAGGGGCACCTCCAGCGCATGCGCGCGCGGCCCCAGTTGGTCGAGCTCCTCCTTCAGCCACGCCAACGCCTGCTCCCGGTCCACCCCGTCCTGGACCCGTCCCTGCATGGATCCAATGATGGCGGGGACGCCGAACCCGCCTGCAAAGTCGATGATGGCCCCGATGAAGTCCCGGGCGCACATTCGGACGTGGGGATCGGGGTCGGTCAGGGACAAGCGGCGCCTCAGCCACCCCGCGCCGGAGCCCATGGCGGCCATGGCGAGGCCGTGGGACCGGAGCCCGTCGCGCAACTCGCGTCCGTGAAGCTCGTCGGCGTGTCCGGGGAAGATCTCGACGCCATCGAAGCCGAAGTGGGCGGCCTGCTGGAGGGATGCCGCGAGGCCTTCATGGAGAACAAACGGGCCGCCCCGAGCCTCGGGCACGAGGCATACCGTCACCGCGCATCGAATCATGCAGGAGAGGATGCCCGCGGAGGGGTCGTGTCGCCAAGGCTGGGGACGTGGGCATCCGTGAGGCCTGGCTTCCGGCTAGTTCGCCCGGATCACCTGCTTCTGGAGGATGTCCAGCTTGGCGAGTTGCAACGGCATGAGCTGCGCCCGGTCGATGAGGAGGCCGCGTTCGCGGGCCTCGGACCACTTGCGGGAGCGCACCGAGACGTCGAGCCACGCCAGGTGGAAGTTGGCCCGCTGCACGGCCGTCAACCGGTCGGCCTGGACTTCGAGCAGGACCTTCTGGGCTTCCTCGATGCGGTCGTTCAAGAGCAAGGCGATGGCGTGGTTGATTTGGAAGTCCGGGCTGCCGGGAAACTGTGTCAGGTTCTCGAAGGTGAGCTTCACGGCCTCCGCTGGCTTGTGCCCGGTAAGCACCAGGGTCGCGGCGTAGTTGTTGGCGACGGCGCGGTTTCCGGGCGCGAGCGCCATGGCCTGCTCGCTCGACCGGAGCATTTCGTCGGCGTCCGGCGCTTGGCTGGCGGCCATCATCCGGCGTCCCCAGTAGAGGACGGAGCCCTTCAAGTTGTTCTCAGCCTTCTTTAGGACGTCGATGCTGGCACGGGCCATGCCCGCATCCAGCAGCCATGCCGAGGCCTGGAGCACCGCCGCAGTGTCGCCCGCTTGCGCGTCGGAGGCTCGCTTGGCGGCCAGTTGAGCCATGTCAGGACGCAACTGCTTGGACTTGGCGAGCGCCTCCATCGAGTACGACAGCTCGTCCATGGTGCCGCCAACCCCCGGCATGGACCGAAGGCTCATGCCGAGGGACGACAGGTCATCCCATTGGGCCGTCACCTCCAGGAGCTTGCCATGCAGCACCCAAAGGGACGTGTCCCGCATTTGGGCGGGCGGTCGCCGCTTGAGCACCTCCAAGCCCTCCTGCGGCATGTCGATGCGAGCGAGGGTTTCCACCAGGAGCCGGGCTTGCGCTGCCGTTGGCAGCTCCAGGGAGGCCACGGTCGCCTTGGCGAGGCGACGCGCCTCGTCACGACGGCCATTGCTCGCGAGCAGCAGCCATCGCTCGGCATGGGCTTGCGTGGAGGCGCCCTTGGCTTGGATCAGGGCACCCATCCATCGCTCATGCTCGTCGAGGTCAGCCCTCGCGACGGCGATGCGACGTGACAGTTCGATGGCCAGCACCTGCCGCTTGGGTTCCAGCCGCGCCGCCTCGAGTTGCTCCCTCCCGGTCCTTGTGCCGGAGGGGGGGCCCCAGTGGGCCTGCCATGCGGCCCGGTAGAGAGCAAGGGTTGGATCCTTCGCCAGGGCCGTCTCGTGGCGCCGCCAAACCCGGTCAAAGGCCTCCATGTCGCCGAAGTCGAACAACCCTTGCGCCACGAGTCCTGCGCCAACGGGCGACAATTCCTCCATGACGGGCAAGCCCAGTTGCAGCATGTCGCTGGGACGGTTGATGCGCCACAGGAGCCTCATGGTCAGCTCCCGGTCCAGCAGGTTCGTGCCACCGAGGTGCAGGAGCATCACCGCCTGGTTCAGGGGAGCCCCTCCATCTTCGAGGAAGCGTTCATCTGCCGTCACAGCCGCGTGCACCCACTCCCTCAGGACGGGCAGCAGGGTCGGTTGGTTGGCCACGGCCCCGCGCCAAGCGTGGGCGGCCTCGCGGAGGCGGCCCGCCGCGAGGTGTTCCCGTGCCGACGCAGCCAGCATCCGTGCCTGGACCATGTCGAGCCAGCTGACCCGGATCACGGGGACGAAGTCGTCCGGCGTAATCCGCCAGATCTTGAGCAAGGAAAGGGTGATGAAAAGGAGGCCGGCCACGAGGCCCAAGATTGCCAGGAAGATCCCCCTCGTGAGGAAGAAGGCGAAGGGCCCGAGCTTGAAGGCCCAATGGGCCATCGAACTGGGCCGTCCCTTGGTGGATTGACTTTCGCTCATCCGGGCAATTCTCCGGATGCCTCGTACCCACGCAAGCCTCCAGCGTGTCGCGCTCTTTACCTCGGTACATGCCGTGACTCCCGTGCCGAAAGCCCGTCCATCGCACCGCTTGCGATGCCGTGCAGGATGCCTGTCGCGCTCCAACCTGCCCTTCGCAGTTCTCGGACCGAGAGCGCGTCATGCCGCTTGGCGAGTCTCCGGCCCTGGCGGTCCCGAACCAAGGGGCAATGATGGAACCGGGGCGCCTCGTAGCCGAGGGCTCGGTAAAGCAGCAGTTGCCGCGCCGTGCTGGCAAGCAAGTCCTCCCCGCGCACCACCTCCGTTATCCCCATCCCCGCGTCGTCCACCACGCAGGCGAGCTGGTAGCTTGGCAGGCCATCCGGCCGCCATACGACGAAATCCCCAAAGTCGCGCCCAGCCACGAACCGTTGCCTCCCCGTGGCGCCATCCTCAAACTCCACCACCTCCCCGGCCTCCACCCGCATCCGCCAACTGACCGGGCTTGCGCCCAAATCCCCGATCGCCTTGCCACGACAGGTGCCCGGGTACAGCGGTTCATCCTCCCCCGCATGGGGTGCGCCCAACGCCAACAGCACGTCCCGACGCGAGCACTTGCAGGGATAAACCCAGCCTCCTTCCTGCAGGCGCCGCAGGGCCTCCTCGTACAGCGCAATCCGGCCCGACTGCGCGACGGGTCCCTCGTCCCAGTCCAGCCCCAACCAGGCCAGGTCCTCCATGAACGCCTCGACGAACTCGGGCCGCGAGCGCCCGGCGTCGAGGTCGTCATTGCGAAGCACCACCGTCCCGCCCGCCTCGCGCGCACGCCGCCACGCCACCCAGAAGGTCCGTGCGTGGCCGACATGCAGGTAGCCCGTGGGCGAGGGCGCCATCCGGCCGCGATAACGACCGACCGTGCAGGCCGCGGCCTCCTGAGCCGCGTTGGTATCCTCCGTGTTCACCGTGTCTGGCCCAGCCACTCCGAGTAACGCGGGAGGTCCCACCCCAGCAACGCCCGTGCCCGGGTCACGTCCAACGTTGTGTCCGGTGGCCGGGGCGCGCCATGGAAGTCCTTCAGGAATCCCTCCCGCAGCAACGAGCGCCGCCGCGCATCGGCCCCCGCCAGGAGGCAGCCGATTTCCCACCGCGACAACCGTTCCGTCCCGGCCACGTGGACGACTCCTCGCGCCTCCACCTCCAGCAACTGCCACAACGCCCGCGCCGTCACCTCCGCGCCGATCGGGCACCGGTACTCGTCCACGAACAACGACAGGGTCCTTCCCTCCGCCCACGCCCGTTCCATTTCCTCGTTGAAGCCCCGGTCCCGCGTCGGCGACGTGCCGTGGTTCAGCGACGTGCGAACCACCAGGTGCGCGGGGTCCTCCAGGACCAGGCCCTCCGCCTCCGCCTTGGTCCGTGCGTACGCCGACAACGGCCCCGTCCGTGCATCCTCACGGTACGGAGCCCGTGTTCCGTCAAACACGAGGTCGGTGGACAAGAACACCATGGGCCGCCCCTCGAAGAGCCGGGCGAGGTGTCGCGTCGCCTCCACGTTGGCCCGGCGGGCCAACACGGGCTCCCGCTCGCAGGCCGGCGACCGGCTCATCGCCGCGCAGTGGATCACTCCATCGGGACGCTCCGCCGCGAAGCGCCGCGAGACCGCCTGCTCGTCCGTGAGGTCGAGGGCGGAACGGCCAAGGCCCACGGCCTCCCAGCCGCGTGGCAACGATGGGCTCTCCACCACGGCGTTCCCGATCAACCCGCCTGCTCCCGTCACCCAGCACTTCCTCGTCGTCATGTCGATGCCGTCGGGCGCCGCCCCGGCGTCATGCGAGACGGGTGCCTCGCCTTTCCCTGCACGGTTTCGCGGCGCGTGGCGAGTTCCATGAACTCCAGCTGGCTCCGCCGCAGCGGCGTCCCGGGCCTCCTCCCCGCCGGAACGTAACGGCCATCCGGCTGGAGCAGCCGCGCCTTGGCCGTGTCCAACAATTGCCGCCCCAGGATCTCCTCCTCGACGCGCTCCCGTAGCCGGCCGTCCTCCACGGGGAACGCCACCTCGATCCGCTTGTGCAGGTTGCGAGGCATCCAGTCCGCGCTCGCCATCCAGACCTCAGGCCGTCCCCCGTTGGCAAACGACCACACCCGGCCATGCTCCAGGAAGCGGTCCACGATGCTCCGAACCCGTATCGTCGCGCTCATGCCTTCCACCCCCGGCCGGAGGCAGCAAATGCCCCGCACGATCAAGTCCACCTCCACCCCCGCCCGCGACGCGCGGTAGAGCGCCTCGATCACCTCCGGGTCCACGAGCGAGTTCATCTTGGCGACGATGCGCGCCGGCACCCCCGCCCGCGCATGGGCCGCCTCGCGGTCCATCATCTCGACCAACCGCTCCGCCATCTGGTACGGGGCCACCAGCAGCCGGCGCGTCCCCTGGAAGCGGCACAGGCCCGTCAACAGGTTGAACATGTCCGACACGTCCTCCCCAAACTCTGCGCGCGCCGTCAGCAGCCCGAGGTCCGTGTAGGAGCGCGCCGTGGACGCGTTGTAGTTGCCCGTGGACAAGTGCACGTACCGCCGGATGCCCACCTCCTCCCTCCGCACCACGAGGGCCGCCTTGCAATGGATCTTGTAGCCCACCAGCCCATACACGACGTGCACGCCCGCCTCTTCCAACGCCCGCGCCCACCGGATGTTGTTCGCCTCGTCAAACCGCGCCTTCAGCTCCACGACCGCCGTCACCTGCTTCCCGTTTCGCACCGCGCTCATCAACGCCCCCACGACGCGCGGGTCTCCCCCCGTCCGGTACAACGTTTGCTTGATCGCCAGCACCCGCGGGTCCGACGCCGCCTGTTCCAGGAACCGCACCACCGTCTCGAAGCTGTCATACGGATGGTGCAGCAGACGGTCGCGTTCGCGGATCGCCGCGAACAGGTCCTCGCGCCCCCCCAAGCCCTCCGCCTCGCGCGCCACGAACGCGGGCTCCCGCAACGCGGGCGAATGCTCCCCGGCGCACACCGACATCAGCCGCGCCGGGTTGAGCGGCCCCTCCTTCACGTAGAGGTCTTTCCGCTCCAGCCCCAGCCTGCTCAACAGCTCCTCCTGGATTTCCAACGGGCAGCTCGCGCTCACCTCCAGCCGCACCGCCTCCCCCTTCCTCCGGTTGCCCAGCTCCGCCTCCACGGCGTCCAGCAGGTTCCCCGTCTCCTCCTCGTCGATGTACAGCTCCCCGTTTCGCGTCACCCGGAACGCGGAGGGCCCCTCCAGTTCCGTCCCCGGGAACAACTCCCCGAGGTGCGCGCCGATCACGTCCGCGAGGAACACGAAGTCCATGCGGCCCTCGGCGGACGGCAGCTCGACCACCGCCGGCAGGACGCGCGGCACCTGCACGATCACCAGTCGCCGGCGCACCTCGCCCCCGACGCGCGACGTCGCCCGCGTGATCAGGTTCTCGCTCTTGTTCAGCACCTGCGGGAACGGGTGCGACGGGTCCACCGCCAGCGGCGTCAGCACGGGATGCACGCGGTCCCGATAATATCCCGCCAGCCACGATCGCGCCTCGTCCCCAAGGGCCGCCGGGTCCAGGAAATGGATGCCCGCCTGGGCAAGCCCCGGCACCAGCTCGTCGCGCCAGCAATCCCGGGCCTCCCCCAACAGCGACCGCACCGACGCCGTCACGGCCTCGAGGGTTTCGCCCGCCGTCCGTCCATCCGGCGACCGACCGCCGCGCCCCGACTCCTTCTCCTGCCTCAACCCCGCCACCCGCACCTCGAAGAACTCGTCCAGGTTCGAGTGCGCGATGCAGAAGAACTTCAGCCGCTCCAGCCAGGGCACGCCCGGGCAGCGCGCCTCGCCCAGCACCCGCCGGTTGAATTCCAGCCATGACAACTCGCGGTTGAAAAACAGCCCCTCCGGGGCTCGCTGCCTCGATTCCTTCGCCATGGATGCGGCCTTCGACGCTACCGGTGGGCCTCGTCGGGCGTCGAGGCACCCATTGTGACAAAACGGCGGGCCCGGCGTCGTTCCGTGCGCCGGGCTCGACCCACCTCCGGGCCTCATGGGGACGCGGGCCGGAGACGGGCCAGCAGGCCGCCCCAGCGCCGTTCCACGTGGTGGTTTTGCACGGCGCGCTGGAGGGCGCGGGCCTGGCCAACCAGGACGACCAGCCTCTTGGCCCGGGTCACAGCCGTGTAAAGGAGGTTGCGTTGCAGGAGAAGGAACTGCTGCGACGCCAACGGGACCACGACGGCGGGGAACTCCGACCCCTGGCTCTTGTGAACCGTGGTGGCATACGCCAGCACCAGCTCGTCCAGCTCCCCAAACTCGTACCGCGCCACCCGCCCTTCAAAGTCCACCTCCACCTCCTGCTCGACGGCGTCGATGGCCCGGATGCGCCCGATGTCGCCGTTGAACACGTCCTTGTCGTAGTTGTTGCGGGTTTGCAGGACCTTGTCCCCGGGCCGGAAGTCGGTCCCGAAGCGCTGGATCGCGTGGTCCGGCTCGCCGGGCGGGTTGAGCACGGACTGGAGCACGCGGTTGAGTTCCCGGACTCCCAGCGAGCCCCGGTTCTGCGGCGTCAGCACCTGGACGTCTCGCACCGGGTCGAGGCCAAAGCGCGCCGGGATGCGGTCGCGCACGACCTCCACCAACGTCTCCAGGATCCGCTCCGGGTCCTCCCGCTCGATCCAGTAGAAGTCCGACAGCTCGGCGGGCCGGGCGAGGTCGGGGACGAGGCCCTCGTTGATGCGATGGGCATTGGTGATGATGCGGCTGGCGGCGTCCTGCCGGAACACCTCCACCAGCCGCGCGACGGGAAGCCCGCCGGACTCGATCAGGTCCCGGAGGACGGTGCCAGGCCCGACGGATGGGAGTTGGTCGGCATCGCCCACGAGCCACAGCGCGGCGGTGCGTGGCAAGGCGCGGAGGGCGGCGTGCAGCAGCGGCACGTCCACCATCGAGCATTCGTCGATCACGAGCAGGTCGGTGGCGAGCGGCTGCGAGGGGTTGCGGGCAAACCCGCCGCCCCCGGGCTGGAACTCCAGGAGTCGATGCAGGGTGGACGCGGGCTGGCCGGTCGCCTCCGACAGGCGCCGCGCGGCGCGCCCGGTCGGGGCGGCCAGCACGACGCGCACGTTGTGGCGCCGGAGGAGCGCGATGAGTGTGCGTAGCAGGGTGGTCTTCCCGACGCCCGGCCCGCCCGTGATGACCATGATGGCGTGTTGCAGGGTCTTGAGCAGGGCCTGCCGCTGTGTTGGGGCCAGGGGGCGCCCGGTCTCGGCCTCGATTGATGGCAGGGCCGCCAGCGCGTCCACGTTCGCGAACGGGGCAGGGGCCTGGACCCGGGCCAGCAGGGCCCGCGCAATCCCCTGCTCGGCCTCGCGCAGGTGCGGGAGGAAGAGAAGGTCGATGCCATCCATGTTCTCGCGCACCAACGCGTGTTCCTGCAAGGAACGCTCCATGCCGCCCAAGACCAGGGGAGCGGGCGCCCCAAGGCAGTCCGCCGCCTTGTCCCGCAGCTCGTCGAAGGGCAGGGCGCAGTGGCCGGAATCCGTGGCCTCAAGGAGGACATGGCGGATGCCAGCGTCCACGCGCCGGGGCGAGTCCGGCGCCAGGCCCACCCGGAGCGCAATCTGGTCGGCCGTCTTGAACCCGATCCCAGGAATGTCGCGCGCGAGGCGGTACGGGTCCGTCCGCACGACCTCGATGGCCTCGTCGCCGTAAGTCTTGTGGATGCGGACGGCACGGGAGGTGGACACGCCGTGGCCGTGGAGGAAGACCATGATGCGCCGGACGGCCTTCTGCTCGTTCCATGCCTGCTTGATGCGAAGCCGGCGCTTCGGCCCGATTCCGGGGACTTGCTCGAGCCGCGCGGAGGCGGTCTCGATCACGTCGAAGATGCCGGTGCCGAAGGCGGCGACCAGCTTGCGTGCGTAGGAAGGCCCAATGCCGCGGACGAGCCCCGACGCGAGGTAGCGCTCGATGCCCTCGGCGCTGTCCGGGGGGGCGGTGCGCAGCGTCTCGGCCTTGAGCTGCGGCCCGAACTCGCGGTCCTGCACCCATCGGCCCGACGCCTCAAGCCATTCGCCCGCCGTGACGGCAGGCAGGCTGCCCACGACGGTCACGAGGTCCCGATGCCCCTGGGCTCGCACCTTGAGGACGGACCACCCGTTCTCCTCGTTGTGGAACGTGACGCGCTCCACCAGGCCGGCGAGGGAGTCGGCGGACGCGGGCGCGCGGTCCTGGGACAGCGTGAAGCTCAAGGGGAGGCCCTGCGGCCGCCGTCGGCCTTGGCGGCGACCCCGGAGCGCCTCCGGGCCGTGGAAGCGGCCGAAGCCGGAGGGGTGGGGCCAGGTTCGGCCCGCCGTGAGGCGTTGCGCCCGCGAGGAATCACCCGGTGAGGATTTGCGAGGACCGATGGGATTCAAGACCCAAGATGCGCGCCAACACGGCCTGGGAATGGAGCGGCCCGGCAAACGGCTCCGCCCCCGCCGCAGGCGGCGCGCCCCCGCGCGGCGGCACCGGTGCTGCATCCCCGTGCGCAGCGTCCCGGGACCTGGCCCAAGGCCTCCACGGGCCCGCAAGGACCTCGCCCGCGGGGCAAGCCCGTTGATTCCCGCCGATGGGCCCATCCGCCCTGACGGGAAGGGTCGTTCCGCACATGGGTTGGCTCGTCGAGAGCCGGTTCCCGCACGCGCTTCCCGCCGTTCGCAGAATCGTCGTCTCGGCCAGGCTGGATGGTGTCAGCGGGAAGGTGGGTCTGCGAAGGCCCAGAGCCGGCCCGCCGTTCGCACGTAGAGGCGGTCGCCGACGACGGCGGGCGTCGCCTGCACGGGCTCGCCAAAATCCGCGCGGCCCACGACCTCGAGGCGCGGCCCCGCCTTCACGACGGTTATCACGCCGCCCTGCGAGGCCAGGTAGAGGTGCCCGCCCGCGAGCACGGGGCTCGCGTAGTAGTCGCCCCCGGCTGGCAGCCGTTCCTCCCGGTAGTGGGGCTGGCCCGTGGCGACGTCGAGGCACGTGAGAAAGCCCCCGTTCTTCACCATGTAGAAGCAGCCGTCGTGGACGAGCGGCGATGCCACGTAGGGCAATCCCCGCTTGAACCGCCAACGAACCCCGGACGACGTCACCGAGCCGTCCTTCCCCGCCTCCAAGGCCCATGCCTGGTTTTCCACGCGGGCAAAGATCGACGCCATGCTCTCCCACTCCCCTCGGTCCACGTGCCCGTCGCGGTTCCCATCCAGGTGCTTCCGCCGCTCGCGGGCCGCGCCCTCGGGCAGCTCCGCATAAGACAACCGCCCGTCGCCATCTCGGTCGTTCCCCTTCAACACCGCATCAAACCCCGCCAGCTCGATGCGTTCCGAAGACCGATCCCCGCCCGTCGTCCAGCTCGCCGAATACAACGTGTCGCCGACGACGACGGGCGTGGTGCAGGTGATCCGTGCCAAACCGTCCACGCGCCAACGCTCCGACCCCGTCGCCGGGTCCAGCCCCACCATGAAGATCGTGCCGGGCAACACCACGTCCGTCCGCCCATGATGCGTCCATGCCACGGGGCTCCCAAAGCCGCGTCGCATCTCCGGCCGCTCGACGCGCCACGCCTCGGCCCCGTCCACGCGCCGTAACGCCACCACGTGCGACCCGGCGTCCTGGTCGATCAACTGCACCACCACGTCGCCCACCACCAACGGCGACGCACTCGCGCCGTACTCCGTCTCCGTCACCGCCATGGGCCGACGCCACCGCTCCGTCCCGTCGAGACCGTAGGAAACCATGCCATACGACCCAAAGTGCACGTACAACGCCATCCCGTCGGTGGCCACCGTGGCCGACGCCGGGCTGCCCAGCGTGCGGTGCACCTCCTCCATCCGGCGCGGCGTGACGGACCGACGCCACGCCTCCCTTCCGGTGGCGGCGTCCAACGCGAGCGTGACCAACGCATCGCCGTCCTGTGCCGTGACGAAGACCTTGCCGTCGAGGACGACCGGCGACGAATGGCCCTTGGGCAGCGCCACGGACCAAAGCTCGTTTGTGCCCGGGCCAAATCGAGTCGGGGGCCGCGCATCGGCGGCCGCAACACCCGTGCGGCCGGGCCCGCGGAAGCCTGAACCCACGGGCTGCTGCGCGGTGGCGGGACCCTCCGCCCCGTGAAGGGCGAACGTGGCGGCCGAGAGCGCGAGCGTGCGCGTTGCGGCCGATTTCCATCCGGGATTCATGCGCGAGCATGGCCACGAGCCGGGCACGACGAAAAGCTTGGGAATCCACGGCGGACTCGGGCGGCGCATGTGGAAGGGGCGGGGAGTGGGGGGCGGGGTGACCGGTGGACGGCTCGCGTTCCACGAGCCTTTTCAGCCTTCCTTCATGCTTGGGCTTTCCCAACGATGGGCGGCATGACGAAGCGCGTCGCGATCATGGGGGCCAGCGGGTATTCGGGGGAGGAACTGGTGCGGTTGATGCTCAACCATCCGCACGCCGACCTCGTGGCGGTCACGTCGCGGCAATCCGCCGGGCAGACGATCGCCCAGGTGTTTCCCAGGTTTGCCAGCCATCCCAAGGCCCGGGCCGTTCGGTTCTCGGAGCCGAACGTGTCGGCGTTGGCGGCGGCGGCGGACGTCGTGTTCCTGGCCTTGCCGCACGGCGTCGCGGCGGAGTTTGCCATTCCCTTGCTGGAGGCGGGGCGCGTGGTGATCGACCTGAGCGCGGACTTCCGGCTCCGGAGCGCGGAGACGTACCGCGAGTTCTACGCGCACGAGCACCCGGCCCCGGCCCTGTTGTCGCAGGCGGTGTACGGGTTGCCGGAGGTGTATCGAGCGGAGATTGCGAGGGCGCGGCTGGTGGCGTCGCCGGGCTGTTATCCCACGAGCATCCTGCTTCCCTTGATCCCGTTGCTGCGGGCGGGGCTGGTGCGGCCGGGGGGCATCATCGCCGACTCGATGAGCGGCGTGAGCGGCGCGGGGCGGAAGGCGGAGGTGGACTACCTGTTCTGCGAGTGCAACGAGAGCCTGCGCGCCTACGGGGTGCCCAAGCACCGCCACTTGTCCGAGATCGAGGAGCAACTGTCCCTGGCGGCGGGGCAGCCCGTGGTGATCCAGTTCACGCCGCACCTCGTCCCCGTGAACCGCGGCATCCACAGCACCCTCTACGTGGCGCCCGCCGCCTCCTTCCACTCGGCCGAGGAGGCCGCCGACCTGGGCCGCCGCATCGCCGCCTGCTACGCCGAGGCATACGCCCACGAGCCCTTCGTGCGCGTGCTGGAAGGCAAGGCGCTCCCCGACACCAAGAACGTCGTCGGCACCAACTTCGTGGAGCTGGCCTGGCGCCTCGACCCCCGCACGGGCCGCCTCGTGATCCTGAGCGCCGAGGACAACCTCGTGAAGGGTGCGGCCGGTCAGGCGGTGCAAAGCTTCAACATCCTCTCCGGCTTTCCCGAGACGGCGGGGCTGCTGGCGCATTCCTGACACCGGCGCCCACGCGCATGCGGGGCCGCCTCACGGCGACGGACGACGCTCCAGGAAGGCACGCAGGACCTTTCGGTCCCGCGTCGGGGGCTCGCAGGCGTCGCCCGTGCAGCAGAAGGCGCGGGTGAACTCGGGGTTCACCGGCAACGACCTTGCGAAGGCCTCCACGGGGCCGTGGTTGCCCAGGATCACGCGGTTGGGCTCATAAACCCCGTGGGCCGCGCGCAGCAACGACGCCGTGCTGCCGCAGGTCCAGTCGCCCACCAACACCACGCGCTTGGGCTCCTGCTGCATGAAGTCCAGCGCCAGCAGGAGGTGCGGCACCGCCTGCGGCATCTGGTGCAAGCGCTGCGCGAACAAGCGCACCGTGCCCTCCGCCGCCTTGCGCCAGTCCGGCCGGTCGCAGATGGCGGCCAACCTCAGCAACGCCAGCGCCGCCACGCTGTTCCCGCTGGGCTCGGCCCCGTCGTAGTCGTCCTTGGCCCGGACCAGCAGGTGTGGCGTGTCCGACGTGGTCTGCCAAAACCCGCCGCCCTGGGCGTCATGGAAACGCGTGATCATGGCCGAGGCGACCTCGACGGCGAACGCGAGGTGCCCGGGCTCGAGCGTCGCCTCGTACAGGTCCACCAGGCCCGACAGGAGGTGGGCGTGCCCCTCCAGCAACTGGACGCCGTTGCGCTCGCCGTCCCGCCAACGGTGGTGCAACACGCCCTTGTCCGCCTCCCAGAGCTTGGCCCGGATGAACGCCGCGTTCGCCCGAGCCGCCGCAAGGTATTCCGGTTGCTCCAGGATCACCCCCGCCCGCGCCAGCGCGCCCAGCATCATCCCGTTCCACGACACCAACACCTTGTCGTCCCGGTGCGGCCGCACCCGCCGGGACCGCGCCGCCCGCATCTTGCCCAGCGCGGATTCGAGGAGTGGCGTCTCGGCCTCCGACAGCTTGGGATCCACCAGCGACAGCACGTTTTGCCCGGGCAACGGGCTGGGGTGGCTGTGGTCCACGAAGTTGCCGTCCTTCGTGATGCCAAACCGGCGCGTGACCAGCGCCAGCTCGGGCGCGGACAGCAACGCTTCCAGCTCCGCCTGCGTCCAGCAGTAGAACTTGCCCTCGTGCCCCTCGCTGTCGGCGTCCTCCGCCGAGTAGAACGCGCCCTCTGGCGAGGTCATGTCCCGCAGGACGTAGTCCGCCGTCGCCCGCGCCGCCGAGGCGTGCACCGCGTCGCCCGAGACCACGAAGGCGTCCAGGTAGAGCTGCATCAACTGCGCGTTGTCATACAGCATCTTCTCGAAGTGCGGCACCAGCCAGCGCTCGTCCACGGAGTAGCGCGCGAACCCGCCGCCAAGCTGGTCGTTCATGCCCCCGGCCGCCATGCGCTCGCACGTGAACAACACCGCCCGCCGCGCCGGCTCCTCGTTGAACCGCCGCGCCGCGCGCAGCAGGAACAAGGGCTGGCTGGGCCTCGGGAACTTCGGGGCGTCGCCAAACCCGCCATGGGCCGGGTCGAACTCGTGCAGGAACGCCTGCATCGCCCCGTGCAGCTCGCGGCCGCCGGCCGGGAAGGCGTTCGACGGGTCGTGCTCCGCCATCGACTGGAGCCGCGCCGTGATGTCCTGGGCCGACTCCTCCACGTCGCCGCGGCGATCCTTCCACAGCTCCGCGACGCGCCCCAGCAACTGGCGGAAGCTCGGCCGGCCATGCTTGGGCTCGGGCGGGAAGTAGGTGCCGCCGTAGAACGGCTTCAGGTCCGGCGTGAGGAAGACGTTCAACGGCCAGCCGCCGCCGCCCGTCGTGAGCTGCACGAAGCCCATGTAGATGCGGTCCACGTCCGGGCGTTCCTCGCGGTCCACCTTGATGCTGACGAAGTGCTCGCGCAGCAGGGCCGCCGTCTTCTCGTCCTCGAACGACTCCCGCTCCATGACGTGGCACCAGTGGCACGTGGAGTACCCAATGCTCAGCAGGATGGGCTTCTTCTCCGCCCGGGCCTTGTCGAAGGCCTCCTGGCCCCACGGATACCAGTCCACGGGATTGCGGGCGTGCTGCAGCAGGTACGGCGACTTCTCCGCCGCCAACCGGTTCGTGGGCCGCGGCACGGCCCCTGTCTTCGCGTCGTTCACCGCCGACAGGTTATCGACGGACGCGCCGGACGCGAGGGCGCGTTCGGGGAGCGGGGGGCTCCGGGCCTCCGGGAGAGGCAGCCTTTCAGGGCATGGGCCGGAGTCTTGGGTTGGGGCTCTCAACGGGAGCAATGGAAACCCTGTGGTCGAGGGAACCGGGCGTCGGCCCGTTCTGCCGTTGTGGTTTCACGGGAGCCTTCCCCGGATGTTTGCCGCCGCGTTGACGGCATCCAACGGCGCCATCAAAGTGATGGCATGGTTCGCACGCAGATCCAGTTGCCCGACGAGGTGTATGCCCGTGCCAAGAAGGTCTGCGAGGCCCGGGAGATCCCGCTCGCCGAGCTCGCGCGGCGGGGCATCGAATACATCCTCGGCGTCTATGCGACCGACGCGGACATGGGTCGTGAATGGCTTCCGCCGACGCCGCGAAGCCTTGGCTGGATGGGGCTTTCCGACGAGGAGATCAAGGCCGAGGCCCAACGGACCCGCGTGGATGAGGCGACGCGTCGGAAGAAGGGACGATGACGGCATGTTGTCCATCGACGCCAACCTCCTCCTTCACGCCCTCAACAAGGATTCGCCCCAGCACGTGGCGGCCCGTCGATGGTTGACGTCCATCGCCAAGGAGGAGGCCGTCGCCATCTCCGAGTTCGTCCTGGCGGAGTTCTACGGCCTGCTCCGCAACCCGGTCGTCATCCAGCATCCGCTGTCGGCAGGGGACGCCGTAGAAGTCGTCCAAGCCTACCGAAGCCATCCGAGATGGCGTCTCATCGGGTTCCCGACGGAAAGCCGATCCCTGCATGACGCCCTCTGGCACAAGGCGCGTTCCACGGACTTCGCGTTCCGAAGGCTCTACGATGCCCGCACCGCCCTGACCTTGATCCACCACGGGGTCACGGAGCTCGCGACCGTCAACGTCAGGGACTTCGTCGGTCTCGGCTTCCGTCGCGTGTGGAATCCACTCGAAGCCTCGGGGAGGAGCTGACGGGCGTCGTCGCAGCAACCCCGCTCCACGGCGTGCACGGGCCACGGGACGCAGGTATCGACGCGAACGGGGGGCTGACCTGCCCCTCGGCATGGCTCTTCATCGGCGTGCATCTGCGGGGCCGCGACTTCCCATGAGTCGTGATCTGGCGACGGCCGCCCTCAACTCGGTGCTGTCCCGGCGATGGCCTCGTTCCCTAACATGACCGTCACGAAGCGATGAAGATTCCCACGGAGCTGTTCTTGGATGGCGGTTGGCGCGAGGCAACGGGCGGGCGGCGGACGCCCCTGGTCAATCCCGCGACGGAGGAGGTTCTGGCGCACGTGTCGGCGGCGGCCGTGGCGGACGTCGAGGCGGCCGTGGCCTTGGCGCAGTCGGCCTGGGAATCCGGGTGGCGCGACCTCGCGCCGGGGCGTCGGGCAGAGGTGTTGTACAACGTGTCGCGGGCGCTGCGGGCGCACGTGGACGAGCTGGGGAAGCTGGAGCAATTGCAGGTGGGCAAGCCCATCGCGGACGCGCGGGACGAGGCCGGCCTGGCGGCGCGCGTCTTCGAGTATTACGCCGGGGCGATTTCCCAGTTCGGGGGGCAAACCCTGCCGGTGGGACGCGGCGGGTTTGACTTCACGTTGAAGCAGCCCATGGGCGTGGTGGCGGCCATCGTGCCGTGGAACTTCCCGCTGCCCATCGCGGCATGGAAGGCCGCGCCGGCGCTGGCGGCAGGCAACGCGGTGGTGTTGAAGCCGGCCAGCATCTCGCCGCTGACCGCGCTTCGCATGGCGGAGATCGCCACGGCGGCGGGCCTGCCGCCCGGCGTCCTCCAGGTCCTGCCGGGCAGCGGGTCCGTCGTCGGCGACGCCCTCGTCACCCATGGCAAGGTCCGCAAGGTGTCCTTCACCGGCTCGACCGAGGTGGGGCGCCACATCATGCGGCTGGCGGCGGGCAACCTGACGCGCGTCTCCCTCGAGCTGGGCGGCAAGAGCCCGAACATCGTGTTTGCCGACGCCGACTGGGAACGGGCGGCGGACGCGTCGCCGATGAGCGTGTTCGCCAACACGGGCCAGGATTGCTGCGCCCGGAGCCGGATGTTCGTCGAGCGTTCGGTGTTCGACCGGTTCGTCGAGCGCTTTGTGGCGGCCACGCGCCGCCTGGTGGTCGATGACCCCGCGCTCGAATCCACGCAGCTCGGGCCCATGGCCTCGGCGGCGCAACGCGACGTCGTGGAGGCCTACTTGGCGGATGCGCGGTCCCGGGGCACGACGTTCGCCTGTGGTGGCGGCCGCGTGAAGGATCTCGGCTACTACCTGGAGCCCGCCGTCCTGCTGGGCGTCGGCAAGGAGGACCGTTGCTGGCGCGAGGAGATCTTCGGGCCCGTGGTGGCCATCGTGCCGTTCGACGACGAGGCCGCGATGCTCCGCGAGGTCAACGACTCGCCCTATGGGCTGAGCGGGTCCGTCTGGACGCGCGACCTTTCCCGCGCCCTGCGCGTGTGCCGCGCCGTCGAGAGCGGCGTTCTGAGCGTCAACTGCCACAACTCCGTCCACGTGGAGGCCCCCTTCGGAGGGTTCAAGACCTCGGGCCTCGGGCGCGACCTCGGCATGGCCGCCATGGAGGGCTACACGGAGACGAAGAACGTGTACGTCAACGCGTAGAGGCCCGACGCCATCGACCGGCCGCGCCACCCCTTCACGACGAGTCCCAAGGAACGGATCCCCGCATGAATCTCGAAGCCCTCGCAAAGGCCGTCGCCGACGGCCGCATCGACACCGTCATGGTTGGGTTCCCGGACCCGTTCGGACGGCTGGTTGGGAAGCGTTTCCGCGCCGGGTTCTTTTTGGACAGCGTGGTGTCGCACGGGACGCACGGCTGCAACTACCTGCTGACGGTCAACATGGACATGGACCCTCTGGACGGGTTCAAGGTCGCAAACTGGGATGCCGGCTTCGGCGACTTCGTCATGCAGCCCGACCTGTCCACGCTCCGGGAGATCCCGTGGCATCCGGGCACGGCGCTGGTCCTGTGCGACTACGTGCGCGAGGACGGGTCCCTCGTGGCGGAGGCTCCCCGGTCCGTGCTCCGCCGCCAGCTCGACCGCCTGAAGGCGCTCGGATGGCACTGCGAGTGCGCCAGCGAACTGGAGTTCTACCTGTTCAACCAGACCTACCACGAGGCCTTCGCGGCCGGTTACCGGGACCTGCGTCCGTCCAGCGACTACCGGATCGACTACCACCTCATGCAGCCGGGCAGGGACGAGCCGCTCATGCGCGCCATCCGCAACCAAATGGCCGTCGCGCGCGTGCCGGTGGAGAGCAGCAAGGGCGAGTGGAGCCGGGGCCAGCACGAGATCAACTTCACGCATGACGAGCCGCTCGCCATGTCCGACATGCACGTCCTCTTCAAGCAGGGCGTCCGCGAGCTCGCCTCCCAGCATGGCAAGAGCGTCACGTTCATGGCCAAGTACGCGCCCTCCGAGGCCGGCAACTCCTGCCACCTGCACATGAGCCTGTGGAAGGACGGGCGCCCGGCCTTCTGGGACGAATCCGCCCGGGCGGGCTCGCCCTTGTTCCGCGCCTTCCTCGGCGGGTTGCTGCGGTATTGCCCGGAGCTGTGCCTGCTCTTTGCGCCGACGATCAACAGCTACAAGCGCTACCAGGCGGGAAGCTGGGCGCCCACGCGCATGGCTTGGTCCACGGACAACCGCACGTGCGGGTTCCGCATCGTGGGCCACGGCAAGTCGTTCCGGATCGAGAACCGCATGCCGGGCGCCGACGCCAACGTGTACCTTGCCTTCGCCGCCATGCTTGCGGCCGGAATGGCCGGGATCGAGGAGGGCCTGGACTGCGGCGCGCCCTACCCGGGCAATGCCTACGTCGATCCCGCCCTCGCGCGCCTTCCGTCGAGCCTCGCCGAGGCCGCGTCGCTCCTCGAGGGATCCAGCCTCGCGCGGCGCACCCTGGGGGATCCGGTCGTCGAGTTCCTCGTCCGCCACGCACGCCTGGAATGCGACGCGTTCGGGTCGGCCGTGACCGACTGGGAGAAGGCCCGCTACTTCGAGCAGGTGTAGAGGCTCGTCGTCCTGCGCGGCGGCGATGGCCGTCCGCGGGCCGCCACGAAAACCAGCGGCGCTACGGGCTAGGGGAGGACCCGCACCCGATACAAACCCGCGTCGGGCGGCGGCGACGTGTCGGACCAACTTACGGACCCGCCGGACGACACCTGATCCGAGACGAGGGTCCACGTCGTGGCGGCAGGGTCGCCGGAACGCTCGAGGATGTAGCGCCTGCCCGGGATGGCTTCGGTCCCCATCATGGCGACGGTGCCGAAAAGGTTGGGTGGCGACAGGCGAAGGTCGCCCACCACGACGACGGCGGCGGGAGCCGACGTGGACGAGAGGCCATGGGCAGTGGCAATGGCGCGATACTGGCCCGCTTGGCTCGCGGTGACTGCGTTGAGCACGAGGGTTTCACCGGTGCCGTCCACGGGCGAGCCCTCCCGCGTCCACGAGTACGTGGGCGTCACCCCCGGGGTCGGCACGATTGCAACGGCCGTCAGTGTCAGGGATTCGCCGGGATGGACGGTCTTCCCGACAGGCGAGGTTGAGAACACGGGCGGCACGATGATCGGGTTCACGGTCAGCAGAGCCTCGGCGCTCAACAAGGAGCCTCCGGAGTTCTGCACGCGCACCCGATACTGGCCGGCATCCGTCAGCTTCACCGGGTTCAAGGTCAGGCTGGCGTTGGTCGCGCCGGAAAGCTCGAGGCCGTCGCGCAGCCAACGATAGGTCAGCGCGGAACCCGTGGCCGTGACGGAGAACGTCGCCGTGCCGCCCTCCGTCACGGTGACGGGAGCGGGTTGCGCCGAGATCACCGGGGCGCCATCCACGATGGTGAACGTGACGGTGGCGGTGTAGGAGTCGCCCGTTCGATTGGAAAACTCCCATCCCGTCACGCGGGCGGCGAAGGTTCCCGATGACGAGGGCGTTCCGGAAATGATGCCGCCCGTGGAGCTGGCCACCAAGACGCCCGGTGGCAAGCCGATGGCGGAGTAGGACTTTGCGGTGCCGTGGGCATCGCTGGTGATCTGCACGCGGTAGCTGAGGCTTGCGCCGTTGGTGCCGCGCACTCCCGCAGACGTTGCAAGGCCGGTTGCCCCGGACAAGCCGTGTGCGCCGCCGGCGACGGCGGCCGCCGCCGAGGCCCAGCGCAGCAACACGAACACGGGCTGCAACACGCCGAGCATCGCCGGCTCCACCGTCCGCAGCAGCGGCGCGAACTGAAGGAACAATGCCGCCACCAATGCCGGCAATTTCTTTGCATTCATGATCCGTCCTTTGTCTCCCAACACGTTGTTCAACCGACGCCTTCCCGAGCCCTCAGTTGCACCCGCAACCGCCGCCGCCCACGCCGCGGCCGCCCATGGCGGCCTCCCGCGAGAAGAACACATGCTCCGCCAAGGCCAGCCCCAACGGGTCGCGATCAGGCTGGATCAATGGGTTGGACAACTGTCCCCTTTGCCATGGCTTCACCGCCTGGCACCCCGCAGCCCAGGCCGCCAGCGCCAACAACCCGGCCCATTTCCCCGCCCAACCCACGAGTCTTGCCTTCATTGATCCCTCCTTCGCCGCCCCGCCTACTTCTTCAACAACCCCTCGATCTCCGCCGAAAGCTTCGCCTTGGCCTTGTCGCCCAGCGACCCGCTGTGCACGGAAGCCACCTTGCCATCCTTGCCGAGGACGAACGACGTGGGCATCTCCTGCACGCCCACCGTCTCGGCGAGCTTGCCCTTGGGGTCGCGCGCGACGGCGAACGGGAGGCTGTTCTTCTTGAGGAACGCATCATACGCCTTGCGCTCCTCGTCGAGGCTGATGGCCAGGATGACGACGTCCTTGCCCGCGTAGTCCTTGTGCAGTTCGGCGTACATGGGCATGGCCTTCTTGCAGGGCGTGCACCAGCTCGCCCAGAAGTCCACCACCACGACCTTGCCCTTGAGGTCCGGCAGCGTGCCTTCCAGCCCGGCCTTGGACAGGTCCGGGAAGTCCGCGCCGGCCTGGATCAGGCCCGCCGCAAACGCCGGGGCCCAGGCCGCCCACCACGCCCCGGCCAGCAGCCGGAGCCCGAAGCTACGTCGTGACGTATTCATGAAATCTTGCGCTGCCCACGAACCCATTGCCTAGAACCATGCATCCCTCAACCCCCGAAGTGGCGAGCAGCAGGCGGCGCCCGGCGTCCGACCCCAGGACGCACAACGCCGTGCTCAACATGCCCGCCTGCGTGCAACTCGGGGCCATCACGCTCGCCGCCAAGACGTCGCTTGCCGACGGCCGTCCCGTGCGCGGATCCACGATGTGGCCATATCGCCGGCCGCTGGACTCAAAGCCGCGGAGGTAGGCGCCCGACGACGCCACCGCGCCGTCCCGAACCACCACGTGCGTCCACGGCGTGCCCGGCTTGCGCGGGTCCTCCAGCCCGATCTTCCACGCTGGCCGCCCATCCGCCGGCAGGCCCAACACCCGGATGTCCGCCCCAAAGTCCACCAACGCCGACGAGACTCCCATCCGCGCCAGCAGGAGGATGACTTGGTCCACGGCGTATTCCTTGCCCACGCCGCCGAGGTCGATCGCCATCCCGGGCTTGGGGAGCCGGACCTTGCCCGGCGCGAACTGGACGTTCTTCCAGCCCACCAACGTCCGCGCGTGCTCCACCTCCGCATCGGACGGCACGCGGCCGACCTTCCAATCCCACAGTTGGACCACGGGCAGCGCGGTGGCATCCAAGGCCCCATGGGTTAGGTAGGCCAACTGCCCGCACAAGCGCATCAAGGCCTCCGCCTCCGCATCCATGGGCATCCAGTGTCCCCCGGCCTCCGCGTTGACCTGGGAGACCCAACTCTCCGGCAGGTACCGGCTGTATCGTGCCTCGAACGCGGCCACCCAATCGATGACGGCGTGGGCCACGGGCTCGGGCGAGGGCGTGGCGAACGAAACCCGGCAACGGGTGCCCATGGCGGCGAACGCCAACTCGTTGGAACCGGGCCCTTTGCCCAGGCGCGCCCCCTCCAGAATCCGGGTGCGCACGGCGTCCACCGGGACGGGCCGGGCAACTCCGAGGCTGGGACTCGTGCTGGGAAGGGCAGGGGACATGCGGGCCTAGAAGGTGGCGCTGAGGCCCACGCTGTAGATGTGGGCGTCCGGGTACGTCGCCGCCGAGATGCGAGGGTCGAGCCCCTGCATGTCATAGCGCCGATAACCCAGCACCAACGTCGCGCGTTCATGGACTTGCACGGCCACGCTGACGCCGAAGGTGAACGACTGGAGCTCGCTCAGCCGGTAATCCGCCGAGTAATGGTCCGGGTAGGCCGGAATGGAGACGATTTGGTAGTTGGCCGGGTCCGCGAGGGCGAGGTCGAACCCCGGGTCCACGCCCTCCTGGCCGACAAAGTTGTTGGTGGAATCGAAGGCCACGCGGCTCCCCGCGAAGGCGGGGTCCGAGTTCACCCGCGCCACGAAGAAGTCCGCCGCCGTCTGGTGATGGTACCGGAACAAGGGCGCGACCGTGACGCGCTGGCCGAGCTTCTGCGCCCAGCCCACCTGCACGGTGTTGGCGATCACGCCCCAGTTGTCGTGGTGGAAACGATAGCTGGCATCGACCGCGCCGTTCACGGCGGGCACGAGGTGGTTGATGCTGGCGAACGCCACCTGCTTGAACTTGCTGGACGGCCGCTTCTCCGGGTCCACCGCGTACCATGGGTTGGCGTCGAACACGTCGCCGGGCAGGTCGAAGAACACGTTCACGCCCTTGTAGGGGTCGCTGAGGTATCCGTCCGCGTAGCCCAGCGTGACGTTGAAGGTGGCGTAGGTGCGGGGCCCTAGGACCTGGTTGACGCCCACGAGCCAGTCCCACGTGCCCTTGTGCCGGAAGGTCCTCTGGAAGCGCCCCTTCACGGAGTCCGAGTTCCGAGCCACGCCGAGCACCAACGAGGTGTTGCGCTGGTTGAAGTCGATGGTCTCCGTCAACGACAGGCCCGTGGACTGGTAGTCGCTCTCCTCGCTGTAGGCGACCTGCGGGGTCGTCAGCGTGCGCCCGGCCCGGATGGACGCCTCGACGAAGCCTGCGTTGCGCAAGTCCCGCATGTTGACCCACTCGTAGCCGGGGCCACCGGGTTCACCGGGGCCGCCGGTGGGCGTGGCCCCCGCCAGCGCGTCGCGCGTGAACGACCCGCGCGCGGTGACCTTCTCGTGCAACGCGTACTCGAACCACGCCGTGTGCGTCTGGACGTCCATGCGGTTGCCGTCCTCGCGATAGTCCTCGTAGCGATACTCGACCCGGCCCTGCGCAAGGGCGCGGCGTGGCTTCAGGAGCAGCAATGCCAGGCACAGCGCCGTGGTAATGGCCGGTCCGGTGAGGAGGGGGCAACGGCTGCCTCGCGCGTGTGTTTCCATGGGGATCTTGTGGCTCGCGGTGGGGTCGGCGCCGGCCGAACCCTCCCCAACAGTGCCGTCCTTTCGGCCCCGACCGTCTAGCCAATTATTGGCCGGGCACGGTTCATCCATGCCGACTGCGGGCTGGTCTCTCATTGGCTGCCGGTTAGCCAGCAAGCGCCATGCCACGCGTGCGCCGCGCGAAGCCCGGCCGACCTCACGCGCCGGTGCACCGTCCACGAGCATGGCTCCAGCGGGACAACAGCAGGTGCGTGGGCGCATAGACCAAGCCCGCCAGCGACCCCATCCACGCCATCAGGTAGAGCCCCGGCGGCAGCCACGCCTGCGGGCGGGCGTCGTCGAAGCCCCAGACGTAGTTCACGTTGTTGGGCGTGAGCTTGCCCGCGTGCTCCGGCCCGGCCGGGGGCAGCAGCAGGAAGCTCACCAGGCACAATGCCCAGGCGGTCCCCGTCCACGCGGGAAGAGCCCGGCGGTCGTAGCCCAGCCGCCGCAACGCAAGCAGCAGCAGGAACGGCAGCCAACCGTGGAACAACGACAGGCCCCGGAGGAACAGGGGCCGCCGTGCATCGAACATGTACTCCGTCATCCCCGTGAGCCGCCCGCCCATCGCCTGCACCACGAAGTCCGCGCACCAGAACAACTGCGGCAGCAGGATTCCCACCGCCGCCATCGACAGCAGCAACCGGTTCTCCAGCCACATCCCCGCCAGGGTCAGGAACAAGGCCACGTCGCAGAAATAGAGGAAGTTCGTGGGGCCATACTGGGTCCAGTACACCGGCACCCACACGGCCATGAACGCCGTGAAGGCCAGCTTCCAGCCCAGGGGGATGCCCCGGTCGCCGCCGCCGGCCGCCTGCCCAACGCCTTGCGTCTCTCCTTGGAACGTCGTCATCGATGTCTTCATCGGCCCCTTCCATGCCATGGCCCGGGCACGGGCCGTGAATTGCATCGAATCAGCCGCCCATTGATGTCCTCGATGTCGGGGGGAGGGGCCGCTGTTCCCGTTTCACGCCCGCCGCCAGCAGGGTCTCGAAATGCGGCGGGTCTTCCTCGCGCGACACGACGCTGACCTCGATCGCGGCGAATCCCGCCTGCTCGAGCCATCGCTGCAAGTCTGCCGGGGCAAACCCCAGCCAACGATCCCCGTACCGTTCCCGCGCCTGCTCGAAGCGATGCTGGAGCAGGTCCAGGACGAGGACCTGGCCGCCGGGCCGCAGGATCCGATGCGCCGCGCGGACGGCCTCCGCCGGGTCCTCCGCGTGGTGCAGGGCATGGCTGAGGATCGCCACGTCCATGCTGGCGTCCTCGATGGGCGGCCGCAGGATGTCGCCCAGCCGAAACTCGAGGTTTGCCATCCCGTTCTCGCGCGCCTTGCGGGACCCGAACTCCACCATGCGCTCCGAGTTGTCCACCGCGATGACGCGCCGGCATCGACGTGCCAGCAACTCGGCCACCAACCCCTCGCCGGACCCCAGGTCCGCCACGTCCAGGGGCGGCAACAAGCGCAACAGGAGGTGACCCAACGCCTGCCAGGAGCGCCCCGGGCCGTATACCCGGTCGAACCGGCCCGCCACATGGTTGAAGTACGCCTGCGCCCGCTCCTCGCGCAGCGCCAGCACCCTGCGAAGGTTGACCTCGTCGGAATCCCGTTCCGGCAATTCCATCGCACCCTTGGCGGCGGCCCGGACCAGGGCTTCGAGATCGGATGCCAGGCCCGTGCTCAAGCCGTAAAAGCTGCGGCGGCCATCCTTTCGCAGCACGACCAGCCCCGCCTCCGTCAGCAATCCCAGGTGCGTCGAAATCCGCGACTGCCCCAGCCGCGTGACCTCCTGCATCTCGTTCACGGACAACTCGCCCGCCCCGAGCAACGCCACGATCCGAAGGCGCGTCGGGTCTGACAATGCCCGCAATGCCTTCAGCGTGTCGCCCATGCCCGCGATCGTTTGGCGCTTTCCTGCCTGATTCAAGCCCGCCGTCCGGACCCGTGCGCCCGCGCCGGGGCCTTGCGATGCCGCCCGCCCGTCAAGGCCGCTCCACCTCCACCCAAGCGTTGTAGTCCGGCACGCCGCCGACGGGGTCCACGCGGCCCGACGCCAGCAGGACGTTCCCCTCGGGCCAGTGCACCTGCATGTTGCCCGGCGCCATCTCCGCCGGGAACGCCGTGCCCTCCATCGTGCCCGTCTCGCTCCTCAGCCGAATGCGGTCGCCGCGTGCCAGGCCCAGCCGCGCCGCGTCCTCCGGGCTCATGAACACCGCGTCCCGCGGCGCGCCCGTCAACGGGTCCACCTCCGCGTAGATCAACGTGTTGAACTGCTTGCCACGCCGCGTGGAGACCATGAAGCGCGGCGGGCCGTCCTTCGCCGCAAAGCCCAGCGGCCGCAGGCTCTCGTCCGGCACCCCCACCACCTTGAAGTGCGCCTTGCCATCCGCCGTCGGGAACACCCCGCCCTCGCACAGGCGCGGCCCGCCGTATTGGATCGCGTCGCCCGTCTTCCGGAGCCCTTGGATGCCGTCGTAGAAGGGGACCACGCGCGCGATCTCCTCGCGCAGCCGCCAACCGTCCTCGCCGCCCAGCAACGCGGCCCGCTCCGGCCACGCCGCCGCCGCCACGTCCCGCAGGATCTTCCATTCCGCCCGGGCCTCGCCCACCACCCTGGGAATCTCCGGCGAGAAGGCAATGCGCCGCTCCGTCGTCGTCTCGATGCCGCCGTCGTCCTGCTCGTACCGGGTCTTTCCGGGCAACAGCCAGGTCTCCTCGCGCGACGGCTCGAACATCTGGTCCACCAGGAGGATGTCCTGGTGCACCCGCACGGGAACGTTGCGAAGCGCCGCCGCCACCCGGTCCGGCTCCGGCAACGTCCGCAGGAAGTTCCCGCCCACGTTGTAGAACACGTCCAACTGCCCACGCGCGGCCGCCTCGACCATCTCCACCGACGTCAGCCCGGGCCACTCCGGCACCTCGAAGCCATACGTCTCCGACAACGCCCGCACGTTTTCCCGCGTCAACGGCTTCCCGCCCGGCAGCGCCGTCGAATAGCAGCCCATCTCGGCCCCGCCCTGGACGGAGGAATGCCCGCGGATCGGCATCAGGCCCGTCTTTTCGCGTCCGACGTAGCCCCGTGCCAGGCCGAGGTTGAGCACCATGGAGACGGCATCCGCGCCGTAGCCGTGCTGCGTGATGCCCATGCTCCACACGAACACGGCGTTGCGGCTGCGCTGGAGCAGGTCCGCGAACTCCGCCATCGACGCCTCGGGGAGGCCCGCCGCCTTCTCGAGCGTCGCCATGTCCTGGCGTTGCACGTGCGCCGCCAGCTCCGGCCAGCCCTCCGTGTGCCGCGCGATGAAGCCCTCGTCGAGCCCGCCCCGCGCCATCAGCACCTTCAGCACCCCGTGGATGAATGCGATGTCGCCGCCTTGCCGCACCGGAAACCACCAGTCCGACATGGGCGTCCCGAACACCGCGCTCCCCGCCGTGCTGGGCACCCAATACCGCCGCATGCCCGGCTCCATGTACGGGTTGACCAAGGCCACGCGCGTCCCCAGCCCTCGGGCTTCCAGCAGGTACTTGGTTGAGACCGGCTGGTCGTTGGCCGGGTTGGAGCCCCAGAACACGATCAGGTCCGTCCCGTACCAGTCCGAGTACGAGCAGGTGCTCGCGGCGACGCCCACCGCGTGCTTCATGGCGCCCGTGCTGGGCGCGTGGCACAGCCGCGCGGCGTTGTCCACGTGGTTCGTTCCCAGGAACCGCGCGGCCTTCTGCGCCATGTAGTACACCTCGTTCGTCACCCCGCGCGCCGTGACGAAGAAGGCCATGCGGCGCGGGTCCGTCGCCCGCAGGCGCCGCCCGAGGCGGCCCAGCGCCTCGTCCCAGCCCACCCTTCGGAAGCCCGGCGCGCCGCCGTCGCGCACCATGGGGTAGGGAAGGCGCCCCAGTTCCCTCAACTGCGCGTTGTCCCAGCCGGGCCGCCCGTCGCCGCGCTCGCGGGCTAGGTCCGACCGCAGTTGCGCGATGTTGCCCAGCCGCGCGGGGTCGAACGCGGGCATCGTGTTCAGCCGAAGCAGGTTCAGCCGCGTCATGCACAGGTGGGGCCCCTTCAGCGTCCAGTCATGGAAGCCGGCCACCCCGAGCGCGCACCCGTCGCACACGCCCCGGCTCAGCACCTTCCATGCGTGCCCGAGGTTGTCGCGGTTCCGCCACGCGACCGTCAGCATGTCCCGGAAATGCCGCGGCTTGTGCTGCCCCAGCCCAAACGGGACCCAGTCCAGCAACCGGCGCCCCAACGAATCCTCCAATTGATGCGACATGCTCGTGCCCAATGCGTGTGTGGTTGTCGAGGCTATCGCCGCGTGGGATGGCGGCAAAGCAGCACTTTGCCCCCGGCACGCCCGAGCGGCGCCACGCCGCCCGTCGCATCGGGCTACTCGATGCCCAGCAATCGGCGGCCCTCGGGCGTGATCATGCTTTGGTGCCAGGGCGGGTCCCACACGATCTCCACGCTCGCGTCCACCACGCCCGGCAGGCACAGGAGGCGCTGCTGCGCGTCGCCGGCGATGGTCGCGCCCATCCCGCATCCAGGCGCCGTCAGCGTCATCTTCACGAACACCTTCTTGCCGCCCGGCGCGTCGTCGATCCCCATGTCATACACGAGGCCGAGGTCCACGATGTTGACGGGGATCTCCGGGTCGTAGCACGAGCGCAGCGTCTCCCAGACCATCTTCTCGTCCACGTCCCCGTCGCTCGTCGCCGGGGCGGGAGCCGCCTCGGGCGTGATTCCCAGCGCGTCGGCATCCTTCGATCCGATGCGGAACAACCCGCCGAGGACACGAACGGTGTAGGACCCCCCCAGCCGCTGGGTGATGTCCACCTCGGTGCCGGCCGGGAGCACCACGGTGTTCCCGGCAGGAATTTGGACGGCGTCGCAATCACGGCTCAGCAAGACGGCAATCACGTTCTCCATGCGGCCGAAGGCTACCACGGTTCCCCCTCGATGCCACGACAGGAATGGCCGCGCCTTGACCCCGCCGGTGCCTCGTGTTGCGCTCACGCGGGGTTGCGGGGCAAGCCGCCCGACGCGGCCCCGTGCCGTCCGATGCAAGATCCCATCCATGAACCGCCGTCTGGGACCGATGACGCCGTGGTGGCCCGGTTCAACCCGTTGTACCGGCCCTACCTGGTCGTGACCCTCGGCCTGGCGATGGCCGCGACGATCCTTGGCCTCCCGTTGGCCCTCGTTTGGTTTTGCGGCCTGGGCCCTTGGTGGGCGCGCCATTACTTCGCCAAGCTCGAGTGCCACGTCACCGGCCGTGTGCTTCGCTTTCGCAAGGGAATCCTCTTCCAGGTCGAGAAGACCATCCCGCTCGAGAACATCCAGGACGTCACCTTCATCGAGGGGCCGATCCTCAAGCGGTTCCACCTGGCGACGCTCAAGTTCGAGACGGCGGGCCACAGCGCGGGCCAGGCCCATGACATGCAGCTCACGGGGATCATCGACGCCCACGAGTTCCGAAACCGGATCCTGGAACGGCGCGATGCCCTGCGAACGGGAACACGGGGCGTGGCGGGGACGGCGGACGGCCAGGGGGAACTCCTGCGGCGCATGGCGGACCGGCTCGACGAGATCGCCGCCTTGCTGCGCGAGCGGCGGTAGCGGCCGACGCAACACCCCCCCGCATGTCGTTGTGGTGGAAAACCGTGCCCCGGGGATCCCCAAGTGGCCGTGGTGAGCCGCACCCGCGGCCGACCAACACGCCGACGCCCCGTCGGACCGTCTTGAACCCGTGATTGTGAAAACATGGCAACCGGGCAACGCTGGGGGCACGAGATGAAACCCTTGTCCCCCGCCGCGACCCTGCGGCGTTTCCTGTTGTCGGCGCTGGCCCTGGGCGCGGTGCTGTCCGCGTCGGCCCAGTCCACCCGGAAGTCCTCGCCCCTCGAGATCCGGGTCGGCACGAACCTTCACCTGGTGCTGCCCAGGGCGGCCCTTGCGCGCGAGTACCTGCTTTCGGCCTCCTTAATTCCCCAGGTGAACTCGCCCACCAGCACTGGCCTGGCGGGCAAGATCGTGCGCTTCGAGGCCTTCCATGACGGCGTGGACCTGTACGAGTCCACGAAGGGGCTCGTGGTGACGGAGGACCTTCCCGCGCGCCGCTTGCTGGCGACGTTCCCGGTCGTGGAACGTGGCGCGGACACGTTGACCATCGACTTCAACAAGGGGATGCGGCGTGTGTTTACGGACATCTGGTACGGGGCGGGCAACCGCGACCGCGTGCTCGAGGTGCCCCAGGCCCGCGTGTTTGCGGCGCAGGTCCAGGACAACATCCTCTCCATCCGCCAAAGCGTGCAGGCCCGCGACCTCGGCATGGTCGCCAACGTCGAGGAACGCTACGAGGTCCGGTATTACCTGACCCCCTACGACGAGCCCCGGAGCCCCGGCCGCGAGCAGTCCCCCGTGGACACCCGCTATGCCCGGTTCTTCGAGACGTCGCCCGTCATCGAGACCAACACCGGCCGCGCCCGCGCCCGCATGGCCCGCTTCGACCTCTCCAAGCCCGTCGTCTTCCACTACAGCGCCAACACGCCGTCCAACTACGTCGCCGCCGTCCGCGATGGCATCCTCTACTGGAACCGCGCCTTTGGGACGAACGTCGTGCGCGCCGAGAAGGCCCCCGAGGGCGTCACCGCGCCGGACCCGCGCTACAACATCGTCCAGTGGGTCCCGTGGGACCAGGCGGGGTCGGCCTACGCGGACCTTCTGGTGGACCCGCGCACGGGCGAGTCGCATCACGGGCAGGCCTACATGACCAGCGTGTTCGCCATCAGCGGCAAGGCCCGGGCGCGGGCCGCCCTGCGGGCCATGCGGGAGCTGATCGAGGCCAAGAAGGACGGCAAGGGCGGCGACGGCAAGCTGGGCTGGCCCGGCATGGGCATCCCGATGCTGGAGTCCACGGTGGCCTGCCAGATCAACCCCATCGCGTTCGCGCAGCAATACGCGCAGGGGCTCGAGGAACTGCTGGCCAACGACGGCCTCACCGACGACGCCGTGCTGCGCGCGTCCCAGGACTACGTGCGCGAGGTGGTCGCCCATGAGGTGGGCCACGTCCTGGGCCTGCGTCACAACTTCGGCGGCAGCCTCGCCGCCACCATGACGCCCAAGGACCTCGACCAATGGTTCCAGGCGTACGTCACCGGCAAGGGCCTCGACGCCTGGACGAACCGCCTCACCAGCTCGTCCATGATGGAGTACAGCGCGTTCAAGGCCGGCGTGTACATCGGCTGGATCATGCGCGCCACCTCGCGAGTCCTGCCCCATGACAAGGCCGCCATCCAATGGGGCTACTTCGACAGCAAGGAGGCCCGCGAGCAAAAGCTGCTGTTCGCCACCGACCAGGACGCCGGCCGGTATGGCGACGTCCGCACCTTCGACTACGGCGCACGCCCGATCGTCGCCGCCTACAACGAGGCCTCCTCCCTCGTGCGCAACCTTCCTCATGCCCTCATCGAGCGCTTCATCGCCGCCCGCGCGCCCCGCGATGCCCGCGACGCCATCCCCGTCGAGAGCGTCAACCTCTCCGTCACCGCCACCGCCACCCAGCTGGCCGCCCACTTGGCCGACGCATGGCAATGGTTCCAGGCCAACGCCCGCTCGCTTGCCGTCGAGAACCAGTTCGACTTCATCGGCGAGCTCAACGAGCGCGAGCGCCGCGCCGCCCACCTCAAGGTGCTCCAGGAGGACATGGACAAGCTCGGCGGCCTCGACCGCGTCCTGTTCTCCGTCCTGCCCGCGCCGTTGCAGCTGGAGCTGAAGAAGGAGCCCGAGGGCGTCGATGCCGCGCCCAAGCTCGACGCACCCGGGCTTGTGACGCGCCTCGAGAAGCTCCTCGCGTCCCCCGCCTACACGAACTTCGTGGGCCTCGACGAGAAGCGCTACAGCTTCACCGACGCCGAGAAGAAGGTGATCATCGAGCGCGGCCGCCGCTTCTTCCGCGAGCTGGAGGAGGCCGTCCTTCGCCAGGTCCTCGCCCGGCTCGAGAACGCGCCGCGCGACCTCGCCCGCGAGGCCACCGACGTCCTGCCCGACGACGACCTCGTCGCGCAGTTCGAGCGACGCATCATCGAGGTGGCCAAGCACGTGGTGCTGGCCAAGGAGGATTCCAAGCGCATCCGCGGCAAGATCGACCGTGCCTACGTCGAGGTCGCCGACTTCAAGTACGAGCAGGAGACGCGCCTCGCCGCCGCCAAGGCCCTCAATGACAAGACGGGCTCCTATCGCGCCTGGGCCACCGAGGCCAAGAGCGACCTCAACAAGTCGCTCAAGGACGACGTGGACGCCGCCCTGAACATCGTGAACCTGAAGGAATTCAAGGATTCGCAGCTCACCCGGCCCCTGCGCGAGTGGTACCTGCGCCAGCAAGACCTGCTGGGATTGCTGCCGCCCCGCCCGCCCGGCGGCCCGGGCCGGTAATGACGGCTCGTTCGCACCGTTTCAGCCCAAGGCCGGGTGCCGTCACCCGGCCTTTTTCGTCCCGACATCCTCCCCAGCTTCCAACGCGTCCCGGCAAGGCGTGGTTCGCCCCCCCGCCTTACGCCCCCTGCGCCCCAGTCCCCGCTGGCCCTTCCCCTCCCGGGTTGCCGCGCGGCCGATTCACGGGCTTGATGGGGGCGTGACGAGACCGGCACGGCATTTTGCATCGGATAATTACGCGGGCATCACCCCGGAGGCATGGGCGGCGTTGGCGGAGGCCAACTCGGACCACGCCCCCGCCTATGGCAACGATCCCTGGACGCAGCGGGCGGCGGACCTCATCCGGGAGGTGTTCGAGACGCCTTGCGAGGTGTTCTTCGTCTTCAACGGGACGGCGGCCAACTCCCTCGCGCTGGCCCATTCCACCCAAAGCTACCATTCCGTCCTTTGCCACGAGGTTGCGCACGTCGAGAAGGACGAGTGCGGTGCTCCGGAGTTCTTTGGCAACGGGTCCAAGCTCCTCTTGCTGCCGGGCGACCACGGCAAGCTGACGCCGGCCGGCATCGAGGAAGCCGTGCTGCGCCGGACGGACATTCACTATCCCAAGCCCCGGGTCGTCACCGTGACCCAGTCCACGGAGGTGGGCACCGTGTACACGCCCGCCGAGCTGCGGGCCATCGGGGCGATGGCCAAGAAGCATCGGCTCCGGTTCCACATGGATGGGGCGCGGTTTGCGAATGCCGTCGCCGCCCTCGGCTGCGCGCCCCGGGAGGTGACCTGGCAGGCCGGCGTGGACGTGTTGTGCTTCGGGGGCACCAAGAACGGCATCCACGTGGGCGAGGCCGTGGTGTTTTTCAATCGCGAGCTGGCGGCCGAGTTTGACTATCGCGCCAAGCAAGGCGGCCAGCTCTGTTCGAAGATGCGTTTCGTGTCCGCGCCATGGGTGGGGATGCTCCGGGACGGCGTCTGGCTCCGCCATGCCCGCCATGCCAACCAAATGGCCCGCCTCATGCACGAGCTGGTCTCCCCCATCCCGGGCGTGCGCGTCCTGTTCCCCTCCGAGGCCAACGCCGTGTTCGTGGACCTCCCCAAGCGCGCCATCGAGGCCCTCTGGGCCAAGGGCTGGATGTTCTACAACTTCATCGGCGAGGGCGGCTGCCGCCTGATGTGCTCCTGGGATACCCGCGAGGAGGACGTGCGTTCGTTCGCCGCCGACCTCGCCGCCGTGATGGCCTGAGCCGGGGCGTCTGGACCCTCTCCGTGCCCTTACAGGCACGGCCCCGTTGAAGCGGGGTTTGCCAGCGCCTGCGAGGTCGTCGATGGAGGGGCCCGCGGGCGGCATCGAGACATCGGCCCAACACCCGAAGAGTTGGGGCGGCCTCCGTAAGGGCCAGGTCGCGGCTGGAGTCGGAACACGAGAACCGTCCCGCGAGTGCGCTGGACTGTCCTGAAGGCCCGGACGACTGTCCGGAAGACCCGGACGACATGACCGGGAGGTCCAGACGACTGTC
>CAYSGH010000015.1:63060-65579 GCA_964430505.1 uncultured Akkermansia sp. | reverse complement strand
GTGAGGTCGGGGTGGGCTCGACGCGGCTGTAGGCCGGGTCCCCTGACCCGGCGCATCGGGCCTGCGGCATCGCCATCGCCGCGTGAGGGCACGCGGCCTACAGACTGCCCAACTGCCGTTTCTAGGGTGATTTGAGCGCGAGGAGGGCGGCCCGGCACGCCGCCTTCGCTGGATGGGGCCTACCCGCAGGTCCCATGCGTGGCACAGGCCGAAGGAAGGACGTCATGAACCGGAAGCTTGGGCCTGGACGGCGAGCCGATGGCGGGAGTCCCGGGGCATACGCCTGTTCGCGCGCCATCTTGGGGCGCCTCGCGCCCACGGGATCTGCCTCGCTACGGAACCGCCTCGGTGGCGAGGCCGACCTTGGCGATGTCGAGCTGCTGGAGGAGGTCGAGGACGGTGGGCTGTGGATGGGGCCGGCGGGTTGCCCAGCTAGGCATGTCACCGCAGGCCGCCCGGGATGTCTTGGCGTCGCGAGTCGTTGTCCTCGGCTGACCGCCACGTTTGGGAGGGCTTCTTCGACTCGGCATGGCCATCGGCAAACGTGAGGTTCGAGCGGTCGCCGTGGCGGGGAAGAAGGCGGGCTTGTTGGTTGGCGGCGGCGGAGTCGTCGAAGGCCCACGGCTGAGGATAGAGCCCGCCGCGCGAGGGCGAGCCATTGGCCCGTCCGGCGTCGCCTAGGAACAGGAATCCTGCCGGGTTGCGAAAGCTCCCCAACGGGGTGGTGTCGTTGAACCCAAAGTCCGGGTTGGCTTGGTACCAAGCCCGCTGGGCGGCCCCTTCCAGGTTGGATTCGTTGTGGTTGTTGCCGTAGTCGGTCGTGAACCATGCCCCCGGCTTGGGCGGGTCCCACTTGGGGCCCGCCGTGCAACGAAAGCAGTTGGTTGCGGCACCCACGTAGGTAAGGAGGATTTGTCGGTAGGAATAGGGCGCGCGCGCCTCGGGGGTGTCCGGCGTGCCGGGAGGCGCCGTGCGCTCGGTGACATGGGCTGGGAGCTTGTCGTTGGAATCGAGCGCGTAGGCTTGGTAGGCGAGCCCGATTTGGCGGACGTTGGACAGGCACTTGATGGCCTGTGCCTTGGACTTTGCCTTGGCCAGGGCCGGCAACAACATGCCGGCGAGGATGGCGATGATGGCAATGACGACGAGGAGCTCGATGAGCGTGAACGCGTGGCGTGTCTTCATGGATGTCCTTGGGGACTGGATTGTGTTGGGGATTCAAATGTTCTGCGCGACCGCCTGGAGGTAGCGGTACTCGAGGAGGATGGTCTGCAAGGCCGAGACCGTGGCGTCCACCTGGCGGTGCAACGGCGCCTTCTGCGGCGTCTCCAGCGTGATCTCGAACGGCGGGTGTGACAGGCCCGGGATGGACTGCAACATGCCCGGATAGCCGTCGTGGATGACGCCCGACTCGGCGTCGAAGCCATCGATGCGCGCACCATGGTTCCGCGGGAGGAAGCGGCCAGCCTCCATCAACGCCGGCTGGATCAGGTGCCGGGACAACACGTTCCCTTTCACAAACCCGTACATCCCGTGGCTCGTGTCGTCCGAGTGCAGCGTCACGATCCCGTGGAATGATTGCATCCAGATCTCCGACTCCAGGAACCGGACCTCCGGTTGGTCGCTCTGGCGCCAAAACTGCCGGTTCAGGTCCAGCCCGGCCCGGTTGTGCCGCGTGTTGTCCTCGAACCCCGTCGGGTTGCACATCGGGTAGATGAACAGCGCATACCCCTCCGCGATCTCCGGCCGCGCCTCGAGCGATTGCAGGAACTTCGGAAGCGCCAACGCCCCCTCCGGCTCGTCCCCGTGAATCGTCGCAAAGATGCCAATCCGCATCGTGTCGCCGCCGCCGCGCCGGCCCACGTACAGGTAGCGGGGCAAGGAGTACGCGGTGCCCTCGGACTCGAATCGGCCATGGGACGCGCCCACGAAGGCCGGATGGATGGAGGCGACGTGGTCCATGGGGGCGAGGACGCGGCCGATGGAACGACGACTGGGGGCGAGGGGGAGGGGGGAGGTCATGGCGGGAAGCGGGAAGCGGGGGGCGAGGAGCGGGGGGCGAGGAGCGGGAAGCTTGGGTGGGGGTCAGGATGCGGTGGATGGGCGGTTGGGGAGGCGGAACTTCTCGATGCGCTCGACGCTGACGACCCGGCCGTCATGGACGATGACGTGGACGGAGCCGAAGCGGAGGGATTGGACGTGCTGCTGGACGACGTGGGCCCAATCGACGGGCTCGTGGTTCCCGGGGGTCCAGGCGACCGCATCCGAATCCTGACCATTTTGATCGCTCATTGTTGAGCGATGTGATATTGAATTAACACGATCGAGTCAATAGAGATAATAAAGCATGTTGGTTTGCCGCGTTTTTGGACAGATTCAACTCAATTTGCAGGCCTTTCAGGCGCGATGGTGCTCGATCTCTATCAGCAAAACCACAAAACAACTACTCAATCAGTGTAGTATAGAATATTTGGTGGCGTGGCATTTACCCCGCCTTCCTCGGATCCCCGGGTCTCATG
>CAYSGH010000015.1:0-62960 GCA_964430505.1 uncultured Akkermansia sp. | reverse complement strand
GAATATTTGGTGGCGTGGCATTTACCCCGCCTTCCTCGGATCCCCGGGTCTCATGTGGGCGCGGCCAAACCCTCCGGTTGGCATCCGGTCCGGTTGCGGGTAGGAAAGGGCTTACAGAGCATGGCCACCTCCACGGACACACGCGTTCCCGTCACGGTCCTCACCGGCTTCCTTGGAGCCGGCAAGACCACCCTCCTCAACCGCATCCTCACGGCGAGCCACGGCAAGCGCATCGCGGTGATCGAGAACGAGTTCGGCGAGATCGGCATCGACAACGCCCTCGTGATCAACGCGGACGAGGAGATCTTCGAGATGAACAACGGGTGCCTGTGCTGCACCGTGCGCGGCGACCTGATCCGCATCCTCGGCCAGTTGATGAAGCGCCGGGACCGCTTCGACTACATCCTGGTCGAGACGACGGGCCTGGCCGATCCCGGGCCCGTGGCGCAGACGTTCTTCACGGACGACGAGCTAAAGGCCCATTTCCGGCTGGATGGCATCGTCACGGTGGTGGACTCGCGCCACGTGTCCTTGCACCTCGACGACTCCCACGAGGCCAAGGAGCAGGTGGCCTTCGCGGACCGCATCTTGCTCAACAAGACCGACCTCGTGACGCCGTCCGAGCTGGATCACCTCGAGGCGCGGCTCCGTGCGATCAACCGGGTCGCGCGGTTCCACCGGACCACGCACAGCGACCTGGACGTGCACCAGGTGCTCGACATCCATGCGTTCGACCTGGACCACAAGCTGTCCATCGAGCCGGGCTTCCTGGACAAGGCCTTGCCCTTCGAGTGGTCCGGGACCTTCCACCTCGACGGCGGCGAGCACGTCCTGCGGCTCGAACCGGGGCCGGACCCGGTCATGGGCGTGGTTTTCCTGCAGCTCGACCAGCACGACCACGGCCACGGGCACGACCACGGCCATGGGCACGGGAAGGAAGCGGGGCAACACGGCCATGAACACGGCCACGAGCAGGGCCATGACGACGGCCACGATCACGGCCACGATCACGGCGACGGCGAGCATTGCCATGGGGGCATGCATGATGCGTTGCACGATGCGGAGGCGGTGGCGGCGGGCGCGTTTGAGCAACCGGCGGTGACGGTGCGGCCGGGCGGGCAGGTGCGCGTGGGCCCCACCTTGCACAAGCTGGTGCTGGGCAACGACACGAGCGAGTTCCGCGTCCAGGTGCCCGCGCATGGCAACTATGCATTGTTTGCCCAGCATGGCCTCGACGAGTTCGACGGGGCCTTTCTGCGCGGCGGCGCCGAGGTCGAGCCCGGCCATGTCCACGAGCATGGCGGGCACGGCCACGACCACGAGCACGACGAGACCGTCTCCAGCGTGGGCATCGAGGAGAAGCGGGAGCTGGACCCCAAGAAGCTCAACGCCTGGTTGTCCGAGCTCCTGCAAACCAAGGGGCAGGACATCTTTCGGATGAAGGGCATCCTGAAGCTCAAGGGTTCCCCGAACCGCTTCGTGTTCCAGGGCGTGCACATGTTGTTCGAGGGCAAGCCCGACCGTCCATGGAACCCGGGCGAGGAGCCCAAGTCCCAGATCGTGTTCATCGGCCGCAACCTGGACCGGGACGCGTTGAACGCCGGGTTCCGTCGGTGCCTGGCCTGACCCCATGGCTGTTCCCTCGCGTCCCCCGGAGCATGAGGCGTCGATCCCCGACGCCGTGGTGGCGGTGTCGTGGTCGCCGGACGGCTTGATGGCCGTGGTGGGCGGCGCGGGCGGGGGCCTGTGGCGCGTGGACGGGGCGGGGGCCGTCTGCGGGACGTTGCCGGGGCACCGCGATGGCTTGTTTCAGGTTGCGTGGCAACCCGATGGCCCATGGGTGGCGTCCGCCGGGCAGGACGGCCATGCGCGCGTCTGGGATGTGGCCCGGGGCGTCGAGGTGGCCGCGATCCCGGGCGGCGCACCGTGGGTGGAGCAGCTTGCGTGGTCGCCCTCGGGCGAGTGGCTGGCGGTGGGGGCGGGACGCCACCTGACGTTGTGGCATCGGGAGCGTGGCGTGGCCCATGTCGTGTCCGGGCATCGTTCCACGATTTCCGCCTTGGCGTGGAGGCCGGACTCGCGGGTGGTGGGCGCGGCGGCGTATGGGGGCGTTTCGTTGTGGGAGGCCACCGGAGGGGCGGCGGCGGGAACCCTCCCCTGGAAGACGTCGATGTTGTCGTTGGCGTGGTCGCCCGACGACCGCTGGGTGGTGGCGGGGACGCAGGACCTTGCCGTCCAGGTGTGGCCGCAACCCTTCGAGGAGGGGGATGAGCTGGCGATGTCCGGCTACGCCGGAAAGGTGCGCGAGCTGGCATGGCATCGGTCCGGGCGATACCTCGCGACGGGCGGGGGCGACCAGATCATGGTGTGGGATTGCGGGGGCAAGGGCCCGGCGGGCACGACGCCGCGCCTCCTCGAAGGCCATGTCGCCCGCGTCACGGCCTTGGCGTACCAACGTCGCGGGCACCTGCTCGCGTCGGGCGGCCAGGACGGGCTGGCCTTCTTCTGGAACGCCGGCAAGTCGTCCGCCCCGCTGCGACAGTCGCGCGTGGGCAGCCCGGTCACGGCCATGGCGGTGTCGCCGGACGACCAGCGGTTGCTGGTGGGCGGGCACGACGGCCGCCTGGCTTGGCTCCGGTTCCCCGGCGCGGCCTGACGCGGCTCCGCGCCAGCGATCACCCGATCCGATAGGACACGCGCTGGACGACGTCCTTGCCCACGGCGAGCTGGAGGCGCTCAAGGATCTCGCGGGACCGGTACCGGACGATTTCCGCCAGCCATGGGCTGGAATCGACGGACACGAACAACGTTCCCTTGGCGAGGCTGACGGGGCGCGCGTGCGCAGCGACGACGGGATCGATGACCTGCTTCCAGACGGCGACGACGTGGGACTCGGACTGGCGTTGGTCGATGCGAAGGCGCTTCAACACCCCGCCGAGGATGTCCGAGACGGGCCGGTCCGCCTTGCGCCGCTCAGCCTCCAAGGGCCGGAGGTCGATGCCGCGCCACTCGGTGAGGGCGGTGGCGCGGGAGGCGTCGGCGGCGCGGGCGATGGCCTTGGAGGCCTCGTGGGGGAGGAGGGGCCGCAGGGCTGGCGGGGCCGGGGTCGTGGGCGTGGCGGGAGGGGATGCCTGTCCCGCGACGTTGGCGGCGGGTGATGCCGTGATCGGGTCCGGCGCTGGGGCTCGGGCGCCCTTGGCTCGTGTTGCGCGTTTGGCCGGCATGTTGGATTCGCAGGAGCGCCCGCGGGCTGCGTGCGACGGGGGCTAGCGCCCGGCCATCAATGCCTCGATGGCGTCGGGCTCGATGGGGATGTGGGCCATCAGGTCCACGACGCCGTTGTCGGTGATGAGCACGTCGTTCTCCAGGCGGACGGCCATGCCCTCGTCCGGGAGGTAGATGGCGGGCTCGACGGTCATGACCCAGCCGGGCGCGAAGGGCTCGTTGAGGAACCCGACGTCGTGCACGTCGAGCCCGAGCGGATGCCCGTTGCCGTGCATGAAGTACTTCTTCACCGGCTTCTTCATGGGGTCGGACACGCGCACGGAGAGGTCGGCCTCCGCGAGGAGGCCGAGGCCGACGCACTCGCGGGCGACGAGGTCCTCGGCCTCCTCCTGCCACTGGCGCCACTTCTTGCCGGGGACGAGCCCCGCGATGGAGGCGCGGAGGACGCGGAGGACGGCCTCGTAGAGGGCGCGCTGGCGCGGCGTGAAGCGGCCGTTGACGGGGATGGTGCGGGTGAGGTCGGCGTTGTAGTTGGCGTAGGAGGCGGCGACGTCGAGGAGGAGCAGGTCGCCGTCGCGGCAGGGGCTGTTGTTCTCGATGTAGTGGAGGATGCAGGCGGACTTGCCGGAGGCGATGATGGGGTTGTAGGCGAAGGTGCCCCGGCGCCGGATGAACTCGTGGGCGAACTCGGCCTCGACGTCGCGCTCGTTGACGCCGGGGCGGACGAAGCGACACACGCGCTCGAAGGCGGCGCCGGTGATGTTGCAGGCCTCCTGGAGGAGGGCGACCTCGGCCTCGGACTTGCGCACGCGCAGCCGGTGCATGAGCGGCGCGAGGCGTTGGTACGAGTGCAGCGGGTAGCGGTCCTGCATCCACCGCACGAAGCGTGCATCGCGGGACTCCACGACGACCTCGGCGCGCTTGTGCTCGTTGGAGTTGAGGTAGAGGTGGGAGGCCTCGCAGGCGAGCCGGTGCAGGGTCTGGGGCAACTGCGACACCCATTGGATGTTCTCGATGCCCGTGACCGCGCGGGCCTCCTCCTTGGTCAGCTTGTGGCCCTCCCAGATGGCAATGAGGTCGCTGGTCTCGCGCAGGAACAACACCTCGCGCATCTGCTCGTCGTCGGCGTCCGGGAACAACAGCAGCACGGACTCCTCCTGCTCCACGCCCGTGAGCCAGAAGAGGTCGGAGTTCGGGACCATCCGGAGCGTGCCGTCGGAGTTGGTCTGGGGGATGTCGTTGGCGTTCACCACGACGAGGGAGCCGGGCAAGAGCAAGGACCGGAGCCGAGCGCGGTTGGAGACAAACAGGGCGGGATCAATCGGGGCGTGTCGCATCGCGACCAGACGCTGCCAACACGCGAGGTTGTTTTCGAGGCCAACTTGTCCGGGGCTGCGGCCGGGGATCGGCGGCAGTGCCTGGGGGGGTGATCCGCCCTCGTCGCGGTGATGCCACTGGGCCTTGCAGGGTTCCAGTGGCCCCCGCGACGGGGGATGACGGCCCTCCTATCCCATGGGCGTCCTTGCCACCGCGCAAGGCATCATGCGACAACAGCCTTGCTCGCATGAACCGTCGTGACTTCGTCCTCTCCATCGCGGCCGGCGCCGCCGTGGCCTCCACCGAATCCGCCCTGGCACGCCCCGTGGCGCCGTTGCTGGACGCCAAGGGCGCCCGCATCCCCGTGGGCATGGACAACTTCGCCGTGCGGGCCCTCGGCCTGAAGGGGCGCGCCTTGGTCGATTACGCCGCCGGGCTTCGCCTCGACACGCTCTTCATCACGGACCTGCCCGCCCTCGGCACGATGTCCGAGGACGGATGCAAGGACCTCGCCAAGGCCGCCGCCGACAAGGGCCTCCAGATCCTGCTCGGGTCGTGGTCCATCTGCCCCACGTCCAAGTCGTTCAAGAAGGACTGGGGCACGGCGGAGGAGCACCTTGCGACGGGCCTTCGCCTGAGCCGCGCGACGGGCTCGCCTTTCTTCCGCGTCGTCCTGGGTGCCCGCGAGGACCGGCGCACGCCCGGCGGCATCGAGGCGCGCATCGCCGACACGGTGAAGGTGCTGCGGTCGCAACGGTCGCTGGCGATGGACCTGGGCGTGAAGGTGGCGGTGGAGAACCACGCGGGCGACATGACGGCGACGGAGCTCGTTTCGTTGATCGAGGCGGCGGGCAAGGACTGGGTGGGGGCCAACATGGACTGCGGCAACTCCGCCTGGACGCTCGAGGATCCGCTCCACGCCTTGGAGGTCCTCGGGCCCTACACCTTCACCACCAGCCTCCGCGACTCCGCCATCTGGGAGACCCCCAAGGGCGCCAAGGTCCAGTGGACCGCCTTCGGCGAGGGCCAGTGCATCGATTGGAAGGCCTACTTCGCTCGGTTCGCCCAGCTTTGCCCGGGCGTCGCCGTCAACGTCGAGACCATCGGCGGCTTCCAGGTGGAGTTCCCGTACCTCGAGCCCGTGTTCTGGGAAGCCTTCCCCAAGAAGCCCGCCGCCGAGTTCGCGCGCTTCCTCGCCCTCGCCAAGAAGGGCCAGCCCGCCACCGCCTTCAACGCCAACGACGCGGCCCAGCAGGAAGGGGAGCTCAAGCGCTCCATCGCCTACCTTCGCGACGTCATCGGCCTCGGGGTGAAGGCCTGACCATGCCTGGAGTCATTGCCATCGTCGGACGCCCCAACGTCGGGAAGTCCGCCCTCTTCAACCGCATTGCCCGAAAGCGCATCGCCATCGTCCACGACCAGCCCGGCGTCACGCGCGACCGCGTCACCGCCGAGGCCGAGTGGCACGGGCGCGGCTTCACGCTCATCGACACCGGCGGCATCGGCCTGCTGCGCGGCGAACGCGCCGAGGACGTGATCACGGCCGCGATGCTCGACCAGGTGGACATCGCCCTCGAGTCCTCCTCCGTCATCCTCTTCGTGGTCAACGTGCAGGAGGGCATCGTCCCCCTCGACCTGGAGGTCGCCGCGCGGCTTCGGGCCACGCGCAAGCCCGTCCTCGTCGTCGTCAACAAGGTGGACACCGACCGTGCCACCCCCGGCGTGGCCGAGTTCTCCGCCCTGGGCTTCGACCGACTGTTCCCCGTCACCGCCATCCACGGGCTGGGCATCGAGGACCTCATGGACGCCGCCGCCGCGCACCTGCCCAAGGAGGAGGTGGAGGTTGCCACGTCACCGGAGCCGTCCGATGGACCGGATGGACCGGATGGACTTGATGGACCTCAAGCTGTCCGGCCGCGCGGGCCGCGTCGCCTCGCCATCGTCGGCCGTCCCAACGTGGGCAAGTCCTCGCTCATCAACGCGCTCACGGGCTCGAACCGCGTCATTGTGAGCCCCATCCCGGGCACCACGCGGGACGCGGTGGACGTTCCCTTCGAGATCGAGACCGAGGGCGTCCGTCAGCCCTGGGTGCTCGTGGACACGGCCGGTGTCCGCAAGGCGCGCCGCATCGACGATTCCATCGAGTACTTCTCCGTCGAACGCACGAAGGACGCCATCGGCCGATGCGACATCGCCGTCCTCGTCCTGGACGCCGAGGCGGGCATCACGGAGCAAGACAAGAAGATCGCCGACGTCATCGTCGAGGCCCGGCGCGCCTGCATTGTCGTGATCAACAAGTGGGACCTCGTCGCCGAGAGCGTGCGCCAGGCCCGCGAGGAGGAGGTCGAGGCCCGCCGCGACCGCGCCCGCCACCGGGACGACCGCCGTCGCCGCCTGACCACGCTCGCCGAGTTCGGCGAGTGGGTGCAGTCCAAGTTGTTCTTCCTGGACTACGCCCCGGTGATCTTCACGTCCGCCAAGGAGGGGTTCCAACTGGAACGATTGTTGGAGGCCGTCCGCTACGTCGGGGCCCAGCTCCAGCAGTCCGTCCCCACCGCCATCGTCAACCGCACCCTGCGCGACGCCATCGAGCGCCGCCAACCCGTGTCGGACCGCGGCCATCGCCTGACCTTCTACTACGCCACCCAGGTTCGGCAGGCACCGCCCACCTTCCTCCTCTTCGTCAACCGCGACGAGCTGTTCAGCCCCCAGTACACCAAGTACCTCGGCGACGAGCTCCGCCGCGCCTTCGGCTTCGAGGGCTGCCCCATCGTCATCGCGCCCAAGCCCCGGCCCAAGACCATCGACCCCGTCCGTCGCCCGCGTCGGCGTCCGTTCTCCGAGGAACGCGCGGTGCGCCATGCCAAGCCACGCGCCGGTTCCGCCCGCCCGGCTCGGCCGCCCGGTCGCCCCCAGGCAGGGAAGGGGACCCCGGCTCCCCAGGGCCGGAAGGGGCGTCCGTCAGGGAAGGGCCGGAAGCCCGGCGGCCGGCCTCGGTGATTTCCCATGCAGGAGGCCCGGCTCGGATTCCCCGACGGATGGAAAGGCACGTGGTCGGAGCACGCGGACGACATCCTGGACTACATCGATGCGCGTGTTCAGCCCGGCCGCCCCATGCGCCAGACCCGGTGGCACCCCGCCGCCAGGCTCTGGCGGCACCACGTGCGTGTGTGATTCGGATGAGACGAGCCGATGAATGATCCTGAAATCGGCAGTCAAAGAGGGTGCCAAAACGAGGAAACGCCCTTCCCATCGGGTCGGATGGGCTCATGGACAGGAACCCAGGGGCTCACCCTGCGGGTGAGGTCGAGGTAGGCCCGGTTCGGCTGTAGGCCGGGTCCCCTGACCCGGCGCACCGGGCACGAGGCATCGCCGCCGCCGCGTGAGGGCACGCGGCCTACAGACGGATCCACTGCCGTTTCTAGGATGATCGATTGCGACGCTGACATGGCGTCGGGTGGCCGAAGGCAACGGCGTCGCCGCGAGGCGGGGAGGGGAGCAACCGGAGGCGAACCTGCCGTCCCAAGCACGCCTTCCAAGGCGAGCGAACCCGATTCGGCCGGAACACGTGGCGAAGCCGGGTGTTCGGACCTGACCTCAGGGACCTGCAAGCATGTCGAAGTCCCGGGGTACGTTTTGGGTGCATGGGGTGGTTCCGGTGCATGGGGTGAGAAGGCAGGGAAAACCCGTCCGTTACGCACAGAGGTCCCCCGCGTGCCGTCAGGGAGCGGGGGCAAGTCAGATCTCCCATCGTAGCGTTGAGGCGGGCAACGACCGCGAAGCGA
Source organism: uncultured Akkermansia sp. (assembly GCA_964430505.1). Classification (GTDB taxonomy): domain Bacteria; phylum Verrucomicrobiota; class Verrucomicrobiia; order Limisphaerales; family UBA9464; genus UBA6176. Next base: position 54,633 of record CAYSGH010000015.1, on the reverse strand, counting down.
AGGGGGGGCTGGAGGGTGAAGGACAATGGATGCCGAGGCGTGCCGCGAGGCTTCCCGCCCGTGGCCGTAGGCCTTGTCACGGGGAGTGGACGCGACGACCGCGAGGTCGTGGCGGCCATGCGGTTTCGGGATTCCGTGGTCATGCTGGCCGCCTCGAAGGGGGAGCAAGGAATGCGCGGGCGTTCCTTGGCGAAGCCATGGGCCAGCTCGTCAGCCTTGCCCAGGGTTGGGTGGGTCGGTCCCGCCGATGCGGGGATTCGCCGACTGGAGAGCCGGATGCGGGAGATCCGCCCGTCCGGTTCGGAGGGAGGGTTGGGGCGCACGCCCCATCCCTACCCCAATCCCTTGGGGGGGTGCTCTCACGGAGGCGCGGAGGAAGGGATGGCCGCCTCCCGCTCCCCGCTCCCCGCTCCGGTGTTGGCCGGGCGCGGGGGACGCGATAGCGTGCTGGCATGGCAGAGCCTTCGATGCCGTTGGTCGCTCCGTCGCCGGTCACGACGCCCCGCGAGGATTCCCGCGAGGCGCTGGAGCCCGGCTACCTGGTGGTGTGCTGGAACGACCCGGTGAACCTGATGCCCTACGTCACGCACGTGTTCCAGCGCGTGTTCGGGTGGGATCGCAAGCGCGCGGAGAAGCACATGCGCGAGGTGCATGAGAAGGGGAAGTCGGTGCTGGTGCGGGAGTCCTTCGAGAAGGCGGAGGCGCACGTGCACCAGCTCCAGTCGTACTCGTTGCAGGCGACGGTGGAGAAGGACGAGGCATGAAGCTGCTGGTGTCGGAGCCGGGGCGCTTGGTGGTGCAGTTGACGCGACGGGAGCGGGACGAGATGCGGGCGGTGTTGCAGTGCCATGGCCGGGTGCCGCGGCGCGGGCCGTCGATCACGCGCGGGTCCGGCGAGGGGTTGCCTCTGGACGCGACGGCGATGCTGGCGGAGCAGGTGCTCGGGGGGTGGGAGTCGGAGCGCGCGGGCACGCTGGGGTTGCTGGAGGACGCGGCGCGTTGCGTGAAGGGGAAGGGCGGTTACGGGCTGCAGGTGACGGAGGACGAGGCGGAGCGGTTGCTGCGGGCGTTGAACGGGGCGCGCGTGGCGTTCTGGGAGGCGTTGGGAAGCCCGGACTTCGAGGCGGGCGAGCGCGTGGAGGGGACGGAAAGGAACCGGGCGTTGGTGGCGTTGATGGAGCTGGCGGGGAGCTACGTGGGTCGGTGGCTGGCGTGCGTGGGCGGCGGGAAGGAAGCGGGGTCGGAGGGGAAGGAAAATGATGGGGAAGGGGAAGGGGAGGGGTCGTAGCGCATGGGCAGGCCGTTCATTCCGTTGCTGGGGGCCGCTCCGGTGTTCCCGCCCGCCGCGAATGCGATGAAGGAGGGGCTCCTGGCAATCGGGGGCGACCTTTCGGTGGAACGCCTGTTGGCGGCGTATCGTTCGGGGATCTTCCCCTGGAGCGCGGACCCGATCACGTGGTGGTCGCCGGACCCGAGGGCGATCATCGAGCTCGACCGGGTGCACGTGGGCCGGACGCTGGCTCGGGTGTTGAGGAAGGGGGCGTTCACGGTGACGGAGGACCGTTGCTTCCGGAGGGTGATCGAGGCGTGCGCGTCGGTGCCGCGCGCGGGGGACGCGACGTGGATCACGCCGGAGATCGTGGAGGCGTATGTGCGGCTGCACGAGGCGGGCTGGGCGCACAGCCTGGAGGTGTGGCAGGGGGACCAGCTGGCGGGTGGGATCTACGGGGTGGCCATCGGGCGGTTCTTCGCGGGAGAGTCGATGTTCCACCACGTGTCGAACGCGTCGAAGGTGGCGTTGGTGGAGCTGCTGGGGCGGCTGCGGGCGCGGGGGTTCCGGTTGTTTGACACGCAAATGCTGACGGAGACGACGCGGTCGGTGGGCGGCGTGGAGGTGCCGCGGTCGGAGTACCTGGAGCGGCTGAGGCGAGCGTTGGCGGAGCCCATGGGGTCGTAGGTGGGACGGGAGGGGCACGCCGGGATGGCACTGCCGCTTCCTTGGGGGTGTGTCACGCGAAGGTGGTAGCAAGACCGTCTCGGTCTTGCCCGGGGTGCCACGTTGCGGGGTGTGTGACGCGAAGGGGCGAAGGCGCGAAGGGATGGATTCACGTCCGCTCCGTGATCTCCGTGCCTTGGTGAGAGGCAAGTCCCCGAGCTGTCGGGGGGGGCGGGGTGATTCTCTCGCGGAGGCGCGGAGGGCACGGAGGTTTGGGGCACGGCGCCAGCGGACGCCCTGCCTTTGCGTCTGGGTGTCTTGGCGAGAGGCTGCCGCACGCAGCGCCGAGACAGCTCTGCCGCATTCACCGCTTCCGGCTTCCCGCTTCCCGTGTGCCTCGAAGGAAACCCGTGTTGAAGGCATGGGCGGCTTGGCGTTTTCTAGCGGGCATCATGAAGCGCGACATTCGATGGCTGGCGTTCCTCGGGCTGGCGTGCGCCGCGACGGCGTTGGTGGCGGACGGGCCGGCGGACAACGTGGCGGACAAGGTGCGGCCGGTGCCGCCTGCGGGGATCGCGTACCCGTCGGAGGTGAGGGAGTTCCTGCGGATGGGGGCGACGATGCTCGGGCGGGACATCGACCAGTTGCGGAAGGACGTGGCGGACAAGCCGGACTTGGCGGCGCGGCTGGCGGACGTGGAGGTTTTTCAGAAGGCGGTGGATTGGGCGGTGCGGCACGACGAGGTCTTCAAGACGAACGAGCTGGCGACGGCGCGGCTGCTGTTGCAGACGGGGCATGAGCGGGCGGCGGTGCTGCGGTCTGGCAAGGTGGGATGGGCGGAGGCGACGGGACCGACGGTGCGCGGGTATAGGTCGCGCATCGACGGGTCGGTGCAGCCGTACGGGTTGGTGGTGCCGCCGTCGTGGAGGCCGGACAGCGGCCGTCGGTGGCGGCTGGACTTTTGGTTTCATGGGCGCGGGGAGCAGTTGAGCGAGCTGGCGTTCCTCAACGAGCGGATGCGCGGCCCGGGCGAGTTTGCGCCGCCGGACACGTTCGTGCTGCACCTGTACGGCCGGTATTGCAACGGGTCGCGATTCGCGGGCGAGACGGACTTCTGGGAGGCGCTGGAGGACGTGCAGCGGCTGTATCCGATCGACGAGGACCGGATGGTGGTGCGGGGGTTCAGCCTGGGGGGCGCGTCGTGCTGGCACTTCACGGTGCACCATGCGTGGCGGTTCGCGGCGTCGGCCCCGGGCGCCGGGTTCTCGGAGACGGCGGAGTTCCTGGACGTGTTCCAGAACGAGAAGCTCCAGCCTTTCCCGTGGGAGCCCAAGCTCTGGCGGTTGCACGACGCCACCGCCAACGCGCTCAACCTCGCGATGACCCCCGTGGTCGCCTACAGCGGCGCGGACGACCGACAAATCCAGGCCGCCCAGGCCGTCGAGAAGTCCATGGCGGCCCTCGGCATGGATCTCACCCACCTCGTCGCACCCAAGACGGGCCACAAGTACGAGCCGGCGACCAAGGCCGAGCTGAACCGGCGCATCGACGCCCTCGCCCGCCAGGGCCGCGTCCGCGTACCGCCACGCGTCCTGTTCACCACCCATTCGCTGCGTTACCCGCGCATGGCATGGGTCGTGGTGGATGGCCTGGGCCAGCATTGGGAGCCCGCGACGGTCGTGGCCGACTGGCAGGGCAACACCCTCCGGGTCACGTCCACCAACGTCAGCGCCCTGTCCTTTGCGTTCGGCCCTGGCGAGTCGCCCTTCGACCCCCGCCAGCCCGTCCGCGTGGAGGTGCAGTCCGACGGGCGGCCGATGGAGTCGGTCGTGCTGGGGCGGCCCACGTCGGAGCGGTCCTTTGCGGGTGCGTTGCATCGCGGGGCGCAGGGATGGTCGGCCGGCCCGGCCCCGGCGGAAGGGCTTGTGAAGCGCCACGGGCTGCAAGGGCCCATCGACGACGCCTTCATGGATCGATTCGTCTTCGTGCGGCCCACGGGGCAGTCGCCGTTTCCCTTGGTGGCGGCGTGGGCGAAGTCGGAGCTGGAACGCGCCCAGAGGGAATGGCGACGCCATTATCGGGGCGATGCCGTCGTGATGGACGACGCGCAGGTGACGGACGAGGAGCTGGCGCGGTCGAACGTGGTGTTGTGGGGTGATCCCGCGAGCAACCGCCTGTTGTCCCGGATGCTATCCAAGCTGCCCATCGCGTGGACGCCCGACGCGCTCAAGGCACACGGCAAGACGCATGACCCGGCGCGGCACGTTCCGGTTCTGGTGTTCCCCAACCCGTTGAACCCGGCGCGCTACGTGGTGTTGAACAGCGGCTTCACGTTCCGCGAGTACGACTACCTCAACAACGCCCGCCAGACGCCCAAGCTGCCGGACTGGGCGGTGATCGACGTCTCGCAGGCGCCCGGACCGCGGTTCCCTGGGAAGGTCGTGGACGGCGGCTTCTTCGGCGAACGCTGGGACTGGAAGTGACGGGGCGTGGGTCGCGCGCCGGCGAGGTGGGGCGCGGGAATTGGGGTTCCAACCACGGCGTCGGTTTGCATACGATGCGGCCGTCATGCAACGCACGAGTGACCTGCGGGTCGTCACCATTCGTCCCTTGCTCTCGCCGCGGGAGCTGAAGGAGGCGCTGCCACAGCGGGAGACGGCCGCCTCCACGGTGGTTCGCGGGCGGGAGACGGTGCAGCGAATCCTGCGCCGGGAGGACCCGCGCCTGCTGGTCGTGGTGGGCCCGTGCTCCATCCACGACCCGAACGCGGCCATGGAATATGCGCGACGGCTGGCCCGGCTGGCCCCCGAGGTGGCGGACCAGTTCTTCCTGGTGATGCGGGTGTACTTCGAGAAGCCCCGCACGACGATTGGGTGGAAGGGCCTGATCAACGATCCCTGCCTGGACGGCACCTATGACGTGGACACGGGCCTGCGGATCGCGCGTCGCCTGCTCCTGGCGATGAACGAGATCGGGATGCCCGCCGCCACCGAGTTCCTGGACCCCATCGTGCCGCAGTACATCGCGGACCTGGTGAGCTGGGCGGCGATCGGGGCGCGCACGACCGAGAGCCAGACGCACCGGGAGATGGCCTCCGGCCTCTCCATGCCGGTGGGCTTCAAGAACGGGACCGACGGATCCCTCCAGACGGCGATGGACGCGATGGTCTCGGCGAAGCACTCGCACCATTTCCTGGGCATGGACGAGCACGGCGCGATCTCGGTGGTCCAGACCACGGGCAACGAGGACGCGCATGTGGTGCTCCGAGGGGGCCGGAACCGGACGAACTACGACGCCGCGTCGATTGCCGAGGCGGCCGGGCAGCTCCGGAAGGCCGGCCTGCCGCCGGTGGTCATGGTGGATTGCAGCCACGCGAACTCCCTGAAGCAACACGCGCGGCAGGAGGACGTGTGGTGGAGCATTGTGGACCAACGGTTGGCGGGGGACGACGCCATCATGGGGGTCATGCTGGAGAGCCACCTTCACGAGGGCAGCCAGCCGCTCAAGAACCCCAAGGCGCTCCAGTATGGGGTGAGCATCACCGACGCGTGCCTCCACTGGGAGGCCACCGAGCGCATGCTCCGGCAAGGCGCCGAGCGCCTGCGCAAGGCCGAGGCCGTCGGCGTCGGCCGTTCCTAGCCCCGCCAACCCGGCCTCGCCGTGGACCTCGACCAGATCGACTGGCACAAGACGGGGTTGCTGGTGGCGGTGGTCGCGACGGGCATCGTGGGCCTGTGGCTTCTGTGGCGCATCATGCGCCTGCTGCTGCGCGTCGTCGTGTTCCTGGCCGTGGTGGTCGTCGTCGCCACCCTCGTCACCTGGTGGGTGCGACACCACTGAGGCGGGGACGTGACAGGTCTTGGAGGCCCATGGCGCGGGTGGATCCCCTTGGCCGGAAGCATCGGCTTTGCCATTCCCTCCCTTCCCTCTGAACCGAGAAACGGCAGTCGAAGAGGATTTCCAAACGAGGAAAGGGCCCTCCCATCCGGGAGGATGGGCTCACGGGCAGGAACCCAAGGGCTCACCCTGCGAGTGAGGTCGTGGTGGGCTCGACGCGGCTGTAGGCCGGGTCCCCTGACCCGGCGCACCAGGCATGCGGCATCGCCATCGCCGCGTGAGGGCACGCGGCCTACAGACTGCCCAACTGCCGTTTCTAGGCTGAATTGTTCGGCTAGGCCGACGGGCACCGACCCGGCTCATGTCACCCCATGGCCCGAGCGGGCATCGGGGGGGCGGTTGCGGAGCGAATGCGGGTGGCGGGTAGTCGGGGCCTAGAGGAGCCGTTGATGACGGCTTTCGGCGTCGAGCTCGGACACGAGGTTGCTCGTGCGTTGGCGGCGGCGCTCGATGATGTGCTTGTCGAGGACGGGGTCGTAGGCGACGGGGTAGTCGCCGTTGTAGCAGGCGAGGCAGAAGGCCTCCTTGCCGAGGCCGGTGGCGCGGACCATGCCCTCCTCGCTGAGGTAGCCGAGGGAATCCGCGTTGAGGTACTGGCGGATCTCGTCGTGGGAGTGGTTGGCCGCCATCAGCTTGGAGCGCTCGGGGAAGTCGATGCCATAGACGCACGGGTGCCGGTGGGGCGGGCAGGAGATGAGGACGTGGACCGACTTGGCGCCGGCCTCCTTGAGGCTCGTGACGCGGGCCTTGGAGGTCGTGCCGCGCACGATGGAGTCGTCGATGATGACGACGCTCTTCCCGCGGACGAGGTCGCCGATGAGGTTGAGCTTCACCTTGACGGCGAAGTCGCGGATGAACTGGGACGGCTGGAGGAAGGAGCGCCCGACGTAGTGGTTGCGGACAAAGGCCATCTCGAAGGGGATGCCGCTTTCGAGGGAATAGCCGAGGGCCGCGCAGTTCCCGGAGTCGGGCACGGGCACGACGATGTCGGCATCCAGCCGGTGTTCCCGGGCGAGCTCGCGGCCCATGTTGACCCGGACCTGATACACGTTGCGGTCCGCGATCGTGGAGTCGGGCCGGGCAAAATAGACGTACTCGAAGACGCAGAAGGCGCGTCGGCGTTGCTCGGGAAAGGCCTGGATGCTGCGGATGCCGTCGGCATCGATGACGACGACCTCGCCGGGCTCCACGTCGCGCACGAACTGGGCCTGGATGAGGTCGAAGGCACAGGTCTCGGAGGCGAGGACCCAGGCCCCGTTGGCCATGCGACCAAGGCTGAGGGGCCGGAAGCCGTGGGGATCGCGCACGCCGATGAGGGCCTGCTCGGTCATGACCACCAGGGAATAGGCTCCCTCGATGCGGCGGACGGCGTCGATGAGGGCGCTTTCGTGGGCGCCGCGCGCGGGCTGGGCGAGGAGGTGGAGGATGATCTCGCTGTCCACCGTGGTCTGGAAGATGGAGCCCTTGGCCTCGAGTTCCTCCCGGAGGGCGGAGGCGTTGGTGAGGTTGCCATTGTGGCCGATGGCGATGCGGCCCTTGCCGCAATCGACCATGAGGGGCTGGGCGTTGACGATGGTGGAGGAGCCGGTGGTGGAGTACCGGGTGTGGCCGATGGCGATGGGGCCTACCAGCCGGTGGAGGACATCCCCGGGGAAGACCTGCGGGACGAGGCCCATGCCGCGGTGGACGAGGAAGGACTTGCCGTCGGTGGCGGCGATGCCTGCGCTTTCCTGCCCCCGATGCTGGAGGGCGTAGAGGCCGTAGTAGGTGAGTTCGGCGGCGTTGGGATGCCCGTAGATCCCGAACACGCCGCAATAATGACGAGGGCGATGGTGATGGACGTCCTGCACGCGAGGGCGCGATTCAGGCTTTGGACGGGCCAAAACGGAAGCGGAATCTCCGGCTACCTGAGCGCGAACGGAAGCCGGTCCACGAGCGCGCGGAAGGCTTCGAGCTTGCGCCCGACGGCGTTGCGGTCCAGGTCCGGCGACAGCTCGCCCCCGGCGGCGGGTTGGACGTCGGACAACACGGCGCAGTACTCGCCATTGACCATCAGGCCCAGGAGCTCGCCTTGCCGGCTCAGCACCACGTCGCCGGTCGAGGGCGAGAACTCCCCGAACACGCGGCTGAGGATCCGGGTCTTCATGCGCACGTAGCCGGGCGTCTGGGGGTCGAGCCGGAACTCCACCTCGCCGTAATACTTCCCGCCGCGGCTCACGAGGAGCGCGTCCGGGAACTTGAACGGGTTGCGCGCCAACGACAGCACCCGCACCCCCGCCTTCTGGACGGCGCCGGTGGAGACCGGGATGCCGAGGCACCGGGGGTCGGCGCGGAGGAACGTCGGCGCGCCCGACGCCAGCGCGACGCCGCGGGCCGTGGCGGTGGCCTTGGGCTTGTCCACGCCGAACCCGGGGATGGAAAGGACCAGGGGCGTGTCCGAGACGTGGACCAAGGCCATGGTGCGGGCGCCATCGGACACGAGGATGGTGTCGGCCTCGCGTTCCTTGGCGCTGTTGCCCAGCAGGCCCGGGGCGATGCCCCCGAGGGACACGCGCACTCGGTGGTTGAGGAAGTCCTGGAAGAGGAGGTTGGCGCTGACGGGCGTGTTGTCGCGGATCTCCTGCTTCAGCTCCTCGGACTTGACGGCGAGCTGGTTGACGCCGGAGGCGAGGGTGGCGGCCTGGGCCTGGACCTTTTCCTTCTCGGCCTGCACCTGCTGCACGCGCTGGCGCAGATCGGTGACGTTGTCGCGCAGGAGCGCCCGTTCGGCGTCGGCGACCTTGACGGCGGCGGCGAGGTCGGCGGCGCGGCGCTCGGCGGCCTGTCGTTCCTGCTCGATGGCGGCCAGCGACTGCTGCTGCTTTCGCGCTTGCTCGCGTTCCGCCGCGAGGGCGTCCAACAGCCGAAGGCGCTCCGCGTCGGCGGCCTTGGCCGTCTCGGCGATGGCGGCCCGCGCCTTCTCCGCGGCGGCGACCTTGGCGGCCTCGGCCTCGGCGCGGGTGCGGGCCTCGTCGAGTTGCTGGCGCGCCTGGGCCGCCTGGCGTGCGGCCTGCTCGACCGTGTTGGTGAGGCGTTGGCCCAGGTCGGCGGCGATCTCGCGCGTGCGCTGAAGCCCGCCTTCCAGGTCCCGCCCGCGCGCCTCCAACGCCCGGAGCGATGCTTCCCGCGTGGCCACCTCCCCGCGCAGGGACTCCTCCACCCGCCCGCGCGCGGCCCGTTCCTCCTCCAAGGCCGCTCGCAGCGACGCCATGAGGTCGTCGTCGGCTGCCTTGGATGGCGCCGGCCCCTCGACGACGGCGGGGGGGTTGGGAGGCACGGGCTCGATCTTCTCCCAGCGGGTGAGCGCCAGGAGGTTGAGCAACAGGAAGTCGCAGAGGATGAGCAGCAAGGTGCGGTTCATCGCGCCGTCCCCTTCAGGCGACCTCGCCGGGCCCCGCCTCCAGGATCAAGGCACGCCGGGCCTGCCGAACATGCACGATCTTGACCATGGCGACGGTCACGATGCCCATGAGGTTCGAGGAATACGCCGCGAGAAGGTTGGCCTCCACCAGGTGAAGCACCTGCAACACCAGCGCGGTCGCCGTGCCCGCGATCCCAAGGTACAGGCCGGAGTCGAAAAGGTTCTCCTCGTTCTCCAGCAGGCGCAGCCGCAACGGGGCCGCCTCGTACATGGACACGATCTCGGAGATCTTGCGGCGGCACACCACGTACACGGCCGCCTGCAAGGCCCCGAAGATCGCAATCGTCGCCAACGTGCTTGGTTCCATCCTCAGCCTTTCTTGTCTTGCCTTCGTGCTGCGGGGCGCACCCGGCGCACCATCCGGGGCGGCCAACGTCACCTCGACCCTTGGGGTCGCCGCGCGCCGCGGGGGCGGCTCGGCGGGCACGATCAAGAGCGCCGCCGCCACGCACGTCAACGCCAGCGCTCGACGCACCGGCAGGCCGCCGCCTTCGACGGAAGTTCCCATCGCGCCCGACATCCCGAGGCCGGCCGTGGCCGCCGCCGCCAAGAAGAGGCCCAGCCGCACCCAGCCTGCCGCCGCCTCCTCGCGCGCCGCCCACGCGCCCAACCACGGCCAGCCCCACGCGCCTTCGAGGACGGGTTTCTTGAACCGCCCGAGCCAACGCGCCGACCCCTCCCCGCCCGCCAACGCCGCTCGCAGCGCCCGCCGCCCAGGCCCCTCCCCGGCGCTCCATCGCGCCGCCATCGCGTCCGGCCGGCCGGACAGCACCGACGACGCGTACAAGAGGGGCAACGCCGACCCGTCGCGTTGGACGATCGCCGTCCAGTCGCGCAAGGCGACGGCATCCGGCATCGCCCGCGCCAGCTCGCCGAGGCTCGTCCAGTCGAGGCGACGGGACAGCACGAGCAGGTCCAGGCAGACCTGTTCGAGCCCGTCGGCGGGTTGCCCCGGGCGTGCGTTGGCCACGAGGGCCTGCACGCCCGCGCCGAGGCCGTCCGAGAGCCGTCCCTGTTCCTGGAGCGTCGCCAGCAGCAGCAAGGTGGATTCCAGCGCCTGGCCGCCGGGCTTGCCCACGGCCACGAAGCGGCGCGGGGCAAAGGACCGCGCCTGCCAGATGGCCAGCGCCCCGGGGACTCCCGAGCCTTCCACGCGTTGGCGCCAGTGACGTCGGGCCACCTCCGAGCTGAACGCATCCGCAGCCGGGGCCGCGATCGCGGCGTTGGTGGAAGGCGCGGCGGCCAAGGCAGGGGCTCCCGTTGGGACAGGCCCGCCCCAGGTCCGAGCCTCTGGACGCGCCAGCGCGGCCGCGACGCGCGCCGCCAACGTGTTGGTGCCGGGCAAGCCCGCCTCGGCGGCCGCGAGGGCCAGCCACGCGGCGGGGCCCGCCTTGCCTTCCGCAAGCAACGACTCCGTGCGGGCAACCGTGCCGGGCGTCCCGTGTCCGGCGGCCTCGAGCGCGACGGGATGCAGCCAGAGGAGGCGTACGGGGATGCCCCAGGCCAGGACGGCCAGCAACAGGCCCAACCCGACCCAGGCCAACGGGCCTCCGGGCGACGACATGGGACGCGGGGAACTCATGGGGACGCGATCACGCAACGGCATCTCAGGCAGCAACAGCGAGGCCAGACCCGACGGGCGGAGGCCTCATTCAACGGAACGTCACCTCCACCTCCTCGAAGCCGGACTGGCGGAAGAGGGCGGACACCTGGAGGCGGGCACGTTCCTCGGCGTCCCTGAGGATGCCGGCCTCGCGCACGGCGAGCCGGACCTGGTCCAGCGCCTGGCGTCGCGCGTCTTGTTCCAGGTCCTTGTCGAAGGCCCGCAACACCCCGGTGCTGCGCTCCACCACCTGCGTGCGCCGGTCGTCCAGGTACACGTCCGTCAACCGCGGCCTTGGCAGCTCCACGCGGACCCGGGGGCCGTCGGCCCGGACCGAGCGCGCGTCGAGCCGGGACAGGTCCACGCCCGCCTTCGCAATGCCGTGGGCCACCATCAGGAGGCGGCTTTCCCCGTACCACTTGGCATCCTCCAGCAGGACGACCTTCTCGACCACGTACTGGACCGACACGAGCTGGTGGAGCCCTTGGACGCGGGTAACGACGGAGGCGGTGTCGGCGATGCGTGGGGGCGGGGAGCCGGCCAGCGACCGCGCCACCCACCATCCGGCGGCGACGCCCGTGCCGAGAACACCGAGCAAGAGCAACGCCACCAACCCGGCCAACACCCACGACATCCGGTCCCGGATCGCGCCCATGGAACGACGCTGCGCGCCGTCGCCCGCGGGTTCAAGCCGGGAGGCGGGCGATGCCTGCGGGCGCGGCCCGGTTGGCCCTTGCGCCTTTTTGCAGGAGCGGGCCGCGAACTGGGGCCGGGAGCAAGGCGGTGCTGGCCTTGCGCGAATCGGGGCTGGCACGATTCGGCCCGTGCCCCACGTCGAGGGGACGACCTTGGCCCCGCGCGCCGGGCGTTCCGGCGCGTTCACGTTGATCAAGCTGCTGGTGGTGATCGCGATCATGGCGATCCTGGCGGGGATGTTGCTGCCCGCGCTGGGGCGCGCGAAGGAGCAGGCCTTGCGCACGCAATGCTTCAACAACCCGAAGCAGGTCCTCCTCGCGCACACGATGTACCTCGGGGACAACAACGACCGCATCGCGCCCCCCAACTGCGGCGGGGCGGGCGGCGCGGCCAACAAGTCCCTGCCGGCCGGATGGCTCTACAAGCCGGGCTTTGCCCTGCCGTCGTCCGGGTCCAACTACGGCCCCACGCTGGGCCTGTTCTACCCCACGCTCCAAAGCCGCTAGATGGACCTGTGCCCGGCGCATCGCACCAACACGCCGGAATGGAAGATCTCCACGATCCAGTTCACGTCGCACCTGATGAGCGGCGTGGTGATCGACAGCACGGAGAGCTTTGATGGGTCGGCCGGGGCCAACGGCCGGACGTTCAGGCAGTCGTCGTTCCAGCCCACGGACATGATCTTCTGGGAGACGGACGAGAAGGACCCGGGCTACTTCAACGACGGGTCGAGTTCCCCGGCCGAGGGCTTTTCCAAGCGCCACAACACGGGGGCCATCGTCGGCTTGATGGGCGGGCACGTGGAATACCTGAAGTGGAAGCGCTACTACCAACTGCTGGCCGAACCGACGCGCAACGCGCTCTGGTGCTTTCCCAACTCGCCCGCCGGCCGATAGCCCCCCCTTATTTGAGACCGATGCCCCTCCCGATTCTTCTCGTTGCCATGGCCCTGGTGCTCGCCATGGGTTGCTCGCGCACGCCCGACGCCGCCCGAGCCACGGCCGAGCTGGAGCGCGTGCTTGCGGCGTCGCCCCAGTCCGTCCCGTTGCAGCTTGCCGTGGCGGCCGCGCGCACCAACGACGCGGCGGCCGGCGTCATCGCCTTGCAGGAGGCGCGCCGGCAACCCGGCCTCACGGCCGACCAGTTGCAGGCGGTTGAGCAGGCGTCGCAGTCCATCGTGGCCGACCTGGTACGTCGGGCCGCCGACGGCGACGAGCAGGCCAAGGCCCACCTCGAGGCCATCGAACGCTCCCGGTCGCAGTAGGGGGCACGGCGTTGGGCCGGGCGGCGATGGCATGGTCGCCACGACCTTTCCGAGGGCTTACCCCATCTCGGCGACGGCGGCCCCGAAGGTGAAGCCTCCACCGAAGGCCGCCATGCCCACGCGTCCCGTGCGGCCCTCGGCGAGCATTTCGGCGAGCGCAATGGGGATGCTGCTGGACGAGGTGTTGCCGTGGCGGGCGACGTTGTTGACGACGCGCTCCCGGGGCACGCCGGAGCGTTGCTGGGCGGCGTCGATGATGCGGCCGTTGGCTTGGTGGGGGACGATCCAGTCGAGGTCCTGCAACGTCGTGCCCGCGTCCGCGCACGCCTCGCGCAGCATGGCGTTCATCTGCCGCACCGCGAGCGGGAAGACCTTGACCCCATGCATGGCCACCGGGGAGCACGCGCCGTCGCGGATGCGCCCCACGCTCAGGATGGAGCCGTCCTCGCCCCGGGCCGAAAGCAAGGGCCGATGGAGCCGCAGGGGCGCCGTGGCGGCCGATGGCCCGCCCTCGACCACCACGGCCGTGGCGGCGTCGCCAAAGACGATGGCCGTGTCGAAGTCGTCGAGGTTGAGGAAGGCGGACATGGCCTCGGCGGTGACGACGAGGAAGCGCGAGCCGGGACGGGCGCGGCAGGCGTCGTGGGCCTGCTGAAGGGCGTAGAGCCAGCCGCTGCACGCCGCGAGGACGTCATGCGCGGCCATGTCGCAGGGGGGCCCGTCCCCGGCGAGGACATGTTGCAGGCGGCAGGCGAGGCTCGGGCTGACCTCGAGCGGCGTGCTGGTGCTCACGATGATCCCGGACAGGTCCTGCAAGCCCAGCCCGCACCGTTCCATGGCCTTCCGGGCCGCGCGTTCCGCCAGCGCCAACACCGTCTCGCCGGGCCCGCACCAATTCCGGGACTCAATCCCGGTCCGTTGCACGACGTCGGCCGAGGTCCGCCCGGGGAAACGCGCCACCAACTCGTCGTTGGTCACGAGCCGCGAGCCCGTGACGAACGACAACCCGCGCAGGCCCACGACGGCGCCGACGGACGCGGGGGCGGGAGCCGAGTCCACCACGCGGGCACGCTGCGGGAAGGGGTCGGCGACACGGCGTGCGCCCGTGATCCTGCGGCGTGGCTCGACCGGGATCCTCCGCACGCGGGCACCGCCCTCGGGCCGCGTCTGGATGCGTGCGATGGGCGTCCCGATGGTCACGCGCTCGTCCTCGGGCAACAGCCCATGGATGGTCCCCGCCACCGGCGCGCGTAGGTCGAACGTGGCCTTGTCGGCCTCGCATTCCGCGAGGAGGTCGCCGGCCCGGACCGCCGCGCCCTCCTTCACCTTCCACGCCACCACCGTGACGTTTTGGTCGGCCGGGCTGGTCCCGGCGGCCTCCAGGACATGGATGGAGCCGGGGGCCTCGTCGGCCAAGGCCTCGTCCTCGACGGCCAGGCCGAGCCATTCGGCGGCGGCCCGGACGATGCCGCCGACGGAGGGCAGCACCTCCAGTTGGTTGGCGTAGTTGCACGGCACGTAGGTGTCGGGGCGGGTGAGTCGGCGCACCTGGACGGCGACGCCGGCCTTCTCGGCGACGGTGGCGGCGACCTCGGCGCCGAAGCCGCACGTGCGGTTGTCCTCATGGACGACGATGAGGCGCCGGGTCTTGCGAACGCTTTCGAGGACGGCGGCCTCGTCCCATGGGCTGATGGAACGCAGGTCGAGGACCTCCGCGTGGACGCCGGCGGCCGCCAGCTCGGCGGCGGCCCGCTCGCACAGCGGCACGGTGGCGCCCCAACCCACCAAGGTCAGGTCCGAGCCCTCGCGCGCCCGCCGGGCAACCCCGGGCGGGATGCGGACGTCGTCCAAGGCGTGGGAGGAGGCGACGGCGGCGTCGTTGAGGAGGACCTTGGGGTACAGGAAGAGCGTGGGACGGCCGCCTTCGAGGACGGCCCGGAGCAGCCCGGCGGCGTCGTGGGCATTGGAGGGCATGACCACGTCCAGCCCGGGCACGTGCGCGAAGGTGGATTCCAGCGTTTGGGCATGGAACGGCCCGAGCCCGGGGCGGTAGCCGCCGCAGGGCGCCATGACGACAACGGGCGCGCGCCAGCCCCCGTTCGTGCGCCAGGACATCGAGCCCAGCTCCGACGCGACCTGGTTGAAGCACAATGGGAGGAAGTCGGCGAACTGGATGAGCGCCACGGGCCGGCCGCCGGCCAACGCGCGGCCCACGCTCACGCCCACGATCAGGCTCTCGGACAACGCCGAGTTCACGACGCGCCCCGGGAACGCCCGGCTGAGCCCGCGGGTGAGGCCGAACACATCGCCCTTCGGGTCCTCGATGTCCTGGCCCAGAAGCGAGACGCGCGGGTTGGAGCGGAGGGCGCCGTGGAGCACGGAGCGCAGCGCGCCCAGGAGGGTGATGGGCTCGCCCGTGGCGGGGCCGTGCGCCTCGTGGAGGCCGGGGCCCTGCCAGGGCTCGCGAGCGTCGTGGTTGGCTTCCGGGTTCGGGCTGGCCAAGGCGATGGCTGCCGCCTCGCGAACCTCCTGCTCGATGCTGCGGCCCAGGTCCTCGAGGTGCGGCCGCGTGACGCCACGTTCCACCAGCCACGACGACAGCCGGAGGATGGGGTCGGCAGCCTGACGGACGGACGCGATCTCCTCCTCGGCCCGATAGACGCGTTCGTCATCGGCATTGGTGTGGTGGGTGAGCCTCTGGACCTTGAGCACGACGATGGCGGGCTTGCCATCCCCCCGCATCCGGCGCACGACCGCCCCCATCGCGTCCATGCAGGCGATGGGGTCCGTGCCGTCGATGCGATGGATGGGAATGCCCATGAAGGCGTCGGGCGGGACGTCGCCGCCCGTGTCGTAGAAGGTGCGCCCCTGGGTGTGCGTGGAGATGGCGAGCCCGTTGTCCTCGACGAGGAAGAGGACAGGCAAGCGGGCGCGGGCGGCCTCGGACAGCGCCTCGAGGACCTCGCCCTGCTGGGTGGTGCCATCGCCCATGGCGCAAACGACGACGGGGCGACCGTCCGGCGCGTCGCCCGGCACCGTCCGCTGCCGGACCTCATGGGCGACGCCCACGGCCTGGAGGGCGTTGTTGCCCACGGGCCCCACCATGCTGAGGACATGCAGGGCCGGGGCGCTCAGGTGGGCGCTCATCTGCCGCCCGGCGGAGTGGGAGTCGCGGGTGCAAACAAGCCCGTGGAGGAAGTCCAGCGGGGTCATGCCGCGGGCCAGCATGAGGGCCTTGTCCCGGTAGTGAAGGTGGAGCCAGTCCTGCGGCAGCAAGTGGGCGGCCAGCGCGGCGCTGGACTCGTGCCCCGCCCCGCCCACGTGGAAGAAGGCCTCGCCACGATGGATCAGCTCCATCTCGACGCGGTCCAGCCACCGTGCCGTGACCATGGCGCGCCAGAGCCCCAGCACGTGCTGGCAGGGGTCGTGGCGCGGCACGGACGGCATCGTGGGCAGGGTGTCCCTCAACGCAGTGGGCCCGGGGGCCGGTGGACTTGGAAAGCCCTCCGTTCCCGGCGGAAGCGCTCGCATGAAAGCACTCTAGGGTCGGGCCATGGGAAAAGGCCAGCCTACGGGTGGGGGCCTCGGCTTGGCACGGGACGTCCTCCGGGCGGGCCTGCCGCGCGTGGCCGGTGGGTCACATCGATGTGAGCAACACGTCACAAAACGCGTGCCGACTCGTGCACCTTGCGATAGACGCAACGCCAGCCCCCGATTCGGAACAAGGCCGCCACGCTGGTCTTGAAACGTGGCGATCTGGCGACGATGCGGGGACAACACCCTAGTCACGTATGAAGAGAACATCACGACTGACCACGGCCGTGGCCGTCGCCCTTGCGGCGGCCGGGCTCCATGCGGGCTCGTTCACGAGCGACTTCAGCAACCCGGCCCAAACCGGACTGAC
The DNA here is from genome assembly GCA_964430505.1 of uncultured Akkermansia sp. Lineage (GTDB taxonomy): Bacteria > Verrucomicrobiota > Verrucomicrobiia > Limisphaerales > UBA9464 > UBA6176. The sequence continues at coordinate 37,873 of CAYSGH010000015.1, read as the reverse complement.
GCTCATCGGCGGCGCCCGTGCCAATGGCGACCCTTACCCGGCCATTGCCAACGGCGTCCTCGCCATCACCTACGCCGAGGGCTCCCTGAATGGCACCGTCATCCTCGACGACCTCGACGCTGGCCAGGCGATCTCGGGGTTCACCATGAACTTCAAGGTCCGCATCGGCGGCGGCACCTCTGACCCCGCCGACGGCATCTCGATCTACTTCGGGTCGGACCTGCAAGGCACGGCCTTTGGCGAGGAAGGGCCGGACGGCGGCCAAGGGCTCGTGGTGTGCTTTGACACCTTCAACAACGGCGACAACGAGGCCCCGGCCATCGACGTGAAGTACGCGGGCAACCTCATCGCACGAGTGCCCTACACCGCCGGCAACCTCCAGAGCGACACCTTCAGCAACGTCAGCATCACCCTGAAGAGCAACGGCACGCTCGACCTCGTGTACAAGGGCCAGACGGTTCACTCCAACCTGCTGATCCCGGGCTACACCTACGGCCCAGGCCAGTTCGCCTTTGGGGCCCGCACCGGCGGCGCGTGGTCCAACCATTGGATCGACGACCTCAGCGTCTCCACGACGGTCGCCGGCGCGGCCGCCGCACCCACGGTCGCCACCGCCCCCGCCTCGGCCACGGTCAACGAGGGCGGCAACGTCACATTCACCGCCTCGCCCGGTGGCACGCCGCCGTTCCAAATCCAATGGCTCCGCAACGGCCAGCCCATCGCGGACGCCACCAGCCTGAACTATACGATCACGGGCGTCGCCGGTGCGCTGAATGGCTCCAAGTACTCCGTCCGGTTCAGCAATGCCCAGGGTGAGGTCACCAGCCCGGACGCCACCCTCACCGTCAACCCCGACGTCGTTGCACCCACGGTCGCCGGCGTCAGCGGGTCCGAGCTCTTCAACTCCGTCACGGTGCGCTTCTCCGAGCCCGTCACCGCCGCCTCGGCGGGCGCGGCCGGCAACTACTCCATCCCCGGCCTTACGATCTCCGGGGTCACCGTGCTCAACCCGACGACCGTGTCGCTTGCCACCTCCCAGCAGACGCCGGGCTCGCGCTACACGCTGACGATCAACAACGTCGCCGACGTCGCCAGCGTCCCCAACACCGTCGCCGCCGGCACCCAGAGGGAGTTCGGCGCGTGGGTCCTCGCGCAGGGCTTCGTCAAGTTCGAGTCCTTCCTCAACATCGCCGGCACCCCCATCCAAGGGCTGCTGGACGACCCCAAGTTCCAGGCCAACGCGCCCGACGCCTCCGGCTTCCTCGGCTCGTTTGACAGCCGTTGGTTCTACCCGACGGACGCCACCGAGAACTACGGCGCGCGCATCACGGGCTGGTTCACCCCGCCCTCCACCGGCAGCTATCGTTTCTTCTCCCGGTCGGATGACGCCTCGCAGCTCTTCCTGAGCAGCGACGCCAACCCGGCCAACCTCGTCCAAATCGCCGAGGAAACCGGCTGCTGCAATGGCTTCCTGGAGCCCGGCGCGGCCCAGACCTCCGAGCCCGTCGCCCTCGTGGGCGGGCAGCGCTACTACCTCCAGTTCCTCTACAAGGAGGGCGGCGGCGGCGACTACGGCCAGGTTGCGTTCCGCAACGAGAACGACACCACCCCCTCCGGCCAGCTCACCCCCATCGCGGGTTCCTTCCTGAGCACCTACGCCAACCCCGACGCGGCGACGCTCGACGTCACGAGCAGCCCCGCCAGCCTCACCGGCTCCGAGAACACCAGCGTCCGCTTCTCCGTCGCCGCCACCGGCACGCCCGCGCCGCTCGTCATCCAATGGCAGCGCGCCGAGCCCGGTTCCTCCACCTTCAAGGACATCGCAGGAGCCACCGGCGCCCAGTACGCCACCCCCATCCTCAAGAAGTCCTCCGATGACCAGGCCCAGTATCGCGCCCTCGTCCGCGTCCCGGGCAAGGAGCTGGCCACCGCGCCCGCCCTCCTCACCGTCATCATCGACACCACGCCGCCGTCCATCGTCGCCGCCGTCGCCGGCGACAACCTCAAGGCCGTCACCCTGTCCTTCTCCGAGGACATGCTTGCCGCCGGCCTGGCCACGGCCGCGAACTACACCGTGTCCGGCGTGACCGTCTCCGCCGCCACCGCCGTCAACGCCCGCACCGTGCGGCTCACCACCTCCGCCATGGCCGAGGGTGCCGCGCTCACCGTGACGGCCTCCGGCATCAAGGACTCGGCGGGCAACCTCATCGTCGCCCCCGGCAACGCCGCCGCCTTCACCAGCCCCCTCATCGTGCCCGGCGTCCTCAAGTTCGAGGCCTTCACCGGCATCGGCGGCGCATCCCTCAACGACCTCCGCGCCAGCGCCAAGTACCCCAACTCGCCCGACGCGGTCCGCCTCGTGCAGGCCTATGAGCTGGGCGGCTTCGGCGACAACTACGGCGCCCGCATCAAGGGCTTCTTCACGCCCGCCGTCACCGGCGACTACGTCGCCTACATGGCCTCCGACGACGGCGGCGAGCTGTACCTCAGCACCGACGACTCCGAGGCCAACAAGCGCCTCGTCGCCGTCGAGCCCGTCTGGGCCAACTCCCGCGAGTGGGTCACCGCCGACTCCATCGACCGCCGTCCCGAGACCGCCAAGCTGGACCCGGCGCAACCGGCGCCCAACGTCTCCCTCCCCATCCGCCTCGTCGCCGGGCAACGCTACTACACCGAGCTCGTCTGGAAGGAAGGCGGCGGCGGCGACCACGGCGCGGCCACGTTCGTCCTCGCCAGCGAGACCCCGGAGAATGGCTCCTCGCCCACCTCCGGCGCCGTCCTCTCCACGGCCGTCAGCCCGGCCACGCTCGCCGAGCTGTCCCTCCCGACCGACGTCCGCTCGGACCTCGGTTCCGGGGGCACCCGCGGCTTCAAGGCCCGTGTCCACCAGGTGAACCAGATTGGTTCCACCGGCCTGCCCACGTTCATCTACCGCGCCGAGCAACAGCTCGCCGGCATCATCGACACGAACTCTGCCAACCTCGCCGGCGCGATCAACGGCGTCTTCAACGTGTCCGGCATCATCAACTGGAACCAGGACGCCGGCACCACCGAGGCCGGCAACTTCCGCAACGACTCCACCCCGGCCTATCCTGACGAGCCCATCCTCGGCATCCCCGGCATCGGCAAGCCCGAGACCTCCACCGACAACATCGCCGGAGAGGTCATCTCCTACCTCGAGTTCAGCAAGGCCGGCGTGTACTTCATGGGCGTCAACTCCGACGACGGCTTTGCCGTGTATCCCACCGACAAGGCCCCCGCCAACAACATGGGCGTCTATGTGACCGTCGGCGGCCAGACGACCGGCTTCTACGCCGTGGCCGGAGGCACCGACAAGGGCGGCGTCTTCAAGCCCATCACCGCGCCCCTCACCGGCAAGCTGGTCCTCGCCGACCCGCTCCTTGCCGATGCGCCGCTCAAGAACGCCGACGCCATCAAGGGCAACATCGCCGTCATCGACCGCGGCGTCGTGACGTTCTCGTCCAAGGTGCAGTTCGCGAGGGACGCCGGCGCCATCGGCGTCATCATGGTCAACAGCCGCGACCCGGACAGCGGCGAGGGCAAGTTCCCCATCATCATGGGCGGCGCCGTCGTGGACTTGCCCGCCGTCATGGTGAGCAAGGTCCAAGGCGCCGAGATCAAGGCCCTCGCGGGCACCGACACCATGGTCACCATTGCGCCCGACATCACCTCGAAGGTCCTCGGCTCCTTTGACGGCGGCCGTGGCGCGTCGGACACCATCTTCGCCTTCAACGTGACCCAGCCCGGCCTCTACCCGATGCGCCTCCTCTGGTTCGAGGGCGGCGGCGGGGCCAACCTGGAGTGGTTCACCGTGACGTCCGACGGGACGAAGGTCCCCATCAACGACCCGTCCAACCCCAACGCCATCAAGGCGTACCAAACCCGCACGTTCACCCCGGGCAGCACCGTGTCGGGCAACCCGCCAGCGGGCCTCTCCGGCGCGACGCTCACCAACGTGGCCGTGGACGCCGCCACCAAGACCATCACGGCCGACGTCCCGGCCGGCAGCGAGCAGGGCTACCTCACCATCTCGCCCGCCGTCCTGATCAAGTCCGTCGAGATCATCAACGGCAAGCTCGTCATCAAGTACTGAGCCTTGACCATGCCCGTCCGAGAAGACGGGCTCGCACAGGGGCGGCCGGACTCATCCAGCCGCCCCCTTTTCATGCGCGAAGGGCACGAGGGGATCGGTTCGGCACGCCGCCCGTTCCTACCGCCCGGTCCCGCTGTCCAGCGTCCGCCCCATCCAATCGAGCATCTCGGACCACATCTGCGGCGTGTACACGTGCCCCACGTTGGGATACACGACGCTCTTGAACTCCGACGCCCGACCCTCCAGCGCCCACGCCGGTCCGGCGGCACGCTCGATGGCCCGGATCCCGGACACCGGCGAGCCCGCGTCTTGGTCTCCATTGAGGCACAGCAACGACCGGGGAGCCACGCACGCCACCACCGCCTCCGTGTCGAACTGCCCCAACAGGCCTGGTACGTAGTAGTAGATCCCGTGGTACTTGAGCCCGCCTGACGCCACCAAGTCCTCGTAGCGCGTCAGGCACGCCACCGCGACGCCGGACCGAATCCGCTCGTCGAGCGCCATCAACCACCACGTGCGCGTGGCGCCCATGCTGATGCCCGTGGCGCCGATCCGGGAGGCATCCACCTCCGGCCGCGAGCACAGGTAGTCGAGGGCCATGAGGTCATCCCGCAGCAACATCCCCCACAACGACCGTCCCAGCCACAGCTCGAGCTTGGACGCGCTCATCTCCCCGGCCGAGCCTCGTTCGCCGTCGGGCCCCTTGCCGTGGCGTTCGCCGAAGCACGGCGCGTCAATGGCAACCACGGCGTAGCCCTGTTGGACCAATTCCAACCCGGGTTGCGCGGGCGTATGCCGGGCCTGGAACAACTCCACCTTGCCGCCGTCGTATTCCCCCCCGTGCCAATGGCAATAAACGATCCCGGGGACCTTGCCGGTGCGCCCCTTGGGCAGGAGCAGGACGCCGGGAACCACCGACCCGGCGCCGTTGTCGAAGGCGAACCGTTCCTCCAGCCATGTCCCGTGGTCCACCGTCTCGCGCACCGCGACGCGGGGGATCGCCGGTCGCGGCGGGATCTTGCCCAGCGACTGCCACAGGCGAGCCCTCACGTCGGCGCGTTGCCGTGCGGCCCCTTCGCGCGTGTCGGCGACTCGAAACGCCGGAACCCCGCCCGCCGCCTTCACGATCGCCGCGCCTGCCGCGCCCTGCGGTGTCACGTCCGCCGTCATTCCCCGCACCATGCAACCGAGCCCCAACCCCCATCCAGCCACCTTCTTCCATGCCCTCGCGCCTCGGTGTTGCATGCCGGCAGGCTATCGCCCCAGCAATCCGAGGTAACGCTCCAATCGCTCCGCCTCCGGGCGGTTGCGTCGGTCCTTGTGGAGCAAGTGCAGGTTCGAAACCATGCGGTGCAGGATGCGACGAGGGCTCAGGGGCTGGAGCACGGACTCGTCGTGCTCCACCGAGAACTGCCGAAGCCGCCGCACGCAGTCGGCGCGCGTCAGCAATCGTCCCTCATGGAAGGCGTCGATGTAATGCTCCTCCCGGGCCGTCTGGTAGCGGCACAGGAAATGTCCGGGCATGCCGATGCCCGTCACGGGAAGGCTCAGGCGGCGGCTCACGAGCAGGTAAACCACCCCTAGCGTGATGGGGATCCCCTTGCGCCGGTCCATCACCAGGTTGAGGTAGCTGTTGCCCGGGTCGTAGTAGTCCTCCTCGTTGCCGCGAAAGCCCAGCTCCCCGAAGAGAAACTGGTTGATGCGCTCCAGCATCGCGGACCCCGTCGTCGCCGATGCCATGGATTCCCGAAGGGTTCCCGCCCAATCGTCCAACTGCGCCCGGTACGCCTCCACCGGCGCATCCGGGTAGCGCGTCCTCACGAACGACCAGGCCCCCTCCTCCAGGTCGATCCCCTCGCCCTGCCGCGACAGGAACGCGCCCCACGCCGTCTCCGCGGCCGCGCGCCCCATGGCTTGCAGCAACCGGCCCACCTTCCGTCGCACGGCTGGGTCCGGGTGCCATCGATGCCCCCGCAACCACGCCGCCGTCGCGGGGCCACCGGACACCAGGCGCCTGCGTATCGGCTCCGACACCGCCGGGTCGTCGTCGGCCAGCAACGTCACCAAGGCTGACTGCAAGCCCGGCGCGGGTGGGCCGTCGCCCAGGCGTTCATCCGTGGGTTTCATGATCTCAAGAGCCGCCGGCAGGTCTTCCGACACCAGGACGATATCCCAAGGCACTCCCTTGGATGCGCTGTGCGGATGCCGGAACCACACTCTCGACACGGGATGGCCCGGAAATGTTCACGGGATTGCCGGGGAGCTGCAGGGCGTTCACCAGGGCCTGCGGTGCCGCGTAGGGTTCCCGGACATCCTGCCTCTGGGTTACGAGACAGCGCCCGGGTGACGCCGGTTCCCCGTGGCGATGGCAGCCACCGTGGCAATCGCCAACGAAAGCCCCGCCATGATCCACAGCACGGGTGCATGGCTTCCCCAGCGCCCCGCCGTCCCAGCAAACACCAGCGGCCCCGCCGCCGAGCCCAGCACTGTCAGCCATTGCGCCGCGCCCTGGATGCGTCCCAGGTGGCGGCGCCCAAACACCTGTCCCCAAACCGAAAAGAACAGGACCGTCACTCCGCCCGCCGACGCGCCCATCAGCATCGCCACCGTCCAGAGTTGCCAGGGTTCCCGGACCATCGCCAGGCCCGCGAGGCTCGCGCCGTATCCCAGCCATGCCGCCCCCATCAGCACGCCGGGACGCCCTCGTCGCATCCACCACCCGCACGCGCCTTGCCCGCCCAATGAAACCACCGTGCTCACGCCCAGGAAGGTCGGCAGGTCCCTCGCGGCGAAGCCCCGTTCCACCAGCAACGCCTCGTTGAACAACCCCACGCCCGACGTCGCCACGGCAAACAGCGCCGTGGATCCCGCGAACACCCAAAAGGAGGTCGTCCCGAGGGCCTCCCGCAGCGTCATCCCGCCTGCGCCGGCCCCCGCCCCCGCATCCATGGCCTCTCCTTCGCCCCGGGAATCCCGGAATCCCACCCATGCCACGGCCGCAATCCCGGCCAATCCCCACGCCACGCCCTTCCATGCCACCCGCCATCCGTGGCCATGCACCGTGTCGCCCACCACCACGAAGGCGACGGCAAACAGGATCGACATGAGGATCGAGAACACCCCCATGGGCCAGCCGTGCGAGCCGGGGAAGCTCTTGCCGACGGACGCAATGCTGGCGACCGACAGCGCGCCTTGGCCAATGGCGCGGCTGAGCACCAAGGCGAGAAACAGGCCCATGCCGGCGGACGGGATGGCCGCCATGGCCGCCACAACGCACGCCAGCAACGCCAGCCACGCGACGGCCGCGCGCCGCACGCCAAAACGGTCCAGCACCCAACCCGCCGGGAGGCAGGCCACCGACCCCAGCAACGTGGCCCACAGGCTCCACGTGGCGTAGGCAACGCGGTCGAAGCCCAGCTCCCGAATCAACGGCTCGGTCACCAGCCCCAACCCCTGCGTTCGCCCCGGCAACGTCGCCAGCATCAGGAACGCCGCAATCACCACGTTGCGCCATGCCTCCAGCGGTCGCAGCCACGAGGCACCCGTCCCCGCCGCCACGCCCGCCGCCAATCCCCTTGCCTCCCCTCCTGCCAGCATGTTGGACAACAGCGTGGCCGCCGTCGTCGCCAGCGCCAAGCGTCCGCTCCCGTCGCCACGTCGATCCCCACGCGCCGGGCGTCCGACGCGTCGTGGATTGCAGCCCGGGCGGCATCGTGGATAGGGTCCTCGCATGACGTTGACGGAAAAGTTGCTGGCGCGGGCGTCGGGCAAGGCGCGGGTTACCGCCGGGGAGAACATCTGGGTGAAGGCGGACGTCCTCATGACCCATGACGTGTGCGGGCCCGGGACGATCGGCGTGTTCAAGCGCGAGTTTGGCAAGGACGCCCGGGTCTGGGACCGCGAGCGCGTCGTCATCATCCCGGACCACTACATCTTCACGGCCGACTCGAAGTCGAACCGCAACGTGGACATCCTGCGCGACTTCGCCCGCGAGCAGGGCTTGCCCTACTTCTATGACGTGATCGACGAGCCGTCCGGGCAGTGGAAGTTCGATGCGTCCAAGGGCCTCCTGAAGAAGCAGTACGGGTCGCAATACGCCGGCGTGTGCCATGCGGCGCTGCCCCAGAAGGGCCACACGCGCCCGGGCGAGGTCTTGTTCGGCACGGACTCGCACACGTGCATGGCGGGCGCGTTCAACGAGTTTGCGACCGGCATTGGCAACACGGACGCCGGCTTCGTCATGGGAACGGGCAAGCTCCTGATCAAGGTGCCCGAAACGATGCGCTTCCGCCTCGAGGGCCGCATGCAGCCCGGCGTCATGGCCAAGGACCTCATCCTCCACATCATCGGCGAGATCGGCTTCGATGGCGCGACGTATCGCGCGATGCAGTTCGACGGGCCGGGCGTGGCGTCGCTGTCGATGGACGACCGCATGACCGTGGCCAACATGGCCATCGAGGCCGGTGGCAAGAACGGCATCTTCCCGTTCGACGCCCGCACCGCCGAGTACGTCGAGGCCCGCACGCGCCTGAACGGGACGCGCTCCCACTACGAGCCCGTGGAGGCGGACGCGGACCAGTCGTTTGCCTTCGAGATGGTGGTGGACCTCGACAAGCTCGAGCCCACCGTGGCGTGCCATCCGGACCCCGGCCAAAGGAAGAAGGCCCGCGACATGGGCGACGTGCGCCTCGACCGCGCCTACATCGGGTCCTGCACGGGTGGGAAGACGTCGGACTTCGTGGAGTTTGCGCGGGTGGTGCGGGGCCGACGGGTGGCCATCGACACGTTCGGGGTGCCCGCGACGCCGGAGATCGTGCATGACTTGCAGACGACGCGGTGGGGCACCGAGACCATCTGGGACATCCTGGTGGGAGCCGGCGTGCAGATGACGGAGAACGCCGGCTGCGCCGCTTGCCTGGGCGGGCCCGTGGACACCTTCGGACGCATGAACACCCCCCTGAAGTGCATCAGCGCCACCAACCGCAACTTCCCCGGGCGCATGGGGCACAAGGATTCCCAGGTGTTCCTCGCCAGCCCCGCCACCGTCGCGGCCTCGGCCCTCGTCGGCCACGTCGCCGACCCACGCGCGCTCGTGGCCTAGCCCGAACGCCCCTGCGGCAGGCTCCGTCCCTACTGGACGAAGTCTTGCCAGGCCATCGACTCAAATCCTGCGGAACGGCCCACGACCTCCTGCCCGCGGTCGCAAAGGACCAGGGGACGATGCTCCGGCATCCGGACGGCCGCGTGTGAAAGGCCCCGGAGATCCTCCGCCGTGAACCGGCCCGTCTTGATCTCCACCAACCATGGAACGTCATCCGGCCCGGTGAAGACGCCATCGACCTCCCACGGCTCCTCGCGCCAGTAATCCAAGGCCAGCCCGGCATTCAGGATGCGCGCCAGGCAGGCGTTCTCCACCCAACGCCCCCAACGCTCGGGATCCGAGTCGGCGGAGGGAGGGGCCTTCCCTGTCGCCGTCAGGAGCGCAGGCTCCCGAACCACCAGCTTCGAGGGCGACCGCCGCCTCCGGATCTCCATGCGATGGGCCTTCTGGAGCGGCGTCACAAGGAAGGCTTCGCTCAGGAGCCCCAGGTAGTGCGCGATGGTTTCCAAGGCCCCTTTCTCGGCGAGGTTCCCCGCGATCTTCTCCAGGGAGAGAACCTCCGCCGGATGCGCCGCCGCGATGGCAAAGACCTGGCGCAGCAAGGCGGGCTTGCGCACCTGCTCCAACGCCAGCAAGTCCCGGCCAATCGCCGGCTCCACCATCGCGTCCCGTACATGCGCCTCCCATCGGACGGGATCGTTCCACAGCGGGACGGCCCCCGGATACCCGCCCCGGGCCACCCACTGCATGGCCGCGTCATCGGGCGAAATCCCCGCCAGATCGGCAAGGTCCCGTGGGCCCCAATGCGAGAGAACCAGCCGCTCGAACCGTCCGGCCATGGATTCGCGCGAGTCGGACCCGAGCCGGAGCGACGAGGAACCGCTGGCCACGACATGGAGCGGAAGCCCCGTCCGCTTCAGCTCGTCGTACCGGGCCTTGAGCCAAGGGGACCAGCCTGGCAGGTGCTGCACCTCGTCGAGGAGCAGCATCGCCGGTCCGGGCCCCTGGCGGGCGAGGGCCGTTGCCCGTTGCCAGATGGCCTCGCGCCAGTGGGGCAAGACGGCCGCCGGCGCGTCGGCGTGGCATAAACCGCCCGGTCTGGCCGACGGGCTGCGATTTTGAGCAGCAGGGTGGTCTTGCCCACCTGACGCGGCCCCACGAGCAACTGAATCCAGCCGGGAGCCGGTTGTCCCAGCCGTTGCTCCAAGGCCTGTTCCACCCCTTGAAACGTCCGATCATCCGGAAGCTTGATCATGATCGAATAATTATTCGACTACGGTTGAAAAGTGGAGGAACAACCTCGCCCCGGCCCCACGGGCACCCTCCCATTCCCACCCTTACCCCACGGCTCGCCCGTACCGGTCCGACAAGGCCCCCGCATCCCATCCCGACCCCGACGCGTCGTCGCACACCCATACCCGCCCGACATCGACCCAGAAGAACGCCCGCTGCCCAAACGCGGCCGACAACGCGGCCGCGTCTGCCAGCGTGGGTGCCACGACGCCCAGCCCGGGCTCGCGGTGCGCCAAGTCCGGGGACGCGCCCGTGACGTCGAAATGCTCCCAGCCCAACGCCCGCACCCGCAGTTCCAGTGCCTCGCCCCGGGCCAGGTTCGCCGCGGCGGGCACGATCCGTCCGCCCGGATTCCAGGCGGTCACCACGGCAAATGTTGGAGGAAGCGCGTCCAACGGGCGCGACCCGAGCAACACGGCCGACAAGTACTCGCCTGGATGCGGGAACGGAGCGGGGTTGGGGGCGATGGGCATGGGGAACAGCACGCGCGAGTCCGTGCGAGGGAGGTGGGCCGACCCGACGCCGTGTTCTGGTGTTCGACGAGCCAAGGCATCAACGGGGATGCGATCTTGTCCCCGTCGCCCACGCCAACGCCATGGCCCCTACGCCAACAACTCCTTCACCACGTTGCCGTGGACGTCGGTGAGGCGGAAGTCGCGGCCCTGATACCGGTAGGTCAGGCGCTCGTGGTCGATGCCCAGCGTGTGGAGGATGGTGGCGTTGAGGTCGTGCACGTGCACCGGGTTCTCCGCGACGTTGTATCCGAAGTCGTCGGTCTGGCCGTAGGTGAGGCCGCCGCGGACCTTGGCCCCGGCCATCCAGCCGGAGAAGCAGCGCGGGTGATGGTCCCGCCCGTAGTCCTCCTTGCCCAGCTTGCCTTGGGAGTAGCTGGTGCGCCCGAACTCGCCGCCCCACACGACGAGCGTGTCGTCGAGCAGGCCCCGCTGCCGCAGGTCCGTGAGCAACCCGAAGCACGGCTGGTCGGTCTCCTTGCATTGCTGGCGAATGCCGCCCGGAAGGCCCCCGTGCTGGTCCCAGCCCTGGTGGTAAAGCTGGATGAAGCGCACGCCGCGCTCGGCCAATCGCCGAGCCAGCAGGCAGTTCGCCGCGAACGTCCCCGGCTTCGCCACGTCGGGGCCGTACAGGTCGAGCACGGACTTGGGCTCGGACGACACGTCCACGGCCTCGGGCACGGACGACTGCATCCGGTAGGCCATCTCGTACTGGGCGATGCGCGCATCGACCTCGGCGTCGCCGGACTCGGCGCGTTGCAGCTCATGGAGGTCGCGCAGGCGGTCGAGCATGGCGCGTCGCGAGGCGTCGTCGATGCCGGGCGGGTTGGCGAGGTAGAGGACGGGCTCGCGCCCGGCGCGGAACTGGACGCCCTGGTGCCCCGACGGGAGGAAGCCGGGACCCCAAAGGCGGGAGTAAAGGGGTTGGTCCACCTTGCCGCGGGTGACGAGCACGACGAATGCGGGGAGGTTGGCGTTCATGGAGCCCAGGCCGTAGTGGACCCACGCGCCGAGGCTCGGCCGCCCGGACACCTGCGAGCCCGTCTGGAGGAACGTGATGGCGGGGTCGTGGTTGATCGCCTCGGAGAAGTACGAGCGCACGACGCACAGTTCGTCCACGACCTTGGCCGTGTGCGGCAGCAATTCGCTGACCCAGGTGCCGGACTTGCCATGGCGCGCGAACTGGAAGGCGGAACCCGCCAACGGGAGCGTCGCCTGGTTGCCGGACATGCCGGTGAGCCGTTGCCCGCGCCGCACGGAATCCGGCAGCTCCTGGCCATGGCGCTCGTTGAGGACGGGCTTGTAGTCCCACGTTTCGAGGTGGGACGGGCCGCCGCTCATGAACAGGTAGATGACGCGCTTGGCCCGGGGCGCGACGTGCGTGGCCTTCAGGAACGCGCCCGCGCCGACCTCGCCCGCCGTGGCGGCCGCGCGTGCATCGCCCCCCATCAGGTCGGCCAACGCCATGGCGCCGAGGCCCATGCCGAAGCGGTTGAGGAAGCGGCGGCGGCTGAGGCCCAGCGCGGGCGCGGGCCCGATGCACGGGCCGTGGCCGTCGGTGAAGGGCGCAGGGAAGGAGGGGTGGGCGTTCATGGGGTTCAGCGCTTCATCACGAACTCGTCGTGGTTCATCAACGTGGAGACGACCACCGTGGCGGCGGCCAGCTCGGCGGGGGGAATGGAGGCGTCGGGCGGGATCTCGCCGACCTTGAGGTACTGCTGGGCGGACTCGGGCTTGGCGGCGAAGACGGTGCGTTGCTGGGCGAGCAGTTGTTGCAGCACCTCGATCTCGCGTGGGGACGCGTCGCGGCCGAGGACTCGATGAAACACCTGGGCCAGCCTTGGGGCGTCGCCCTCGGGGGAGGGTGTGCGCCAAGCAGCCTGCGCGAGGAAGCGTGCGGCCTCCAGAAACTGCGGGTCGTTGAGCAGCACCAGCGCCTGCAACGGCGTGGCGGTGGCCTCGCGCTTGGCGGTGCACACCTCGCGCGAGGGCGCGTCGAACGTGAGCATCGAGGGCGGCGGGGCCGTGCGTCGCCAGAACGTGTACACGCTGCGGCGGTACAGGGCCTCGCCATGGTCCTGCGAGTACGACTTGCCCGTGCCCGCGTCCTCCCACACCCCGGCGGGCTGGTAGGGCTTCACGGAGCGGCCGCCGATCCTCCCCACCAGCAAGCCGCTCGCGGCCAGCGCCCGGTCTCGCAGCACCTCGGCCGGCAGCCGGTGCCGCGGCCCGCGCGCAAGCCAGACGTTCTCCGGGTCCTTCGCCCGCGACGCTGAGTCCCCCGCCGAAGACTGGCGGTACGTCGCCGACGTCACGATGAGACGGTGCAACGCCTTGCGGTCCCAGCCCGAGTCCATGAAGCGGCGGCACAGCCAGTCGAGCAGCTCCGGGTGGGTGGGCGCGCGGCCTTGGTTTCCGAAGTCCTCGACCGTGGACACCAGCCCGCGCCCGAAGTGCAGCTTCCACGCCCGGTTCACGGCCACGCGCGAGGCGAGGGGATGGCGAGGGTCGGTGAGCCAGCGTGCGAGGCCGAGCCGGTTGCGCGGGAGATCGGCGGGCATGGGGAAGATGCGCTCGGGCACGCCGCGCTCGACCAACGCCCCCGGCGAATCATAGGCGCCGCGCGCGAGGACGTGCGTGGGACGGGGCCGTTCCATCTCGCGCATCACCATCATCTCCTTGAGGCCGGTGACGAAGGCGTCTTCGGCGGCGCGGGCCTTGGCGGCCGCCTCGCGCGCGGCGGCCACGGCGGGATCCGCGCGATGGGCGTGCCATGCCCGCAGCTCGGCCGCGGTGGCCGGAGCCGTGTCGCCGACCAGCGTGCGGACCTCCCATGGCGTCAATGCCACGCCGTGCACCACGAGGTCGTCGATGCGGCCGTTCCGGAACCCGTTGTCGCGAAACCGAGCGCCCAACGTCAGCGACAACGACCCGGCGGCGGAGTCGCCCCACTCGCCCCGGTGCCGGATGTCCTTGTAGAGGTGGTCGCGCACGACCTCGGCCTTGGTGGGGCGGCCGTTGACGTAGAGGGCGATGCCGGAGGCCTTGCTGGAGCCGTCGTAGGTGACGGTGACATGCGACCATTCGCCCACGGGCAGCTTGTCCATGCCGCGCACGGCGAGGGCGTTGCCGGGCCAGAAGTGAATGAGGCCGAAGAAGGGGCGGCCTGCGTCGAGCACCAGCTCGTAGCCGCGCGACCCGGAGTCGGTCCAAGCCTGCGACACGTGCAGGACGACGGCGCGTGGCCGGGCCTCGGCGGGCTTGATCCACAATCCGATGCTGAACGGGTCGTTGCGGCTGAAGCGCCCGATGCCCGGGAGCGACACGGCGTCGTCGCCATTGAACTCGAGGACCTTGCCGCCCCGGTCGTCCACGAGCCGCACGGCGCCCTCGGCGGCTCCGTTGGTGGAGACGCCGTTGGGCGACTTGCCGCCCTCGACCTTCTCGAACGCATACGACGCCAACGGGGCAGGGGAGCGCGGGACCGGCGGCGGCGCGGGGATGGCGGACGCCTGGAGCGCGGCGGCGAGGCGTTCACTGGCCTCCGTCACCGCCCGGCGCAACTCCTCGTGCCGACGTTGCTCGCCCTCGCGGTACAGGAACAACGTGGGCGTGGGAGTCGCCGTGGTGAAGTGTGAGTAGAGGCCGGACTCGTCGATGCTGTTGAAGAACGCGGCGATGGAATAGTAGTCGCGCTGGGAGATGGGGTCGTACTTGTGGTCGTGGCAACGGCTGCACTCGAGCGAGAGGCCGAGCATCGCGGTGCCGACGGTGTGGACGCGGTCCGAGACGTATTCTTGTCTCCATTCCTCCTCGATGCTCCCGCCCTCGTTCGTCTGGCGATGGAGGCGGTTGAAGGCCGTCGCCAAGACCTGCTCCTGCGTGGCCCCCGGCAACAGGTCGCCCGCAAGCTGCCACGTGAGGAACTGGTCGTAAGGCAGGTTCTCGTTGATCGAACGCACCACCCAGTCGCGCCAGGGCGACATGTCCCGTTCCACGTCCGACTGGAACCCGTAGGTGTCGGCGTAGCGGGCGAGGTCGAGCCATTCGCGGGCCATGTGCTCGCCGTAGGCCGGCGACGCCAGCAACCGGTCCACGTAGGCGTCGTAGGCGGCCGGCGATGGCTCGGACGCGAGCGCGCGCATGTCGGAGTCGGAGGGCGGGAGACCCGTCAGGTCCAGCGCGACGCGCCGGGCAAGCTCGGCCCTCGAGGCGAGGGGCGAAGGCGAAAGGCCGACCGCCTCCATGCGGGCGATGACGAAACGGTCGAGGTCGTTGTTGGCCCAGCCCTTTGTCTTGGGGTCCGGGACCGACGGGTTGCCCACGGGCTCGAAGGCCCAGTGCTTGCCCCACGGGGCGCCCTCGGCCACCCAGCGGCGCAGCGTGTCCTTTTGGTCCTTGGACAAGGGCTTGTGGGTCTCGGGCGGGGGCATGATCTCGTCCGGGTCCTCGAGATCGAGCCGGCGCACCAACTCACTGGCCTCCGGCTTGCCCGGCACCAACGCGGCGCGCCCCTTCCTTTCCTTCACCGCCTCCTCGCGCAGGTCCAGCCGCAACCCCGCCTTGCGGCCCGTGTCCGACGGCCCATGGCAATGAAAGCAATGGTCCGAGAGGATCGGCAGGACCTCGCGGGAAAAGTCCACGGGCGCGGCCGCGGCCGCCCAGTGAACCCATCCCAAGATCCAGCCCAGCCGCGCCCAGCGAGTGGAGTTCGTGCCCATGCGAGTGAGGGAACGATGTCCAAGGCTCCCGCTCAATTCATCCCCAATCTTCGGAGGTCCTCGGCAGGCCGACGGTGGCAGGGCCCTCCCTGCCTCGAAGGCGTGGCTGCGGAGCGGGCGGAGGAAGGCGGGATGCGGAGATCCACGGTGCAGGGCCGCCTCGGCACGGTGGATGGCGCTGCCGGGTGGCAAACGGCGAGCGGTGAACGGCAAGCGGCGAGCCGGGAAGGGATGGGGCCTGCGTCCCAACCCCTCTCCCACGCCGCACGCGCGGATCCACCGCATCCGGCTCCGCCACCTGGCTCGCTTGCCCGCCAAGCCCCTTGAACACTTCACGACAGGCCCGCGTCGGGTCATCGTGCGGCGCCGCCAACAAGACAGGACCATGAGCCAGGACAGCAACGTTCCCACTCGACTCGCCCGTTGCGGTTCCTTGCTTTCGACCCTGTTGCTGGCCTCGTGCGCCAGCGGCCGGTCCGGTTCCCACCAAGCGATCAACGCCGTGCACCTGTTTGGGATGCCCGTGGCCATCCGCCTTCATCAGAGGCCCGGCCCCGACGCCATCGCCGTTCGGGTGTATGCCACGTCAACCCGCGAGGCCCATGGGCAGCCGATTCGCACGGGAACCTTGGAGATCCTGGCCTTCGAGGGGCCGTTGGCGCCCGGGAAGACCCTTCCGTCCGCGCCTGCCGCCACGTGGACGTTCACGCCCGAGCAACTCAAGCCATTCGCCGGCGACTCCCGCCTCGGCACGGGCTACCAGCTCAGCCTTCCTTGGACGGGCCCTGCCCCGAAGCGTGCGAACGTCACGGTGGTTGCCCGCTACACGGCCCCGCACCTGGCGCAGCCCGTGGTTTCGGGGTCCGCCACGATCGCGGTTCCGTCCGCGCCGCCTCGCCGTTGATCCGTCCCGTTGGCAAGGCCGGTTTTCGCCGGGAAAGTTCAGGCTGGCCCGTGGGCCGGGATGCCCGGCATGGTTTCCTCGCGTTCCCCCTCCCATGATGAAACTGCTGCAGGCGCGCGGCCCAGGCTCGAAGGCCGCCTTCACCTTGATCGAGCTGCTCGTGGTCATCGCGATCATCGCGATCCTTGCCGGCATGTTGCTCCCGGCGTTGGCCAAGGCGAAGTCGCGGGCCTTGGTCATCCGGTGCAACAGCAACCTCAAGCAACTGGGCGTGGCCACCATCATGTACGCCCACGACAACAAGGACCGCTTCCCCAACTGCGCCGGCGCCGTGTGGCCTTGGGACATCCCCGCCGCCGCCGCCAACGCCATCGTCAAGAACGGCGGCCAGCGGAACATCCTGTATTGCCCCGGGTTCGCGAAGCAGAACAACAACGAGCTGTGGCGCTTCACCACGGACTCGACCAACGAGCTGACGCGCACCGAGTCGGGCTACCGCGTCGCCGGCTATGCGTTTGCCTTCGAGGGCGCCGGGCGCGTCCGGTCCACCAACATCACGGAGTCCCTGAACCCCAGGCCCTGGCGCATCGGCACGGCGGAGTTCAACCCGGGTTCCTCCGAGCGCGTCATCATCGCCGACGCGACGTTGTCTGTGGGCAGCAACATGGCGGACCGGACCCGGAACCGTTACGTGCGCGTGGACGGCGGATGGAGGGGGCACCAGAGCGCCCACCTGAACGGCAGCATGCCCAACGGAGGCAACCTTCTGTACCTCGACGGCCACACGGCGTGGACGCCCTTCAGGAAGATGGAGGTGCGCACGAACGACGACCCGGCCTTCTGGTGGTGACGCTTCGAGCGTGACGCCAGACCGAGGTCCGGATGCAACCCCCCATCCGCTACTTCACGGGTGCGTCCTCCACGCCGGGGGCCGGCGACCGGGGCGGCACGGTGCTGGCCTTGAGCCGGATGCCGGATACCTCGCGGTCGTCGAGCTTGCCATCGCCGTTGAGGTCGTATCGGGCGAGGTCTTGGTGCATGGCCCCTGCGAACGCCTCGCGGAGCTTCTCGGCCTCGGGCCCGTCGATGCGGCCGTTCTTGTTGGCATCGAACCCTCGCAGGACCTTCAGCGGCCCTTGGTGGGCGGAGCGTTGCCCGGGCTTGCTGGTTTCCTTGGCCATGGCGGTCGTCCAAACGGCCGCGGCCATCATGAAGCCCATCCAGCGAATCGTCGCAACGCGCCCGTTCATGGGATTAGGCTGCCACGGTTCCCGGGAATCAACAACCGCCCGGGTGTCCGCTGCCGGGCACGACGTCCTTGGGCCGGGCTGTTCTTGGCCGCTCCCGGGCCGTGCGGGCCTCGCCGTGTTGGCAGCCTGGTTCCTGGGGGCCGTGGCCATGGCGGCCGAGGCGCCCCGCTTTCTCGCCAGCAGCCACCAGCCCGGGCGCGACCCGGCGCTCGCGATGGACGGGGACCGCTTCACGACGGACCGGGCCTGGGCAGGCGAACCCGGGACGAACCGTTGGTGGTGGCAGGCGGAGTTCGCGGAGCCCCGAGTCGTGGGAGCCATCCTGCAGGTCCACGGCGACCACGGCTTCGTGTTGCGCCACGCGCCGACGTCCTACGCATGGGAGGGGAGCGACGACGGCCGAGCGTGGCGGCCCATGGCCGGGGCGGATCAACGTTCGGAGCGAAGAACGTTCCGGCTGCATCGGTTGGAACGGGCGGAGCGGGTGCGATTCGTCCGCTTGTTGGTGCACGAGGCGTCGGGCGGGTTCCCAGTGATGCGCGAGGTGGAGTTCCATGGACCCGGCGCGGCGGTGTCGTTCCCGGAGTGGGTGGTGGCGGTGAACGTGACGCACGACGGCGCGCTGCCGGGGCATGGGCAGGAGTTCATCCCGTTGGCTCGCGAGACGGACGCGCGGTTGCAGGCGCAGCAAGTCTGGCTGGTGAACTTCGACGACGACTACCTGAAGGCAGAGCCGCGCCCGTTGGCGGCGTTCCTCTCGGGCAGCTTCAAGGACTGGTGCGAGGTGGACCGCGCCCATTGGCGGGGCATCCAGCAGGTGCTGCGCAACCGCTCGGTCCCGCTGTGGGCGTCGTGTGGTGGGGCGCAAGGCCTGGCCTTGGTGTCCGAGCATGGCGTGGAACAGCCATGGGATTGCCCGCATTGCCGGGACCCGCGGAGGCCCCTCACCCCGTTGTACGGCCACATCGGGCACGTTCCCGGGATGCACCTGGCCTGTGGCCGCTACGGGGATTGCACGTTCGAGCGCGGGCCGATGGCCATCCGCAAGGTTGGGACCGACCCGGCCTTCGAGGGGCTTCCAGACGAGTTCACGGTGATGGAGAGCCACTGCGGGCAGATTGAGGTCGTGCCGAGGGGGTGGCGATGGATTGCCACGAACGGCCCCAAGGGCCTCACGCGGATCCAGTGCCTTCGCCTCCTGGACGCGCCGGTGTACGCCGCGCAGTTCCACATCGAGATGGCGGGCACGCCGGAGGTGTCGCGTCGCATCATGGCCAATTTCCTGGGCGAAGCGCGAGCGTGGCAGGCACGGACGCCAGCGAGGGAGGCGGGCCTGTGAGCCGAGGGGTTGGGTGTCGCCGGGTCCCGGCTCGCCGCAGGCCAAGGGCCTCGGGCAAAACGGCCCAGGGATCGGCCTTTGCCTGCTCGACAATCACCGCGCCGCGTTGGCAGCTTGTGGGTCGATGAACGAATGGATTGC
This sequence comes from uncultured Akkermansia sp., assembly GCA_964430505.1. Lineage (GTDB taxonomy): Bacteria > Verrucomicrobiota > Verrucomicrobiia > Limisphaerales > UBA9464 > UBA6176. The sequence goes on along the minus strand of CAYSGH010000015.1, from coordinate 18,498 downwards.
TAAGTACCTTGAGGGACAGCGCGCAACCTTGGCCTCCCTCCCGCCCGAGGCCTTGGCGGGGCTCATCGAAACCCTTCGCAAGGCGTGGGCGGAGGATCGCCAGATCTTCGCGGCCGGCAATGGCGGCAGCGCCGCCAATGCGTCCCACTTCGCCGTGGACCTTGGGAAGGGGTCTTCGGACCAGCTCGGCCGCCGCTTCCGCATCCTGTCCTTGACGGACAACGTGGCGTGGATGACCGCGCTCGGGAACGACTACAGCTACGACGAGGTGTTCGTCCGCCAGTTGATGAACTACGCCCGCGCGGGCGACGTGTTCATCGGGATCAGCGTCAGCGGCAACTCGCCCAACCTCGTGAAGACGATGGAGTGGTGCCGTGCCAACGGGGTCCGGACGATCGCGTTGGTCGGGGCCAAGCGCGGCCGGATGGCGGAGTTGGCGGACCAGTTGATCGTGGTCAACGACACGCACTACGGGCGGGTCGAGGACGCCCAGATGACGATCCTCCACTTGATCTGCTACGCGTTCATGGAGCTGCCCGTGGCAGCCGCCTGAACCCGCGCAGCGGCGCGGCCCTGCGCGCGGGCCGATGTCGGGATTGAGTTCTTCGATTCCCAGCCAGGCGGGTGGCGGTGAGAAGGTGGTCCGGGCCGTGTCCCGTGGCCCGCTCCTTCGAATGAAGACCGCACATCGAATCCTGCGCCGTTGGCCGTGGTGGCTGGCCTTGGTCGCCGGCCTGCTGTTGGGTGGATGCCATGTCCTGGGATGGCGCGGCCCCTACCGCGCCACCCAGCCCCTGCCGCCGCCGCCGATCATCGACCTGCACGCGCACGTGGCGGGCATCGGCGCTGGAGGCTCGGGTTGCCTGGTGTCCCCGGAGCTGGCCCGCTCGTGGAAGTTTGGGGTGTACCTAGCGGCGTTCGGCACAACCCGCGAGGAGCTGGCGGCCCAGGGCGACGACGTCCTCGTGGACCGCGTGGCAGCCCAGGTCGCGGGCGCGTCGAACGTCCAGGCGGCCGTGATCCTGGCCCTCGATGGCTGGGTCAATGAGGACGGCCATCTGGAGCCCGCGCGCACGCAGGTCCACGTGCCCAACGAGTTCGTCGCACGCGGCGTCGCACGGCATCCTTGCCTCCGCTTCGGGGCCTCCATCCACCCGCGTCGAAAGGATGCCTTGGCCCGGCTGGATGCCGTCGCCGCCCAGGGCGCGGTCCTGGTGAAGTGGATCCCGTCCATCATGGACATCGACCCTTCGGACCCGGCGCTGGAACCGTTCTATCGCCGCATGGCGGCGCTGGGGCTCCCGTTGCTGTCGCACACGGGCAAGGAGCGGAGCTTTGCCTGGGCGCGCGACGAGCTGGCAGACCCGGCGCGCCTGCGGTTGCCGTTGTCCTTGGGGGTGACGGTCATTGCCGGCCATGCGGCGGCCGGGGGCGAGAACGAGGGCCAACGGGACTTCGACCGGCTCGTCGGGTTGATGCGCGAGCATCCGCGGCTGTACGCGGACATCTCGGCGTTGACCCAGGCGAACCGGCTGGGCCGCCTGCGCGACGCGTTGGCGGAGCCGGCATTGGAGGGCCGGTTGTTGTACGGGTCCGACTTCCCGCTCATGAACACGGCGCTGGTTTCGCCGTGGTATTACCCGGATCGACTCACCCATGGGCAGATGAAGGCGGTGGCCGCGATCACGAATGCATGGGACCGGGACGTGGCCTTGAAGCGAAGCCTCGGCGTGCCAGCCGACATCTTCCAGCGCACGGCCCGGGTGCTGGGAGGGCGGGGTGGCGGCGTTCCCGTGAACGCTCGTCCGTGAACGGCTCGTTGGCCGTGGATGCCTTCCATTCCCGTTCGGAGCGAAACTCGCGAGCCGCCTCCGCCATCGCGAGGTCGGACGTCAGGCCGTCAGGACCTTGCGCGCGGCGGTTGCGAGCTTGCGCAGGCCGACCGTGGACTTCGCCTCCAGGTAGCAACGCACGAGGGGCTCCGTCCCGGACGCGCGAAACGCGACCCATTCATCGTTGGGAAGGACGAACTTGAAGCCATCCTTCGTGACGAACTCGCGCACGGGCTTGCCCGCGAACGTGTCCATGCCTTGGGCGAGCCGTGCCAGCAGCGCCTCCTTGCGTTCCGGCGGCACCGCCACGTTGATGCGGTCGGTGTGAAATTCCCCCGCCTGCCGTGACAGGTCCGCAAGGACGGCCCCAAGCGGGCGCCGCTCCACTGCCACCAACTCGGCCATCAGCAGGCAGGCCAGGATGCCGTCTTTCTCGGGGACGTGCCCCTTTACGCTCAGCCCGCCAGACTCCTCCCCGCCCACGATGACGGCCTCGGATTCCATGAGCGCCCCGATGTACTTGAAGCCGACGGGCGTCTCGTGGACCCGGACGTCGAGAAGGCGCGCGACGGCGTCCACTTGGTGGCTGGTGGGAACCGTCCGGACGACGGAGCCGTTCCATCCGCGGTTTTTCCGGAGGTGATAAAGGGCGAGGGCAAGGACTTGGTTGGGCGTGAGCCAGGTGCCGTCCCGGTCCACGATGCCGAAGCGGTCGGCGTCGCCATCTAGCCCAAGGCCGAGCTGTGCCTTGCCTTCGAGGATGGCCTGTCGCGCGGCCGCCATTCCCTCGGCGTTGGGCTCGGGATGATGCCCGCCGAACAAGGGGTTCAAGGTGTCGTGAAATCGCAGGACGCGCGCCCCGCCGTCCTCCTCCAGCAAGGTGTCCAGGTAGCCGCGCCCGGTCCCATACATGAACTCCGCCGCGACCTTGAGCCGGGCCTTGCGGATGGCCTCGAAGTCAATGAGGCGCCGCACCTGCGCGAAGTAGTCGGGCGCGGGGTTGAAGGTCTTGCAGGGGTAGGTGCCGACGATGGCCCCCTGGAAGGACCAGCCCTGTTGCTGGAGCTGGCGGATGTTGGCCTCGACCTCGCGGGTGACCTCCGGGGGCGCGCCGGCGCCGTTGTGGACCGAGAACTTGAAGCCTTGGTACTCCGCCGGGTTGTGGCTGGCGGTCATGTTGACCCCGCCGATGGCCTTCCGCTTGCGGATGGTGTGGGCGATGACCGGCGTGGGGGTGTCGCGCTCGCACAGCAGGGGTTGAAGCCCCGATGCCGCCAGGACCTCCGCGACCGCCAGGGCAAACTCCCGTCCAAGGAACCGGGTGTCGTGGCCCAGGATCACCACCGGCTTGCGCCCGTGGATGGGCGACCCCGGCCGGTCGAGTTCCGCCCTCCACCATTGCGCGACCCCTTGGGCGGCCACGCGGACGTTGTCGAAGGTGAAGTCGCGGGCAATCAACCCGCGCCAACCGCTGGTTCCAAACTTGATGTTCACGGTCATGGGACGAAGGCGCGGCTCTCGCCGCCAAAGACATGCTTGCTGGGAAGAGGGCGGAAAGGCTTGGACGCGGCTGGGGGACGGTCGCCGCCCTCGAACCCGACTCACCGCTTCCAGTCGAATGCCTGCTTCTTGAGGGCGTAAAGGTACCCAACGAACAAAATGCCCAGGAACGAAAGCATGCCGCCCAGGACCAACGCCGCGTCGGACTTGAGCATCTCGCGGTACGTCACTGCCCACGGGTACATGAACACCACCTCGATGTCGAAGAGCACGAACAGCAGCGCCACCAGGTAGAACTTCACCGACAACCGCGCCGACCCATGGCCCTCGGGCAACATCCCGCACTCATAGGCCGAGTCCTTCACCTTGGTGCGGCGACCCGTCTTCCCCGCGATCACGGAAAACGCCAGCGTCCCGCCCGCGAAGCCAATGGCCACGAGCAGGAACATGAGGACTGGCAGGTACTGTTGAAGCTGCGACGTCATGTGGGGCCAGCCTATGGACGACGTCGGCCGAGGCAAGCACGGGCTTCCCGGCGCCCACCTCGGCAGACACCCGCGCCCGCCTACGTCGCCACGTTCCCCGGCATCCGGGTCTCGTGGTCGGGGCAGGCGAGGCGCTCGATGTCCGGGGCACGCCGGGGATAATCCCGCATCAACGCCGCCCGCGTGCCCCCCTCGAACATCGCGTCCACGAAACCCGGCGCGAGCGTGCACCCAAACAACGCATGGCCGCCCCCGGCCACCACATGGCCTGCCTGCCACGTCCCCGCCGGGATCACGTATTGCACGTGCTGCCCGGGCCCATGCCCCAGGTACACATCCTCGTCCCGCCCGTCCGGATGCAGCAGGATGAGGCGGATGGGCCCGCCGCCGTAGAAGTGCCACACCTCGTCCTCCGTCAACCGGTGAAACAACGAGAGGCTCGGTGGATCCTCGCAATAAAGCCCGATCATCGCCGTCCCCATGGGCTTGCCGTTCGGAAGCTCGCGACGCGACCGCCACGTGCCCCGGAACAACGTCCCCTCCACCGGCAACGGCGCGAGCCGATGCACCTCGATCAACCGCCGGACCTCGTCGTTCATCGGGCCCCTACCGGAAGAGCTTCGGGACGAAGTCCGTCAGGTACCGGCGCCACACCGGCCAGGAATGGTCGCCCTCGGTCTCGACGTACTCATGCCGGACGCCCTCGGAGTCCAGGAGGCCGTGGAACGACCGGTTCTGCTCGATGAGGAAGTCCTTGTTGCCGCACGCCACCCAGAGGAGGCGAAGGTGTTGGTTCACGGCCTTGGATGCCTCGAGGCCGGCCGTGACCGTCTCGCGCTTGGGCGGCGCCGCGCTGAACGCACCGATCCAATGGAACCGGTCGTGGTGGTTGAGCGCCACGGTGAAGGCATGGTGCCCGCCCATCGACAATCCGGCGAAGGCGCGCGCCGACGGCTTGTTCACCACGCGGTAGTTCGACTCCACCAACGGGATCAGGTCTTGCACCAGTTCGTCGCACAGGGCCGCCGAGTTCTTGGGTGCGTACTCCTCGAACCCGATGGATCCCGGCGCGATGGGATGGGCGTCGGGCATGACCACGATCATGGGCTGGGCGCGCCCGGAGGCGATGAGGGCGTCCAGGATCCAATGCGCCTTCCCATGCACGGTCCAGGAGCCCTCGTTGTCGCTGTAGCCATGGGACAGGTACAGGACGGGGAGCTTGCCGCCCTTGGGATAGGAGGGCGGCGTGTAGATGACCACCCGGCGCCATGCGCCGAGGGCCTTCGAGCGGTAGTCGTGCAGGTGGACGGTGCCGTGCGGGATGTCCTGGAGGTCCCAGGGCGCGGGCGGGTTTGCGGGAACATGCAGGATGCTGGTGTTCGGCCAGCGCTGCGGCTTCACCCACGGGTTTTGCGGGTCAATCACCGCAAGGCCATCCACCACGAACCGATACTCGTGAACGCCCGTCGGGACGTTCGGGATCGTCGCCGTCCACAACCCGGCGTCCTGGGCGTTCTCGTCCCGGGCCAGCGCCGTCTCCTTCCCAAACTGCCCCGAGACCTTGACCTCCGTGGCCTTGGGCGCGCGCAACCGGAACGTTACGGAGCCGTCCGGGTGGAGCTCGGGCGACTGGATGGGGGTGGGGCGGGCGGCCCGAGGCGGGGTGGCGGCGGGGGACTTCTTGGCATCCTGGGCCAGCGCATGGGCGCAGCCGAGGACCACGGCGACCAGCAAGGGAAGCTTCATGCAAAACTGAAGAGGCCCGGCGTACGAAAAGGTTTCACGCCCACGCGGTGGGGATGGCTCCCGGCGGACCGTCCGCCCGGCCGCAAGCGAGGCTCCCCATCCCCTGGGCACGCTTTCCCGGCCACCCTGCACCCCCGAAGGCAACGAGGATCCCGGCGCGGACGCACCCGGGCGGCGTCAGGGTCATCCAGCCCCTTTTTGAACGGGACGTTTGGCGGGAGGATGGCCATCTTTCAGGGCAAGACGTTCACCGAACCAGCCGTCCGCCTTGGGAAGCGGATGTTGCGAACGGCGGCTTCGAGGACGTCTCGCATAGAACTCCATGAAAAAGTCCAAGAGCTCAACGCCGTCCATCCAGGCGGCATTCATGATGTTGGTCGTAGGGTCGGCCCTGCCGGTCCTCGCCGACTTCCCCGCCACGCTGCAATCCTTCGCGCCCGACCTGTACTGGCGCCTGGACAGCAATGCCCCCGCCCCGGTCGAGCCGCCAGCGGCCAACCTGGGCTCCTCCGGTGACTTGGGGGTGGGAGCCTACGTCGGCTCCCCGGCGCGCGGCCTGCCGGGCGCGCTGGCAGGCGACTCCAACACGTCCATCGTGGTCAACGGCGGCGGCGTCAGCACCCCATGGAGCCCCAGCTACAACCCGAATGGCGCGTTCACGGTCGAGGCCTGGTTCAACCCAAGCGCCCTCCCCGGCGGCCTGACGTGCCCGCTGTCCGCGATGCGCGCCGCAGGCCCGCGAACCGGGTGGCTCTTCTACCAACTGGGAGGCGGAACCGGATGGAATTTCAGGATGTTCGCCGAGAATGGAACCGCGACGTCCGCCAACCTGGATGCGCTCGTCCCGGTTGACGCGGGCACCTGGTACCATGTCGTGGCCACTTATGACGGCTCCACGACCCGCCTCTACGTCAACGGCGTCGAGGGTGCCAACGCGACCGCGACCGGCTATGTCGCCACGAAGGATTCACCCCTCGTGGCCGGGGCGCGCAGTGACTTCGCCTTCGCGTGGAGTGGTGGCGTGGACGAGGTTTCCATCTACTCCAAGGCCCTTTCCGCCTCGGAGATCCAGGATCGCTTCAACGCCGCCACGACCGGCGGCAACTACCCGGCGCTCGTCCTCGGCTCGTCGCCGGTCTTGTACCAACGCCTCGGAGAACCCCCGATCAACCTTCCGGTCGCCACCAACCTGGGCACCCTCGGAACCGTCGGTGACGGGTCCTACCTCCCAGGAACCACCCCGGGCGTCACGGGACCCGTTTCCGCCGGCCTCCCTGCCTCGAACCGGGCCGCTGCCTTCAATGGGTCCACGGGCATCGTCCGCGTCCCAGGCCAGGCCATCACCACCGCCGAGGCCACGATCCTCGGCTGGATCTGGCGCGACGGCGTCCAGCTCGCCTGGTCTCCCCTCCTCTTCCATCGCGGCACCGGCGCTCCGGCGACCGGCTTTGGCTTCGGGGGCAACGGCACCAGCCTCGCCTACCACTGGAACGACGCCGCCTCGTCCTACAACTTCGGCTCCGGACTCACCGTTCCAGATCGCGAGTGGACCTTCGTCGCGATGACCGTGAGGCCCGACCAGGCGATCTTCTACATGGGCACCGCCGCAGGACTGGCCTCCGCCACCAACAACGCCACCCATGACGTCCACGACTTCGGCGCCGGGGTGCCCCTTGAAATCGGACGTGACTCCGCCGGCGGCCGGATCTTCAAGGGCCGGTTCGACGAGGTCGCCCTCCTCTCCAAGGCGCTCACCGGGGCGGAAATCCAAGCGCTCTTCAATGCCGGCCTGCCCGCGCTCACCGCCGTCCGCCAGTCGCCCGCCGACCCCATCTACGAGGGCCTGAACGTGCAGTATGACGCCGTCGTCGCCCGTGCCGCCGGCAGCAACCCCACCTACCAATGGTACCGCGGGGCCTCCGCGCTTCCCGGCCAAACCGGGGCCCGGCTCTCCCTCCCCGGCGTGACGCCCTCCAACGCGGGCGACTATGTCGTCGTCGCCCAGGTCGGTACCCAATCCCTTACCAGCGCACCCATCCGGCTCGACATCGTCTCCTCGGCCCCCGTCCTCACCGCGACGCCCCAGTCGGCCATCCGCTTCCTCAATGGCACCACCCGGCTCTCCGTCGCCGCCCTCGGCACCCAGCCCATCACCTACTCGTGGCGGAAGGGGTCCGAACCCATCCCCGGCGCCACCGGCCCCGTCCTCGACATCCCGGACCTCCAGGCTTCGGACGAAGGCGAGTACACGGTGACCGTTTCCAACGCGCTCGGGTCCAAGACCGCGTCCGCCACCCTGACCCTGGCCGCCCCGACCGTCTTTGCCGCCGCCGTGGTGGATGCCGGCCCGGTGGGCTACTGGCGGCTGAACGAGGCGGCCGGAGCCTCGACGGCCTTCGATTACTGGGGCGGACGCGATGGCACCAACAAGGCCGGCATCACGGCGGGCGCCGCAGGTCCCTCCGGGGCGGGCTTCCCGGGCGGCAACACCGCCTATGCCCTCAACGGCGGCACCTCCGTCAACATCCCCGCCCTCAACCTCAACAAGGCCACTGCAACCTTCGTCGGCTGGATCCGCCCCGAGGGTCCCCAGGACGACTACGACGGCCTCATCTTCTCGCGCGGCGGCAACACGGTGGCCGGCCTCGACTTCCAAACCGGGGGCCAGCTCGGGTATCATTGGAATGACGCAGCCGAAACGTACAACTGGGGCTCCGGCCTCACCCCGGCGGACGGAGCCTGGAACTTCGTCGCCCTCGTCGTGGAGCCCACCAAGGCCACGATCTACCTCGACGACGGCTCCGGCCTCTTCTCTGCCGTCAACGAGGTCAACCACGGGCCCGAGGAGTTCAACGGCACCTTGCGCATCGGCGCCGACAGCGAGACGGGCCGCCAGTTCCGGGGAAGCATCGACGAGGTGGCTGTCTTCGATCGCGCCCTTGGGGCCGACGAGATCGCCCGCCTCCAGGCGGCCGGCCGGGCGGGCACCTACGCGCCCACCGCGCTTTCCATCACGGCCTCCCCGCGCTCGGCCACGGTCCTGGAGGGCACCCAGCAAGCCCTCGCTGGCCGCGCCGCCGGCTCCGTCCCCATCCGCTACCAATGGCGCCGGAACGGGGCGGACATCCCCGGCGCCATCCGGAGCCGCCTCGCGTTCAACCCGGCTGCCCTCGGCGACACCGGCACGTATGAGCTGGTGGCAAGGCAAGGCGACGTGACCCGCGCCACCAGCCCCGCCACCCTCACCGTGAAGCCCGTGCCGGCCTACCTGGACGCGCGCGACGGCCTGGTGCTCCACCTGCCCTTCGACGGCTCCTACGCCGACACCTCCGGCCGCAGCAACAACGGCTCGGCCGTGGGCTCGCCCGCCTTCACTCCCGGCCGCATCGGCTCCGGTGCCCTTCGGTACAACACTGCCGTCGCCGACGGTGCCGTCACGGAGGCCAACTACGTCGCCCTCGGGACGCCCTCCGACCTTGCCTTCGGCAGCGGCAGCTTCTCGGTGGCGTTCTGGACCAAGTTCACCGGGCAGCCCGGCGACCTCCCATTCCTCTGCAACAACGCCGACTCCTTTGGCGGCGCCGGCTTCGTCGTTGCCCCGTCCTGGGCCTCCGGCAGTTGGTCATGGAGCCTCAACGACGGCGCCAACCCTGCGCCTTGGCCGGGCGTGGCCGCCCAGTATGGCCACGACGCGGGCTTCCCAGAGGTCCTCAACACCGGGTCGTGGAACCATGTGGTCCATGTGTTCGACCGCGCCGGGGACGCCACGACCTACGTCAATGGCGTCAAGGTCCATGCCAAGGGCCTCGAAGGCCTCGCCTTCAACGTGGACACCGGGCTTCCCGTCAACATCGGCCAAGGTGCCAACGGCAACTACGCCGTCCCGGGCACCTTCGAGATGGACGACCTGGGCGTGTGGCGTCGCGCCCTCACCGAGTACGAGGCCATGTCGATCTTCATCGTGGGCAACACCCACGGCCGTAGCTTCGACGTCCCCGCCCCGGCCGAGGTCGTCATCACCTTCAAGGTCGAGGGCGGCAACCTCGTCCTGGGCTGGGCCCGTGGAACCCTCGAAGGCTCCGCCTCCGTCTCGGGCCCGTGGCTCCCCGTCCCGGGCGCCGGCAACGGCTCCGCCACGATCTCGCCCACCGATGGCCTCCGGTTCTTCCGGGTGAAGCTCTAGCAACGCCACCAAGGCCCGGGCCGCTCCCGTTGGGAGCATCCCAGCCCAAGCCCATCATCGGCACAGGGGGCACCCCACTCGGGGTGCCCCTTTTTTGCAGTCATCCCAAGGCCCCCGGACAACGGGCCAGCTCGACGAGGCGGCCAGAATGCCGGACGTACCCCGTTTGCCTCGCCTCGTCCCCCGCCCGAACTCGCTCTTGCCCCGCAGGGCCTCTTTGCGGCAAACACGGGGCAGTCGTCTCTCCACTTCAAGTCACCTCGCCATGAGCAAAGCAGCATCCGCCAAGAAGGCCGCGCCCGCGCCCAACAACTATCCCAAGCTCCACAACGCCATGTGGCCCGGCCTCGTGGGCAAGGGCAGCCCCGGTGCCGAGCCCTGCATCGACCTCGACACCATGCTCGACCTCACCGCCAAGGCCGAGGTCAACGGCGTGCGCTTCGATGGCGTGGACCTCTTCCTCTACAACCCCCACGTGGACATCGACATCTCGGACGACGGCATTCAGGCGTTGGCCGACAAGGTCCGCGCGAAGGGGTTCGTGGTGGGCTCCGTGGTGGCGCCGGTCTGGTTTGACGGGTCGGCGATGGGCGACGAGGCCAAGCGCGCGAACTGGGTGGCGTCCGTGCGCAAGGCGTGCCGCATTGCCAAGCGCCTCCGCGAGCTGGGCGTCCGCCCCAACGGCGTCGTGCGCATCGACTCCGCCGCCTCGGTCCATGACTGGGCCGCCAACGCCAAGGCCAACACGAAGCTCATCGCCAAGACGTTCCGCGAGGGCGGCAAGATCGCGAAGGACCACGGCGAGCGCCTCGCCGCCGAGGGCGAGATTTGCTGGGGCGGCATGCATTCATGGAAGTACATGCTGCAGACCCTCGAGGAGACCGCCATGCCCAGGGTCGTGGGCTTCCAGGCCGACATGGCCCACACGCTCCTGTACACGCTGGGCTACAACGCCCCCGAGCACCGCATCGTCCCCGCGTCGTACCACTGGGAGCCCGAGGCCTTCCACAAGGCCATGAAGAAGATGACCGCCGCGCTTCGCCCGTGGACCTTCGACTTCCACGTCGCCCAGAACGACGCGACCGTGAAGGGGTCCGGCTCCCACGACAAGACGGGCAAGCACTGCCCCGTCAACGACCCCAGCGGCAAGCTCAACGTCCCGCGCGACGCGGGCTATTGGCTCCGCGACGACACCGGCAAGGTCACCAAGAAGACCCGCCACATCTGCTGGGACGGCTGCATGTTCCCCAACGAGGTCATGCTCAAGCAGGAGACGTGGAACAACATCCTCGCGTCCATGATCCAGGTCCGGGAAAACCACGGCTGGCGCGAATAGCCACCGGACCCCACGAGCCGTTTCCCGCGGCCGCGCCTCCCATCTCGGGGCGCGGCCGCTTGGCCTTCGCGTCCTCCTTCCATGCCACCCCCGAGCCTCCCTGCCTTCCCTGCCATGCGGGCCACGCTCCTTGCCTTCGCCCTCGCCGGCCTCCTCTCCGGTTGCGTCACCACGCCGCCCCGTCCCCGTCCCGCCTTCCCCGTCGTCGCGGGCGATGGCTTCCCGGAGTCCTGGGCCGGCGTCTGGTCCGGCCAGGTCCATGCCCACGGCCCCCAGGGCCTCCTCGACCAGTTCTCCATGCAGCTCACCATCGCGCCCACCGACTCCCCGGGCCGCTTCGACTGGCGCATGGTCCTCTCCAACCCCTCCGGAGCCCAGGAGCAACCCTTCTCCCTCCTCGCCGTGGACCGCGCCGCCGGCCGGTTCGCCATCGACGAGAACAACGGCGTCGTCGTGGACGCCTCGTGGATCGACAACGCCCTCTACTCGCACTTCGACGTCGCCGGATCCCGCGTCCAAATCCGATACCTCCGCCGCGTCCTGCCCGGCATCGACGAGCTGATCGTCGAGATGACCACCGCCCGGATCGAGGACGCCCATGCCACGGGTGGCAACAATGGGGTGCCCGAGGTCGTCACCGCGCCCGTCCGCACCGTGCAACGCGCCGTCCTCCGTCGGGGGGCCATCCCGGGCAGGGCCTCGCCGACGCCGCCCCAGGCCCCGTCCCGGATGCCCAGTCCCCGCCGGTGAACCGGGCGCAGCGCTCCCGTGGGGATTGAAGCGTGCGCCGGACCGCGGTCGGCCATAGGATGACACCCATGAGGACGGACCCCCTAAAGCAGTTCGTTGCGTTGCGCGCCCAGTTGACCCGCGAGAAGGAATCGCTGGAGCAACGCCTCGCCGAGATCCATGCGGCGCTCGGTGCGTTGCCGGGTTCCGGAGACGGGGCCGACACACGCCGCCGCTCCGGCCCCAAGGCCGAGGCGTCTCCCGAGGCCAAGGCGCCGGCCCCATCGAGAAGGCCCACGCGCGTCGTTCCCGCCAAGGCCTCCCCGCCCGGACCGGCCACGCGTGCACGCAAGCACCCCAACGGCATCTCCCTGCGCGACGCCGTCCTCGCCGCCGTTCGCAGCAAGCCCCTCACCCGCCACGAGATCCTCAAGGCCGTCGTCACGCACGGCTACCGCTTCCGCGCCAAGAACCCGCTCAACTCCCTCAGCGCATTCCTCTACACGGACAAGTCCATCAAGAACGTCGGCGGCCGCTTCAGCCCGGCCTGACCGCCAACGCTCCAGCCTCCGCTCCACCGCGCCCGCGCCGCATTCCAACCCCATTCGTCCCCCGTGCTCGCACGTCGCATCATCCCCTGCCTGGACGTCCATGACGGACACGTCACCCGAGGGCTCCAGTTCGGCCGCGCCGAGGAAGGCGGCCTGCGCAACGTCGGCGACCCCGTCGAGCTCGCCCTGCGCTACAACGACCAAGGCGCCGACGAGATGGTCTTCTTCGACATCACCGCCACGGCCCATGGCCGGGCGTCCATGGTGGAGGTCATCGAGCGCGCGGCCGACCGTTGCTTCATGCCCCTGACCGTGGGCGGCGGCATCCGAACCGTCGCCGACATGGGCGTCATGCTCCGGGCCGGCGCCGACAAGGTGAGCATCAACTCGTCGGCGATCGCGGACCCGGGCCTCGTGCGCTCGGGGGCCGAGAAGTACGGCAGCCAGTGCATCGTCGTCTCCATCGACTGCAAGCGCACCGGCCCGGAACAATGGGAGGTGTTCGTGGCGGGCGGCCGGCGCCCCACGGGCAAGGACGCCGTCGCATGGGCGCGCGAGGCCGTGGCGCTGGGCGCGGGCGAGATCGTGCTCAACTCCATCGACGCCGACGGCACGCGCGAGGGCTACGACATCGAGGTGACGCGCCGCGTGAGCGAGGCCGTGGGCGTGCCCGTGGTGGCCAGCGGCGGGGCGGGAACGCTGGCCCACATGGCCGACGTGCTGGAGCAAGGCAAGGCCGACGCCGTGCTGGCCGCCAGCATCTTCCACTTCGGCACCTATACCGTCCGCCAGGCCAAGGAATACCTCGCGTCCCGGGGGTTGCCCGTCCGCCTGTCCTGACGCCCCCCCCACAAGGAGCCCCGGCATGAACCGCAACGCCTGGTTGCCCATCGTCATGCTCGCCGTGAGCAACGTCTTCATGACCTACGCCTGGTACGGCCACCTCAAGGACAAGGGCGCGCCCCTGTGGAGGGCCATCCTCGTGAGCTGGGGCATCGCCTTCCTCGAGTACTGCCTCATGGTGCCCGCCAACCGCTGGGGCAGCGCCACCTACGAGCCCTACCAGCTCAAGATCCTCCAGGAGGTCATCACCCTCCTCGTCTTCATCGGCTTCGCCCTCCTCTACTTCGGCGTCCGCCCCCAGTGGAACCATCTCGCGGCCTTCGGTTGCATCTTGGCCGCCGTCCTGTTCACGCTGCTGCCCGGTCGCGTGCGATAGGCCCGGTTGCCCCGCGCGCGACCGCCCCCCGCATGAGCTACCTCGACAAGGTGAAGTGGAACGAAGACGGCCTCGTCCCGGCCATCGTCCAGGACTGCCGCGACGGCCGCGTCCTGATGATGGCGTGGATGAACCAGGCCTCGCTCGAAAAGACCCTCGAGACCCGCCGCACGTGGTTCTGGAGCCGCTCCCGCCGCAAGTTCTGGATGAAGGGCGAAAGCAGCGGCCACGTGCAGGTGGTCAAGGACGTCGCCCTCGACTGCGACGGCGACACCTTGTTGATCCAGGTGGAGCCCGTCGGGCCCGCCTGCCACGAGGGCTTCCGATCCTGCTTCTTCCGTTCCTTGCAGGATGCCGCCTGGGCCGAGACGGAGCCGCGGCTCGTCACCCCCGAGGCCATGTACGGCAAGCCCTCGCAGTGAGGGACTGAAGCCATGGCCGCGTCGATGCCGGCATTGGAGGAATGGGTGAGGCCGGGCGACGTCGCGTGGTGGTGGAGCCTCCTCGCCGTGGCCATGGGCCGCACGGCCGACATGTTTTCGACGTGGATTGGAACCCCCGCCCTGCACAACGAGGGCAATCCCTTCGCCCGGTGGCTCGGATGGCGGAAGGGCATCCTCCTCAACATCCTGGTGGTGCCCCTCGCCGCCTGCTGGCCCATGATCGCCGTCTCCCTCGCCACGACCAGCGCCATGGTCGCCGCGCGCAACCTCCACACCGTCTGGCTCATGCGCATGATGGGCGAGGACGCCTACCGCGACTGGTTCGGAGGCTGGATGCACGCGACGCCCCGGATCCTCTTCCTGGGATGCCATTGGGGCGAGGCCCTGCTCACGGGCGGGCTTGGCCTGGCCTTGGTGGTCCTCGGCCCGCTCCACTTCCTGAGCTTCGGCATCGGCGTCGGCCTTTGCGCCTATGGCTTCGCCGTCGCCGTCTTCACCACCATGGCCTACTTCCGGCGCTGATTTTTCCAACGCCATGCCCGCCCCGAGGAAGCAACGACGCAAGGCCCCAGCCCAACGCCGCCGGGTCGCGGAGGCCCTGCCCCAATCGCGGCCGCCCCTTGAGCGGATGATGCGGCTCCATGGGCTGTTCGCCGCCGGACGCTTCCCCAACGCCCGCTCCCTCGCCGAGGAACTCGAGGTCAGCCAGAAGACCGTCCTGCGCGACATCGAGTTCATGCGCGACCGGCTCGGACTTCCCATCGAGTATCACCCGTCGCGGTTCGGGTTTCACTACACGGCGCCCGTCGATGCCTTCCCGACGATGCAGATCAGCGAGGGCGAGCTGGTGGCGTTGCTGGTGGCCGAGAAGGCCCTGCACCAGCACCGCGGCACCCCCTTCGAGAAACCCCTCCTCGCCGCCCTCCGCAAGCTCGAGCGCAGCCTCCCCGACACCGTCTCCCTCAACCTGCGCGACTGGGACCAGACCATCTCGTTCCGCAGCAGCACGGAGCCCATGGAGGACGTGCCCCTGATCGGCGCCCTCGCCAAGGCCGCCGCCGAGCGCGAGGAACTCCGCATCCTCTACCGCAAGCCCGGCTCCAAGCAGGCCGCACCGCGCGTCGTCCATCCCCTCCACGTCGCCAACGTCAACGGCGAATGGTACCTCTTTGCCCACGACACCGACCGCGGCGGCATCCGGACCTTTGCAGGAACCCGCGTCGTCGGCTCCGAGACCACCGGCCGTTCCTTCGAGCGCCCCGCCGACTTCGACATCGACCGCTACCTGGGCGACAGCTTCGGCATCTTCTCGCGCGAGGGGGAGTTCGACGTGGTGGTCCGCTTCACCCCGGCCGTCGCGGGCTACATTCGCGAGAAGCGGTGGCATCCTTCCCAATCCCTCGTGGACCTGCCCGACGGCGGCGTCGAGTTGCGACTGCACTTGGGAAGCCTGGTGGAGGTGCAACGCTGGATCCTCGGCTGGGGCCCGGACGCACGCGTCGCGGGCCCGCCCGAGCTCGTCGCCCGGATGCAGGACGCCATCCAACGCATGGGCGACGGGTACCGCTAGGCGGCCGGGCGGCACCGCCGCCCGCCCTCGGCGCTTGCC
This sequence comes from uncultured Akkermansia sp., assembly GCA_964430505.1. Lineage (GTDB taxonomy): Bacteria > Verrucomicrobiota > Verrucomicrobiia > Limisphaerales > UBA9464 > UBA6176. The sequence continues at coordinate 2,865 of CAYSGH010000015.1, read as the reverse complement.
CTAAGGGCACCCGAAACAGCCGCGTTGAGCCTAGAAACGGCCGTCGGGCAGTCTGTAGGCCGCGTTCCCTTTCGCGGCGACGGCGATGTTACATGCCCCCCGTGGGCCGGGTCCGGGGACCCAGCCCGGATGTAGTCCACCACGACCTCACCCGCCGGGTAAGATCGTGGTGAGCGACGTCCGGTTGTAGGCCGGGTCCACTGACCCAGCGCTCCGGGCACGAGGCCTGCAGACTGCCCAACGGCCGTTTCTGGGGTGGCATGAGCTTGGGCGGCATGGGCCTGGCATTCCGGGGTCACTGCCGCCGTCATGGCGAAGGGTGCTGAGCGACGGGTGCCAGGGAGACATCGCGGCGGTCTTGCGGCAGGACTCGTGTTCGTTCGTGCGGGCGCTGGTGAACGCCTTGAGGACATGTGGCAAGGGGTCGCTGCCCGGCGAATCTCATGGGACATGGCTTAGCTTACGGGATCACCCCACTTGTCCCCAGCTTGAGGGGTACCTAATTCCATGGTCTGGACCTTTGTTCTTGACAAAGGCGCCCAAGGCATGAGACAAAATCAATGCAGGCAGTCATCTTACCCAAACATAAATCTTAGGAGCGCCGTTGTGTCCAAGGCAAACGCCAATCTTAATCACGCCAATGTCCATGCCCAAGACCTTCCACGTGTCGTTCGCGAGGCGGAGGCCCTTCTGATCGCCGCCGGGGCCGGGATGGGCGTGGACTCCGGGCTGCCGGACTTCCATGGGCCCGAGGGGTTCTGGGGGGCCTATCCCGAGGCAAAGCGGCTTGGATTATCCTTTGAAGAGCTGGCCAACCCGCGATGGTTCGAGGAATCACCGCGCCTTGCATGGGCCTTCTACGGGCACAGGCTGGGCCTCTATCGCGCCACGCAACCACACCGGGGTTTTGGATCGCTTCGTCAATGGTCCAAGCGACTTCGCCACGGGGCCTTTGTCTTCACATCCAATGTCGATGGCCAATTCCAAAAGGCAGGCTTTCCAGCCCATCGCATCGTGGAATGCCATGGATCGATTCACCACGCGCAGTGCTCGGAGCCTTGTGGTCCAGACATCACCGATGCATCCAGCTGGCAGGTGGCCGTGGATGCCGCGACCTTTCAGGCCCACGAGCCGCTTCCGCGTTGCCCACGATGCGACCGGGTGATGCGTCCCAACATCCTGATGTTTGAGGACGCAGCCTGGATTCCCGACCGGACCGATGCCCAAATGCAGGGCCTGCGCACGTGGCTGGGCCTCGTCGCAGCCTACGGAGCGCGGCTCCTCGTCCTTGAGATTGGCGCCGGACAGGCCGTCCCGAGCGTCCGGGCCTTCACGGAGTCCATGGTGCGGGACCACCACGCCGACCTGGTTCGCATCAACCCCGCCAAGGAGGATCCATCGCCAGGGGTCCTGACCCTGCGCCTTTCGGGCCTCCAAGGCATCGAGCAACTCACCGCCCTACTCCAAGAAGCATGAACCCGATCATCGCCGTCATCCGCGAGCACTTGAGGTCCGAGAACCTGGCCCTGATGGAGTCGGACGATCCCGATGTCGTCGTGGCCGTCCTCAACACCTCTCTGTGCAGGTACCTGATCTCCTTCAACCACCTGCCTTCCCAGAAGCGACTGGAGGTCCATGGGCTCTATCCGATCAGCGTCCCCGCCGAGCGCCGGAGCGTCGTGGCGGAGTTCCTGACGCGGATCAACTGGGGCATCAAGGCGGGGGCATTCCAGATGGACTGGTCAGACGGCGAGCTTCGGTTTCTTCGCGTCTGCGAGGTGGAGGGGGAGCCGACCCGGGACAAGGTGGGGGAATGGGTGGTCGCCGTGTGCGTGGCCTTTGACGGGTTCCATCGGGCCCTGATGTCCCTGATCTACCGGCAGGCATCCGCCGACCATGCCGTGGAGCAAGGGCAAGCCGAGTTCCTGAGGCTGGTGGCCCAGGTCACCAGGCCCGGGGAGGAGCCCGGGAACCCCGAATGACCCGAGGCATGAAACATCCACAATGCCATGGGTGCTGATTATTGGTTTCAATTCGAGCGCAGGACCCCGTCACGTCCGTGGCGTCCCCTGTGCTGGGATGGACGATGGAGATGGGCACGCCTAGAACCTCGGGATGACCCCGCGCCAGGCGATGCAGACTGGGAGGAATCCATGGAGATGGGCAGGCGCCTGGATCGTGACGAGCCCTATGCTTGGTCTTGCTGCCACGACGTCCACTGGGAGGCACTGCTGGAGGCGATGGGAGGGGTCCATGCCATCGTTGCAGGTTCGCCCTACCTCAGCCATGAGACGACCCATTATCAAATGGCATGCACGGAACGGGGGGCGACAAGCAGGCTTCGATTCCTGGAGAGGATTCGCAAAAGGGACGTGTTTGGGAGGCTTGCCGTCGCGCCGCCGATCCAACAGATCCTCCACGAGTACAAGCGGCTGGCGAGCCGTCGCCGAAGCAGTCATGTGAGGCTGCTTTTGGCTGTGAGTTATTGAGCCTTGGACCCTCCACCATGGCGGCACATCCTCGACATTTGCATGAGCACCGTGACGTTTGACATTGAGGTTTCTAACGTGTTCGACGTCCTTCCATGGGAAGCTCGCGAGAGGCATGGCCCCTTTTGGGCCAGGGTTGCGAGACGTGGGTTGTTGGCTTTAACGCCACCGTCTCCAATACCTTTCGGCGGTGAGGCCTTTCAGGCCGGCCGCTTCTCTTTTACGTGCGCGTCCTTTCCTTCGGCGGTCTCCAATGCCTTTCGGCGGTGAGGCCTTTCAGGCCGGTGGGCTTGCCTCGAAAAACTGGACAGTAAAAAGGGCTGATTTTTCGGTTAGGATTGTTGCTCGAACTGGGCTGGGGAGAGGTAGCCCAGGG
>CAYSGH010000014.1:0-67740 GCA_964430505.1 uncultured Akkermansia sp. | reverse complement strand
GGAACCAAGTGGGAACCACGTGGCTTCGCCGCCTTCCAGTGAAGGCATGACGTTGATAGCGCCGACGCTTTTGCTCCCATGACTGTTTACATGGTCGAAGGACGTTGTCCCGATGCACGCACCGGGCAGGGATAAATTCAAAAGAACCAACCGCCCACCTCCCTTCCTTCATTCGCCCCCGGGTGACAAGAGGATTCCCGGGGAATCCTTGGGACAGGGGCCCGCCGGAGGCCCATGGGCCGCGGATGGACGCGCAAAGCCGATCCAGCAGGCCAGGTGCCCACATCCGGCGCATCGGGTTGCCGGGAAGCCAAGCTCCAACGGGACGACACCATGTTGGCCCAGTGCAACGCCCCGGGTCTTGGGCGCGTCCATCCGCACGTCTCGCTTCGCGTGGCATCACGCCAACACGAAAGGACCCGGACGCTTGGGCCGGGCTTGATTTCGGATCAGGGCGCGGCGCGCCCTTCGAGACGCACCCTTCGCGGTATCTTCCGGGGGATGCCTGCGACGCAAGAACGCCTGGGGGTACACTGCGAACGTCCCCTCGAAAGCCGCCTTCCCTCGCCACGCCGCCGGGAGGGCACGCCGTCCGCCGCTTGGCACGGGGCGTCCGGGGCCTTCAACCTGCGCGAGATGCGTTCCTTGCGCTTGGCTTACTCGGACTTCTGGCCGGGCTTCGACCCCGGCAGCCATCGACTGCTCCGGTTGTTGGCGCAGCGTCGCGGCGTGGTGCTGGGGAGCTTCGAGGATGCGGACGTGCTGGTGTACTCGGACTACGGCGAGCGGCATTGGAAGTTTCCGGGGCCAAAGGTGTACCTGACGGCGGAGAACATGCTCCCGGACTTCGACCAGTGTGACCTCGCCTTCGGGCCGGACGGCCCCAAGGACGACGCGCGGTTCGTCCGGTACCCGTACTTTGCGCAGGCCTTGCCGCTGCTGGGATCGTTGGTGCGCGGGCCCGGCCATGATCCATCCGCCTTCATGGGTCGCGACGGCTTCTGCGCGTTTGTTGCGAGCAACCCGCGCGCGCCGGAGCGGAATCGCTTCTTCCGGATGTTGAGGCGGCGACGGCCCGTCGAGTCCGGTGGGAGGCACTTCAACACCCTGGGCCGGCGGGTGCCGGACAAGCTGGCGTTCCTGCGCGGGTACCGGTTCAACCTCGCCTTCGAGAACACGCGTTCGCCCGGGTACGTCACCGAGAAGCTGGTGGAGCCGCTGCTCGTGGGGTGCATCCCGATCTACTGGGGCGCGCCCGACGTGCACGAGGCCTTCGACCCGGGCTGCATGATCGACGTGTCCGCATACCCGACGCTGGAGGACGCCGTCGAAGGGGTCCTTCGGGTGGACGACGACGACGACGCGCGCCTGCGCCTCTTGTCCACGCCGCCCTTCCGCAACAACCAACCCCCGGAATGCCTTTCGGACGACTACCTCGTGGGGCCCGTGTTGCGCTGGCTGGACTCGAGCCCGCGACCGGGACGACGACGGTATCGGCACCGGCGGCTGCGGGAGCACGTGTACGGGTCGGCGTGGCACCAGACGCGGGTCAGCCTCGCCTGTCGTCTGGACGGGTTGCTGTGGCGGATGGGCTGGCGTCGGTGAGCTCGAGCTGGCGGTACACCGCGTTGAGGGCCTCCGCCTCCGCCTCGAGGGTGAAGTGCTTCCGGACACGGTCACGTCCGGCGGCCCCTTGATGCCGTCGCGCGCCCTCGTCGTCCAGCAAGCGTCCCACCGCCAAGGCCATCGCCTCGACGTCCCCCGGCGGCACCAGCGCCCCCGTGACGCCCGGCTGCACCAGCTCCGGGAACGCGCCCACCGTCGTGGCCACGACCGGGACGCCCGTGGCCATCGCTTCCAAGGGCGTGACCCCGAACCCTTCCCATCGCTGCGGAGCCACGAAGACGTCCAGAGCCGCGTACCAGTCTGGAGTCCCGGAGGGGGGAACCTCCGGCGGGAACACGATGCGGTCCGCCAGCCCGGCGTCGCGGACGCGTTGCTGAAGCCCCGCGAGGAACGCCACGTGATGCCCCACCGCCCGGCCCATGACGATCGCGCCCGTCCCAGGTCGGTCCCTCAGGACCCGGATCATGGCGTCCACAAAGACGTCGGTGCCCTTTTGGTGGCGAATGCGGCCAAAGCAACCCACCCAACGCAGGGGCGGCAGTGCGAGGCGCCGGAGCAACGCGGCCTTGTCCGGCGGCGGCTGGAATTGGGCGGCGTCGATGCCATGGCGCACCACGGTGGACGGGCGCTCGAGATAGGAGGCCGTCCTGGAGGAGGTGGAGACGACGGCGTCCATGCGCCGGATCAGGAAGCGGCTCCACGCGGTGTGGCGGCGTTGCGACGCGGAGGTAAACACGAGCCGGAGGCGGGCGCGGAACACGTGGCGCAGAAGGAGCCCGCCGAGCATCTCGACGTTGCGGCGCGCGTGCCAGACGCGCCATGCATGGCCAACAGGCGGGGTGCGAAGACCGGGCAGATCCCGGAATCGCACGCGAGGGACGCCATGGGCCAAGACCGGCCCCAAGGCCGCGATGGCCAACGAACGGGCCTGGACGGGGACCACGCGCTCCAGCGTGGCCGTGACGCCGGACAGGCGGCGCTTGAAGTTGGGAGCAATGACCCAGGTGTCGCCGATGTCACGGAAGTTGGGCATGGGGTGGGGGCTTGGGAGACGCAGGCGGGAGTTAATGGCTGGAGGGGTGGCGGCGGCCGCGTAGGGTGCGCGACGGATGAAGGCGCGGGATAGGCTGAACCAGTGGTTGCCGGGCGGGACCGTCCTGGCGCGGGCGTCGGGACGCGACGAGGTGGAGGCGTTCCTTCGGGGGCTTCGGCCTGTGGAGACGGGCCATGCGTTGGTTCGCGTCGGGGGCGACGGGGATGGGGGCTACCTGGTGCCAGACGACCTGGCGGGCATCGAGGCGTGCTTTTCGCCGGGCGTGGCCAACTCGGCCACGTTCGAGCTGGAGATGGCGCGGCGCGGCATCCCCAGCTTCATGGCGGACTACTCCGTGGAGGGACCTCCGGAGGAGCACCCGATGTTCCGGTTCGAGAAGAAGTTCCTCGGGCCGCGCGAGGACGAGCGGCACGTGACGTTGGATGGCTGGGTGGGTCGCTGCGCTCCGGGCACGGGCGACCTGGCATTGCAGATGGACATTGAGGGGGCGGAGTGGGAGGTGCTGCTGGCGGCATCCGACGCGACCCTCCGGCGGTTTCGGGTGATGGTGCTGGAGTTGCATGACGTGCAACGGGCATGGGAACGGGGAGGCTTGATGTTGATGCGCGCGGCGCTTCGGCGATTGGAGGCGGGGTTCGTGGTGGCACACGTCCATCCAAACAATCGGGGCGGAAGCGTGAGGCGCCGGGGATTGGACGTGCCGCCGTTGCTGGAGGTCACCTGGCTGCGCCGGGATCGGTTGCGCGGCCGTGGAGGATGGGCGCGGCTTCCGCATCCGTTGGATCGTCCCAACGTGGCGGGGCGACCCAAGGGGGCGTTGCCGGGGTGTTGGAGAACCTGAGGGCGTGGCATGACCCCGAAATGCGGACCGTCCATCCGTCGGGTGGGATGGATTCGCACGGCGACGTTTCATGACTCCCACGTGGTCCGGCCCGGAGCTCCCTTACCTCCGGAACGAGTCAAACCACGCCTTGACCAACAACAACGCAGGCTGCGCGCAGTCGCCGTGGTCTGCGCCCGCCTTGGGATCCACCAAGGGGACCGCCACGCCCAACGCCGCCATGCGCTCGCGGGCGACCACCGCGTTGGCGGGCACGACGTCCTGGTCGCCGCTGCAATGGTAGAGCCTCACAGGCGCACGCGGGGCCCATGAGGTGAGGTCGTTGTCCCGCAACGCCCGGCGCAGCGGATGGCCCGGGTCCGCGCGCAAGGCGGCCAGAAAGCCAGGCTTCACGATGCGATTCGGGATCGATGGCATCAGCGCGTTGACGGAGCTCCCGTCCGTCGAGCCATCCAGCAATGGTGGCAACGACTGATCGTAGGGAGGCGCCAGCAACTCCGACAGGCTGGGCGCGATGCCATACAGGTCCACCAGGGTCTGCAACAGGAACACAAAATAGTACGGGTTGGGAACCGGCCGGTCCGACAACGCGTCGTCCAGCGTGACGCCCGACAAGTCGAAGGCGCCGGCCATCGGCGCGCAGGCCGCGACCTCGAACTCCGCCGCATGGTGCGACTCCATCTCCCGCAGGGTCGCCATCGTCGCATGTCCGCCTTGCGAATACCCCGCCAGGAACACCTGCCCGCTCAACGTGGCCCCGTTGGTCGCGCAGGCAGCCCTCCCCGCCCGCAATGCATCCACGACCGCCGTCGCCTGCGATGCCGCATGATGGTACGGATGCCTCCCTGGCGAATCCCCAAGGCCCAGGTAATCCGCCGACACGCCCACGTACCCGCTCGTCGCCAGCAGCACTCCGACCAACCCCTCGCTGCTGAGCCCGGAGGACGGCGCATCCAGCTTCCTGAGCATCGTCCCGTGCTGATATCCCAGCAGCGGCCATGCCCGGCCCGCCTTCACGGGAACCGCCAGGCCGGCGGATGCCACCGTGGGAAGCCCCCACGGGTCCACCGTGCGGTACACCAACTTGTAAACCTCCACGTCGAACTGCGCCGTCAAGGGAATCCCCTGGAGCAACAAGAGGAACGAAAGCTGCGCTGCGGGATACGTTGCCGTCTTGGAAAGGGACAACAGCGTCCCCCGCGCCACGGGTGGAGGCGTGTGCAGCACCCGGAAAACCCGTTGGTCCGCATCCTGATACCCCCGGGGATCCCGCCAGCTTCGCTGTGCACCGACCGCGCCGGATGGCGATGCCACCCAGGGCCCGGACAGGCCCGGGGCCTCCTGAACTTCAAAGGACCAACCCTCGCCCGGGACGTCCCATGCCAAGCGCAACCCGGTTGCGTCCGGCACCGGCGGCACCACCCGCAGCCGGGAGGGCACTTGCGCCACCGCGACGCTCGAAGCCCAGAGGAAGACCAGTGAAATGCCTGCTGCGCAAACCGCCGCAGGAGCATCCAGCACTCGCGCCATCATGCCTCCACGCTATCGAGGCGCATCGGGCACGGCCAGCCTCATGCTCCTGCCGCCCCCAACCGTGGCCCTTCGACACGGGCTACCGCCCCTTGCCGACCCGGCCCCTGCGCGTCAACCCCTTGGCCCGGGGCTTCTTGGCCTTGTAGTCCGTCACGCCGTCTGCCAAGGCACTGCCCACCCCGCCCAATCCATCCAGAAGGCTCCCCAAGTTGACGTCCAGGACGCGGGCCACGCGAAGAAGCGTCAGGACCGAAATGTTGCGCTGGCCTCGCTCGACTTGGCCCATGAAGGACCGGTCAATGTCCGCTTGCAAGGCGAGCTCCTCCTGCGACAAGCCAGTGGCCTTTCGCGCCTCGCGGATTCGATCTCCCAACGTTTGCAATGCCTTGTCGCTCGCCACGGGAGGTCACGCTGGCACGCAGCGTGTCCCTGAACGACGGGCTATGGGCATCTTTTGCCTTGTTTCCGTGCGGCGTCGCCACCTAATCGGGCCTTGCGTCACAAGGCCACCCGCCTGGGTGCCAGCCCCTGACGCTTCGCTGCCATGCAACTGGAGGACATCGCGCCGGGCCAGGTCCTTGAGGGCATCGTCCCCGATGCCCTCGCATGGGTCATCACGGTGCTTCCGTTCCCGCCCGATGCGTGCGCCGTCATCTACCGGGACACCGGCGGGGTGCTCGGGGAACGCCTCCTGGGCAGGCAACACGAGCCCTTGGTCCGCATCCCCTCGCACCAACGCCCATGGGCCTTCGACGCCGATGGCCCATCCTTTCGGGCGGCCGCCATCGAATGTCTCCAAGCGGCCTCGGATGCGTCCCGCCGCCTTCCCGCCAACGCCTGCCGCCTTCTCCAACGCGGCGCGTTCCTCCTCGACCCATCCCGCCGCGGGCTCTCACCCGAGTTGCTTCTCCTTGTCGCATGCTCGCAGGCAAGCCCCGGGGAATCCCCCGCGTCACGACGGGTGGGATGTCTCGCCATCCATCCGCTGGGCAGCGGGTTCTCGATGACCGATTCCCCCTTTGACCGGCTCCAGTCCATCGATGCCGCCCACTGGCCCCGCTTGCATGACGCGCTGGCACCCCTGCTCGCCAATCGTCGCATCCGGGACCAGGCCCTGGCCTCGCTGGCCAACCAACTCGCCGCCCCTGCCCCCCATCCCGTCTGGATGCCCCCCGTCGTCCTCGGCGCCACCGTCCTCGTGTCAGCCGATCTCCTCCAATGGTTGCAATCACCGGGGGAAGCAACGGAGGTCCGCCCCACGCTCCTGCGCTGAAGCCTCGCCTGTTCTCTCCGTCGGCACGCATCGCCTCCCCGGGCGCGCATCCGATCTCGTTACGGGATCCTCGCGGGGCCAAGAGCCGCCTTGAAACAACCCTTGGGAATTGGGGAAATGCCGGGGCGAACCGGATGCCACGGTGGCGCCCATGGGATGGGACTGCCCGGCTTCCAGCACGGGATGAACGCACATCAATACAGGACGCACGAAAGCCCCCGAACGGGCCTCCACGGCATGTGCGTTCGCCTCCGCCGCAAGGCTTCCGCTGGGTCGGGCGTGCTCGCTCGACCTGTCTCGCCACCCCCTCCCTTCCAACGGAATCGGCGCGGCTGGGCCGGACTGCGTCGCCACCGCTTCCCTCCCAATTGAATCGTTCCGGCCAGGCCCCGTCCCATCCTCCATGAGCGTCGCGCACATCCTCATCTCCCGGGGCCTGGTCACCCCGGATCAACTCGCCGAGGCCCAAGCCCTCCAGCGCGCCGAGGGACTTCGCCTCGACCGCGCCCTCGTCCAGCTCGGCATCCTCTCCGAGCGCCAAATCCTCGAGGTCATGGCCGAGCACCTCGACATCCCGCTCGTCAACCTCGCCGAACTCACCCCCGATCCCGAGACCCTCCGCGCCCTGCCCTCCAAGATCGTCTATCGCAAGCGCCTCGTCCCCGTTTCCCGAAGCAACGGCTCCCTCAACGTCGCCACCTCCGACGCCTTCGACCTCTACGCCTTCGACGAGCTCCGACTCGCCACCGGCCTCGACATCCAGCCCGTCCTCGCCCCGCGCGACGACATCGAGAAGCTCATCAAGTCCCACTTCGGCCTCGGCGGCGACACCCTCGACGAGATGGTGGGCGCCGACGACGGCCCCGCCGCCGTCACGGGGGACCCTTCCGATGACCTCATGGAGGCCGCGCAGGAGGCGTCCGTCATCAAGCTCGTCAACGAGATCATCCTCGAGGCCGTCAACGAGCGCGCCTCCGACATCCACATCGAGCCCTACGAGCACCACATGTCCATCCGGTATCGCATCGACGGCGTCCTCCAGGAGGCCTCCGTCCCGCCCCAGATGCACCGGTTCCAGGCCGCCATCATCTCCCGGATCAAGATCCTCGCGAACCTCAACATCGCGGAGCGCCGCATCCCCCAGGACGGCCGCATCAAGTTCAACGTCGGCGGCCGCCAGGTGGACGTCCGCGTCTCCGTCATCCCCATGCTCTTCGGCGAGGGCGTCGTCATGCGCCTCCTCGACAAGTCCAATGTCCTCTTCACCCTCCAGCAGCTCGGCATGGACGAGGGGACCTTCGGCACCTTCAAGGGCCTCATTGACCGGCCCCACGGCATCTTCCTCGTCACCGGCCCCACCGGCTCCGGCAAGACCACCACCCTCTACGCCGCCCTCAACGCCATCGTCGGCCCCGAGCTCAAGGTCATCACCGTCGAGGACCCCGTCGAATACCACCTCCAGGGCGTCAACCAAATCCCCGTCCACCACCAGGTCGGCATGACCTTCGAGAAGGGCCTTCGCGCCATCCTCCGCCATGACCCCGACGTCGTCATGATCGGCGAAATCCGCGACCTGGAAACCGCCGCCGCCGCCACGCAGGCCGCCATGACCGGCCACCTCGTCCTCTCCACCCTCCACACCAACGATTCCGCCTCCGCCCCCATGCGCCTCGTGGACATGGGCGTCGAGCCCTTCCTCGTCGCCTCCACCCTCGTCGGAGCCATGGCCCAGCGCCTCGTCCGGCGCGTCTGCCCCAAGTGCAAGGCCTGGGCCGTCCCCGACCCGGCCAACCTGCCCAAGGACCTCGTCCTCGAGCCCGGCGCCCAGCTCGCCCGCGGCGTCGGCTGTCCCAACTGCCGCAACACCGGCTACCGCGGCCGCTCCGGCCTCTACGAGCTGCTGGTCACCTCCGACGCCATCTCCGAGCTCATCATCGACCGCGCCCCCTCCCACCGCATCATCCAGGCCGGGCGCGCCACCGGCCTCCGCCTCCTGCGCGAGGACGGCTGGGTCAAGGTCCGCCAGGGCGTCACCACCCCGGACGAGGTCGTCCTCTGCACCGCCTTGTAGCCCGCATGCCCCGCTTCACGTACAGCGCCCTTTCCGACTCCGGGGCCACCACCCGCGGCACCGTCGAGGCCGACACCCAAGCCGCCGCCATCCGCATCCTGGGCGAGCGCCGCCTCTTTCCGGTCACGATTGAGGGCGACCCCTCGGACCCCTCCATCAAGCCCCGCCGGCGCATCAAGGCGGCCGACCTCGGGGCCATGTACTCCCAGCTCGCCGACCTCCTCGGCTCGGGCGTCCCCCTCCTTCGTGCCCTCGATTCCCTCGGCAAATCCACCGTCAACCCTTCCCTCAAGCAGCTCCTCAAGGAAATCCGTGCCGCCGTCGCGGACGGCCGGTCCCTCACCGACACCCTGCGCCAGTATCCCGAGACGTTCCCCGTCCTCCACACCGCCATGATCCAGGCCGGCGAGCGCGCCTCCTTCCTCGTCGATGTCCTGCGCTCGCTTTCGTCCTTCATCGAGCGCTTCGAGGAACTCCGCTCCAAGGTCATGGGCGCGCTCATCTACCCCGCGTTGCTGGCCACGCTGGGAACCCTCGTCATGGTGGCCGCCCTCCTGTTCTTCGTCCCGAAGTTCGAGCCCTTGCTGGCCAACGCCAAGAAGCCCCTTCCCTCCGAGCTGTTGTTCGCGTCGTCCCGCCTCCTGCGTTCCTACTGGTATCTCATCCTCCCCATCCTCGGCGGCACCGTCGCCGCCCTCGTCACCGCCCTGCGCAGCGACAAGCACCGCCGCACCCTCGAGGCCTGGCGCCTCAAGATCCCCGTCGCCGGACCCGCCCTGCGCCTCCTCGCCATCACCCGCTTCTGCCGCATCCTCGGCACCATGCTCGCGAATGGCGTCCCCCTTCTCTCCGCCCTCCGCATCGCCAAGGACGCCACCGGCTCGGACCTCCTCGCCGACCGCATCGCGGAGGCCACCGACGCCGTCCGCGATGGCAAGCGGTTGTCCGAGCCCCTGGCGGCCGGTGGGTTCATCCCGGAGCAAATCCTCGCGATGATCACGGTGGCCGAGGAATCCAACAAGCTGCACGAGGTCCTCCTCCAGATTGCCGACACCGTGGAGCGCCGCACCAACCGCCAGGTGGACCAGGCCGTGCGCCTCATTGAGCCCGTCATCCTCTGCGCCGTCGCCGCCGCCATCGGCTTCCTCGCCCTCGGCCTGCTCCTGCCCATCTTCACCATGGCCTCGGCCCTCGGGTCGAAATAGGGAGGACCAAATGGGGCGCACCGGCCCCCGCTGGCAGGCCCGCATCGACCGGCAGGTTTCCGAGAATGGACGTTCCAAGCGGCGAGGCAGGACTCGTGTCCCCCTCATGGCACGCTCCCATGGGCCGCCCGGGACATAGCCAAAAAATACCCTCAGTGGACGCTCCACTAGGCCCGTTCATCCTGCGATCTTGCCTTTCTTGCGCCAATTTCGGTGAGGCGTCCCCGGGTGGAACCGGGGAGCCTGCCCCGGGACTGGGAAGGCGGTGAACGGCCTTGGGGCGCACGCATCGTTCGCCGCGTGCACCTTCACGGGTCGTTCGCCGCACTTCCCCGCCCCGTGGCATCCTGGCGCGTCAGGACTGGGCTGCCGGGGCATGAGGCATGGACCGGCGACGGCGCACGAACTGGAAAACGGCATAGGCAAGCAGCCATGGAGCGAACCAAACGAGCATGATGGCCCAGCCAAAAAACAGCGCACCCACATGACCAGCTCCCCCCTTGGACGACTCGTTCACCAAGGCGCCCACGATCAACAACCCCCACCCCAAGCCCACGACCAGCAAGACGGCAGCCCACCATGGCATCAGCCTGGGCCGCGCCGCCCGAAGCCCGAGCACCACCAACGGCAACACCGACAGAACCACAAGGCAGGCTGCGGAGATCACCTCATTCATGCCGGCACCTTCTTGCAGCCCAAAACTCGACGCAAGCACCCCCCCATGTCCCGCGGAGCGATTCATCGGGGAGGATGGAGCCCCAAAGGAACACCGATGCCACGAAGGCCCTTCCGCACCCTCAGCCGAGCGTCGTGGGCCGCGTCTGGATTCGGAGGGGATTCCTCGCGTGACGCGGGGCTTCGGTCAGGTCGTCGCCCGGCGGTCGAACCTTGCCCCGGGATGGCGGGTCGGGGCACGGTGCGGCCCGTGCGCTTCCCTGCTTGGGCATGTTGGGTCCTGGCGTGGTGCGGGGCCGTGTGGGTGGCCCATGCCGCGCCGCCGTCGATGTCGGCCATACCGGGCCCGCCGGAGCTTCGCCGGGAGCTTCGGGGCGCATGGATAGCCACCAAGGGCAACATCGACTGGCCCTCGAAACCTGGCCTGAAGCCGGAGCAGCAACGCCAGGAATTGCTGGAGCAACTGGACCTCGCCGCCGAGATCGGGCTCAACGCCATCATCCTCCAGGTGCGTCCCCAAGGGGATGCGCTCTACCGGTCCGCCCTGGAGCCCTGGTCCGAATACCTCACCGGCCGCGAGGGCGTGGCCCCGTCGCCCGCGTGGGATCCGCTGGCATTCGCCGTGGACGCGGCCCATGAGCGCGGCATGGAGCTGCACGCATGGATCAATCCCTTCCGCGCCCGCGCCGAGACCGCCCGGTCCCCGTCGGACCCCCGCAACATGGCCCGGCGACGGCCCGCCCTGGCCATTCCCTACGGCAACCAAGTCTGGATGGACCCCGGGGCCCCCGAGGTGCAACGCCACGCGTTGTCCGTCATTGCCGACCTCGTGCGCCGCTATGACATCGATGCGCTCCACATGGACGATTACTTCTACCCGTACCCCATCAAGGACGGGTCGGGGGCTGCCGTGCCCTTCCTGGACGACGCCACCTACCGCGAGCACGGACGGGGCATGGACCGCGGCGAGTGGCGCAGGGCCAACGTGGACGGCTTCGTCCGTGCCGCCTCGCGGGTGGTGCACGAGACGAAGCCATGGGTGCAGTTCGGGGTCAGCCCGTTCGGGATTTGGCGCAACAACGTCCCACCGGGCATCAAGGGATTGGACGCGTTCGAGTCGTTGCACGCGGACGCACGCCGGTGGCTGGCGGAGGGCTGGGTGGATTACCTCGCGCCGCAGCTCTACTGGAACATCGAGCAAACCGCCCAGAGCTTCCATGTCCTGATGCACTGGTGGGCGGCGCAGAATCGTCCCGGCCGCAACCTGTATGCGGGCATTGCGTCGGCGCGGGTGGGCGTGGATCGGGACGCAAGGGAGATCGGGGCGCAGGCGGGGCTGGTGCTGGAGCCCGGGGGGGCCAACGGGCTCCTCCTTTGGAACATGAGCAGCCTCATGGACAACAAGGGCGGCGTCGTGCCGTTGCTCAAGGCCCGGTTCAAGCGCGATCCCGCCGTGCCGCCCGCCAGCCCGTGGCTGACCACCAACGCCCCCGCGCTCGCGTCGTTCTCGGGCCGCGCCAAGGCCACGGAGCTTCGCCTGTCATGGACCGTGCGCGGCGGGCCGCCGGTGCGTTCGTTCGCGTTGCAGGTCCGCCGGGGCGTTGCGTGGTCCACGCTCGTGCTGCCGCCCGGACGACGCGAGATGGTGTTCCGGGCCAGCCGAGGACTCCGGCTGCCGGACGAGGTGCAGCTTGTGCCGGTGGGCCGGGCGGGAATCGCCGGTCGGCCGGGCACATGGAGGCGTTGAGGGCGACGGAGAGAACCCCATGACACCTCCGGTGCCACCCCCGGGCCGCGTGCTGGTGTTCAGCATGGCGGGCATCGGCGACACGTTGATGGCCACGCCGGTGCTCCGCGACCTGCGCAAGCGATGGCCCGGCGCGCGCGTCGAGGTCGTCGTCATGTGGCCCGGGAGCGCGCAGTTGCTCGCGGGCAACCCCCACGTGGACGCCGTCCATGCGTTCAACCTGCTGGAACACCCCCGGCACGAGGGCATTCGGTTCGTGCTGGGCCTGCGTCGGCCGCCGGCCGACGTCTCGTTGACGCTGCATCCGCAGGGCCGACGCGAGTATCGATGGGTGGCCCGGCTGGCCGGGGCGCGGCGGCGGCTGAGCCATCGATACGAGAACGAGTCATGGCTGGATCCATGGCTCGTCACGGACGCCGTGGAACAGGATTACACGGTATCCTGCGCGGAGAACAACCTGCGGCTCGTGGACGTGCTGGGGGGGCGTCGGGAGGTGACCCAGCCCCGGTATGACCTCTTCCTTTCAGAGTCGGAAGCCACGTGGGCGCGGGATTGGTGCCGGGCCGAGGGACTGGAAGGAAGGCCTTGGCTGGGAATCCACGTGGGGTCGGGCGGCACCAAGAACCTGGCGTTGCGACGCTGGCCGGTGGAGCGATGGGAAGGGTTCCTCCAAGCCTGGCGCGCCCGATGGCCGCAGGTGCCCGTCGTGGCCTTTGGTGGACCGGGCGAACGCGTCGTGCACGAGGCGTTGGCGAGGGCCTTGCCGGCCGGCACGCTGCGGTTCCCCGGCGCTCCCTCCCTGCGCGCGGCGGCCGCGCTCGTGGGCCATGCGCGGGCGTTTCTGTCCGTGGACACGGCCTTCATGCACATCGCCGCCGCCGTGGGCGTCCCGCACCAGGTCGTCGTCGAAACGCCCACGCTCAACCCGCCCGTGTTCCCGCTTCGCCCGGACTGGACGTGCGTGCCCAATCCCGCCGTGGGAGGGCGACACCTGGACTTCTATCGGTACGACGGCCGACCCATCGCCGGGACGGACGACGACATCGTGCGGGTGATGCGGGCGGTGGCGGTGGAGCCCGTGTTGGAGGCGGTGTCGGCAGGGTTGAAGGCGTGACCGCCTCCCCTCTCGTGGCGGTGCCGTCCCGGCTCCGTTCCACAGCGTCGGGAAACGGGACCGTGGTGGAGCTGTCGGAAGGGACGGGGCAATGCGGTGAAATCCGGGCTGGTGGAGCCGAGGGGATTCGAACCCCTGACCTTCTCATTGCGAACGAGACGCTCTACCAACTGAGCTACGACCCCGTTTGCCCGAAACCGGTAAAAGAACGCCAGAAGGGCGACGTGAAGGCAAGCGCTGTTCCGGACTGCGGCAGGCACGCGAAGCGCGCCCTCATCTTGACGGACGGGGGCAGCCTCCCCGGGCAGCATGGGTTTTCCCGGATGGCGGATGCAGCACAAGCCGGGTGCACCGTGTTTCACAAATCCATCCCTTGACAAACTGGGGCCGCCTTTTTGCGCTTGGAATGGCCTTGGAGGAAATCACGCAACAAGTGGGAGCGGACGCATCCTTGCCTCCGGGTCGTTGCGGCCATTGCATGGCCACAACATCCCTCGGTTCCGGTTCCATCCCCCGAAAAGGAACGTCATGAAGCACGCCAACAGTACTCGCCTGCCATGGGCCATGGCAGCCGCCGCCGCCCTCATGGGCTCGGCGCACGCCGACTACCCCGGCACCGTGTCCAGCCTCGGGCCGGTGGGCTACTACCGCTTCAACGAGGCGCTGGCCGTCCCGAGCAACCGTGCCGTCAACCAAGGCTCGGCCGGCCCCATCGGCGACGCCTACTACGTGAACGACAACACCACGAGCCCGATGCACGGCTCGACCCCGGGGGCGTTGGCAGGCAGCGCCGATGGCGGTGCTACGGTGGGCGATGGCTGGATCCAGACGCCCTTCGACGCGTCCACCAATCCCCAGGGCTCGTTCACGGCGGAGATTTGGGCGCAACCCATCGCGGAGCCGGCCGGCCTCACGTGCGTGATGACCTTCGGACACCTCCAGAACGGCGCCACCGGGCCGAACCGCTCGGGGTGGCTCCTGTACCAGGACAACGGCGCGAGCGCGGGCGGCAAGGGCTGGAACTTCCGCATGTTCAACCACGTTGGCATCAACCGTTCCCTCACTCTGAACGGCGGCGATGTCCCCACGGTGGGCACCTGGGCGCATGTTGTCGTCTCCTACGACGCCGCAACAGGCCTGGCGTCCCTCTACGTCAACGGCGAGCTCCAATCCTCCGGCTTGTCCCCAGGGTATGCCCCCAACTACGACGGCTACTTCACCGTCGGACGCCGCAACGACCTCGCCTTTGCCTACTCGGGCTACGTGGACGAAGTGGCCGTGTATAGCACCGCCCTGAGCGCCGAGGTCATCAAGTTGCACCACGACAACGGCAGGAGCGCCACCCCCTCCCCGTCCTATGACACCCTGGTCAACCAGGCCAACCCCCTCCTCTACTACCGCCTCAACGAGCCTGTCTATAGCCCGTCGGCCGAGCCCGCCGTGTCTGCCAACTCCGGCTCATGGGGCGCGGGCCAGAACGCCCTGGTCTCCGATGGCGTGGTGATGAACCAGCCCGGCGTGTCCTACCCGGGCTTCGGAGCCAACAACAAGGCCGCCGTGATCAACGGATGGCTCGGCCAGTCCAAGGACGATCCCAACGCCGGCACCATCTCCATCCCGGGACCCTCGCTCACCTCCGACACCGTCACGTTCACCGCGTGGATCAAGCGCAACGGCCCCTCGGACGACATCCAGGGCTGGATGGCCGGCGGCTGGGCCCCCGTGCTCTTCCAGCGCAACGGCGACGGCTCGGCGACCGGCTTCGGCTTCGGCGACGGCAACGACCTGCGCTATCACTGGAATGACACCGGCTACGGCTTCATCCCTTCCCCGCGCATGGTCATCCCGGACGGCGTCTGGAGCTTCGTGGCGGCCTCGTTCAGCCCCACGCAAACCATCCTGTGCCTCAACGGCGTGCTCGCCACCAACGTCGCGAGCATCACCCCGCACGACTTCAGCATCGATTCCATCTTCCTCGGCATGGACCCCACGGCGACGCAGAACCGTCGGTATGACGGCGTCATCGACGAGGTCGCCATCTTCGACAAGGCGCTGACCGGCGCCCAGTTGCAAAGCCTCTACGCGGCCGGCCAAATGCCCCCTGTCGTCACCTCCCAGCCCGTCGGCCCATCCGGCACCCTGTACGAGGGCATGAACGCCATCCTCTCCGTCGCCGCCATCGGTGGCACCCCCATCTCCTACCAGTGGAAGCTCCGGGCCACCGCGTTGTCCGGCCGAACGTCGCCCACCCTCTCCCTGCCAAACCTCACGGCCTCGGACTCCGGCGACTACACCGTGGTCATCACCAACCCCTACGGCAACGTCACCAGCAAGGCGGTCACGCTCACCGTCCTTGCCGGGCCGCCCATCCTCTCGAAGTCGCCCGTGGCCGTCTCCGTGTTCCCCGGTGGCACCGCCAAGTTCAGCGCCGACGCCGTCGGCAGCACGCCCATCACCTTCCAATGGACGAAGGACGGCACGCCCATCGCGGGCGCAACCAGCAAGGATCTCACGATCACGCGGGTGAACGCCGCCGCGGCCGGCAACTACGCCGTCCTGGCCACCAACCCCAACGGCAGCGTCACCTCGCCCGCCGCCGCGCTCACCGTCCTCCCGGTCTCGCCCAACGCGGCCGCCGCCATCCTCTCCAGCGGCCCCATCGCCTACTGGCGCCTCAACGAGGCCAATGGCTCGGTCGCGTACGACTCCGTGGGCGGCTTCAACGGCACGTTCAACCCCGTGACCACGAAGGCCGGCCAAGCGGGCCCCCGCCCGTCCGGCCAGTCCGGATTCGAGGCCGGCAACAACGCCCTCCTGTTCGATGGCAACACCAGCGACGTCACCTGCGCGCCGCTCAACGCCACCTTCACGAGCGCCACCATCATCGCCTTCATCCAGCCCAAGGGCCTGCCTCCTACCGACTTCAGCGGCCTCGTGTACGTCCGAGGCGGCGGGGCCCCGGCCTCCGGCCTCTTTCTTCGGCCCTCCTCCCGCACCCTCGGGTACAACTGGAATGACAACGCCATCCTATACAACTGGGACTCCGCCCTCACTCCCGTCACCGACGCATGGAACATGGTCGCCATCGTGGTGGAGCCCAAGCTGGCCACCATGTACCTCGACTCCGGGTCCGGCCTTCAATCCGCATCCAACCCCACCGCTCACGGCACGCAGTCGTTCATCGCCCCCATCCACATCGGCACCGACCCCCTCGGCAACCGCATCTTCGGGGGCTTGATCGACGAGGTCGCCATCTTCGACCACGCCCTCACCCGCGCCGAGATCCAAGCCATCCGCGACGCGGCATTCCAAAACAAGTTCGCCGCCGTGCCGCCCTCGATCGTGTCGGGTCCTTCGCCCGTCACGGCGTTCGTGGGCGACAAGGCGACGTTGAAGGCCAGCGCGGCCGGCACGCCTCCCCTGAACTTCCAATGGATCAAGGACGGCGTCGCCATCCCGGAAGCCACCAGCCCCGTCCTGAGCTTCGCAAGCCTCGCCGCCTCGGACTCGGGCTCGTACCGGTTTGTGGTCAACGGCGGCGGCAAGGTCGTCACCAGCGCCCCGGCGGCCATCAACGCGCTGCCCATCCCGACGGCCGTCAACCTGCCCCAGGACCTCGTCCTCCACCTCCGCTTCGACGGCGACTACAAGGACGCCTCGTCACGCGGCAACAACGGCGTCGCCGTGGGCAACCCTACCTTCGTGCCAGGCAAGATCGGCTCCAAGGCCGTCAGCCTGGAGACCGTCGCCGGCTCCATCTTCAACTGGGTCAACGTCGGGACCGCCACCGACTTCTCCTTCACCGAGGCCGACAGCTTCTCGGTCTCGTTCTGGGCGCAGTACACAGACTGGAAGAACGACCTTCCGCTGATCGGCAACGCGCCCGGCTCCACCTACCAGCAGGGCTGGTGCTTCGCGGACTCGGGCGGGAAGATCGAGCTGTCCCTCGTGAGCACGGCGAACAGCGGCACCTACGTCGCGGATCCCGTGCCCAACAGCCCCGTTATGAACGACGGCGCCTGGCACAACGTCGTTGCCGTCGTGGACCGCGCCGCCGCCGTCGCCTCCGTGTACGTGGATGGCAAGTTCCTCCACCAGTACTCCATCGCCGGCCTCGCCACCCTCGACTACGGCAACGGCCTCGCCATTGGCCAGAACCCCAACGGTGACTACGGCGTCAACGGCGCCGGTGCCATCGACGACGTCGGCATCTGGCGCCGCGCCCTCACCCCCATCGAGGCCCGATCGATCTACTTCGCCGGGCAGGTCGGCAACAGTTTCGACAGCGTCGCCGCCCCCACCGTCATCACCGGCACGCCGCCCGCCGGATTCGCGGGCGCTACCCTCACCAACGTGGTCGATGACCCCGTCTCCAAGACCATTACCGCGGACGTGCCCTCGGGCGCGACCGAGGCCTACCTCACCATCTCGCCTGCCCGCGCCATCAAGAGCGTCGAGGCCATCAACGGCAAGCTGGTCATCAAGTACTAGGAATCCGCGTCCCCACACGGGGACACGCGTTGAATGCAACGGGGCGGCCCCAACCAGGGCCGCCCCTTTTTCGTTCCCATACCCACCCCGCAAGACGCCCCGAGTCAGGGAACCCAGCCCACTGAACCCGGCCGACCCTGGCTGACGCCTCGTCCAGGGCGGGCAAGGAGCGGATGACCGTGCGGCGCATCTCGTACGCGGCGACGACGGCGAGATACATGGATCGCCTGTTTTCCTATTGGGTTGTCATGACCCCGCCGCATCGAGGGTGAACCCGGAAACGTTAGTTGGGCAGTCTGTAGGCCGCGTGCCCTCACGCGGCGATGGCGATGCCGCTTGCCCGGTGCGCCGGGTCAGGGGACCCGGCCTACAGCCGCGTCGAGCCCACCACGACCTCACTCGCAGGGTGAGCCCTTGGGTTCCTGCCCGTGAGCCCATCCTCCCGGATGGGAGGGCCCTTTCCTTGTCTTGAAATCCTCTTCGACTGCCGTTTCTAGGGTGAAAGCGCGCGCACGGAGCGCTCCCACGACCGCACGATGCGTCGCAACGACTGCACGACGCGCCGCAACGACCGCACGACGCGCCGCAACGACCGCACGATGCGCCGCAACGACCGCACGACGCGCCGCAACGACCGCACGACGCGCCGCAACGACCGCACGATGCGCCACAACGACCGCACGACGCGCCGCAACGACCGCACGACGCGCCGCAACGACTGCACGATGCGCCGCAACGACCGCACGATGCGCCGCAACGACCGCACGGACCCGTTCAGGAGCCGTCGCAGCGCTCGGATGAATGGATGCCGTGGGGCTGGGCTTGGATAGAACCGGACCGGGACGGTCTGGCTGCGTTTGCGGGTGAATTGGGACTGCGGGCTTGGGGAAGCACGGCGGAGGCGGCAGGGTGGCGCGGTGCACGAAGACGCTGAGTCTGCACCGACGCAGACATTGCCGCCGTTGGTTCCGGGGACGTTGTACCTGGTCGCGACGCCCATTGGGAACCGCGAGGACATCACCTTGCGCGCGTTGCGGGTGCTGAGGGAATGCACGGTTGTCGCGGCGGAGGACACGCGCCGGACGGGCCAGTTGCTGCAGCACTTTGGCATCCGGAAGCCCATGGTGAGCTACTTCCACTTCAACGAGGCGCGGCGCTCCGCCGAGATCTTGGGCCGCCTGCGCGCGGGGGAGACCGTCGCGTTGGTGACGGACGCGGGCACGCCGGGGATTTCCGACCCCGGGGAGCGCGTCGTGGCGGAGGCCATCGGGGCCGGGTTGCGGGTGGAGCCGGTACCGGGGCCATGCGCGGCCGTGGCAGCACTGACGGCCAGCGGGCTGCCCACGGAGACGTTTCACTTCGCGGGGTTCCTGCCGGTGAAGTCCGGGCAGCGGGCGCGACGACTGGGCGAGCTGTTGGCGTTGCCGGGGACGTTGTGCGTGTACGAGTCGCCGCACCGGGTGGGGCGTTTGCTTGCCGAGCTGGCGGCGCGTGCGCCGGGCCGCCGGGCCGTCGTCGCGCGCGAGGTGACGAAGCGCTTCGAGGAATTCCTTCGGGGCACGACGTCGGCGTTGGCGGCGGAGCTGGACCGACGACCGCGCAAGGGCGAGTTCGTGGTGATGCTGGAGCCGCCCGACGAGGGCACCAGCCGGGGAGAACCGGCAGGCGAACGTGGCAACGACGGCACCCATGACGTGCCGGAAATCGAGGGCGAGCCCCGCGGAGACGTCTCCCTGGATTCGGAGGACTGAACCTGACCGGGTGCGCGGCCTACCGCGTGTCCTCGGCCCGAAGCTTGACCAAGCCGTTCTCCTTGGCGCGCTCCTCCAGGAAGGTCACGACGCGACGGAGCAGGGTCCGCTCGGCACGGTGGAGGCGCCACGCGACGGCGGGGAGCAAGGCGAGCAGGAGCCACCACCAACGGCCGCCGGCGAACCCAATGACGACCAGCGACGCTCCGGCAAGCGCGAGGAAGGACGCGCGCGCCACGAAGCTCCACGAGGTGGCGAGGCGGCATCGGAGCACCTCGGAACCATTCGCCAGGTATTCCACGGCCGTCGTCAGCCGGAGCACGGCCCAACGGCTGCCATAGATTTCGAGGTCGTGGCGGCTCCATCCGCCGTCCGGCTTGTTTTGCCACGAGCGTTCGTCGAGGCGCTGCATCACCCGGCGCAGGAACCGCACGCGGTCGATGTGTTGCTGGGACCAGAAGCGCAGGAGGCGCAGGTCGCCTTCATGCCCTTCGAGACTCAGGGATTCGAGCGTCTCCCGGTCGCCCAAGGGAGCCTGCTGGCCGGCGAGATGGTTCCGGTGGCGCGCCCATCCGCGCACGACCGGTTGCAGGAGGAACAGCCACGCGACCAAGGGCCGTGACCACCAGCGGCGACGGCCCGGGGCGAGGTCCGCCTGCAGCGCGGCGGCGACGCACATGCCGATGGAGAGGGCCAGGGAGGCGAGACCGATGGTGGTGAACGGCGGGGCAACGGCCCCGAGGACCAGCAAGGGCAAGGTAAGGAGAAAATGATACTCGAGGCTCGTCACCACCAGGAGTGTCAGCCCCGGGTTGGAGACGTAGATGCTCTGGAACAACCCGGTCCCGAACAGCCCGTGGTAGATGATGGGGCGGGAGGTCTCGACGCCGATCTTGGCGGGCGAATAGATGCGCCCATGCCAGATGGAGCCGCCGAAGCGGTTGAAGTTTTCCGGGTGACGCCGCTCCAGCAACGCCTCGGCGTCGCCATAGCCCGCCTGCTGGCGGAGGTAGGCGCGGACGGTGTTGCGCCGGTAATGCCACACGAAGCCCCCGGGGCTGAAGCCGATGCGGTAGCCGCGCTGCTGGAGCCGCCAGCAAATGTCCACGTCGTCGCCCGCGCGCCGGTACACGGGGTCAAACCCGCCCAGCTCCAGCAAGGCCCAGCGATGGAAGGCCATGTTGCACCCCGGCACGTGCTCCGCCAGCCGGTCCGTCAGCATCACGTGCGCAGGGCCGCCCGGCGACACCATCACGGCCGCCGCGACGGCCGAGTCGTCCGGCGGCAGCAGGTTGTGCCCGCCCATGCCGGCGTAGCCCGCGCGCAGCAGGTCGCCCACGAGGTGGTGCAGCCAGTCCTCGTCGGCCCGGCAATCAGAGTCCGTGAAGGCGACGATGTCGCCCGTCGCCGCGTAGATGCCGGTGTTGCGGGCGACCCCCAGGCCCAGGTTGGTATCGTGACGAATTGTCCGCACCCGCGGGAACAACACGGCGATGTCGGCCGTGGCGTCCGTCGATCCGTCGTCCACGAGCAGCACCTCGTAGTCCGGGTAGTTGAGCCGTTCGAGCGACAAGAGGCAGGCGCGGAGGGTGGCGGCGCCGTTGTAGCTGGCCACGACGACCGAGACGCGGGGGGCGGCGGGCAACGGGAAGAGCGGCGCGGCCGCAAACCGCTCGCGCACCGACTCAAACGCCGGCTTCCTCCGCCGTTGCGCGGTCGTGAGCCCGAACGCCCAATCCGTCACGGGCTCGCCATCCTTGACCCATTCGTCCGTGAATCCGTACACGAACACGCCCGCGACGCCACCCTGGAAGGCGGCCTCCACCTGCCATCCCACGATCTCGGCCTGCCGGGCGTCGCCCTCGCGGATCGAGTCGATGCCAAACTCCCCCAGCACGAGCGGCCGCGTCTCGGCCATCGTCTGGAGCCGGGCCACGTAGTTCTCGAAGGGACGTCGCTCGTGCAGATAAACGTTGAAGCAGACGAAGTCCGTCGTGCGCGGCCGCAGGAACTCGGTGGAGGGAAAGTTCCCAAACGTGCACAGGAGTTCCGGGTCCTCTGCCTTGGCGTCCGCCACCAAATCGTCGATGAACGCCGCCACCTCGGCCGCGCCGCTCCAGCGCACGATGTCGGCCGGGATCTCGTTCACGACGCTCAGCGCGAAGACCGCCGGGTGCGCCCGCAACGCCCGCGCAGCCCGCCGCACCCGGTCCCGGGCCTCGTTGCGTGCCGCCGCCGTGTCGAGGAAGCAGAGGTGCTTGTTCCACGGCACGTCCACCATGGCCTTCAGCCCGCGCTCGTGCAGCAGGTCGAGGAACCACCGCGGCGGAACGTGATACAACCGCACCACGTTCGCCCCCAGCTCCAGCAACAGGTCAAGGTCCGCCACCGTCCGTTCCCGCCCCGCAAAGCCCTCGTCGGGGCCATCCGACTTCAGCGGCCCATACGTGACGCCGCGCGGGTGGAACTTGCGCCCCTCAAGCCGGAAGAACTTGCCGTCCACGACGACGCGGGACCTGGGGCTGGAAACAGGCTCGGCCATCACCCGATGCACGATGTCGGCGCGGGAAGGCCCGGTCGTTGGCCCGGCCATTGGCCCGGCCTTCGTCCGATCGCTTGCCCCGTGGAATGCATCAAGCCCGAGAGTGCGGCCGGAGCCCATGGAATCAAGTGTCGCCATGCCGACGAGAAATGGCCCGCCGGTGTCTCACGCCGGCGGGCCCGCCTTCTCCTATGCGTTATTCCCGCTCGTACTCACGGGCGGAAAACCACGTGTCCATGGAATCCCCAACGGGGGCGATGGACGAAAGCCGGCGCGGGCACCACGACGGGGTGCGGCGCGACGTACACGGGCGGCGCGGCATAGACAACGGGGGGAGCCGCATAGACCACCGGCGGTGTCGCGTACACAACGGTGGGGGGTGGCACCGCATAGGCGACAGGAGCCGGGGGGGCCACCGGCGCGGGTGCGACGACCGTTGGCTGCGCGACCACGACGGGGGCGGGTTGCGCGACGACGTAAACCGGGGGGTGCTGGTACACCACGGCGGTCGTCCCGGCGCAGGGCGCAGGATCGAGGATGCGGGAGACGACGGAGGCGGCGGCGAGGCCGGTGAGGACCTTGCCAGCCACGGCCCATTCCCGGTCGCCCGCCATGGCCCGGGGAGCAACGGCTCCAAGGCCAAGGGCCATCGCCAACAGGAAGGGTGTCATCCTCGTCTTCATGTGAAGTCTTTCTCGCTCGTTACGTGTGGGGCCGACTGGAGGCGGGCGGGCGGTATTCACGCGGGCTTCCCGGGAACTTGGAACTTCCCTCGTGGGCCACCGTGGGGTAAGGCCGGGCCGTTGAATGCGTCGTTTGCGAGGGTGTTGTCGGGCCGGGTGTTCGCGGCGGCCGCCTCGGCGACGTCGGCCGTGGTAGTGTTGCGCTGGGTGGGCCAGCATCTGCCCAAGGAGGAATACGGCGCATTGATGGTGGCGCTGACGGTGCTGGGCTACATGCCCATGTTGGATGGCGGCTTCCGGATGTTCCTGAACCGCGAGGTGCTGCGGACGTCGGACACGGGGCGACGCCGGTGGCTGGCCGGGTTTGGCCAGGCGTTGATGACGCGCTTGTTCTCGTGGGCGTTGCTCGCCGGGCCGGTGTTGATGCTGGCGTGCTGGCTGGGGCCTGCGGGACGACGGGCGGGGCTGGGCCTGGGCTTCTTCATGGCGCTTGGGCTGGGCGGGGCGTTGACGTTGTCGGCGGGGATGCAGGTTCAGGCGCTGGTCGGCATCGGCAAGCAGGGGGCCATGTCCGTCATCCAGGGCGTGGGCTCTCTTGTGCACCTCGCCGTCGTGGGCGCCGGACTTGCGATGGGGTGGGGCGAATGGGCGTTCCCCGCCGCCGTCCTCGCCGTGGCTTCCATCCCGTGGATCGCGGCCAACCTCGTCCTGCGCGCGGACTTCCCCGGGATGCCTTGGGTGGACCTGGAATGGGGCGCCGACCGCCGCGCATACTGGCGTGAGAACTGGCCGGAGGCCTGGCCCGTGTGCCGGATGCAGGTGCTCATCGTCGTCCTGCTGGCCATGGACGGATTGATGGCCAACTGGCTGATGCCGGAAGGCGGCGAACTCACGGTCTTCGTGCTCGTCCTGCGCGTGCTGGGCATCGCGCGGGGCGTGCTCACGTCGTTTGGCGAGGCCTTGTGGCCACGCGTGGCACAGGGAACCGGCGGTGGACCCGACTCCACACGGCTCGTGTCGGCCGCCAACGCATGGCTGTACGGGATGGGCGGCGGGCTCATGCTGGGCGCGGCACCGGCCGTCCTTGCATGGCACGTGTCTCCGGAATGGGTGGCCCCCCCGGCGTGGATCGGCCTCCTGGCCGCACGGTTCGTCGTGATCGGGGTGTCCTCGCCGGTCGCCTATCACCTCATGGGTTCGGGCCAGTTCCAGACGCTGGCGCGGCGGGTGGGGATGGAGGTCGTTGCGGGCGCCATCCTTGGGGGCGTCGGCGGGTGGTTCTGGGGCGGGACCGGGCTGGCAGCGGGGATGCTGCTGTCAACGGCCATGGGCACGAGCCTTCCCTTGTTCATGGACCATGCCCGCCATCAAGGCGGCTCCGATGGGCCGCGTTGGTTTTTCGGGGCCTGGGCACGGGCGCTTGCAGGCGCCGCGGTCGCCGGGGCGCTGAGCCATGTCCTCGTGCGATCGGGTTGGACCGGTGCATGGTCCTTGGCCGCAGGTGCAGCCGGGGCGATGGCGGCCATGGCCACCCTGATGGCATGGGCGTGGTCGCGAGGGCGCGGCGACGGCGGCTGGCTCCGGCGGGTTCGGGATGGCCTTTAGGACCGCGTGCGAAAAGCCATGAAGCATTCCCTCAACGTGAACGAAGCCTTGCCCCCGTTGCTCCGTGGGTTGGGCACCACCGTCATCCTAGTTGCCACCGTCGTCTCGCTGGCGACGGCCCGTGGCCATCAGCGTCCGCCCACATCCCTGCGCCTGCCCCTCGCCCGTCCCGCGGCGGCGGCATCCTCCCAGGGCGCGCCGCCTGCCACGAGGGACCTCGACCTCGCCCGCGAAATCGCGGCGCTGCGCCAAGAAGTGGCCGACGACAGCGTGCTGGAGGAGGTCTTCGAGAACCCATGGTTCGAGCTGTGCGGCATCGTGGGAACGGCCGTCATCACGTCCTCGTTCTTCCTCGAGTGGTCCATCCGACGACGCAAGCTCGCGCCGAATGCCGGGGCTTCAGCTCCGGGATAACGCCATGGCCTCGGGCGATCGGGGAGTCCCATCGACTCCTCGCAACCGTCAGCCCAACAACTCGCGCATCGGTTGGCAGCCGTCGGGCACCAAGAACTGGGGACGGCCACTGAGGTCGGGCAACGTCACCTTGTTCACGTCGATGCCCAGCGACGCGTACAAGGACGCAAAGATCTCGCCGAACAGCACCGGCCGCTCGGAGGGCTCGCCGCCGAGGCGGTCGGTGGCGCCAATGACCTGGCCATGCCGCATGCCGCCGCCCGCCAACAGCGCGCAGTTGGCCCGGGGCCAGTGGTCGCGCCCGCCGTCCTTGTTGATCGTGGGGGAACGCCCGAACTCGCCCCACGCAATGACGGTGACGTCCTTGTCGAGGCCGCGCTCGTGGATGTCCTCGATCAAGGCCGACAAGGCCTGGTCGAGCATGGGCAGGTCGTTGCGGGCGTTGCCGAAGTTGTTGCCGTGGTAATCCCAGAAGCCGTAGGCCAGCGTGACGAAGCGGGCTCCCGCCTCGACGAGGCGCCGCGCCATGCAGAACTGCTCGTTCAACATCGGCGCCGCGTCCCCGTGCACCTTGGAGTCCCCCTTGCCGTAACGCTCCAACACGCGGGGATCCTCCTGGGTCAAGTCCAGCGCCGACAGGAGGCGGCCAGACGTCAACATGCCGAATGCCTGTTGGTTGAAACCGTCGAGGCCGGCCATCAGGCCCGACCCATCCACGTCGCGCCGGTATTGGTCGAAGGCTTGGAGCAACGCCCGGCGGTCGGCCAGGCGGTCGGCCGAGATCCCGTTCAACACCATGTCCGCCTTCGCGTCGGCCGCCGGCTTGAACGCATCATGGGCCACCCCGGCAAAACCATGGGTGGCGGCGTTGTAGGGCCGGTGCTGCATGCGGGGCTCGAGCCCGATGAACGCGGGCACGGCCGGGTTGGCCGACCCCAGCACACGCGAGACGCAGGCGCCTATCGTCGGCCAACCGCCCGGCGGCGCATTGCCCTTGCGACGACCGGTCTGGCACATGAAGTCCGAGTGGTCATCCACGGCATCCGCGATGGATCGAATGACGGTGTAGCGCTGAGCCAGGCGAGCAAGACGGGGGAGGTGCTCGCAAATCTGGAGGCCCGGAAGGGTGGTGGAAATTGGCCGGAATTCGCCGCGGATCTCGGCGGGTGCGTCGAGCTTGAGGTCGAACGTGTCCTGGTGCGGAGGCCCGCCCGGCAGGTACACCATGATGACGGACTTGTGGGAGGAACGGATGCCGGACTCGGATTCGGCGCGAAGCAGTTGGGGCAATGCAATGCCACCCATGCCGAGCGCCCCAAGGCGCAGGAAATTGCGCCTCGTGACGCCGTCACAATACCGACGCGCTGGACCCGGGACGGCGAGCATGGACCCAGTAAATGCACCGAAGCCCAAGCAACGCAACCCCGAAGGCGGCGCGGACGCAAGGGAGGTCGTGGCGCTACAGGATGTTCGCGGCGACCTCGGCGAGGTCGGAGCGCTCGCCGCGCGCGAGTTCCACGTGGGCCGAGAGATGCTGGCCCTTGAAGCGATTCACGATGTAGGTGAACCCGTTCGAGGCGGCATCGACGTAGGGGTTGTCGATTTGGTACGGGTCGCCGGTTAGCACGATCTTCGTCCCCTGGCCCACCCGCGTGATGATCGTCTTGGCCTCAAGCGGGGTAAGGTTTTGGGCCTCGTCGATGATCATGAACTGGTGGGCGATGGAGCGGCCCCGGATGTAGCTCAGGGCCTCGACCATGATCGTGCCGGAACGGAGCAGGTCGGACGTGCGCCCGTTTTCGCGCCCCATGTTGAGGTCGCCCAGCAGCTCCAGCGCGTCGTGGATGGGCTGCATCCACGGGGCGAGCTTCTCCTCCAGGGAACCCGGAAGGAATCCCAGCTCCTTGCCCATCGACACGGTGGGGCGAGCCACCACCAAGCGGCGGAACTCGCGGTCGGCCACGGTTTTCTTCACGCCCGCGGCCAAGGCCAGCAACGTCTTCCCGGTGCCGGCCTTGCCCATCAGCGTGACGAGCTTGAGGTGGTCGTCCAGCAAGGCATCGAGCGCGAAGTGTTGCTCGCGGTTCTTGGGCCGGATGCCCCAGACGTTCTGGACGTCCTGCAATGGGATGATCCGGGCACCCGTCGGATCGACGCGGCCCAGGATGGAACGCTTGGCGGCGCCCTCCTCAACCAGGCAGCAGTACTGGTTGGCATGACGCGCGGGCCCCTCCGGGACCGGGACCTCGCCGTTCATGCGGAAGTTGGCCAACCGACCGGCCGGCACCGTGGCCTCGAAGTAGCCCGTGTAGAGGTCCTTCAGGTTGACCTGGTCCGTCTCGTAATCCTCCGCCGCCAACCCGTACACGTCGGCCTTCAGCCGCAGGTTGATGTCCTTGGTGACCAGGATGGTGGGACGGCCGCGCTCGGCGTCGCTCACCGCCAATGCCAGCGCCAGGATGCGCGAGTCCACCGTGCCGCCACCCATCGAAGGCACCGGACGCGACCGCGCCGACGGCGTCTCGAAGATGATGCGAAGCAGGCCGCCGTTGGGGAGCGCAACGCCCTCCGCCAGGGAACCCTGCCGCCGGAAGGCATCCAGGCGCCGCGAAACCGTCCGGGCATTCTGGCCGCGCTCGCTGGTCTCGCGCTTGAACTTGTCGATCTCCTCGATGACCTCGATCGGCACCAAGACGTGGTTGTCCTGGAAGTTCAGGAGCGCGTTCGGATCGTGCAGCAGCACGTTCGTGTCGAGCACGTAGTTCTTGGGGCGCGACCCCTGGGAGGCGGTGCGGCGGCGGGGGCGACGCGACGGGGCTCGGGACGGCGGCGGGCCCGCGACGGGGGAATCATCACGCTCGGACACGGGTGCACGATGCCCCCGCGGCACGGGGCGACAAGCACGGATTGACATCGGCGTCCGCCAGGAGGGGCCACGGGGACAAAACGTTTGCCCCTTGTGGCACGGATATGGCTAAGTCACCGACCGTTTGCCTCCGAGGACGTCGTCCTTGTTTTCGGGGGTTGACGTCAACGCATTGCATGAGTCGTCGCCGGATGCAGGTGTTCTACTCGGGCCGGGTGCAGGGAGTTGGGTTCCGGTACCAGGCGCGCCAAGTGGCCTCGGGATACGAGGTCACCGGGATCGTCCGCAACTTGCCGGACGGCCGGGTGGAGATGGTGGCAGAGGGCGCGGTCGATGAATTGCAGGAGTTTCGGAAGGCCATCCGCGGGAGCGGGCTGGGGCCAATGATACGGGGTGAGGAAGAAAACTGGACGGAACCGAGCGGCGAGTACCGAGGGTTCGAGATTGTGCGTTGATGAGATACGCCATCATAGCGGACATCCATGCCAACCTGGAGGGCCTCCAGGCGGTGCTGGAGGACATCAAGGGGCAAGCCTGTACCCACGTGGCCTGCCTTGGCGACGTCGTGGGCTACGGCGCCAACCCCAAGGAATGCCTCGACATCATCCGGGGCATGAACATCCCCGTCGTGAAGGGCAACCACGACGAATACATCGGCAGCACGGAAGACCCAGAGGGCTTCAATGACGCCGCCGCCGAGGCCGTCACCTGGAGCCGGAACCAGCTCACGGACGACGACCGGAAGTGGCTCCGCGACCTCAAGTATCGCCGGCTCGTCGCCACCTTCTCCATCGTCCATGCCACCCTGGACGTCCCCGAGCGATGGGGATACGTGTTCGAGAAGCTCCAGGCCGCCGCCTCCTTCACATACCAGAACACCTCCGTCTGCTTCTTCGGCCACACCCACGTGCCCCTCGCATTCGTCAAGGGCGTGGGCGTGACCGGCGGCACCTACTACCCAGCCGGCCTCAAGGTCGAGCCCGGCAAGAAGTACTTCGTCAACGTCGGCTCCGTCGGCCAACCCCGTGATGGCGACCCTCGCGCGGGCTATGTCGTGTACGACCTCGCTCGTCAAACCATCGAGCTTCGCAGGCTCGAATACGACGTCGCCGCCGCCCAAAGGAAGATCCGCGAGGCCGGCCTCCCCGAACGCCTCGCCAAGCGCCTCGGAGAAGGCCGCTGAAGCCATTCGCCGGGGGGAACGTCTGCCCTCACCGCGTCCCATGAAGACATTCCTTCCATTCCTGCTCGCCTGCCTGGCCTTCGCACGCGCCCTCGCGCAAATCGAGGTTCAGGTTCTCCTGCCACAGGAGGTCTTCCTCGTGGGCGAACCCATCGAGGCCGCCCTTCGCATCGCCAACTTCACCGGCAGCAAGGCGATCTTTGGCAAGGAATCCGGCTGGCTCCGATTCAACGTCGAGGCCCAAGGCAGCTCCGTCGTCAACCGCCTCGCCGACGGCCCCGACCCCGGCGAGTTCTCCCTCGAATCCTCCACGCGCGGCACGGTCCGCCTCGACATCCAGCCCTTCTTCGATCTCAGCCGCCCGGGCCGCTACCGCCTTTCCGCCACCGTGCGTCGTCCCGATGGCACGGAGTTCACAAGCCGCGAGGCCGCCTTGGAGGTCGTCCGTGGAGCCAAGCTCTGGGAAAAGGACTTCGGCGTCCTCCTCCCCGGCTCCGAGGACCTCGTCGCCCGCAAATACCTCCTCTGCCAAGTCACCCACCTGCGCGAGGCCCGCCTCTACATCCGCGTCACCGACGCCGACGAATCCGGCAACATCCACACCACCCCCCTCGGTGCCACCGTTTCCTTCAATCGCCCCGCCTGCTCCCTCGACCGCCAATCCCGCCTCCACGTCCTCCACCAGTTCGACGCCTCCTCCTATCGTTACCACCAGATCGGTCCCGACGGCGCCCTCCTCGCGCGTCGCACCTACGTCTTCGCCGAGAAGCGGCCCCAGCTCCGCATCAGCGAGGCCGGCGAGGTCGCCGTCGTTGGCGGTGATCGCCGCCGCGTGCCCGATGACGTCCCCGCCGAGGATCCCAAGAAGCCCACGGACCCGGCCGCGCATCATCCATCCGCTCCCAAGGATTCCCCCAAACCCACGACTCCGGCTGATCCCAAGCCGGCCCCCAAGCCCTAACCCGACCCTCGCTCCCCGCTCCCCGGTCTCCGGGCCCGGCCGCTTCCTACACCCGGACCCAAATCGCCTTCACGAGCCAAATCACGCCCACCAAAAGCCCGAAGGCCAGCAACACCACCCACGCGATGCAGCACCCAGCCCGGGTGCATCCCCCCACCGCCACCTTCGTGGTCCCGCCTTGGACCGTCACCCGCACGCGTCCGCCGGTTCCACTGTCGCCGCGCCCATCCGGCCCCTCGCCTCCCCCGTGATCCCCGCCGCCGGACGTCCGCACGACCTCGACAGGCACCCAGCCAGCGTCACCCGAAGCCCCGTCTGTCCCGCGCTGTTCACGGTCGATGTTCATGCACCCGAATGTTCCCGGCCTGCATCCCTTGGCAACACGCGGACGGCTGGGTGGCGACCCGTCGCCGCTAGACCCTCCAGCCAGCCGGATACTTCTTGGCCAGCAACGCGTCCGCCGCCTTGTCGCCCGTCCGCATTCGCCGCGCATCCCACCGAATCGTGCTGCCGGAACGAATCGCCACGTTGCCCAGCAACACCGCCTCCGTCACCGGCCCCGCCACGTCAAACCGCGACGCCGGCGGCGTCTTGCCACCCTTGCAGGCCGCCACCCATTCGTCGTAGTGGCCCTGCTCCCAGTCGGCCGGCTTCGCGTAGAGTTCCGGAGCCTCCTTGAAGTCCGAGACCTTCGCGCCGCTCAGCAACCGCCCGCCGCCCTCATACGACGTCACCAACGTGTCGCGGTCGCCCACCAACACGATGCCGTTCGTCATCCCAAGATCGCCCCCGTACAAGGACGGGTCCGGACGCGAGCCCCCATCATGCCACACCAGCTTGAGCGCCGGCTGCGCGGGCTTCCCATCCACCGCAGGCAACGCCGGGAACTGATACGTCACCACGGACCACAACGGCGCCGACTCCCCCGTTCCGCCCGCCGACTGCGCCTGCACCGTCAGCGGGTCCCGAAGGTGAAACGCAAGGGCCAGGATGTTGACCAAGTGGCACCCCATGTCGCCCAGCGCACCGGTCCCGAAGTCCCAGAAGCCCCGCCACGCAAAGGGATGATACCCCGCCGCGTAGGGCCGCTGGGGAGCCACGCCCAGCCACAGGTCCCAGGAAAGCCCCGAGGGTGGCTGCCCGGACGCCGTCGGCCGTTGCAACCCCTGGCGCCAGAACGCTCCCGGCCGATCTGTCCAAACATGTGCCTCCCGCACCGTCCCCAATACGCCGGCCCGGACCAGCTCGGCCTCCCCCCGGAGCGCCCCGTGGCCCATGCCTTGGTTTCCCATCTGCGTCGCCACGCGGGCCTTCCGCGCCGCCTCCGTCAATGCCCGCGCCTCCGCCACCGTGTGCGTCAACGGCTTCTGGCAATACACGTGCTTCCCCATCCGAATCGCCGCCATCGCCGGCGGGAAATGCATGTGGTCCGGCGTCGAGACCGTCACCGCGTCCAGCTCCTTGCCCAGCGCGTCAAACATCTCCCGCCAATCCGCAAAGCGCCGTGCCGACCCAAACCGCCCCCCCATCTGCGCCAACCGCCCCGCATCGACGTCGCACAATCCCACGATGCTTTCGCCGCCCACCTTGGTGACGTCCGTGGCGCCCTTACCGCCGACGCCCACGGCGGCGATGTTCAGGCGCCCGTTCGCGCCCAACACGCGAAGCCGCGAAACCATGGGGAAGGCCAGCGCCACGGCGGCGCCACGCTGGAGGAATGCCCGGCGCGTCAAGGAGGTGGATTTCATGAGGAAACCGTAGCGCGGCCTGCCTCCCGGATTGAAGCACCAAACCATCGTTCCCGGCCACCCGTCGAGACCCGCATCGGGGGCGCGCCCGCAGCTCAGCGACGGAACGACGCCGCGAAGTCGTCCGTCCCGCCCGTGACGACCTTCTTTTCGTGGCGCGACGATTCGATCAACCGTTGGAGCCGCACTTCCCAGGCCGCCCCGTCCAACGGCAGCTCGACCTCGCGGCCTTCCAGCGCCGAGAAGACGATGGCGTTCGCCAATTCCACCGAGAGCATGCCATCCGATCCGGGCGCAATCAGCGGCGTGCCATCCAGGATGGCGGCGGCAAAGTTCTCCATGAGCTGGGCATGGGGTGCGACGGCATTCTCGAACGGAATCTCCACGTTCCAGACGTCGGGCTTCGTGAACCCGCCCTTGGCCGTGCGGAGGAAGTCGAGCATGTCGCCCTCGTTGCGCGTCAGCCGGAGGCGCCCGTCCTCCAGCACGAGCCGTCCGCGCGATCCCACGATCTCGAGGCGGTTGGTGCCGGGAGCCTCCGAGGTGCTCGCCACGAACACGCCTGTCGCACCGCCCGGATACTCCAGGTACGCCGTCACCTCGTCCTCCACCTCGATGGCATGGTGACGCCCGAACCCGCAGAAGCCACGCACGCGCGACGGGCTGCCCAAGAGCCAGCCCAAGACGTCGAGGTTGTGCAGGCATTGGTTGAGCAACACGCCGCCACCCTCGCCCTTCCACGTGGCACGCCACCCGCCGCTCGCGTAGTAGGCCTCGGTCCGGAACCAGTCGGTGTTGACCCAGTTCACCCGCACCACGCGGCCCAGCTCGCCATTGGCGAGAAGCCTTCGAATGCGTTGGTAACGGGGTTCGACCCGGAGTTGGAACATGCCCGCCAAGACTTGCGACGGCCGCCCCGCCGCGCAGGCCAGCAGGCGCTCGGCGTCCGCCTTGTGGGCGGAGACGGGCTTTTCCACCATGACATGCAGGCCCGCCTCCAGCGCGGCGATGCCCAGCGACGTGTGCGAGTAGTGCGGGGTGGCAATCAACACGGCGTCCACCGTGCCGCTCCGGATCAGGTCGCTGGCGTCGGTCCAGGGCCGGACGCCCCTCGCAACCCACGGCTCCAGCTTCGTCGCCGAGGTCGCGCAGGCCGCCACCAGCTCGCACCGGCCCACCTTGCGATCCAGCAGGTAGCCCGCGTGGTGTCGCCCAATGTTGCCCATCCCGATCAAGCCGAGCCGAATCGTCTTCATCTTGCTGTGTCGCGAGGCTGGCCCGGCGGGCGAACCGCGCCAACCGCCAAGATGCGGGCCCTACGGGGCCGTCCATTCCACGTAGCGGCTCTCGCCCGGCGGAACCTCCACTTCCACGACGTCCGTCGTGTCCCATTGCCTTCCCGTCATCCATTCGCGCGCCACGGCCGCGCCCAACCGGCTTCGCACGCGGACCTTCGCGACCACGTCGGGAAACGTTCGCGCGGGCGTTCGCCCCGACTTCACCACGCCGTCATTGTTGATCACCTCCACCACCCAGCCGGTCGCGTTGCGATTGACCTGCCATTGGACGGGATCGCCCTCGACGGCCACCGGCAGGTGTTCCGACGCAAGGCGAGCGAGGCGCTCGGTGGGTATCGCCGCCGGGCGTCGGGTGATGGCATGCGTGGACTCGGCGATCACCTCCGTGGCCCCCGCCTTTTGGAGGCGTTCCCACGCGGCGGGAGCCAGGGCCTTCACGTGGCGCGGATGCGCCAGCAGACGGCTGCCTGCGGCGAGGGCCGTCTCCAGTTCCTGGACGAACCCCGGCCCCAGCTCCATCTCGCCGGCCAACAAGATCACGGGGTAACGCCCCATGAATGCCCCCGTTGCCGTCGAGAGCACGACGTCGCACAGCTCGCCGTGCGGCGTCGGGCGCAGGTAGCCCGCCTCGGGATTCGGCGGGTTGCCAGGCACGGGCAATCGCCGGGGTCCGTCGAACAACTGCACCTCCAACAGGTCGGCCACCTCCCGGTCCGCCGGCGTGCGAGGGAAGACGCCCCACGAAAGCCCCGTGTAGCCGTTGTAGCCCGCGAGATGATCGAGGACGACGAGCAACGGGGTGTGCGGATTGCCGCGGTCATGGGTGCGCATGAAGGCGAACGCCGCCGCCGCCGCACGTCCGTGCGCCGTGAGGTCCCAGGGTTCCTGGCCCGTCTCAAAGAAGCTGTTGGAGCTGTTTTCGGGCGTGACCATGGCCGCGCCCGCGAACCACGCATGCCGCCACATGCGCAGGCAGAGGCTGAGCGAATGCCCGGCGTCGAGGCCCGTGGCGGTGGGTCCGTTCGTGTCGAGGGGCCCGCGCGTGGTCACCGCGTTCCCAAACCACGGGCTCATCTGCACCGTCCACGGCAGGTTCCATTGGCGGGCCGCGCCGCGCGCGAACGCAAACTTCGACTGCGTGAACCCGATGTTCTCGCCGACTTCCAGCCCGACGGCGGATGCGCCCCATTCGGCGGCGTAGCACTCGTAATGCGAATGCCCCGTGACGCTGATGACGCGCCCGCCCTTGGCCTGCCGATGCCACAGGAAATACCGGCGCAGTTGGTCGTGGGCCTCGCGGC
Organism: uncultured Akkermansia sp.; assembly: GCA_964430505.1. Classification (GTDB taxonomy): domain Bacteria; phylum Verrucomicrobiota; class Verrucomicrobiia; order Limisphaerales; family UBA9464; genus UBA6176. The sequence goes on along the minus strand of CAYSGH010000014.1, from coordinate 33,758 downwards.
GCGTGGACGGGATGGGGTCGTAGCCCGCGCCACCCTTGGGCTTCAGGAAGCGGCTCTTCATCGAATCGAAGTCCGTGCCCAACACGGCCTTCATCCAGCCTTCGTCCGTACGGAGCCGATGATAGTGATAGCCCCATTCGCCCAGTTGGATGGCGTTGAACACGCCCGCGCCATCGAGGAGGCGCACCGCCGCCTCGTCCTCGGCGTTCAACAGGCTCGTGCCACCTTCGAGCTGCATCCGGCCGCCATCGGGTGGGTAGAGGATCACGGGCCATCCCTGGCGCGCGAGGACCTCGAAGGCAGCCCGCGAGCCCGCCACGGCGGAGGGACCGGGGTCGAGGGCATTGGCAAGGCCCGTGGACCGCAGCGCGCGCAGCAGGGATTCCAACTCGCGCGGTTCGGACGGGCTGGCGTACAGGGAGAAGTGGAAGTTCGTCGAGCCGGGCAATGGGCGCGGGACGGGCATGGCGTTGCGGAACGCGGGCCCGGCGGCATCGGCCCACGAAACCGTCAGTCCACAGGCCATCGCCCAGACAGGCCTCAAAACAGGAAGCATGGACGAAGGGTCCCTTGCCCAAGGCGCGACGGCGAGCCCGGCCGCATCCGTCCTTTCCACCTTCCCGCCGATTGCGGCACCCTTTCAAAAATGAAAAACCTCGTCGCTGGAATCCTGGGCGTGCTCGCCCTTTCGTTGTGCATGGCCGTCGTCGCGCAGGCGCCCAAGAAGGGCAAGTCACGGCTCCGCCACGTCGTGTCGTTCAAGTTCAAGGATTCGGCGACGCCCGCCGACGTGAAGAAGGTCGAGGACGCCTTCGCGGGATTGAAGGGCAAGATCCCCCAGATCCAAGGGCTGGAATGGGGAACGAACAACAGCCCGGAGGGACTGAACAAGGGCTGCACGCACGGATGGATCCTGACGTTTGGCTCGGAGAAGGACCGCGACGCCTACCTCGTCCACCCGGACCACCAGGAGTTTGGGAAGCTCGTGAAGCCGCTGGTCGCGGACGTTTTCGTCATCGACTTCTGGACCCGGAATTGAGGGAGGCCATCGTCCCGGGCTGAAAGGCCCGCAGTTCCAGGGGCGGGGTCTCGTCGTCCGTGAAGGGATTTTAACGACCGAATCCAGACGGGACATCCGCAAGCCCCAAGGCCGCGACCAGTCGATCCAGCAACGGGTGCTGGCTGGACTTCAGTCGTTCGCGGGCCTCGGGCAGGCTGAAGAAGCCGGCGCGGTCCACCTCGGGCCAGTCGCCCCAGCGGCCCGATCCTGGCGGCCATTCCACCTGGATGCGGTTGCTCCGAATGGGCTGGGCTTCGTCCCAATCGCCCTGAAAAGCCCAGGCATGCACGGTCTTTCCGCCCTTCTGCTTGATGGAGCCCAGCTCGAGGTAGGGACCCTTGGGAACGATGCCCACCTCCTCCTGAAACTCCCGGATGGCAGCCGTCTGCAAGTCTTCGCCCTCCTCCAGCTCGCCCTTGGGAATCGTCCACACGTCGAGTTCGCGGTTCGGGAACCACGGGCCGCCGGGATGCGCGATGAAGACATCCACGCGTCCGTTCACCACGCGGTACATCAACAGGCCCGCGCTGACGCGTGCCCTCTTGTGACGATTTGCTGCGGTGTAAACGGCCATGATGAGCGAAGAAGCGAGGCACCCAAACCGGGCTTCGTGCTCTAGGTAACTACGGAAGCACCCAAAGTGCAACCGCACGCCTGGATCGTGGCATCCCTGCCGGGCTTGAAACTCGGCCACGCGGGCCGAGGTCGCTACTTCAGCCTCGTGGCCCGGTCCTGCATCCAGACAATGTCGAGGTTGTTGGGCTGCGGGACGTTGAGCTGGAGGGCCCTGTTGATCGGGGGAGTGGTGCGGGCATCCACCCACTTGCGGATCTCCGCATGGCCGTCCACGAACGAGAACCCACCGGCGCGATTGTGATAGCTGGCAGGGAAATCGACCATCTTCGTGGTCGAAGGGGTGGGATAGCCATCCATCCACACGACGAAGAACCCGTCGTTGATGCTGTCCTCGCGCTCGTCGAGGAGCACGTAGGTGTTGGCGGGGCCGGGGTTGTTCACGTCGCCCATCTTGTTGAACACGCGCCATCGGGAGCCCCAGCCGCCATCGGTGCCGCGGTTGCCGCCCGTCCAGATGCTCATGGACATGCTGCGGACGCGGGGAACCTTGGCGCGCGCGGTGTTGACGCCCATGGAACGATCCGCCGGGCACTTCCAAATGCCAAGGGAACCGCCGGTGTACTTGGCCAACGGGCTTTGCCGCAGATGCTTGGGATCCCAGTTGTCCGGATTGGCCGGATTGTTGAGGTCGAGGATGCCCTGGACCCATGCCCCGTCGGAGGTGTTGGGGTTGTCGTCGTTGGAGTAGGCAAAGGGGAGGTTATCACCGTTGTCCCCGGCGTACATGTTCCAGCCCAGCATGAGCTGGCGATGATTGCCCATGCACAGGATGCCCTGGGCCTTCGTCTTGGCCTTGCCCAAGGCCGGCAACAACATGCCCGCAAGAATCGCGATGATCGCGATCACCACGAGCAACTCGATCAACGTGAAGCCGCCGCGACCCTGCGCGCGCGTTCCGCCTTGCAATGTCTTCATGGAATACTTGGGGCGCTTTCCCCTCCCGCACCAACGCCACGCAAGACAACGCCTGCCCATTGCCCGCAGCAAGCCCGGATTTCGAGGCACGAACCAGGGCCCTGCATTCCGTGGTTGCCCATGGCATCGAAGCCGGAATCGGGGAGCGGCCCGTTCCCGCAAGGCGGAAGCTTGGATGTCAGGCGGGGGACGGCCGCGCTCCGGGCGTTGGGCCATCGACGACCCCGCGCGCACGACGCGCCCACCCAGCTACTCCCACCCGATCTTCCGGCCCTTGTTCTGCTCCGCCAGCCAGCCCTGCAACGGCTTGAAGTATTCCACCATCGCCCGCGTGCTGAGGTCCTCGCCCGTCGCCTCGCGCAGCAACACCCGCCAATCCCTCGTCCCACCCACGGAAAGCATCCGCCGCAGGAACTCGCCCGTCTCGCGGTTGCCCTCGTAGTTGCAGGACTGCGGAGGCTGCTTCAGGAACGTCCGCGCGATGTGGTCGTTGAACTGGAACTTCAAGACCGTGGCGATGGCATAGCTGTAGTAGTAGCAAGGATTGTCATTGATGTGCGTCTTCGTCGCCGCATCACACCATGCCTCGCCCCGCGACCCCATCCCGCCGGGCGGCTCCACGCCTTGGAAGTCCGCCACGTGGCGCCACCAGCGCGCGTTCCATTCACCCGCCGACAACTCCCCCGCGTACACGTCCGCCTCCCAATGCGTCATCGTCCCCGAAGCCCAAAACAAAAATGGCACCGCATGCGTCAGCGCGTCGTTCAGCAAGACGGCCACGTCGTCTGGCATATAATCCTGCGGCAGAATCCCCTTGGCCTTGAGATAGGGAACCTGGCCGGACGCCAGCCCAATCAGCTCGCCGATCCCCTCGTGAAAGGCGGGGTTGGCCCCAATCCGGAGCAACGGCGGCACCTCGGGGCGCGTGTACGCCATGAAGTAGTAGGCATGGCCCAACTCATGATGCGCCGTCGTGAACCACCATGCGTTCGGCTCGACGCTCATGAGGGACCGGACGTCGTTTTCCAGGTCCACGTGCCAGCACGAAGCATGGCTGTTCTTCAGCCGCGCCTCGCCGGCCCGGGCCGGAAACAAGTCCGACCGCGTCCAAAACGTCGGGGGCAGCTTGGGGAAGCCCATGCCCACGTAAAACTCCTCGGCTGTTCGCGTGATCCAGGCCGGGTCGCGTCCCTCAAAATACCGGTCCACGCTCGCCGCCTCGACCATGCCGCCCCATTCCTGCGCCCATCGATTGTTCAGCCAATGCGCCGGAATCCGGTTGGGCACCGGCTGCCCAAACCGGCGGGCCAACTCATGCTTGGCCCACGTGTGCAACTGCAGGTACAGCGGCCGCAGCTCCTTCATGAAGGACTCGTTGAGCGCCACCATCTCGTCGGCCGTCATCCCATAGGCCGCCACCTGCAACGCAAAATAGTTGCTGTAGCCCATCTCGCGGGCGCACGCGTTCCGGAGGTCCCGCAGCGTCTCCAAGCCCGGCCGCAGCCGCGGCCCCGTCGCCTTCGACGCCTCCCATGCCAGGCGTCGCTCCTCCAGCCTCGTGGATCGCGCCAGGATGCGGTCGAGGTCGTTGGCCACCACGTTCGACCCTCCCAGCCTGAACTGGAACCCATTCAACGCCGAGGCCTGCGCCGTCTCCGCCGCAATGCGCCGGGCCACCAAGTCCGGGTTCGTCATCGGGCCCTCGGCGGCATTTAACAGGCAGCGCTCGAGTTGCCGGACCTGGATCTCCGGAAGCTCCCGACGGCGCGCCAGCAACTCCCGCGCCTCGCGGATGATCGCCGGATTGCCGTTGAACGCCGCACGCGCCTTCCCGGCTACCTCGCTTCCCGCGTCGTGCTCCGGTCGCACGTCCGTCGAGGCCTTCCATTGCGCCTCGCTCTCGACCCGGTACAACGCCTGATACCCCGCGTTGACCAAGCTCAGGAACCGGCTGGCCCGTTCCTCAAGGGCTGCATCGGCCCATCCCGAAACCACCCCAAGGCTACAGACCACCCACGACGCCCATGCCCTCGATCTCATTGCTCGCACCCATCCAGAAAACTCGGGCTCCCGCACGGAGGCAATGCTTGGCAGACCCCTGTTGGCTCGTTTTCACGAACTCTCCGGCGATGGGGGTCACTCCATCCCGCAAAAACAAAAAGGGCGCGGCCGAAGCTGCGCCCGTGAAAGCTAACCGATCAACAACGCCCGATTAGGCGTTGCGACGGCGCCAGAGGCCGAAGCCAACGAGGCCGAGGGCGGCCACCGCAGCGTAGGTCTCAGGCTCAGGAACCGGGGTGAACGTGCCCGTGAGCACCGGCCCATTCGCGTCACTGAGGGTGATGGTCTGTTGCACGTTCATCGCCACCGTACCCATCCCAGAGAACGTCTGCGTCCGGGTGTTGGCGAAGACCTGACCGGCAATCCCGAGATCCAAGAACAACACGGAGTTGTTGGACCCAGGGTTGACGGTCACCGAAGCCGGCCCCGGAGAGATGGTGCCGCTCGTCAGAGGTGTGCCCGTGCTAGCTCCCAAAGAACCGGTCGTGTAGAAGGTGGTACCAGAAATGGTCAACGCACCCGTGCTCGGAGTGAAGGATCCAGTGAAGGAACCCGACGCAACCTTGCTGCCGACGGGCGTCAACACCCCGTTGAAACTGAAGGATTGAGCCATGGCAGACCCGGCCAAAAGACCGAGCGCCACAGACGAAGCAATGATAGACTTCATAATTTTAACAACCAACTGCTACTCTCTGGGTCATTCAAATCAGGGGATGCCAAGGGGTCAATATTTTTCGGAGCTTTTTTTGAACGCGCGAGGAATCGTGATCGGAGCGGCCTCGCGCCAGGGGTCCCGTCCCTCCGCCCCAGAATCCCGCGCCGACGGCTGGTTGTCGGGCGGCAAAACCGCGTATGGGCCACGCGAGTGGGGGGCCATGGGGGTTCGTCCGGTCGGTCGGCCATGCCGACGGTGCTGCGGAGTCGATGGTCGGAGACCCTGAGGGATGCGGCACCGTGGAGTCACAGAACATGCCCCTCCCATGCGCGATGCCGTGCCATCGACTGCCATGGAGGAAGGCGGTCCGGCACCCCATTTTCAGCCATGGAACGTCCACAGATCACAACCGAGCCCTGCCGGGAACTCACAGCCAGCCGCAACGGCTGGACGCGCCGACCGATGAAAGGGGGGGAGGGATGCGAGTTTCGTCTCGACCCCAACGTGCCCAATGGGGCTAGGGTCTGCCATGATCCGAGGGGCATTGATGGCTGGGTGGGCCTTGGCCGCATGGACGGGGTGCGCCTGGGCGGGGGAGGTGGCGTCCGCGACAGCGGCGCTCGTGGGGGATGCCGTGACTTCGGTCACGGTAAGCCATGGCGGTGCCGGATATGACTCGGAGCCTGCGGTGAGGCTGATTGGCGGGGGCGGGAATGGTGCAACCGCCATGTCACGACTGGGTGGCGGGAGGGTCCTTGAGATCGTGGTCCTCAGCGGGGGCAGTGGCTACACAAACGCGCCACGTGTCAGCATTGCGGATCCCCCCGTGCCATTGGTGCTCACGCTGGACCATTCATGGCGGCTCGTGGTGCAGGGGCCGGCCGGGCGTGTTGCGCGCCTGGAGCGCCTCGGCAGGGTCGGTGGTTCATGGACAACATGGACGAACGTGTTGCTGGGGACGGTTCCCACCCAGTTGCCGGACATTCATCCGACGGGTGAGTTGGGGCTTTACAGGGCAAGGATCGCGGTCCGGCCCGCAGGTTTTGTCTGGGTGGAACCGGGCACGTTCCTCATGGGTAGCCCGCAGACGGAGTCGGGCCACGACCCTCAGGAAAAGCTGCATGAGGTGACCTTAACGAGGGGTTTCTGGATTCAGGATCACGAGGTAACTCAGGCGGAATACCGCGCCGTGATGGGATCCAACCCGTCCTTTTTCAAGGGGGACCCCACGCGTCCCGTTGAATGGGTCGGCCACGCGGACGCCCAAGCATACTGTCGGCGGCTGACGGCCCGGGAGCGGGACGCGGGACGAATCACCGGGCTCGAAGCGTATCGGTTGCCAACCGAGGCCGAATGGGAATACGCCGCGAGGGCCGGGACAACGGGGGCATGGTATGGGAACATGGACCTCATCGGGTGGTATGAGGGCAACTTTGGACAGGAGACGAAGCCCGTCCGGTTGAAGCAACCCAACCCGTGGGGATTGTATGACATGCTTGGGAACGTCTGGGAATGGGTGGCGGACGGATACGGCCCCTACCCAGAAGGACCGGCCGTGGACCCGACGGGACCCACCTCAGCCCCAACCCGCGCTGCCCGAGGCGGGGGCTACTACAACACGGCCGAATGGTGCAGGGCGGCCGTCCGGCAAGGGGCCGGTGAGTTCCTCAAGACGCCGTTTCTTGGGTTCCGGCCGGTGCTGAGCCCGATTCGCTGACGGCATGCTCCCGAGGACGGCGCGGTCCTTGGCGTGTCGCGACCCCGCAGGAGGAGCACGTCATGACCTCGACGAAGCCCTTCTGGAACCGGGGCCTCCCCAAGGCTCGCTCTGGACGGCGGGCGGTCCATGACGGGATGACCGGCGAGCGTTCCTGCATGACGAGGCATGCGTAGGGCAAGGAACGAAGGTCGATGGCGGCCCGGCGGGCAAACCGAGCCCAGTGTCCGTTGGTGAACACCCAAGGCGGTGGCTCTGCAAAGTGATGGCACCAGTCACGTTCGTGGCCCTTGGCAAGAAGGGGGCAGGATGCGGCATGGGTGCAGGGCGCCACGATGTCGAACGAATCCTTCAGACGTTCGCGGAAGCCTTGGAGGCGACGGGCAACCGCATGGGTGCCGGGCTCAATCCAGAGGACGGCGCTGGCGGTGGCCACGGTGGAGAGCAGGCGCGCCTCGGCTCGTGGGTCGAGCTCGTTGCAGACATGGCTGAGGACCAGCAGGGCACCGTGGGCCGTGGCGGGTGCTCCCGTCCCATGCACCGTCACACCGGGCAATGCCTCGCGAGCGCGCCGGGCGGAGAACTCCACGGCAACGGCGGAGCGGTCGTGAAGTTCCAGCACACGCAGCCATGGAAAGGCCTGAAGAACCCGCCGGCCCGCAACGCCACTCCCGCAGCCCCAATCGAGGACACGGTCTGCGGGAGCGGGCGGCGTCCAGCCGAGCTCCTTCAGGTCCGCCAGCACGGCATCCCATTTCCAGCCGATGCGCTCCCCAAAGGTGGCGTCGTACTGGGCAAGATCCTCGTCGCACGTCCAATACGCGCGACGGGCGGGCTTGCCTTCGAGAAACGTGGCCCTGAGGCGGTCGAGGATGTCCCAGTTGAGATCCTCGAAGTTCACGGCGTCGAAGCCGCAATCGGAAGGACCGAGGCGGGAGCCTCGGGATCGGCGGCCATGAGAGGGATGCGAAGAAGCTGGGCGAGGCGTTGGGAACTGACGCCATAGAACGCGGCGAGCGTGGCCGCGCGGGTGGCCGCCTCGGGGGATGGCTCGCCCCGGCGGACGGCGGAGATCATCAGGTTCTTCGCCGTGTGCTCGGGCGAGATGAACTCCAGGACGCGCGCCTCATATCCAGCGGCCTCCAGCAGGGCGGCACGCAAGGCATCCGTGACAAACTCCGCCTCGCGCTGGAACAGGATCCCGTGCCGCAGCGCATCCTTCAATGGGTCCGGCGCGGCCATGACCCGGGAGACCTCCCGATGACAACAGGGGGCGACCACAATGAGCCGGGCACCGGCCTGCACGCCCTTGGCCAGGGCGTCATCTGTCGCCGTGTCGCAGGCGTGCAAGGCGACGACGATGTCGGCGCTGGTGACGACCGTGGAGCCGATGGTGCCGGTGACGAACTGGAGGCCGTCCATCGCGTGGGCGGCGGCGACGCGATTGGCAGCCTCGGCGAGTTCGGGGCGTTGCTCGACGCCGGTGACGCGCACGGGGCGTGCGAGGGTACGGCGCAGGTGGTCGTGGAGCGCGAAGGTCAGGTATCCCTTGCCACAGCCCATGTCGAGGGCTGTGGGGGGGCGGTCGGTGGGCAAGCTACAGTCGCGAAGGAGGGGAGCCACCAACTCGACGAATCGGTGGATCTGGCGGTACTTGGCCTCCATGCCGAGCCGAACGCGATCATCGGGGCCGGTGACGCCGAGGTCGTGGAGCCACGGGTGCTCGCGTGGGGCGAGAAGACGTTGGCGCGGTTGATCGTGCGAAAGATCCGGCGGCTGCGCATCCTCGACGGGCCCCGGGACGAGGCGCGGGTTGCGTCCCTTGCGAACGTTGAGGTGGAGCGTGCCGGTGGTGGTGGAGAGGAAGGCGTCCGAGAACTCCTGCCCGACAAGGTCCCGGACCAGTCCGGCGGCGTCGGCAGGGGCAAGGTTCTTGGTGATGTCGCGGGTGGCGTGGCGGTAGGTGAAGGACCACGAGACCGAGCCACGCAGCCGAACGGGGCGGACGAAGACGTTGCGAAGGGAACGGTCGCGGCCGTTGGGGCCGCCGAGGTTGAGGCGGACGAAGGTGCCATCCTCGGCGGCCGCCCGGAGGCGGACGAAGAACTGTTCCTTGAAGGGGTGCTCGGTCACGCGAAGTCGTACACGACGGCCTTCACGCACACCTTCTTGAACACCTTCTCCACGAACTCGACGTGCCGCGGATGAACCTGGTAGGCGTCCTGGGTGGCCTTGTCGGGGAAGACGAGGTTGAGGGCGACTTGGTAGGACTGGTCCACGACGGGTCGGTGGGACCCCACCATCCTGCCGGCGTGGTAATGGAGAAGGCCGGGGATGTCCCGGAGGTATTCATGGCACCCTGTGAGGAGTGCGTCCGCCGCGCCGGGTTGGGCGGGGTCGGTCCAGAAGATGACGACGTGGGAGAACATGGTCCGGGAGGGGTTACTTCATCCGGTCGAAGTTCTTCTTGAGGATTTGCCACGGGGCGAGGCCGGCGACCTTGGATTGGTAGTCGGCGATGATGGCGGCCTCGTTGGCGTTCTTGGTGGGGCGCTGGACCTTGTAGAACACGCCGAACTTGCCGGGGGAGAGCTCCTCGCCGAGGCGGTAGGCGGCGTATTCGTCGGTGACATCGTGTTCCTTGGGGACCTCGGCGAAGACGCCGCCCTTGCGGGGGGTGGAATTGTCGAAGGCTCCCGGGTAGAACTCGACGCATTCCGAGAGGACCTGGATGAACCCGAAGCCATCGTGATCCATGGCCTGCTCCATCATGGCAAGGAGGTGGTTGGGGCTGGTCGAGGAGGTGCGGGCGACGAAGGTGGCGCCGGCGGAGATGGCCTGCTTGATGGGATTGATGGGCCGGTCCTTGGCCCCCCACACGTCGGTCTTGGACTTGAAGCCGATGGGCGACGTGGGGGAGGTCTGGTTCTTGGTGAGGCCATAGACGTTGTTGTCCATGACGACGTAGGTGAGCTTCACGTTCTTGCGGGCGGTGTGCGTGAAGTGGTTGCCGCCGATGGAAAACGCGTCGCCGTCGCCCCCGAATACGAACACGTGGAGATCGGGACGGCTGAGGGCCACCCCAGAGGCGAAGGGCAGGGCACGGCCGTGGATGAAGTGAGCGCCGTGGGCTTGGACGAAGTAGGGGAAGCGCGAGGAACAACCGATTCCGGCCACGGTCGTGATCTTCTCGTGGTGCATCCGCCGCTTCTCGATGAGCTTGAAGTAGAGCGCGAGGACGGAGAAGTCGCCACAGCCTGGGCACCACGTGGGGTGGTCGGCGGAAACGTCCTTCTTGGTGAGGGGCTTGCGGTCGGCATCCGTGAGGGGGACGACCGGGGCGGCATTGGTGTTGGCGCCGCGCGGGACGACGGCGAAGGGGATGGGCATGTCGCTCATGGCTTGGAAATCAGGATGAAATGCGGGGAATCAGCTTCCTTGCGAGAAGTTAGGCGGTCGCGGGGCGGATGCGGTCGAGGATCTCGCGAACCTTCCAGGTGAGGCCGTCGGACTTGGTGACGCCGTCGAACGGGGTCTTGGGATAGCGGGCGCGGAGCAGGGCTCCGAGCTGGCCGATGCCGACGAGGCCTTCGTCATTCAATTCGACAACGAAGACGCGGGAGAAGCCCTCGAAGACCTTGTCGAGGCCATTGGGCAACGGGCTGATGTGCTTGATGTGGACGCCGGACACCGCGAGCCCGGCCGCGCGGGCCTGCTTGACGGCCTCCTGCACGGGTCCCTTGGAGGAGCCCCATGAGACGAGCAACACCTTGCCCTCGGCAGGGCCATAGACCTCGGGGGTGGGAATCTCGGCCGCCAGCGCCAGGAGCTTCTTGCGGCGCTTGGCGGTCATCGCGACATGGAGCTTGGGGGAACCGGTAGGATGGCCCAGCTCGTCGTGCTCCAGGCCCGTGACCACGGGATACTTGCCGCTGGCCACACGAGTGCCGGGGGCGATGTGGCGAGTGACGCCGTCGGGCGCAGCGAGGTCGTAGGGCTTGTGGTCCGTGACGGCGCTGAGGTCCGGGCTGATGTCCTGGACGACCTTTTCGAGGTTGGGCTCCGGGAAGGCCTCGATCCGGCTGGCAATGCCTTGGTCGGTGAGGATGAGGACGGGGGTGGAATACTTGCGGGCGATGTTCACGGCCTCGATGGCGGTGTAGAAGCAATCCTCGACGGTGGCGGGGGCAATGACGACGCGGGGACTGTCGCCATGGCCGCCGTACACGGCGATGTTGAGGTCGGACTGCTCGACGTTCGTGGGCATGCCCGTGGAGGGGCCGCCGCGTTGCACATCGACGACGACGAGCGGCATCTCCGCCATGACGGCCCAGCCGATGGCCTCGGTCTTGAGGGAGATGCCCGGGCCCGAGGATCCGGTAACGGCGACGCGGCCGCCCCAAGAGGCCCCGATGGCCATGGAAACGGAGGCAATCTCGTCCTCGCATTGCTGGAACTGTCCCCCGTACTTGGGCAGCTCGCGGCGGAGCAGCTCCATGATGTCGGACCACGGCGTGATGGGATAGCCAGCGCCAAAGCGGACCCCGGCGGCGATGAGGCCGTAGGCGAGGGCCTCGTTGCCCGACATGACGACCTGGGAGTGGCCGACATTTTCGCCCGGCTTGAACCGGAACAACTCCGGCGCGGTGGCGAGGTTGTAGTTGTAGCCGTAGTTGAAGGCGGCCAGTGCGGTCTCGGCAACCTTGGGATCCTTGCCGGTGAAGCGTTCCTGAAGGAGCCGGTGAAGCTTCGGGACATTGAGGTCGAACATCTTGGCCAGCAACCCAAGGGCGAAGACGTTCTTGCCCTTGTCGCGGCCGGTTCCTCCGATGGCCTCGACGGTGAGGGAGGAAATGGGGACGCCAATGTGGCGATACCTGGAGAGGTTCTCGGCAGGGATGGCCTCGGGCTTCATGTGGTCGGAATCGTACAGGACGATGCCGCCCATCCGGAGCGAGTTGACGTGGTTGAGGTAGGAGTGGTCGTAAAAGGCGAGGAGCATGTCCGCCTCGTCACCGGCCGAGAGCACCTCGCCAGACCCGATGCGGACTTGGAAAATGGAAGGCCCGCCGGAGATGGTGGAAGGGATGGTCATGAAGGTCATGACTTCCTGCTCCGACCGTCCGGCGAGGCGGGCAAGGAAGCCGCCAATGGCCTGGATGCCGTCCTGGGAATTGCCTGCGATCCGGATAACGGCCTCGGCGATGCTCGAGACCTGGGGTTGGCCACCCGAGGGGGAGGCGACTGCTGCGTCACTCATCGAAGTTCCTGTGCAAATGCTGCCCCCGGGTCCGGCGACCATGTCCGCGGCCTGCCCGGAATCGAGGGCGAATCGTTCAGGCTCCATGCTACCGGCATGTCCGGCAGGGTCAAGGACGAGGGCAGGCGGGTTCCTTTCGGGGGGGTGCGAGCCGCTCGGCGCTGAAGGTCATCCGCCGTTACCAGCGGATTTTTCCCGGGAAGTATTCCCGGATGAGATCCTCGTAGAAGGGTCGCAACGCGACGGCGTCCGGCTTGGAGTGGCTCTTCGTGTAAAGGTCGTAGGGATTGAAGTCCCGGACGGCTGCGAGGAGGCGGCGATCGTCGTCGTTGCAGAGGTGGTCGTACTCGTTCTCCCGATGCCACGGGTAGAACGAGTGATAGCGCAGCATGTAGAGTCCCTCGATGGGGAGGTAATCCTTGCAGACGTGGTAGATGTACTCGTCGTGGCCCCAGGACAACGCCACCTTGTCCAGGCCGCACCCCTCCTCATACACGCCATTCCGGGACTGGAGGCGCGCATCCTTCGAGTCCGGATTGGCCTCGAAGAATCGGGGGAAAACGATCTTGGGCGAATACGCGCAGCCGGTCGGGAAGGTGTCGCCCACGACCGCCCACTGGGGCTCGCCCCACAGGCAAAGGATCTTGCCGAGGTCATGCACGAACCCCGTCAGGATCATCCAGCGCGGCTTGCCATCGCGCCGCAGTTGCTCGGCGGTCTGGAGCAGGTGCTCGAGCTGCGACATGTCCGTGTCGGGGTCGCTGTCGTCCACAAGCTGGTTCAGGTATTCGGCGGCCTCCCAGACGCCCATCTTCATGCGGTTGAGGCCCAGAAACTCGCGGCGCTTGGCCAGGGAGAACTCGTGCGTCTGATGCGTGTGGTTCAGCCGGTAGAACTCCCGCACGGACGGGCGGGCGTCGGCCTCGTAGTTCCGGAACTCGGACTGCTTCTTCTCCGGGTCATGGCCGACGGAGGGCTTCCGCGCCTGCTCGCATTCCTCGGCCGTCTTGCCGGGCTGGGAGTAGCGGCCCTTCACGAAGTCCTCCCATTCGTCCAGGCTTTGCAAGGGTTGACCGTCCCGGGATGTCGTCGTGTCGATGCTCATGGCGCTTCTCGTTGGGTGCAGGCTACGAATCCCGCCCGCGGCGTGAAAGCACGAAGACACCAGCGGAGGCGCCGTGCCAGGAGGGTCCGGGCATCCATCGATGGAGACGGCGCGGGCATCGGGTGATTCGATTCACGCCAGGGGGCATGGGTGCCGCACAACGTGGGCGTGCAAGCTTGCATCCATGGTGTCCAACCCCAGTCTCGGGCCGGTGACCTTTCCCGCGACATGAACAAGGCGAGCGGCCGCGACTATCCGTTGCTGTTGGCCGGGCAATTCCTCGCGGCGTTTGGGGACAATGCGATTCTGGCGGTGATCCTGGGGCAGTTGACCCTGTTGCGGAAATCGGGGGCGATTTCGGAGGAGGTGTTGCGCGGCCGGGGAGCGTTGTACACGAGCCTGTTGTTTGTCCCGTATGTGTTGCTGGCCCCGTTGGCGGGTTACCTGAACGACCGCTTTTCCAAGACGACGTGGCTGGTGGGCGGCAATGCGGTGAAGGTGCTGGGCACGGCCGTGTGCGCGTTGAGCGTGTGGCTGGGGTACGTCTGGCAGGCGCCGGGCTACCTCATCGTGGGGATTGGAGCCTGCATCTACGGGCCGGCGAAGTACGGCATCCTGCCGGAAATCCTGCCGTCCGAGCGGCTGGTGAAGGCCAACGGGACGGTGGAGCTCCTGACGTTGCTGGCGATCATCACGGGGGCGATCGGCGGCTCGGTCATGGTCGATCGACTGTCGGTGCAGGCGTGCTACGGGGTGTTGCTGGGCGTGTTTGGCGCGGGGCTCATGTTCAACCTCTTGATGGGGCGGACGCCGTGCACGCCGTCGGTGCGGCTGGCGGCGAGCGTGCGGGAGTTTGCGGCGCACGGGCGAGACCTGCTGGTTCATCCCCGGATGGCGCGCGTGTTGCTGGGCACGGCGTTGTTCTGGGTGTGCGGCGCGGCCATGAAGATCAACTTCCAGGCATGGGGGATCGACGTGCTGGGCTTGAAGGACAACACCCAAATCTCGCTGCTGGGCCTGTGGTTGTCCGTGGGCGTGATGGTGGGCAGCGTGCTGGCCGGGCAATGGCATCGGGTGGGCGACCTCGCCCGGACGCGGTGGTACGGGGTGCTGCTGGTGGCGACGCTGGTGGCGGTGGGGCTGGTGGAGAAGGTTCCGTTGCTCCGCGCGGGCCACGTGGCGGGGGGGCTGACGTGGTTCCCGTGGGTGATGGCGTTGCTGGTGGCGGCGGGGGTGGCGGCGGGCTTGTTCCTCATCCCGTTGAACGCGGCGTTGCAGGCGGAGACGGAGCCGACACGGATGGGGAAGACGATCGCGGTGCAGAACCTGTGCGACAACGCGGGGATGCTGCTGGCGGGCGGGTTGGTGGCGGCGTGCGTGCATGCGGGGGAGTGGTTTGGGACGCCGGTGAGCGCGGGCGGCTTCTTCCTCGTGTTGGCGATGCTGGTGGGGTTGGCGTTGATCGCGCTGCGCATTCCGGTGCACAAGGCGTCGTGAGCAGGGACGTGTGGGCGGGCGATGTTTCGATCCGATGAAGACCTTGATCCGATGGATCCTGACGGCGTGGTTCCGATTCAGGGCGTTTGACACCGGGGTGTTGGCGACGAAGGGGCCGGTGTTGCTGGTGCCCAACCATGTCTCGTGGCTGGACTGGGCGTTCCTGTACGCGTTGCTGGACGACGACTGGAAGTTCGTGACGAGCGCGACGACGGCGGAGGCGTCGTGGTTTCACCGCAAGATCATGTTGAACCGGCGGACGTTTCCGGTGGACCCGGCGTCGCCGTACGCGGTCAAGCGCATGGCGGAGTTCATGGCGCGGGGCGGGCGGCTGGTCTTGTTCGCGGAGGGGCGCATCTCGCTGACGGGGGCGATGATGAAGATCTACGACGGCACGGGCTTCCTGGTGCACCGGACGCAGGCGCGGGTGATCCTGTGCCACCTGCGCGGGGCGGCGCGCGTGCCCTTCGTGCGGCACACGGGCTGGACGCGATGGTTTCCGAGGGTGACGGCTCACTTCAGCCCGCTCCTGGAGCCACCGCGGTTCCATGGGCTCCCGGCGGCGGTGGCCCGTCGGCGGGCGACGGCGTGGATCCGGGACCGGATGCTGCGCCAGCAATACGACGCGGAGATGGCCTTGGGCCCAACGCACGTCGTGGCGGCGGTGGCGGAGGCGGCGTGGAACCAGCCCAGGAAGGAGGCGTTGGAGGACATTCGCCAGGAGCCGTTGACCTATCGCCGGTTGATGGTGGGCATTGACGTGCTGGCGTGGCGCCTGGGGGCCTTGCTGGCTTCGACGCCGCCGGGCGGGCGCGTGGCGGTGCTGCTTCCCAACGTCAACGCGGCGCCCGTCGCCCTCCTCGCCATGATGGCGCTGCGCCGGGTGCCGGCCATCCTCAACTTTTCCTCGGGCATCCCCGTGATGCGCACCTGCCTGGACCTGGCAGGTTGCCGCCAGCTCGTCACGTCTCGGGCCTTTGTTGAGAAGGCCAAGATCGACGTGGGAACGCTGGCCGCGGGGAACGTGGAGGTGTTGTACCTGGAGGACGTGGGCGCGGGCGTGCCCGGATGGCGCAAGCTGGCGCGGCTGGCCGCCAACACGCTTCGCTGCGGCGGCCGCTGGGGTGCCCTGGAGGCCCGGCCGGACGAGTCGGCCGTGGTCTTGTTCACCTCGGGATCCGAGGGCGTTCCGAAGGGGGTGGAGCTAACGCACCGCAACCTGCTGGCCAACGTGCGGCAAATCACGGCCCACCTGGACGTGACGGACCACGAGCGCTTCTTCAACGCGATGCCGTTGTTCCACAGCTTTGGCCTGACGACGTGCACGTTGTTCCCGCTGATCCGGGGCGAGTACGTGTTCCTGTACCCGTCGCCGCTGCATTACCGGGTGGTGCCGGCGATGGTTTACGACAAGGCCTGCACGGTGGTGGTGGGCACCAACACGTTCCTCAACGGCTACGCGCGCCGGGCGCACGCCTATGACTTCAACTCCGTCCGATACCTCGTCGCCGGGGCGGAAAAGCTCCAGGAATCCACCGCCAACACGTGGGCGCGCCAGTTCGGCGTCCGCATCATCGAGGGCTATGGCGCGACGGAGTGCAGCCCCGTCTTGTGCGCCAACTCCCGCATCGAGCCGCGCTTCGGCTCCGTGGGCCGGTTCCTGCCCGGCATCGAATTCAAGCTCGAGCCCGTTGCGGGCGTGCCCGAGGGCGGGCGGTTGCTCGTGCGGGGCGACAACGTGATGAAGGGCTACCTGAACCCGGACGCCCAGGCGCGGTTCCAAGCATCGGGAGGCTGGTACGACACGGGCGACATCGCGCGGGTGGACGACGACGGATTCGTCTTCCTCCTCGGCCGCCTCAAGCGCTTCGCCAAGGTCAGTGGCGAGATGGTCAGCCTTGCCGCCATCGAGGAGGCCTTGGATGGGGCGTTCCCCCAGCACGGTCGGCGCTGCGAGGTCGCCGTGGTCGCCGTCCCAAGCGACGCCAAGGGAGAGAAGCTGGTCGCCGTCACCCATTCACCCGACCTGACGATGGCCGAAATCCGGGAGGCCATTCGTGCCAAGGGCCTTGGAAACCTCAGCGTGCCACGCGATCTCCGCGTGATGCGGGAGATCCCGAAGCTGGGGACTGGCAAGACGGACTATCGCGCGGTGCTCGCATGGGTGACCGCGCAGGGTGACGCGTGAACCCGCAGGGTGAGCCGGTTGGCGTCGTCGCGTGGACGGCGGGCGGCCCAACCGTTGCTCCCGGCTCCCGGGTTCCCCGTTGACGCACCCGAGGCATCCCCACAACGTGTCGCCCGCGCGTTGCCACCAGATGAAGTCTGTCCTGTTCGTTTGCACCGGGAACACCTGTCGTTCGCCCATGGCGGAGGGCTTGGCGCGCCTTGCCACGGCGGGGATGCCAGGCTGGCAGGTGGCGTCCGCAGGCGTCGGGGCCGCCAACGGCCAACCCGCCAGCACCCATGCCGTGACGGCCGTCCGCCAACGCGGGGGCGACATCGCCAGCCATCGGTCGCGGCGGCTGACGGCGTCGATGGTCCGGGAGGCCGACTACATCTTCGCCCTCACGCGCGGGCACGCGGAGGTCGTGGCCTCCATGTATCCCGAGGCGGTGGAGAAGCTGTTCCTGCTCCGAGAGTTCGATCCCTCCGCCGCGCCCCATGAACGGGACATCTCGGATCCCATCGGCGGCCCATTGGACGAATATCAGGAGTGCTGTCGGCAGATCGAGGCAGGCGTGCGTTCCGCCCTGGCGTTCATCGAGGAGCATGAGGCGGCCCGCGACATGGCGGACTTCGCCATGGGGTCGGACCACGCGGGCTTCGCATGGAAGCAGGCATTGAAGCCGCTTCTGGAAGCCAAGGGCCTGCGCGTCCTCGACCTCGGGACGCACTCGGCGGAGTCCGCAGACTACCCGGACTACGCACAGGCCGTCGGCCAGGCCGTGACCTCAGGCAGGGCCGCCTTCGGGTTGCTCGTGTGCGCCACCGGTATCGGCATCAGCATCGCCGCCAACAAGGTGCCCGGCATCCGCGCCGCCCTGGTCTCCTCCGTCGAGGTCGCCAGCCTCTGCCGTCGGCACAACGACGCGAACGTGCTTTGCTTTGGGGCCAAGACCACGACGCCTGCCGATGCAGCGGCCATGGTGGAGGCCTTCCTCGGATCGGATTTTGAAGGCGGCCGCCATGAGCGCCGCGTGCGGAAAATCGAGAACACCATGTCGAACGTGATCCAACAGGTGGACCCCGCCATCGCGGAGGTCATTGCCAACGAGCGTCGGCGCCAACTCGAGAACATCGAGCTCATCGCCTCCGAGAACTTCACCAGCCCGGCCGTCATGGCCGCGCAGGGGAGCGTCCTCACCAACAAGTATGCCGAGGGCTACCCGCGACGGCGCTGGTACGGCGGGTGCGAGCATGTGGACGTGGCGGAGCAACTTGCCATCGACCGCGCCAAGCAGTTGTTCGGCGCCGAGCACGCCAACGTCCAGCCCCACTCGGGGTCGGGCGCGAACATGGCGGTGTACTTCGCAATGCTGAAGCCGGGCGACAAGATGCTGACGATGGACCTGTCGCACGGCGGGCACCTGACACACGGCAACAAGGCCAACTTCTCCGGCAAGTTCTTCGAGATCGTCCACTACGGCGTCCGCCCGGGCGACGAGCGCATCGACTACGACCAACTCGCGCAAATGGCGCGGGAGCACCGGCCCCGGATGGTCACCGTGGGGGCGTCGGCCTACCCACGCGTGATCGACTTCGAGCGAATGGGGGCCATCGCGCGGGAGGTGGGAGCCTACCTCCTGGCGGACATCGCCCACATCGCCGGCCTCGTGGCGGCGGGCGTGCATCCCAGCCCGGTGCCGCACGCGGACTTCGTCACCACCACCACCCACAAGACCCTGCGCGGGCCGCGCGGCGGGCTGGTCCTGTGCAAGGAGAAGTACGCGAAGGCCATCGATTCGCAGGCGTTCCCCGGCATCCAGGGCGGCCCCTTGATGCACGTCATCGCCGCCAAGGCCATCTGCTTCCACGAGGCGTTGCAGCCCGGCTTCCGCGAGTACCAGCAGCAGGTCGTGCGCAACGCCGCCGCCCTCGCCGAGGGCATGCAGCGCAATGGCTTCCGGCTCGTCTCGGGCGGCACGGAAAACCACCTCATGCTCGTGGACGTGGGCGCCCGCGGCCTCACCGGCAAGCAGTCGCAGCTCGCCTTGGACGAGGCCGGCATCACCACGAACAAGAACACCATCCCCTTCGAGACCCGGTCGCCCTTCGAGGCCTCCGGCGTCCGGCTCGGCACCCCCGCCGTCACCACGCGCGGGATGAAGGAACCCGAGATGGCGGCCATCGCGGACATGATCAGCGAGGTGCTGCTGGACATTGCCAGCCCCGACACGGCGCACCGGGTGAAGGCCCGCGTGCGCGAGCTGACGGCGCGGTTCCCCTTGCCGTACTAGGCGCGTCGCGGGTGGAAGGGCTGCATGGGGAAGTACCTCCAGGTCCTCCGCATCGGCGTCCAGAACACGCTCGTCTATCGCGTCAACTTCCTGTTCCGCGCGACCGTCGGGCTCGTGCCCTTGGCGGGCACGCTGTACCTGTGGCGCGCGGTGTACGCCGGCAAGGCCGGGGCCGAGGTCGGTGGCTACGCCCTGTCGCAGATGATCAGCTACTACCTGCTGGTGACGCTGGTGGATGCGTTCACGGCGGTGGCAGAGGACGACTGGCAGGTGGCGGCGGACATCAAGGACGGCAACATCAGCCAGTTCCTGGTGCGGCCCATCAACTACCTCGCGTACCGCTTCTGGCTCTACCTGTCCGGGCGCGCCGTGTACACCGCCGTCGCCCTCGTGCCCGTGGGGCTCTTCCTGTTCGCCATGCGCGAGCACCTCGCCGCGCCCGCGTCCGGCCTGGCGGCCGCCGCGTTCGTGGCGTCGGTCGCCATGGCCGCCGTGCTCCAGTTCCTGATCGCGTGCACGATGGCGTTGCTGGCGTTCTGGGTGCTGGACGTGAGCACGTTCATCTTCATCCAGTTCGCCCTCGAATACATCGCCAGCGGGCATGTGTTCCCCATCGACATCCTGCCAACGTGGCTGTCGCGGCTCCTCATGCTGACGCCGTACCCGTACCTGTTGCACTTCCCGGTGGGGGTGTACCTGGGGCGGGTGGAGGGCGAGGCACTGGGCCGCGGGCTGGCGATGCAGGCGGGATGGGTGGTGCTGGGCTTCGTGTTGCTCCGCGTGGTCTGGGCGAGGGGAGTCCGCCGTTACTCGGCGGTGGGAGGCTGACCATGGGGGAACACGGCGGCCCATGGACGTTGGAGGCACGCCCGCCGTGGTGGCGGCGGTACCCCTCGCTGTACGGCGCGTTGTGGCGCAACAGCGTGACGCGGGAAATGCGGTTCAAGGCGAACTTCCTCCTGTGGATCGTCGTGGAGGCCATGTGGTTCGCATTGCAGCTCGGGTTCATGTCCGTGATCTACGGCCACACCGACGACGTGGCGGGCTGGTCCCGGTGGCAGGTGATCCTCCTCGTGGGCTGCTCGCACTTCATCCAGCAGGTGTTCACGGCGTTCTTCCTGACGAACGTCTCGGACATCTCGGAGCACATCCGGACGGGACGCCTCGACTTCATGCTCCTGCTCCCGGTGAACACGCGGTTCCTCGTGTCGTTTCGCAAGGTGGACCTGGGCGCGTTCGTGAACGCTGCGTCCGCGCTGGGCGTGATCGTGTGGGCCTTGCGCAACCTGGGGCACGTGCCGGGCCCGTGGGAGGTCGCGGCCTTCCTGCTGCTATGCGCGTGCGGCGTCGCCATCCATTACTCGCTCATGTTCATGCTCGCGTCCGTGGCCTTCTGGACGGTTCGCATCCAGGGCGCGGTGTGGGGGTACTACAACCTGTTCAACATCGCGCGCATCCCGGAGGCGGCGTTCCCCAACGGATGGTTCCGCCGCGTGTTCACGTGGGTGCTGCCCATGATCCTCGTGTCCAACGTCCCTTCCATGGCGTTGCTGGGAACGATGCGGTCGCCGTGGCTGGGGGTCGTGCTGGCGGGGCTGGCGTTGGCCTGCCTCGCGGCCTCCGAGGCCCTGTGGCGCATCGCGCTCCGCCGCTATTCCAGCGCCAGCGCGTAGCAGCCCGCAGCTCTCCCAAGGGCGGTGCCAGCCCGTTCCTCACGAAGGCAAAGGGGTCAGATCTGGAAGGCAAAGGGGTCAGATCTGAATGGCGCTTACTTAAGGGGCATTGGGTGAGGCGGGCGCTTTGGATTTCCCGGGATTCCAGCGGTTTCGGTGGGGGATTTCGCGGTACAGATGCCGCGGTTGGGTGAGGTAGGCGAACGGCTTGGGCCGTCGCTGGATCGCCCGGGGCTCCCGTCGCCCCGGGCGCTTGGGCACCAGATCCTTGGCCACAGCGTGGAACAACCCGCGCCGCAGGCGTCGCGGCGCCGTCTGGGACCGGGCACGCGCCATCCGCGGGCCGTAGTGCCGCAACCCGTCCACCGTCCCCTTGAAGCTCAGGCGATCCAAGGGGGCCCCGTGCCGGCACGCCGCCTCGATCATCGTGACCCGGACCAGGTTGTACGCCACCAGCCCCGCCAGCAGCTCCTTGGCCGCGATCTCCGGGCTCTCCGCACGCAGGTGCTCCAGCTCCATCGACGTCTTGATGTCCCGGAACGACAGCTCGATGCGCCATCGCCGCAGGTAAACCTCGGCGATCTCCGCCGCCGGGTACTGCTCCGGGTCCAGCAGCGTGGTCGCGACGAGGACCTCCTGCGTCCGGAACCCCGGCCGCTCCATGCGGCTGCGGATCACCCGTACGGAAGCCTGCTCGGGGACTTGTCGCCACCGGGCCTCGCTGATCCAGCCCGGTCGCTGGACGGGCTTCTTCCAAAGGAAGATGGCGTCGTCGGGAGCCAGGAGCTTGTGGGGCTTGCCAAAGTCCGGGGTGCGTCCCTGGTGCAGCCGCGCCACCACGTCCACGCCCCGCAACGGCAGCAGCGCCATCGTGACGAAGTCACCGAAGGCCCGGTCCCCGAGCAGGACGTCGCCCTTGTGGAGGTGGGGCCAGAGCTTCCGGGCCAGCGGGGTGTCATGCGTCGATTGCCTGGAGGTGACGGCGTTGAGGGCGGCGCCGCTGCGCAGGCAGAAGAGCGCGAGCACCTTCATGGCGGGGAAGCCGCAGCCCTTGGCCTGCGTGGAGGGTTGTGGAAGGCGGCGCTGGTTCCGGGGCGTGTCGGCCAGGCGCAGGGTGGTGCCGTCGATGATGCGGACGTCGCGGCCCTGGAGGAGATCGAGGCGGGGGGCGCGGTTGCAGGCGGCCATCTTGGAGTGATGGAGGGCCTGGTACAGGAGGGTGACGGGGAAGCGTCCCCGTGCCCCGGAGAGGGCGCCGGTGGTGGCGGCGACCCGGGTGGGGGACGAAAGCTCCAGGAGGCTGCGGTGGTGGTGGCAAGCCTCGCGCAGGCAGGTCTTGGGGTTGAGGGCCTGGCGGAGGAAGAGCCAGAAGGTGCGCTGGAGGGTGAAGAGGCGCTTGCGGCTGTTGGGGCCGCAGTCGCGCTGCTGGAGGAGGTCGTCCGGGAAGAGGGAGGCGAAGAAGAGCTGGAGTTCCGGGACGGGGTTGGAACGTGGGGGGCGGAGGCCTCGGCCGAGGGCGGCGAGGGAGCGTCGGAAGGCGGGGAGGAAGGGGGTGAACATAGGGCGGTAGTACTACCGCCCTATTGACCCGCGAGGGCGGGGAGGGTCACGCTGGGCTGGATGAAGGCGGACTTGGAGGCGATTGGCCGGGAGTATGAGGAACTGAGGGGGCGGCTTGCCCGGAGCGGGTGGATGAGCGCGGGCTATGTGCAGGATCGAGGGCCGGGAGCCGGGGGGCCCTGCTACCAGTGGACTCGGAAGGAGAAGGGCAAGACGGTGTCGGTGGCGCTGTCGCGGGAGCAGTACGAGGCGATGCGGGAGGCGATCGAAGGCTGGCGGGAGGTGGAGGCGATCCTGGGACGGATGCAGCAACTGACGCGCCTGCGCATCTTCGGGAGCCTGCCGGATGTCCGCCGTCGCAAGCCGCTGACCAAGAGAGTTTTAGGCGTTAAGTAAGCGCCATTCAGATCTGACCCCTTTGCCCGGTCTGGATCTCGCGCGCGGCGGCGGGGAAGGAGCGGAAGTCCCACGTCCTCCAGAGGCCGACGTCGGGTGGGTCGGGGACGGGGCGTCCGCCGACGACGAAGACCTTGAGGTGCTCGAAGTCGGTGAGGAGGGCGACGGGGAGGCCCTTGTTCCAGGCGTAGCGCTTGGCCTGGAAGGCGTGGCGGAAGTCGAGCTCGACGGAGGGCTTCTTGGCCTCGCAGACGAAGCGCTCGCGCCCGGCGACGCGGAAGAGGTAGTCGGCGCGGCGATGGCGTCCGCCGACGGCGGTGCGGCTCTCGATCTCGACCTGGCGGTCGCGCGGGATGAGGCCGGCGCGGTTGTCCATGTCCCAGCCGAGGGCGCGGAAGAGGGGGTCGAGGAAGTCCTTGCGGACGTTGGCCTCGTCGTAGGCGGGGCCCTTGTACTCGACGATGCGGTCTCCGAACTGCTCGACGAGCTGGGCGAGCTCGGTCTCGAAGTGCTCGAAGGTGCCCAGGGCGGCCATGGAGGAGGAGGGTGCCGGTCGGGGCGGAGACGGGGCAAGAGCGGGGAGCGGGGGGCGAGGGGCGAGGGGCGGGGATGCGGGCAATGTCTCGGTCTGAAGCCTTGGTCGCCCGTTTTGCCGAGCGGGGTGGCAAGGGGGATTGCAAGTGGGGTCCGCCGCGGCGCAGGATGCATCCATCCCTGCATGAGACCCATGAAGCCGACGTGGCGCGCCGGGGCGTTCACGTTGATCGAGTTGCTGGTGGTGATCGCCATCATTGCGGTGTTGGCGAGCCTGTTGCTGCCGGCGTTGGCCACGGCGAAGGAGCAGGCCCGCAAGACGCGGTGCTTCAACAACTGTCGCCAGCTCCTGCTCGCCGCGACGATGTACGTGGGCGATCACCGGGGCTTCCTGCCGTGCGGTTCCATGAGCACGCCGCGGGTCACCAAGGGCTATGTCACCTGGGACGAGCAGGTCATCCCCTTTGGCGGCATCACCAACCTCCTCGTCTGTCCCAGCCACAAGTTTGGGAAACGACACTACTGGGCCAACGCCAACATCGAGAACGGCCAGCAATCGGAGGGCAACCCGCGCCAGACCGGCATCATGGCCCTCGGCTTCTCCGTTCGGCCCGAAACCCTTCGCAACCCCAGCGGCGTCGTCGCCCTCACCGAGATCCGCGACCAAAAGGCCTCCTATGCCTTCGGCGGCGTCTCCAACCCCGGCGAAGGCTGGGGCTCCATGCTCTTCGCCTACGAGGACCTCTTCATCCTCCAGTTTCGCCACCTCAAGCGCGAGACCGTTTCCTACGCCGACGGCCACGTGGAAAACTCCGTCTCGAACGTCCTCATGGGACCCAAGCTCTCGTCGGGGAAGTGGAGCTTCGAGCGGTTCTACCGCGATCCCGAGCGGGTGCCGACGCGATAGGCGAGCGGTGGTACGGTGCGGCCAGGGGGACATTGGGCTTGCAATCCGAACCTCAACCCTGCGGCATTGTTGCCGTAGCAAGTCTTTCATCTCTATCCCATGAAACCCCATCGCGGCACCCTCATTTTGATTCTCGGCATCCTCGGCCTCGTCATGTGCGGCATTTTCACCGGCATTCCTGCTTGGATCATGGGCAAGAACGACCTGAAGGCGATGGCCGCTGGCGAGATGGACCCGGCCGGCCAAAACCTCACGAACGTTGGCAAGATCCTTGGGATCATCTCGGTGGCGCTGTCCGCGCTCTTCGTGGTTGGCGGCATCGCGATGGCCGTGCTGGGCGGCATCGGCGCTGCGGCGGCCAAGTAATCCACCGCCCGGCCCGCATCCGGCCGTCGCGAGCGAACCGCCCGCCGGGGGCCCCGCAACGGTTGACAGGATCTGGGCAGCGTCTCCGCCACGGGATCGGGCGGGCGTCGTGAACGCCCGTCCCGACCTCCATGGGCGGGAGGCCGATGGGTAGGTCGTCTGCCACAGGAAGGCGGGCCTCCCCTGCACCGACAGAGGGCTTGCCCGGGGATGGCAACGGGCGCAGCGTGCCCACGACGAGCGAAGTCATGCCCCTCTACGAATACGAGCTTTGCGATGGCGACTGCGCGGCCTGTGGCGGTCGCTTCACGTTGCGCAGGCCGGTGACCGCCCCGGCGTTGAACGCCTGCCCAGCCTGCCGTCGGCCCATCCGCAAGGTCATCTCCAGCTTCAACACCCCGTCGATCATGAAGCCGCTCTCGATCACCGACGCCAAGAAGGCCGGCTTCACCGTCCTCAAGCGCACCTCCAAGGGCGAATACGAACGCCAATAACCACCGCTCGCCGCTCGCCGCTCGCCGCTCGCCCTTCCCCCTTCCCCCTCCCCCCTTCGCCCATTCAACTCCTGCCGCCCATGAGCGACCTCCAATTCCTGCAACACACCCTGAGTCGCACGGCCGCGCGGGCGCGTTGGGTCCGGGCATGGAACGGCCTGTGGCGCGGCCTGCTGGCGGGCGGCGTGGCCTACCTGCTGGGGCTGGCGTTGTTCAAGCTCGCGCCCGTTCCGCCGGTGGTCGTGGACGTGGCGGCGTTGATCGGCGTGACGTGCGTGGCGGCGGGCGTTGCATGGGGTGCGGCGCGCGGGTTGACCGCCGAGGAGGCGGCCCGCTTTCTGGACCTTCGGGCGGGCCTCAAGGAGCGGCTGGGAACGGCCTTGGAGCTGAGCCGCAAGGGCGAGGGCGGCCGTTGGTCCGAGCTGGTGCTGGCGGACGCCACGGCGGCGGCGCGGACGGTGCAGCCGTCGCGGGTGTTGCCGATGCGGGTGCCGGGCTTCTCGCGTTGGGTGGTGGCGGTGCTGGCGTTGGGAGCGGGGGTGGGGTTCGCGCCCGAGCTTCGTAGTCCCAAGCAAGCCCAGGCGGCCCAGGACGCCGCCGTCATCAAGGACACCGGCCGCAACCTCGTCCAGGTGACCAAGCGCCAGGTCGCGGAGAAGAAGCCGGCGCTCGAATCGACCCAGAAGGCGATGGAGGACGTCCAGCAGCTCGGCGAGCGGCTGCAATCCGCGAAGCTGACGCGCGACGATGCGTTGCGGGACATCGCGAAGGCGACGGAGCAGATGAAGCAGCAGGCGCTGGACCTGGCCAAGAACCCGGCGTTGCGTCGGCTGGAGAAGGCGGCCCGCAACACCGGGAGCAACAGCCGCGAGTCGGCGTCCTCGTTGCAGCAGAAGATGGATGCCCTGTCGAAGGCGCTCGGTGACAAGGCGGCCAAGGGCGAGGCGTTGAAGGATCTTCAAAAGGACCTTGAGAAGCTCAAGGAGGAGGCCAAGGGCCTTGCCGAGAAGAAGGGGGCCGCCGCCGAGGAAGCCCGCCAGCAACTAGCCAAGTCGTTGTCGGAGCTTTCCCGCCAGGCCGAGGGCATGGACGCGTCCCTGGAGAAGAACCTCGCGGACGCCGCCGAGGCCCTGCGCAATGCCAACGTGGACCAGTTCATGAAGGACCTCGGGATGGCCGAGCGCGAGCTGGACAAGCTGGCCGACATGGCCAAGCAGCTCGCCCAGATGCAGTCCCAGGCGGACCGGCTGGGCAAGGACCTCGCGGAGCAGTTGCAGAACGGCCAGGCCGAGGCCGCCGCCGACACGCTCCGCAAGATGATCGAGCAGATGCAGATGGGGAACATCTCCGGCGAGCAGTTGCAGAAGATCGCGAAGGAGGCCGCGCAGGCCGCCAAGGCCGGCGACCAATACGGCAAGGTGGGCGAGTTGCTCCGCAAGGCCGCGCAGAAGACGCAGTCGGGCGACAAGAAGCAGGGAGCCGAGAACCTCGCCCAGGCCGAGAAGGAGCTGAAGGAACTCATGGAGCAGATGGGCGACGCCCAGGCGATGATGTCGGCCATGCAAAGCCTCCAGAAGGCCGGCCAATGCATCGGCAACGGCCAGTGCTGGGGCAACGGCAAGCCCGGCTCCTCCACCGCCAGCAGCAAGGGCAGCAAGGGCGGCAAGGGCGTCGGGACCTGGTCCGACAACGACGCCTGGTCGATGCCCGACGAAATCTCCGACCTCTGGGACAACAGCGGGATCAATCGCCCCGACCAAGCGGGCCGCGGAAACACGGACCGCGACATCAACACCCCCGACACGCTCGTGCCCACCAAGGTGAAGGGGCAGATGCAACCCGGCGGCGCAATGCCGTCCATCACCCTCAAGGGCGTCAGCATCAAGGGCGAGAGCCGCGTCCAGTTCAACGAGGCCGTCGCCGCCGCCCAGTCCGAGGCCCAGGCCGCCCTCAGCCAGGAGCAGGTGCCCAAGGCCTACAAGAACGCCGTGCGCGACTACTTCGACGACCTCAAGAAGTAGCCCGGGCCGGGAATGCCAACCGCCACCACCCGCGCGCGATTTGCAGGCCTTGTCCCAATGCCCGGGGCTTCATGCGGCTCTGTAGGCCGGGTGCCCTCACCCGGCGGACCGGACATCGGACGGTGGGAATGTCGAGGGGATGCGCCGCGTGGGGGCACGCGGCCTACAGGGGGGATCACCACCAAGGAGGGTGCCTCGTGCGCGCGGTGGACCGCCGTCGTTGTTTTCATGGCTTGGCTGGGCCTGATCACGGGCTGCGGGCGGACTCCGTCGGGTTCGGTGACGTTGTATTGCTCGCAGGACCAACCCTTCGCCGAAGGATTGCTGGCGGAGTTCACCCGCGACACCGGCATCGAGGTTCGCGCCGTCTTCGACAGCGAGGCCACCAAGACGGTGGGCCTCGCCAACCGCCTGCTGGCGGAGAAGGCACATCCGCGCGCCGACGTGTTCTGGGGCAACGAGGACATGCGGGTGCGGCAGCTTGCGGCGGCGGGCGTCTTCGGCACCAACCAGCTCGCACCCGGTGCACCGGCTTGGAAGGCGTTCGGACGGCGGACGCGGCGGCTGGTCGTCCCCGCCGCACTGCCACCGGATTCGCGCCCGGCGTCGTTGGTCGAGCTCACCAACGCCCGATGGAAGGGGCGCGTGTCGCTGGCCGTGCCGCTGATGGGGACGACCTCGACGCACTTCCACGCCCTTCGCGCGCGATGGGGCGAGGAACGGTTCGAGGCCTGGTGCCGCGCGCTGGCGGCCAACCAGCCGTTCCTGGAGGACGGCAACTCGACCGTCGTCCGCCGCGTGGCGCGGGGCGAGGCGACCGTGGGATGGACGGACTCGGACGACATTCGCGTGGCCCGGCGCGAGGGAATGGCGGTGGAGGCGCTGCAGGTCCACGAGGACATGATGACGATCCCGAACGTGGTGGCACTCGTGGCCCCGGCCGGGCCCGACGCACCGGCGCGGCGACTGGCGGCGTTCCTGCTGTCGGCGTCGGTGGAGGCGCGCCTGGTGGAGGCTGGGGCGCTGGATCCCGGGCCGCCGACGCGCGTGGGGTTCGAGCCGGACTGGGACGCCGTGTTGGCGGGGCTGGCCCCGGCGACGCGGTGGCTGGAGGGGGTGTTTCGCCGATGAACGCGTTGTGGAACACGGCGTGGGTGACGGCGTTGGCGGCGGGCATGGCAGGGGTGGCGGGCGCGGTGGCGGTGGTGACCTGGCTCGGGCTGGGGCGCCGGGGCCGCCTGCTGTGGCTGGCGGCATGCGTGGGGACGCTGGCCTTGCCTTCGTTCCTCGTGGCGAATGTCTGGCTGGAGTTGTCCGCCGCGTGGCGGCTGGCCTGGGGCGGCGAGCGTTCGGCAACGGCCATGTTGCCATGGGCGGCCGTGGTGTTGGCGTCGTTGGGCTGGCCGGTGCCCGCGTTGCTCGCAGCCGGGCGCGCGGGCGGGTCGGTGGCTGGGGCGCTGGAGGCGCTGCCGGGATTGCGCGGCTGGGCCGTGTTGCGCTGGGTCGCGTGGCCCATGATCGCGGGCGGGCTCGCCACGGGCACGTGCGTGGCGGCCGCGTTGGCGGCTTCGAGCTTCTCCATTCCCACCCTGTTCCAGGTGCGCGTGCTGACGGAATCGATCTGGGTGCGGTTCAACACCGAGCTGGACGTGGGCGCGGCGTGGTGGGCGGGCCTGCCGCTGACGCTGATGGCGCTGGGGGCCGCATGGATGGCGCGGGGCGGCGCGGGACGTTGGGAATGGACGGGCGCGGGCATGGAGGGAAGGGCATGGCGAGGGCGGCTCGGTGGATGGTGGTGGGCGAGCGCGACGGGATGGGCGTTGGTGGTGGCGGGGAGCCTTGGGTTGCCGTTGATGCGGCTGTTGGGTGCATCGCGAACCTGGGATGAATGGGGGCCTGCCCTGCGGGCGGGCGGCCGCGCGTTGGCGGGTTCGGCTGGCCTGGGCATGGCGGTGGCCGTGGCGGTGGCGGGATTGGGATTGGCCTTGGCCTCATGCCGCAGGGCAGGCCGCTGGCGTTGGGTGGCGTGGGCGGTGTTCATGACACCGGGAATCCTGTGGGCGACGCCTTGGGTGCCCTGGCTGGCGCGGCCCGCGTGGCGGGGCTTGGCGGACACGGCGGTGGTGCCGTGGGCGTTGATGACGGCGCGCCTGCTGGCGGTCGGGTGGACCATGGCGTCGGTGGCGGCGGGGTCGGCGGATGCGCGGGCATGGGAGGCGTTGCGGATGGCGGGGGCGGGGCGGTGGACGGCCTGGCGGTTGGCGACCTGGCCGCAGGTGCGGTCGGCGGCGGCGGCGGCGGCGATGGCGTCGTTCGTCCTGGCGATGTGGGACGTGGAGACGGTGGTGCTGGTGACGCCGCCGGGGATGGAGACGGCGGCGGCGCGCGTGTTCAACCTGCTGCATTACGGTCATTCGGGGCAGGTCAACGCGTTGTGCCTTGCACTCATGGGGATGGCGTTGGCTCCGGTGTTGTTGTGGGCGGGCGCGACGGCGGGATGGCGTTGGCTGCGCGGGCGCGGTCGGGCGGGCATGAGCGGGGTGGCGGGCGTGGCGGCGTTGGTGTTGGCGGGATGCTCGGGCGGCGAGGCTCGCCCCAGGGTCGCGTTGGAGTCGAAGGTGTTCGAGGCGGCGGAGGTCATTGGGTCGCGGGGCGTGGGGCCCGGGCAGTTCAACAAGCCCCGGTCGTTGGCGTGCGACCGGGACGACAACCTGTACGTGGCGGACGTCACGGGGCGCATCCAGAAGTTCGACCGGGACGGGCGCTTCGTGCGGCAATGGCAGATGCCGGTGACGGACCTTGGGAAGCCGAAGGGGATGGGGCTGGACCCGGCGGGGCGGGTGTTGGTGGTGGAGCCGCACTACATGCGGGTGAACCACTTCGATGGCGAGGGGCGGCTGGCGTTGCAATGGGGCACGCGTGGTACCAACGCGGGCGCGTTCATCCTTCCGCGGTCGGTGGCGGTGAACAGCCGGGGCGAATACTTCCTGAGCGAGTACACGGTGGTGGACCGCGTGCAGCGGTTTGATCCGGCCCCGGGCGGGGGTGCGCCGGTGTTTGGAAGGGCCTGGGGCGAGCCGGGCGATCAACCGGGACAGTTCAACCGCGCGGAGGGCCTGGCCGTGGGCCCCGACGACCTCGTGTACGTGGCCGACTCGTGCAACCACCGCATCCAGGTGTTCGACCGCGAGGGCAAGTTCTTGCGCGCGCACGGCCGGCCGGGCTCCAATCCGGGCGAGTTCAGCTATCCCTACGACGTGCGCGTGGACGCCAGCGGCCTTCAGTTTGTCTGCGAGTTTGGCAACAGCCGGGTGACCGTGCTGGATGCGGCGGGGAAGGTCGCGGAGGTCGTGGGCGGGCCAGGGGCCGGCGCGGGCCGCTTTGCGAACCCATGGTCGGTGGCGCTGGACTCGCGGGGGAACCTCTACGTGGCGGACAGCCAGAATCATCGGGTGCAAAAGCTCGTGCGGCGGGCGGGAGGGGGGCGATGAGCTTCCAGTTCACGCACCCGCTGTGGCTGTGGCTGCTGGTGCCGGCGTTGGCGTGGACGGCGTGGCTGGCGGTGCGTTCCGATGCTTCGTTGTCGCCGTGGCGGCGGTGGGCGTCGGCGTTGCTGCGCGTGGCCTTGGTCGTGTTGCTCGTCGCGGGCGTGGCCGGCTTCCAGTGGCGTCGGCCCCAGGAGGGCATGAACGCCTTCTTCATGCTCGACCGCTCCGACTCGGTGCCGTCGGCGCAGCAAGAGCAGGCGCGAGAGACGGCGAACCGTTGGGCGAAGGACAAGCGCAAGGCGGACCAAGGCGCGTTCCTCGTGTTCGGGACGGACGCGGCGTTGGAGACGACGATGGCGGACGTGGCGGCGGCCGAGAAGATCCAGGCCGTGGTGGCACCGGACCGGACGGACATCGCGGGGGCGATCCGCCTGGCGACGGCGGCGTTCCCGGAGAACGGGCAGAAGCGGCTGGTGCTGTTTTCGGACGGCCACGAGAACGTGGGGGATGCGGTGGGGGCGTTGCTGGCCACGAAGCCCCTGGGCGTGACGCTCGACATCGTGCCCTTGGGCGCCGAACGCGGCGGCGACGTGTCCGTGCAGCGCCTCGTCATCCCGCCCAACCTCAAGAAGGGCCAGACCTTCGAGGCGAAGATCTTTGCGACGTCGGACAAGGCGCAGAACGCCACGGTGCGGTTGTTCCGCAACGACCAGTTGCTGGGCGAGCAGAAGGTGGAGCTCGAGGCGGGCAAGAACCTGTTCAGTTTCCCGCAGACGTTGCAGGAACCCGGCTTCTACTCATACCAGGTGCAGGTGGAGGTGCCGGGCGATGCCGTCGCCCAGAACAACCGCGCCTCCGGCTTCGCCAACGTCCGGGGCGACCCCCGCGTGTTGATCGTCTCGGCGGATCCCGCCCAGGACGCGACCCTCGCCGCCGCGCTGCGGTCGGCCAGCCTGGACGTGCGCGCGGGGGACCTCTCGGTGCTGCCGTCCACGCTCGCCGAGCTCCAGAGCTACGACGTGTTGTTCCTGTCGAACGTGTCGGCGGGGGACCTTGGGCCGGACCTCATGCGGCTCATCGAGGGTGGCGTGCGGGACTTCGGGATCGGTCTGGTGTGCATCGGGGGCGACAACTCCTTCGCGGCGGGCGGGTACCGCAACACGCCCTTGGAGACGGCCTTGCCGTTGGACATGGAACTCAGCTCCAAGAAGGTGCTGCCCTCCGGCGCGCTCGTGCTCGTGATGCACGGCATGGAGTTCGGCAACGGCAACCAGGTCAGCCGCGACATCGCCATCGCCGCCCTCGACTCGCTGGGGCCGCGCGACGAGATGGGCGTGCTGCTCTGGGACGGGACGGAGCGGTGGTTGTTCGACTTGCAGAAGGTGGGGGACAAGACGGCGTTGGCCCGGCAGATCGCGGGGATGAACCAAGGGGACCTGCCCAGCTTCCAGGGCCTCATGCAACTGGGGAGCGACTCCCTCAAGAAGAGCACCGCCAACCTGAAGCACATGATCGTCTTCAGCGACGGCGACCCCAACGCGCCGACGGACGCGCTGATGAAGGAGCTGACGGACCAGAAGGTCACCGTGAGCACCGTCATGATCGGCGGACACGTCCAGCCCACCACCATGGAGAAGATCGCCGGGCTCGGCCGCGGCCGCTTCTACGACGTGAAGTCGCCGGCGCAGCTCCCGCAGATCTTCATCAAGGAGGCCGCTGTCATCCTCAAGTCCGCCATCTTCGAGGAGCCCTTCCGCCCACAGTCCGTCCTCGCCAGCGAGCTCACGCGCGGCATTGGCGCCGGCGAGTTCCCCATCCTGCGCGGCTATGTCGCCACCACGGCCAAGCCCCGCGCCGAGGTCCCCGTGGTCTCCGAGAAGGGCGACCCCATCCTCGCGCATTGGCAATATGGGTTGGGGCGCACGGTGGCCTTCACGTCCGATGCGAAGTCGAAGTGGGCGCAGGACTGGCTGGGCTGGGGCAAGTACCAGCAGTTCTGGACGCAAACGGCCAAGTGGGCCCTCCGTCGCGTGGAGGCCGCCGAGTTCAACACCCAGGTCAGCGTCGATGCCGGCCAGGGCCACATCTCCGTCGAGGCCATCGACCGCGAGGGCAACTTTCGCAACTTCCTCCGGCTGCGCACCACCGTCATCAGCCCGCGCGGGGCCCGGCAGGAGGTCGTCCTGGAGCAGGCCGGCCCGGGCCGTTACGAGGCTCGCTTCGACACCCGCGAGGTGGGTTCCTACCTCCTCAACCTCCAGGACCTCGACGAGCAGGGGAACCTCCGCGGCTCGCAGGTCCTCGGAGCCAGCGTCAACTACTCGCCCGAGTTCGACGCCTCCGGGCCCAACTTCCCGTTGCTTCGCCGCCTCGCCGAGCTCGGCGGCGGCAAGCTCCTCGATCCCGCCATCGAAAACCCCTTCCGCATCGGGCGCCTCCGCACCTTCCAGCCGCGCGACCTCTGGGAACTACTCCTCAAGCTGGTCGTCTGCCTCTTCATCCTCGACGTCGGGCTGCGCCGCGTGGACATCGACCGCGAGGAATGGGCGCGCTGGATGGATCGCACGCTGGCGCGGTTTGGGCTGGGCGGCGGACGACGCGCCGCCGAGTCGCAGGAGGCGATGTCCGCGTTGCTGGCGCGCAAGAACGAGGTGCGTTCCCGGCAGGCGGACCGGCCCGAGCCCGTCGTGGTCCTTCCCAGCCGCCCACGCAGCGACCTCTTCAACCCCAAGCAAAGTCCCGCGCCCATCGAAGGCGGCCCCACGGCGGAAACAGGTCTGACGAACGGGTCCGGCCCCGGAGCTTCCACGCCTGCCCCAGGCGCAACGTCGGCCGCGACGGAGGGCACCAGCCGCCTCTTGGAAGCCAAGCGCAAGGCCCAGCGCAAGCGCTAGGCGGTTCACCCTAGAAACGGCAGTTGGGCAGTCTGTAGGCCGCGTGCCCTCACGCGGCG
>CAYSGH010000013.1:26073-69092 GCA_964430505.1 uncultured Akkermansia sp. | reverse complement strand
GGGCACGCGGCCTACAGACTGCCCAACTGCCGTTTCTAGGTTTCTCAGTCCAAGGCCCCGCCTCACGCCACGCCAAACGCCTCGCGCAGCACCTGCAACGACGCCGGCACCGCAACATCCGGGTCCTGCTTCCCCTCCATCTCCAGCGCCACGTAGCCGGTGTATCCCGCCGACCTCAAAATCCCGGCGATCCGCCGGTAATCGAGGTCGAGCGTGTACCACTCGCCGCCCCCGGGATACGTCTTCGCCTGCACATAGACGGTCCTCGGCGCAATCGCCGCGAGCTTGTCATACGGGTCCTCCAGGAAATTCCCCGTGTCCATCAACGCCCCCAGCCACGGCGACCGAACCGAGTCCAACACCCGCAGCAACCCCTCCGGCGTCCGGGTCAGCCCCCAATGATTCTCCAGTGCCAACATCACTCCATGCTCCGCCGCCGACGTGAGGCACTCCTCGATGCACTCCTGGCACCATCGAAACCCGTCCTCCTCCCGAACCCCCTTCAGCACGGGCTCCACCCCGCGCGCCTTCATCAGGTCGTCAAACGAGGCAATCGTGTTCCAGCGGCCGGAGTTCAGCCGGATGCACGGGATGCCCAGCGCATGGGCGATCTCGATGCACTTGAGCGTGTGCCGCACCTGCGCCTTCCGCACCGCCCGGCTCGGGTCCACGAAGTCCTGGTGGATCGACAACGCCACCAGGTCGATCCCCTTTCGGAACGCATGAAGGCGGAGCCGCGCCAGGTACTTCCGATGCTCCTGCGTCAACGGCTCCTTCTCCGGGATGTCCATTTGGCGGTGCAGGATGTCCACCCCGCCCACGCCCAGCGCCGCCGCCTTGTCGATGACCGCCTCGATCGGCACGCGCGCCGTCTTGAAGTGCCAGTACGAATAGCTGGCTATCGCCAGGCGAACGGGCATCGGCGGGACCGGCACCGGACGCGCCGCAACGGGCAGGGACCCGGCGGCAGCAACCACCGGAACAGAGGCAAGGAATGCGCGACGATTCATCTTGGAATGGGGTCCCTCGACACCTTCGGCCGGGTGACCGCAATCGCGAAAGCCTTGGCGTGCCGTCCCCAAAGTCCAGCCCGGTCTTGAAGGCGCGCCGCGCGCGGGTGCATCCCAAAGTGGTGGGTTGCCAGCCCTGTGCCGTGGCTTCCGACCCACGCCATGACGCCCAAGGCGAAGCGCCCCTCGCCCCCCGATTCCCGCTTCCCGATTCGAGCCCGCCGCGCGCCTCCCTCCGTCCTTGCCCGCCTTGGATGGCATGGGCAGTCTCGCGGGCATCTTATGTCGGAACTCCTTGGAAATCTTCTCGTGGCTCAATCGGGCGGCCCCACCAGCGTCATCAACGCAAGCGTCGCAGGCGTCATCACGGAGGCGGGGCATCATGAATGCATCGAGGAAATCTACGGCGGCCTCAATGGCATCCTCGGCATCCTCAACGAGGAGCTGGTCGACATCAACGACGAGCAGGCCAGCTCCATCAAGGGCCTCCGTTACACGCCCGCCGCCGCCCTCGGCACCTGCCGCTACAAGATCGACTTCAAGAAGAAGCCCGAGAAGGCCGCCCAGGACATGGACCGCCTGTTCGAGGTCTTCCAGGCCCACAACATCCGCTACTTCTTCTACGCCGGCGGCAACGACTCCCAGGACACCGCCCACAAGATCCACCTCGAGGCCCAGAAGCGCGGCTACGACATGCGCGTCATGGGCGTCCCCAAGACCATCGACAACGACCTCCCCTGCACCGACCACTGCCCCGGCTACGGCTCCGTCATCAAGTACAACTGCGCCACCGTCGCCGAGGTCGGCCTCGACGTCGGCTCCATGGCCACCGACGACGGCTCCTGCTGCATCATCGAGGTGATGGGCCGTGCCGCCGGATGGATCGCCGCCGGGACCGTCCTCGCCAAGCAAGGCGACCCCGCCCGCCCCCCGCACATCATCCTTCTGCCCGAGATCGCCTTCGACGAGGAACGCTTCCTCGCCCGCGTCCGCGAGACCGTCGCCGCCCACAAGTATTGCATCGTCGTCTGCGGCGAGGGCCTCAAGAACGCGGCCGGCGAGGAGATTGGGGCCGACAAGACCCGCCTCGACGCCTTCGGGCATGCCGTGCTTGCCGGGGCGTCCGAGAAGCTCAAGGAAATCGTCCAGGGCCGCCTCAACCTGAAGACGCGCACCGTCCTCCTGGGCTACGCCCAGCGCGCCGCCGCCCACTTCTCCAGCCAGACCGACTCCGACGAGGCCTTCGCCTGCGGCGTCGCGGCGGTGAAGGCGGCCGTCGAGGGCAAGTCCGGCTTCATGCCCAAGATCGTCCGCCTCTCCTCCCAGCCCTACCGCTGGACCATTGATCTCGAAGACCTCGCCAACATCGCCAACGTCGAGCACTTCATCCCCAAGGATTGGATCGCCGAGGACGGCTTCCTCCCGAACGAGAAGTTCGTCGAGTACGCCGCGCCGCTCATCGTCGGCGAGGTCAAGGTCCCCACCAAGGATGGCCTGCCCCAGTACGTCACCCTCGCCCGCGTCCCCGTGGAAAAGAAGCTCGCCCCCAGGGCCTGAGGCAGCCGCTTCGAGGGACCCCTGGGCCACCCCAAGGGTCCCGTCCTTTTCCAAGGCCCAACCGTGCGCCCTTCAACGCCGGTTGGATGAACCCCCGCCCAAAGCGGCCATCCACTGTGCCTGTCACCGACGTAGAAACTCCCCCCTGACGCTGATGCTGACGCCGACGCTGATGCGGACACCGATGCTGCCCCCTCCAGTCCCATGAACTCCACGAAGACCCTCCTCTGGAGCCGCGCGCGCGGCTCGTATCTCGAATGCCCGGGCGCCCACGTCGCCGTGGACCTCACCCACGTGGATTTCCCGGACGGCTACCTCCAGGCCATGGCCCGCCCTCTCCAGTCCGCCATGCAAGCCATGGCCGCGCTCGAGGCCGGGACCATCGCCAACCCGGACGAGGGCCGCATGGTCGGCCATTACTGGCTTCGTAATCCCGCCCTGGCCCCCACCCCCGCGTTGCGGGCCGAGATCGAGCAAACCGTCTCGGCCGTGAAGGCGTTCGCCGCCGACGTCCACGCCGGGCACGTCCAGGGCGAGCACGGAACCTTCGAGCGCGTCCTCGTCATCGGCATCGGTGGCAGCGCCCTCGGACCCCAGTTCGTCGCCCACGCCCTCGGGCATCCAGCCACGGACCGCCTGGAGCCCCTGTTCCTCGACAACACCGACCCGGACGGCATCGACCGCGTCCTGGCGCGCATGAAGGGTCGGCTGGGCCGGACGCTCTGCGTGGTGATCTCGAAGTCGGGCGGCACGCCTGAGACGCGCAACGGGATGCTGGAGGCCGCCGCCGCGTACCAGAGGGCGGGCCTTGTGTTCGCACGTCATGCCGTGGCCGTCACAGGTGCAGGGTCCCAACTGGACCGCGTGTCCACCGCCGAGGGCTGGCTTCGTCGCTTCCCCATGTGGGATTGGGTCGGCGGCCGCACCAGCGAGACCAGCGCGGTGGGATTGTTGCCCGCCGCGTTGCAGGGACTCGACATCGACGCCCTGCTCGAAGGCGCGCGGTCGTGCGACGTGGCGACGCGCAACCCGGACATCTCCGCCAACCCGGCGGCATGGCTCGCCCTGTCGTGGCACTTCCTCGGCGAGGGCCGGGGTTCGCGCGACATGGTGGTCCTCCCGTACAAGGACCGGCTGGAGTTGCTGAGCCGCTACTTGCAACAGCTCGTCATGGAATCGCTGGGCAAGGAGTTCGACGTGGACGGCCGGGTGGTGAACCAAGGGCTGGCCGTGTACGGCAACAAGGGCTCCACGGACCAGCACGCCTACGTGCAGCAGTTGCGTGAGGGCGTCTCGAACTTCTTCGCGGTCTTTGTCGAGGTCCTGCGCGACCGGGACGGCGAGGGCATCGAGGTGGAGCCCGGGGTGACGTCGGGGGACTACCTCGCCGGGTTCCTGCTGGGGACGCGCGCCGCGCTGTACGAGAAGGGCCGCCAAAGCATCACGTTGACCGTGCCCGAGGTTTCCGGCCGCACGGTCGGCGCGTTGATTGCGTTGTTTGAGCGGGCGGTGGGCTTGTACGCGTCCTTGGTCCGCATCAACGCGTACCACCAACCGGGCGTGGAGGCCGGGAAGAAGGCAGCGGCCGTCGTGCTGGCGCTGCAACGCCAGGCCATGGCCCACCTCGCCGCGCATCCGGGCGATTCGTTCACCGCCGGCGATCTCGCGACCGCCTTGGGCAAGCCCGACGAGGCCGGCACCGTTTTCAAAATCCTCGTCCGCCTCGCCTCGAATCCCCGCGGCATCGCAACCGTTGGCGGCCAGGGCGTGGACGCACGGTTCCAGTTCCGCCGCTGATCGCCCGCGCCGCGTCGCGCCTATCGTGGAGCCATCCCGTGGGCGCGAAACCAGCCCACGGCGTCGGCCAGCGCCTCCCGGGGCGGCGTCTGGGGCAGGCCCAGCTCGCGGATCGCCTTGGCCGGGTTGAACCACATCTTGTACCGCGCCATGCGCACGCCCGCGACCGGCGCCCGCGGAGGCCGGCCCGTCAGGCGCGCCCAACCCTCCGAAAACTGCGCCGCCACAAACGCCACGTGCCACGGCACCGTCCGCCGCACCGGCGGCAGCCCCGTCAGCGACGACAACTCCTCGAACGTGCGCACCATGGTCCAGTTGCCCTCCGCATGGCCCAGGATGTACCGCTCGCCCACGCGGCCCCGCTCGGCCGCCAGCACGTGCCCCCGCGCCACGTCGCGCACATGGACCCAGTTCAGGCCCGTGTCCAGGCACGCCGGCATCCGCCCCGCCAGGTAGTCCACGATCACCTGCCCCGTCGGCGTCGGCTTCACGTCGCGCGGCCCCACCGGCGCGGACGGGTTCACGATCACCACCGGCACCCCTTCCCGTGCCGCGTCCCGTGCCACCACCTCCGCCAGCCACTTCGAGTGCTTGTACGGGTTCGACATCTGCCCCTCCGACACCGGCGCCTCCTCGTCCGTGGGCCGGACCGTGCCGGACGCGTCGGGCCGCGGCAGCCCGATGCACCCGACCGTGCTCGTGTACACGACGCGCCGGACGCGCGCGGCGGCCGCCGCCCGGAGGATGTTGCGGGTGCCCTCGACGTTGCTCCGGTACATCGGGGCGTAGTCGCGCATCCACAACGCGTAGCTCGCCGCGACGTGGAAGACCCAGTCGCAGCCCTCCATGGCCCTCGCGAGGGACTCCGGCGCATCCGTCAAATCGCCGGCGACGGGCTCGAACGTCGTGCCCTCCAGGCCGCGGACGTCCGCGTTGGGACGCATCAACGCGCGGACGGCATGGCCTTGGGCGACCAGTTCATGGACCAGGTTGGCTCCGACGAATCCGGAGGCTCCGGTGACAAGGCAACGCATGGGGGAAGGCGATGGGACGCGGTGGATCAGGACTCGGGGGCGAGGGACGACGCAACATCGACCTTGTAGGCCTTGAAGGCGGGGACGACGCCGGCCAGGGCCGCGAGCCCCACCAGGGAGGCCGGCGCCCACAGCCAAACCCAGCCCGGCTGGAACGGCTCGATCAGCACGCCCGTCTGGGCGCGCACGATGGCCCCCGCCCCTGCCAGCAGGCCCACGTGCACCACGAAGCCCGCCGCCGAACCCATCGCCGCCACCGCCGACGCCTCCAGCACGATGGAGGCAAACACCATCCCGCGCCGCGCCCCCAAGGCCCGCAGGATCGCGATGTCGCGACGCCGCGCGCTCATGGAGTTGTAGATGGACGCCAGCACGGACGCCGCCGCCACCACCGCCACCAGCCATGCCACCAGCGCCAGCACCTGGTCGAACCACCCGATCTTGTCGAAGAGCTGCGCCATCACCGTCCCGATCGGCCACGCAAACGTGAGGCGGTCCCCCTGCTTGTTGTAGAGCTGGTCCAGGCGGAACCCGGCGGCGGGGTCGCGCAGCTTCACCAACGCGGCGCTGTAGTCCTCGGCCGCCGACGGGTCGTGCCCCGCCATGTTCTGGAGCCCGGCCACGGGAATCCACACGACGCGGTCGGCGGGCGTGTTGGAGGGCTCGAGGACGCCCACGACCACGTAGGTGTCCTCGTGCTGCACGTTGTCCCGCGGGTTCGAGGAGTAGTTAAGCCCGTGGTACGGCTGGAACTCCGTGCCCACGGCAAAGCCGAGCCTGCGGGCCGCGAACGAGCCCACCACGGCCTCGCGCAGGTTGTCCTCGAACACCCGCCCCGCCGCCACCCGGAAAGGGCGCCCCGGCGCGTACTCGTGCCCCGAGAACAGGTTCGTCGTCGTGCCCACGATGCGGAACCCCTGGTAATTGTCGCCCATGGCGATGGGAACGACGGCGCGCACCGCCGGGTTGGACGAAAGGATCGCGACGTCGGCCGCCTTGATGTTCCCGGGCGAAGCCTCAAGGTGGAAGATGGCGTTGAGGACGAGCTGGAGCTTGGAGCTGCGCGCGCCGAGCACCGCGTCCCACCCGCCGTCCATGCGCTCGAAGGTCTGGCGTGCCTGCTGGCGCAGGACCCACACTGTCATGAGCAGGCCGCCCGCCAACGCCAACGACAACGCCGTCACCGCCGTGGACAACGCGTGTTGCCGCAGGCTGCGCCGCACCAGCAACGGAAGCGTCATGCCACACCTCCCGAGCCCGTCGCGCGGCTCGCGCGGTTGATGTCCGCCAACGACGCCACCGTCCCGAACCGCGCGAGGATGTCACGGTCATGCGACACGAGCAGCAGGGCCGACCCGTTCTCCGCGCACGCCTCGCGGATGAGGTCCAGCGCCTCGTGGGCATGGCGGGGATCCAGGTTGCCCGTGGGCTCGTCCGCGAGGACCAGACGGGGCTTGCCCGCCATCGCCCGCGCCACCGCCACGCGCTGTTGTTGGCCCGTCGAAAGTTGTCTCGGAAAGTGATGCAACCGCTCCCCCAGCCCCACCCGCCGCAGCAACGCCTCCGCGCGCCCGCGGTCGATCCCGTGCCCGAAGCTCATCCCCAGCAACACGTTCTCCAGGCAGGTGAACCCCTGGAGCAGGTTGAACGTCTGGAAAATATAGCCCACGTGCCGCGCCCGGAACCGGTCCCGCTCATGCTCCCCAAGCCCGGCCACGTCCGTCCCGTCGATCCGAATGTGTCCCGCGTCCGGAGCCAGGATGCCCGCCACGAGGTTGAGGAAGGTCGTCTTGCCGCTGCCCGAGGGCCCCGCCAACCCAACCGCCGCACCCTCCCCCAGATCAAACCGGGGAACATCCACCACCACGTGCCGCGACCCATCCGGGCCCACGAAGCCCTTCTGCAAGCCGTCAATCTGGAGAAGCGCCATGTGGGTCCAGCCTATCCACCCAACCCGCCAAAGTCAGCGACGCTTTCGGTGCCACCGCGCACCACACGTTCCAACGTTGCGCGAGACAGAGCGGA
The DNA here is from genome assembly GCA_964430505.1 of uncultured Akkermansia sp. Lineage (GTDB taxonomy): Bacteria > Verrucomicrobiota > Verrucomicrobiia > Limisphaerales > UBA9464 > UBA6176. Next base: position 61,669 of record CAYSGH010000013.1, on the reverse strand, counting down.
CCCGCTCGGGCCACGAGGAGTTCGGGATCAGACCCGTGGTCACCCCCGCGGATGGCTTCACGCCTCACACCGCACCCACCGGGTGCGATGCAGCCCCGTCCGCTTGCCGCTCCCCGTTTCCCGTTCCTCGCGCCCCGCATCCTATTCCCTCAGCCGGACGGGCCGTTCGTTGCGGGCGGCGCGCAGGGGCCCCAGCCGTGCGGCCAGGGCGTCGGGCTCCACGGCCCGGACCCGCGTGGCGTCGGGCAAGGCCGCATCCTTCGCCAAACCTTCCCGCCAAGCCTTCCAGACACGCGGCGTCCATTCGTCGCGCGCGTCCGGCTCCTCCTCGAAGCGAAACCCGGCGGCCAACCCGGGAGCCACCCGTTCCATCGAGCGCCCCGCGATGCAGCGGACGGCCGCGTAGTCATCGTCCAGCAGCACGGCGAGGATCGGCGGGATCCATGCCGAGCCCGAGGACTTGAGGGCGGGATCCCATCCCAGGTGCCATGCCGTCAGGGCGCGTTGCCCGGCGTCCCCGGACAAGGCCAGCCGCACGGACTCCGCCACCTCATGCTCGGGCCCCAGGCCCTTGGGCACCGGTTGCCCATACCACGCGTTGAGCTGCCGCGCCGTCCACGATAGCGGGCGGTCCAGGTGACAGATGTTGCAGGCGTTCGGACGCCCATGGTCAAGCGTCTCGGCCGCCGTGGGACGCGTGATCTGGTGGCTTCGGATCGCCCCAAGCACCCCGTAGGTCGTGTGCGGCATGTGGCAGTTGCGGCAGTCGCTCCCCGCCGAGCCCTCGGCATGGCGGGTGTGCCGGGTCAGCCCCTCCTGGCTGGCGTACGCGCCATGGCACATGATGCACGCCACGTTCCCCTGCGCCTTCCGCGTCAACTGGTCGTCCGGGTCCGCGTCGTGCATCGAATGGCACGTCACGCACGACAGCTTCCCGCCCTCGAAGCACTTGCTCTCCACCAGCCCGTTCATCTCCCGACCGCTCACCCGCACCATGCCGTCGGGCCAGAAGTACTCGGACAACAACCCCGGGTTGCGCGCGAGGAACTCCTTGAGCCCGGGCACGTCCCCGGCCGTGCGAGGCCGGATGAGCGGCGTGGTGTCGCCCAGCCGGTCGCCCGGCCGGAACCGGAACCCGTTCTGCCGCCAGGGCTCGCCGCGGTCGATCCACTTCATCGAGTGGCAAAACCCGCACGTCTCGGTCGAACGCACGGCGTCCAGCTTGGCCGGGTGCAGGATTTCGCCGGCCGGCAGCGGGGCTTCCTTCGCACGGGACGCCTCCTTGCGACGGGCGTTCACGTGGCGTTCCCCGGGCCCATGGCAGGCCTCGCATGAGATTCCCAGCTCGGCCGCGCGCGTCTCCACCGTCCGCCTCGACGCATCCACCCGGGGCTCGATCGCCGTCGCATGGCAGCGGCTGCAACCCACGTTCCAAACCTCCGCCGAATGACCCGTGCCCGGCGGCCGGATGAACGTCGCATGACGCGGCACCCATCGGCCCTCCGGGATCAACCACGTGAACGGGAACCCCACCTGCACGTTGCCGTCCTCGCCCGGCATCCAAAACACCTGCATGTGATGCGAGCCCGTCACCAGGCTCAGCCGCGACTCCACCGGCTCGCCCCCGCCCGCCACCGACTCCAGCCACACCTTGAACACGTCGCCCGTGCTCCCCAGCCGGTACCGAACCCCGCTGTTCGTCAGCACCACGCCATCCACGCGCGCCTTCACCGACCCGCGCGTCGGATATTGGGTCATCGTCCGATGGTAGGTCCGATGCCACGACTGGAACGCGTCCCGGTGACAGTCGCGGCAGGACTCGGAGCCGACGTACCCCGCCGGGCCGCCCTCGGTGGGGACGACGCCCGCAAGGTGCGGTGGCAACGGCGAGGCCACGACCGCCACCGCCGCCATCCACGCCGCCATCCACGCCGCCCACCCTGCAAGCCACCCAGGCGCCAACCCGCGGAACCCACGCGACGGCGAGACCCTCCCGTCTCCCGCCCAGCATGAGCCCCCGATCGTTCCCCGGCCGCGCTTCATGCCCCAGCCTTGCCCGCGTCGGCCCGGCCCCGCAAGCCGGGGGCGAGCGGCCAGCCCGAGGCGCAAGGGGATGGCTGCGGGCTCGCCCCGCTCCTTGCTCGCCGCTCCCGGCCCAAGGAACCCTGCGCCGTCCCATGGCGGCATTGGAGGTTGCCTTCACCTCCGGCCTTGGGGGACGGTGTCACCATGCCAAATCGTACACGGGTCAAGATTTGCGGGCTCACACGGGAGCGGGACGTGGAGGACGCCGTGGCCGCCGGGGCCGACGCGATCGGGCTGGTCTTCGCGCCGGGCTCGCCCCGTCGCCTCGGCGTGGGGCGCGCGGCGGAGCTGCGCCGGCGCGTCCCGCCGTTCGTCACCGTCGTGGGCTTGTTCGTCAACGAGTCCCTCGAGGCGATGTCCGCCTGCATCGATGCGGTCCGCCTCGACGCCGTGCAGTTGCATGGCGACGAGGACGTCGAGCTGGCGGCGGCGTTGTCGTCGCGCACGCGCGTGATCAAGGCGTTCCGCATGTCGGGGCCGGAGATGATCGCCCGGATGCCGCCGTTTGCGCCGGTGACGGATGCCTGGCTGCTGGACGCCTGGGTGCCGGGCGTCGCCGGCGGCACGGGCGCGCGCTTCGACTGGGACCTTGCCTTGCGCGCGCAGGCCCTCGGCCATCCCGTGATCCTCGCCGGCGGGCTCAGGCCCGAGAATGCCGCCGAGGCCGTGGCACGCGTGGCGCCCTATGCCCTCGACGTCTCCAGCGGGGTCGAGTCCAGCCCCGGCATCAAGGACCCGCTCAAGGTCCTGCGCTTTGTGTCGGCCGCGTCGTGAGGCCGTCCGGCCGCCGGGCCATAGAGCGTGGTCCGTTGCCGGGGCACCTTGCCCGCCGATTCAATCGCGCGCCGGATGTCGGCCGGAGGGAGGCATTCCCCGTGCTCGCCGCCCGAGCCGCGCGTGATGCTTTCCTCGTAAAGCGTGCCCCCGAAGTCGTTGCAGCCCCGACCCAGCATCCGCGCTGCCTCCGCCACCCCCAGCTTCACCCAGCTCGTCTGGAGGTTGGGGATGTCCCGCCCCAGGAACAGCCGCGCCAGGGGGTACAAGCGCCGGATCCGGCCCGTCCCCTCCTCCGCAAGGTCCCGCGTGGACACCCCGCGCGCGCGGGCGAGCTCGGACCCGAGCCGGTTGCGATGGGGCACGAAGGCCAATGGGATGAACTCGGTGAACCCGCCGGTGTCGCGCTGGATGCGACGGAGGCGCTCCAGGTGGCCGAACACCTGCGCCCAGGTCTCGCCATGGCCAAACATCACCGTCGCCGTGCTGCGCAGCCCGCAGGCGTGGGCGGCCCGGATGATGGCCTCCCATTCGTCCGCCTTCAGCTTGCCGGGCGAGATCCGGCCGCGGACGTCGTCGTCCAGGATCTCGGCGGCCGTGCCGGGGATGGAGCCCAGCCCGGCGTCGCGCAGCATCGACAGGATGCGTTCATGGGGCAGCCCCGTCTTCCGGTGCAACGCGTGCAGCTCCATGGGCGAGTACGCGTGCACATGAATGCCTGGCGACGCCTCCCGCAGCGCGCGCACCAGCCCCACGTAATAGTCGAGCCCAAGGTCCGGGTGAATCCCGCCCTGGATGCACACCTCCGTCACCCACGGCGTCTGCATCACCCGTTCCACCACGGCCTGGGTCGTCCGCGTGTACGCCTCGGGATGGCCCGGCGGCCGGTAGAAGCCGCAGAACGAGCAGTTCGTCGTGCAAACGTTGGTGAAGTTCGCGTTGCGATTGACCACGTACGTCACCACATCCCCATGCAGCGCGCGGTTCAGCTCGTCCGCCGCCGACGCCACCTCCTCGAACGATTCCCCCTCGCGCCCCGCCAACGCCACCGCCTCGTCCACGGAAAGCCCCTCCCCGCGCACGGCCCGTGACAGCGGGCTCGCCGGGCAGGGCCGGCCCCGCCTCTCGATGGGCATCCCACGCGTGGCCCCCTGGCTCCCGATGACCTCCCGCACGCGGCCCGAGACCCAGCCCCTCTCCACGTAGGCGTCATAAACCGCCCAACGATGCCGAAGCCCCAGCCCATGGCGCGCGCACGCCTCGGCGTAACGCGTCGGCGGATCCCATGGATGCTCGAAGTTCACAAGGTCGCCCTCGGCCGAGATGCCGCCCAGGTCGTCCACGAGCGGCAGCAACGCCTCCCAGTGCGGCTGGATGTTGGGCGGGATCTGGACGGGCACGCCCGGCGCCACCGAGCGCCAGTGCCGCACGAGATCCACCATCTCCTCCAGGGACGGCGGCGGCGGCGCCGTTGGGAGCCGCGAACGCGCGTTCGGGACGTAGTTCTGGAGGATGATCTCCTGCAGGTGCCCATGCCGCGCGTGCACGTCCGCCAACGCGTCCAACGACCGCAGGCGCGACGCATGCGACTCCCCCAGCCCCACCAGGATGCCCGACGTGAACGGCACGCGCGCCCGCCCCGCCGCCTCGATGGCCCGCAGGCGGCCCGCCGCCGACTTCTGGGGCGCGACCGTCCGATTGAACGCGTCCTCGACGTTCTCCAGCATGAGGCCCATGGAGGCATTCACCGGGCCCAACGCCTCGAACTGCGCCTGCGACAGCGCCCCGATGTTCGTGTGCGGAAGCATCCCCGCCTCCAGAACGCGCTCGCATGCCCAGCGCGTGAAGTCGATGAAGGAACCGTGACCCCGCCGTCCCAGCTCCTCGCGCAGGTGCGGCATCGTGTCCGGCACCTCCCCCGACAAGAACAGCACCTCCGTGGCGCCCTGCCGGCGGGCCAGCGCCAGCAACCGCTCGAACTCCTCCCCCGTCACCAGCCCGGATCGGTCCGACCGATACCCGCAGTAGGCGCAGTCCCACGGACAATCGTGGGTCAGCGGGATCGTGAGCGATGGCGAGTACGTGATGGCGCGCGCGTTGGACACGTGGTCGGCAGGCTAGGCCGGCTTCCCAAGGACGCAACGCAGAGGCGGGGAGACCCACCACGCCGCCGACGACGCCGGTTCGACCTTCCTTCGTTCATGGCTCCCCCCAACTGCGGTCTCTAGCGTCCGTGGGGGTTCCAGCCCGGCGACCAGCTCAGCCGCCCACCCATGGTGCACGCCCCGATGCCGAGTTTGGGCCGCCCTTTCTGGCCTCACGGCGTTGGCGGGCGCGGGAACCCAAGGCGTTGCCGGGCTGACATGGGGCTGCCCCCTTTGGAGCCCCGCGTCCTGGGACCCCGGGGCACGGGTCCCGTGCCCCGCTTCACGGACCCCGACCCGGTGCCTCTCTGTTTCCACACCCCAACCCCACCACGGCACGAGCCCAGGAGTCCTCAGGCTGAATTCACCGCCCTCGGTTCAGCCGGGATCGTACGGCGCGAAGTTCCCTCGATTCCCGAAACTCCCGTTGCAGACACGCATGGCCTTTGGTGGCATCGCGACGGGACGCCACGAGAGGCCTTGTGGCGACCCTCCATCGCCATGAAAAAGCCAGCCAAGACGCCCCCCAAGAAAGCCCCGGCCAAGAAAACCCCCGCCAAGAAGGCTCCGGCCAAGGCCCGAGTCACGGCCTCGAAGACGTCCGCCAAGCCCGGAGGCGGACGTCGGCCCGCGCGCCGCACAACCCAACCCAAGTCCCGGGCCGCCGCGGTGCCCGCCAGCAACAACCTTGCCGCCGGACCCGGCACCCGGGACGGGCGCGGCTCGAACACCGTCGTCACCTAGGCGCCACCTCGCTCGCGGGCGACGTCATCCGCGCACGCCATCCTTCTCCCGTGGCGCGCGCGCACGGTTGAACGCCACGCAGTCCTCGTAGCGCACGCCCCTGCCCCCGAAGAGGTCGAGGGCCGACCCAATCGTCAGGTCGATCCGGCCGCGCCCGAGGCGTTCGACGTCTTCGAGATCCCCCAGCGACCGCGCGCCGCCGGCGTAGGTGGTGGGCAGGGGCGCATGGTAGCCCAGCCACTCGACCAAGGCCCCGTCGATCCCCTGGCACAGGCCTTCCACGTCCACCGCATGGACGAGGAACTCGGCGCACGCGCCCGACAATCGCCCCAGCAACTCCGGCCGCAGCGTCTCCTCCGTGAACCGTTGCCAGCGGTCCGTCACGATCCAATACGCCCCGTCGCGCAGGCGGCAGCTCAGGTCCAGCACCAGCCGCCCGCGCCCCACGGCCGACACCAGCTCGTCCAGGCGCGCCCAGTCGATGCGGCCGCCGGAGAAGACGGCCGACGTCACGATCACGTGCGAGGCCCCGGCTTCGAGCCATGCGGCCGCGTTGGAGGCGTTCACGCCGCCGCCGTACTGCAGGCCGCCCGGCCATGCCGCCAGCGCCGCCCGGGCCGCCGCCTCGTTGCCCGGCCCCAGCGCGATCACATGCCCACCCCGCAGGTCGTCGGCCCGATACCGCGACGCGAACCATTCCGGCGGATGCTCGGACTCGAAGTTGGTGCGCACGCCGTTGCCAGAATCCGACAACGAACCGCCCACGATCTGGACCACCCGCCCGCCGCGCAGGTCAATGCAAGGCCGAAACACGAGGGCAGCGTGCCACCGCGCCCGCCCAGGGGCGAGCCGGGCGTTGGACCCGCAGCCGAGAGGACTCAGGCGAACGAGTCACGCCGAGGCCCCAAGGCGCAAAGAATCCCTTGGCACGTGCATTCAGGGCGACGCCTTGGCTCCGCGGTCTTCGTGGCTTCACGTGAGTTCCCCGCCGTTTCCAACGGCATCGTTTCTGCCAAGGCGGAACGGCTTAGGCCTCCCCCGACCCGTCCAACTCGAGGACCCATCCGCCCTTCCACGCCACCCGCACATCCATGCCCATGCGCAGCGTCGCCCAACGCTTCATGGGCAGCTCGACGTCAAAGCAACGGCCGTCCTCCGTCCAAAGCCGCACCACATACCGCGCCTTCGGGCTGAGATAGGACTCGCCGCCGTCCGCATCCTGCATCAGTTCCCGCTCCGCTTCCGTCCCGATCACCTCGCACAGGGCCTCCGTGCGTCGCGAGAAGGGCGCGGCCACGCTCCATGCGAAGAACCAGGCGAGGCGACGCCCCCCTGCACTCAACGCAGGCACGCTCACCATCAACGCCGGAACCACCGCCGCCGCGCCCGGGAACAACCCCGCCCAATGCGCCGAGTATGCCCCGCACACCCATGCGACGGCCCCGAGGAACACGACGCCCACCATCAACGCCGGCACGTCCACGCCGCCGTTCGGACGCCAGAACCTTCGGGGCCGGATCACGGAGCCCACGCCTCTCCCCTGGCCCGCCAGGCCTCGTCGAAGAACCCCGCCCGCGTCACGCGCGCCCCCGTCGTTCCCGACACGTCCCAAATCGCCCAGTCCGGCAGGCGGGGCGTCTGGCGGGCGTTGGTGCCGACCCAGTCCGCAAACGTGGGGCCGGAGTTCGCCACCAGGTAACGTCCCGGAGCCAGCGGGTTGGGCAGGATGAACGCCGGCACATGCGTCGCCGCGTCCGCGCGCGCCGACCCAATCGCCACCCGTGCCCGGCCCCAGCGCACCTCCTTGTCCCGCGCCATGGCCCGGCGCAGCAGGGCATTCGACTCCGGGTCACCCCAGGCCACCACATGGAATCGCAGCAACTGGTCCGCCGTCACGTCCACGTCCCGCACGCACGGCGCGTCGCCCCGGAACTGCACGCGCCAATCCTCCAGGAACCGCGCCAGGGCCGCGTCGGTCCAAGCCTGGACGGCCGCCGACCGCGACCGGCCCGTAGGCGTGACGACGAGGAACGGGGCCATGAACACGTCGTCGATCGGCCCTTGCAACCCAGGCTGCTTGGCCCGGCGCGGCTTCCCGGCGTCGGCCGCCGTCGCCGGAACCCACCGACGCGCGCGGCCGTCGGAGCTGCGCTCGAACACCGCCGTGTCCCCGGCATTCATCTCCACGCACACGCGGTCCCCGTCGATCACCCACTCGACGTTCCCCGCCGCCACGCCGGGCGGCAGCCTTGCGGCAAGCCGCGTCACGCCCGCCGTGGTGACCTCCACGCGCGTCGGCCCGGCCACGCGCGCCCGAATCCGCGACGGCGCCCAATGCCGTTCCAACCCCTCGAACCGGAGCCACACGGCCCCCTCGCCCGCCGGATGCCGCAGCGTGCGCGTGACCAGGTCCAGCTCCCGGAACTCCAGCGGCGGCCCGTCCATCCACGCGTCGATGCGCGCGGCCAGCTCCCGCTTGGTGGCGGGCTCGTACCGATGCTCGGTGTTGGGCCCCACGAGGTGCTCCAACGCAAGCCCCTCGGCGCGCAGGGCCTCCTCCATCACGCGCGCCGCCTGGATTTGGCGGTCCTTCTCGCCGCTGTAGGCGATCGTCGGCACCTGCCGCAGGTTCGCCGCCGCCGCCGTGGCGTCGTACCAGCCCCACAGGAGCCGTTCCCACGGCGTGATCGCCGGGTCGCGGGCGTCCTTGCCGATGTAGCGTTCCGTCTCCGCAAAGCCCGCCCCCGGGGCCGCCGCGCGCCACAGGCCCGGGTGATGCGCCGCCAGGTGCCACGCGCCTGCGCCACCCATCGAGAACCCCCGGATGGAACGTCGCGCCCGGTCCGCCCCGTAGGCGGCCGTGGCATGGTCCATCGCGTCCAGGACGTCCGTCTCGCCCGCGAACTTGAACGCGTTGCAATACCGGCCGTACGGGTGAACCACGACGGCGTTCGACGGCGCGAACTCGCCGTTCGACCGCAGCCGTTCCCGGATGAAGCGGAGCTCCGTGAGCTTGTCGTCGCGCCCGTGCAGCCACACGTCGAGGCGTCCGCCTCGTCGATACGCGGGCCCCACCACCACGCCGTAGGGCTGGAACGAGCGATCCACCGGCGACTCGTACCCGCGCACCACCAACCCCGTCTGCGTGAGCCAGTCCGCGCGTCCCTCGCGCAGTTGCAGCGCCCGATCAAAGCCCAGCTCCAGCACGCGCCGCGCCTCCGACACCTCGTTGGTGTGCTGGAACCCGTCGCGCCCCAGCGCGCCGTCCACGGCCTTCCACAACACGGCCACGTCCGGCAACAAGTCCGGCGCGCCGCCGGGACGCGTTGCCAACGCACGCACCTCGCGCCCCAGGCGATCCGCGTCCGCCCTCAGCATGGCGCGCACGTCGTCGGGAATCGCCACGCCCGGCGGCGGCACGATGGGCCGGGCCATCACGGCCAGGCCAACCCACGCGAACGACCGCCATGCCCAACGCATCCACCGCAGGCCGCGTGATCTCATGCGGCATCCCCGGTCTTCGCATTCGCCCAAGCCCTTCATCGTTCGCCTCCCTTCGCCGGCCCGAACGCATGGAGCCGCGTCGCCGTCCGCACGTGGAGCCGCCCATGGGCAATCGCGGGCGTGGCCACGACGGCCTCGCCCAACGGGTTGCGCGCGACGACCTCCAGCGTGTCGGCGGCGCGCAGGACCACCGCCACCCCCGACTGCGCGATGATGCAGACGCGGTCCCCGCTGGCCACGGGCGACGCGTAATGGTCGCCCACCGTCCCGAGGCGTTCTTCCTGCACGACGGCGCGGCCCGTCGCGGCGTCGAGGATGGTCACGAGACCGCCGTTGCGCACCAGCCACAGGCGGTTGCCCAGGAGCAACGGCGTGGGGCAGTAAGGCAACCCGCGCGCGAACGTCCACGCCACCGCCGACGCCGTGATGTCGCCCGACCCCTCCGGCCGCACCGCCATCGCCACGTTGCGCGACGCATCAAACGCATGGGCGGCAACGGCGTACTCGTCCGCGGACAACAGCCCGTCCTTGTTCGCATCCAGGTAGGCGAAGTGTTGCCTGGCCGGGCCGGCCGGGGCCTCCGCCTGCGACAACCGCTGGTCATGGTCGGCGTCGCCCGACGCCACCAATCCCTCCCACGCCGGCATGCGGCCCACGCCCGACCCGGCCGTCCAACCGGCCACGAAGAGCCGGTCGTCGCCGGCCACGGGCGAGCTGACCATCTCGTTGGGCAGCCCGTGCACGCGCCATGCCGGGGCGCCGTCGCGCAGCCGGTACGCGTCCAGTTGCAACGTCCCCGCCACAACCACGACCTCCGGCCGGGCGGGCGGCCATGCCAAGGGCGTGGAAAAGCCCCGGCGCGCATGGGGTCGCTCGACCCGCCAACGCACCGCGCCGTCGGCCAGCCCCACGGCGAGGAGATACGAGCCCGTGTCCTGGTCCTGGTTGAGCACCACCAGGTCGCCCACGATCACCGGCGACGTCCCGGCCCCATGCTGCGTCAACGGCGTGGGCAACGGGTGGCGCCATCGTTCCTTCCCTTCCAGGTCATGGCACACGAGCCCGAAGGGCCCGAAGCACGACACCACCACGCGGCCATCCGTCGCGCACGTCGCCGTCGCCGGGTTCCCCAGCCGCGCGCCGCGCTCGATCCGGCCCGGCGGCAAGGCGCGTCGCCACGACTCGCGCCCCGTGCCCGCGTCCAGGGCCAGCACGAGGAGCTGGTTGTCCGAAAAGCCCGTCAGGAACAGGCGTTGCCCCGAGACAACGGGCGAGGAGTTGCCGGGCGGCACCTCGACGGACCACGCCTCGTTCGTCCCGGGCCCGAACCGGTCCGGGAAGCCGCCCTGGCCGATGCCCGAAGCGCCGGGGCCGCGGAACTGGGGCCATTCGAGCCCGGCCGCGACGGCGTGCGAGGTGGCCAGGGCGAGGGCGAGGCCGAGGAGGGCTCGGCGGGCTGCGCAGGGCTGTAGGCCGGGTTCCCTGACCCGGCGCACGAGGATGCGGATTCGTTGGCCGCCGCGTGAGGGCACGCGGCCTACAGCAAGGCCCATGGTTGCTTCTCGCTTCACACGACCTCCACGGGGCAGCGCGGGATGGCGTCGAGGAACGCCTGGCCGTAGCGCTTGGTGAGGACGCGGTTGTCGAGGATCACGACGATGCCGGAGTCGTCGCGCGTGCGGATGAGGCGGCCCACGCCCTGCCGGAACTTCAGGATGGCCTCGGGCAGGCTGAACTCGGAGAAGGGGTTGCCGCCGCGCGCCTCAATGCGCTCGATGCGGGCCTCGACCAAGGGATGGTCCGGCACCGCGAACGGCAGGCGCGTCAGGATGACGTTGGACAACGCCTCCCCCGGCACGTCCACGCCCTGCCAGAAGCTCGCGGTCCCGAACAGGACGGAGTCCACGTCCTCCTTGAACCGCTCGAGCATCGTGGCGCGCGGCATCCCCTTGCCCTGCACGAGGCATTGGATGCCCAGCTCGTCGAAGAAGCGTTCCATCCGCCCCGCCATCTCCTGCATCAGGCGGTTGCTCGTGAACAACACGAACGCCTTGCCGTGCGTCTGCCGCACGTAATGCCCAATCCAATGCTCCAGCGCGTCCATGTAGTTGGGCTCGCGCGGGTCCGGCATCCGCGACACCACGTGCACCTTCATCTGGCGCTCGTAGTCGAACGGCGACCCCACCTGCACCTGCCGGGCCGTCTCGGCGCCCACGCGCCGGGCCACGTAGTCCAGCGCGCCCCGCGCCGCCACCACCGGACGCGACGGGTCCGTTACCCGCGCCTCCTTCACCGCCATCGTCGCGCTCGTGAGGATCACGCTCGTCTGCGCCCCGAACAGCCGCTCCCTCAGGAACGCCGCCACGTCCACCGGCGCCGCATTCAGGCTGATGTTGCGAAGCGTCCGCCCGCCGCGGTCCACCCAGTACACGTGCTCGTCCGCGTCCTGCTTGATGAACGTCACCAGGGACGCCTTCAGGTCGCCCAGCCGCCGGTGGCATTCCATCAGCTCCTCGCCCGTCTCGCGGTCCTCGCTGCGCTCCACCAGCCCCATCAACGTCTCGCGCACGTTCTCCAGGATCAGGCTCAGGCTGTCGCCCACCAGCTCCGGCCTCCGTATGCGCAGCTCCGTCCAGGGCCGCGCCGCCGACCCCGCCCCCAACCCCGCCCCCAACCCCGTCGCCCCGACGCCCTGCCCCCGGCCCGCGTCGGCCCCCTCCTCGCCCACGCCCGGCCCAACCCCGCCACGGCCCCCGCCCACGGGGCCGCCCCCGGCCTCCTGCGCCCCCGCCGGGCGCGTCGCCAACGCGTCGCACGCCTGCTCCACCTTCTCGAAGAACGTGTCGGACGTCGCCAGCGCCGTCGCCACGTGCTGCACCACCGGCCCGCCCTGCACGGCCGTCAACAGGCCCTTCTGGGTCTTGGGATTCCACAGCCGTTGCAGGTTGTACCGAAGCTGGCCGCTCGAAACCGACACCCCGATGTGCTTCGCCGCCGCCTGCTCCACCATGTGCGCCTCGTCGAAGATCACGAAGTCGTTCCGGAACAGCACCCCCTCCTTCTCATCCGGCTCCACCCCGTTCAACAGCGAGAAGAACAACGTGTGGTTCAGCACCAGCACGTCGGCCCCCAGGATCTTCTGCCGCGCCCGCTGGAAGAAGCACGTCCGGCCCGCCTTCGCCATGTCCGACGGGTGCCCGCACCGCTTGGGGGTGCACAGGCCGCGCTCGGAACACACCATCTCCCACACGCGCGGGTCCGGCTCCGTGTCGAAGTCCGACAACGACCCGTCCTCGGTCTGGTGGCTCCATTCGAGGATGCGTTGCAGCTCGGCGACCTCGGGGCTGGTGAAGAGGGAGTTCGATTGTTGCAGGGCCTTCTGGAGGCGGCGCGTGCACAGGTAGTTGCTGCGGCCCTTGAGCATCGCGTAGGCGAAGTCCACGGGCAGCACCCGCTTGAGCAACGGCAGGTCCTTCTCCACCAACTGCTCCTGCAGGTTGATCGTGTAGGTGCAGATGATCGCCTTCTTCTTGCGACGCGCCGCGAACAACACCGCCGGGACCAGGTACGCGAAGCTCTTCCCCACCCCCGTGCCCGCCTCCACCAGCAGGTGCCCCCCCTCCTGCAACGCACGCGCCACCTCCCCCGCCATCCGCTGCTGCTGCGGCCGGTACTCGAAGTTCGGCGACGCGGCAAACGGCCCCTCCGGGCCGAAGACATGCTCCACCTCCGCCACGAAGTCCGCGCCGCCCGAACCCCCCATGCTGTCGGTCGGTGCAATCACGGGCGGCACCCTATCCCGAACCCCGCGCCGTTGCCACGCATGGAACGCTGCGACGGCCTCCCGCGTCACGATTCATGGAGGCTCTTGGGCACGCCTTGCTGGAGCGGGGCGGCGTCCATGGCCGATCCGCGCGAGGAACGGGGGTCGTCGTCTCGATTCACGGGCGAAGGAATGCAAGGCTACGGCAGGATCGCCATCCGGGCCCGGACGCCCGGTCCAACGAATCGTCCCGGTCCAGGGGCCGCGACACCGGCGCCTTGGAATCCTGCCGGGCCGCCCTCCCGCTCGGGGTCATCGTCCGGGCCGGGTTGATCACCCCCGCCGCCACACGCCAGCGGAGCTTCGGGTCCCATGGTGGCCTCGACGACGCCCGGCTCCTCCACGGCCCCATCCGCTACCTCGGTCCCGTCCCGTTCGGGCCACGCCGCTCGGTGCCGTGACCCCCTCCGTTTTGCTGGGCCGTTTTTCGAGGGAGGCGCAGGCTGAGGGTTTCGATGAGGCGAGAAATCCTAGTAGTGCCCATGGCGGCTCAAGGCGGTGCTTGGCCCCGGCTTCCGCAGGCCTCCGAGGAACGGCAGGCGCACGTGTCGGCGTGGCTTTCCGGGCGGGTGGACGACATGCGGCGGGCGTGGGCAGGGCCTTCCGATCCAACGCCCGGCGACGGCCCGGCGGACGCGGGCGCCTGCGCGGAGGTCCTGACGCGGGTGTTGCTGAGCCGGACGTTCAACCACCAGGCGCGCGGTCGGCTGGCCGGGGCCTTGCCGAGCCTGCGGGAGAGGCTCCTCGATTCGATCACGGGCCATCGGCCGGTCCCGTTGTTCCTGTTGTACAACGGCGGGTATCGGGCATCGCCATTTCCCGGGGTCCTGGAGCCCACGTTTGTGCCGGACCAAACGGAGCTGCTGCTGCTGTGGCAGGTCACGTTGCTGCACCAAGCCATGACGGCGGCGTATGCTCCCGGCATGGAGTTCGTGGTTGTCCTGAACAACGGCGTTGCCCGCCGGGTCAACGACATCCCGATTGCGGCCACCGAGGCCTACGCGGCGCGGTTCCGGTCCATGATCCACGCCATCGGGGCCGCCGCGAGGGTTCGGGTGCTGGTGCAGTCGGAGTTGGGTCCGACGGGGGACGCGCCCTGCCCCGGGGCGGCCGACCTGCCCCAGGTGCCGCAGACGGAGAAGGATCACCGGATCATCGAGCGGTTCCTGGGGCGCCCTTGCAGTGCCGACGAGGCACGATACCGGGGGGGCCTGTATCGGTGGGCCGAGGACGGCTGGGCAAGGCAACTGGCCCCGATCGTGGACGCGCGGCGGGCCGTGGTGATGCGCCAGGTGGCCCATGCGGGCCTGTTGTCGTTTCGGCCCTTCCCGGGCGGAGCCATCCGGTCCCAGAACGGATGCGTGGGCTTCCTGGAGGTGGAGGGCCGATGGATCCCACGATTGCTGACGTCGGAAACCTTCGGGGTCTATCACGTCGAGGCGGCGCGGCCTTTGGGGGACTTCGTTCCAAGCATGGCGGGGGCGTGCCATGCCGAGGCGGCCTTGCAAGGGTCATGAGCAAGGGGGTCGCCTGGCTGGCATCGCCGTTTGAGCCTCCCGATGAGGGGCGGTTGGGGGAGCCGTTGCCGGTCGCGCTGGAACGCGTGGTGGAACGTTCGCCGGACGCCCCGGCGGTGCTGGACGGCCGAGGCCGGCACCGCTTCAGGGACCTGTTCCGGAGGGCGTGCCACCTCGCTCACGGCATCGATGCAGCCGGGGTGGCGCCCGGGCCGGTGGGATGGTTGCAGGCCCCCGGCCTGGACGCGGTCGCGGCATGGTTCGCCTGCGCCATGGCGGGCAGGGCCTTCCTGCTGCTCGATGCGGGGCACCCGGACGCAAGGATCGAGGCGATCCTTCGCGAGTCCGGGGCGACGTTGGTGGCGTGCGATGACACAACGGCGGCCCGGCTTCCAGGGTCGTCAGGAGTCCGTGTCCTCAACGTGGATGATCTGGTGGGCGGGCCCGAGGCCCCGGCGACGCCGCCCCGCGGCAAGCTCTTGGCGGCCGATGCCCCGGCGATGATTTTCCCAACATCGGAGTCAACGGGTGCGCCCAAGCTGGTGGTACATTCCGCGCGGACGTTGCAGGTCCGGGTGCAGTCCTCGATTCGGCTGATGCGGGTGCCTTCGGGCGCCCGCGTTCTCGTGGCGGGAACCCACGGCAACTTCGGGTTCCTGCACCATGCCCTGGTGTTCCTGCTGAGCGGCGGCTCCCTGTGCCTTGCGGACGTGAATGCTGGAGGGTTTGAGGCCGTGGCGCATGCGATCGTCCACCTGGGCGCGCGGCATGCACGCTTTACCCCGTCCCTGTTCCGGGCCTTCGCGGCATGGCCCGGTGCGATCGACCCCTTGCAGCGTCTCGATGCCCTGCGCTTCTCGGGCGAGCCGCTGCTGCAATCGGACCTGGCCATGGCCCGGCGTCTGCTGCGGCCGACGACCCTGGTCCAGAACGTCTATGGCAGCACGGAAAGCTCCCTGTTCATCTGGAGTCAGGGCGACGAGATGGATGTCCAGGCCCCGGCCGTTCCCATTGGCCACGTGTACCCCCTGAGCTCCCATGCGCTCCGGCGCCTGGGGGACGACACGGATGCCGAGGACCGCGGCGAGCTGCTCCTACGGTCCGACTACCATGCGCTCGGCGAGATGCGGGGCGGGACCCTGCATCGAGCGGGAGGCGGCGTGGATGAGCCCGGTGACGCCGGGGGGATGTATGCGACGGGCGACGTGGTGCGACGGCTGCCGGGCGGGGGCCTCGTGCACCTCGGCAGGCTGGGCAGGCTGGTGAAGGTGCGCGGTCATCGCGTCTTCCTGAACGAGGTTGAGAACCAGTTGCTCTCGATGCCCGGGATCGTTGGTGCCGCCGTCTTGGAGCGGGCGGAGGGACACGAGGTCGTGCTCCATGGGTTCGTGACGACGGACACCGGCCTTGGGCCATCGACGGATCCACGCCGGTGGCTTCGCGGGCGATTGCCGGACTCCATGATCCCGCAGGGCATCACCTGGGTTCCCGCGATTCCGTTGTTGCCCGGCGGGAAGGTGAACTACCCGGAGCTCCTCGCCCAGGTGGCCGAGCCCCGGCATCCCCCGAGGGACCCGGCGGGGGACGGGCATCCCTTGGGACGCCTTGCGCGGATCTGGGATGATGTGTTGGGCCCGGGGTCCCACCGGCTGGACGACAGCTTTCTCGGGCTTGGAGGGGACTCCCTGAAGCTCTTGCGGCTCGCGGTGGCCGTGGAGCAGGAACTCGGCGTCCGGTTCCCAACGGAGGCGTTCCTCCGTGATTCCACCTTGCCGGGCCTCGCCTCCCTGTTGGGCATCGCCTCGGCACCACGCCGCGACCCGGGACCCGCCGGGATCCGGCTGCGGCGGGCATGGCCCGGGCAAGGGGCGCCCAGGCGGGTGGCGTTGGTCATGCCCGGCAACCGGGGCGTCGCACCGGCACTGGCGATCCTGCGATCCGGGTGGTTCCCAGACCATGACATTTGGGCTGCCGACGTGCGCCTCGCGCATGGCCACTCCATGCGGCAGCACCGGAACTGGTGGCACAGCGCCCGGGAGATCGTGGACCGCCTCCACGCGGGCGAGATGCCGACGCCCGATGTCGTGGTGGGGCATTCCATCGGGGGAAGCATCGCATGGCTGGTCGGCAGGCTTCTCGCGGCCACACCGCGGCCGGTGACGCACGTGATCATGCTGGACAGCGCCCCCATGCACCGGCTCGGCCGATCGACGCGGCGCGCCATGCTCCCCTTGCTGGCGGCCGATCCGGACCGGCTGCCGGCGGTGCTGCATGTCCATCGGCCCGCGCTGATGGGCGCCGTCGTGGGGAGGGGCAACTTCGGAGCATGGAGGGACGAGGACCACGTTCAGACGCGGTTGGAGGTGCCCACGGTCTCGCACCTGGAACTGGGGGATGCCGACGTGCTGCGGCTGGCAACGCCCAACGTCATGGAGTTCCTCGCCGGGAAGCGTCACGGCCAGAGCTCGGCCCTCCCAACGGGGGCCTTGCCATCCTATGGAGGTCGCCTGTTCGACCTGCACGCGCGCGACCATCCCAAGGCCGGGGCCATGATCGACGATCTCCTTCGGGAAATGCCCGCCAGGCTGGACGTGGATGGCTGCCTCGCGTTGATCCTCCTGCTGGCTCGACGCGCCGAACATGCGGAGCCGCTTCGGTGCGTTCTTCGGCTCTGCCTCGCGCAGCATCCCGGGTCCAGGCTCTTGCAGTACGCCCAATGGAGGTTGGCCCGCGACCCGGCCATGCTGTGCCCGTCCGACTCCCCGCGCATCTTCCCGGCGAGCCTCGCCCTGTTCGAGAAGGCGCTTGCCTCGCAGCGTCCTGGCCACGGGGCGCCGCGCAGCCAGGTCCTCCGGTGGTGCCTGCAAGCCCTGGATGGCAGCCGTGCCTCGGTCTCCGTCTGGAAGCACGCGACGCGGAACATGCTGGAACGGTGGCGGCGGGCACGGTGAGGCCCGGGGCGTTCCCATTGGTGGGCTCGACGCGGCTGTAGGCCGGGTCCCCTGACCCGGCGCACCGGGCATGCGGCATCGCCATCGCCGCGTGAGGGCACGCGGCCTACAGACTGCCCAACGGCCGTTTCTAGGTTCATTCGACGTGGTGGGCGACCCGTGTTGCCGTCGCTGTCCGCCGTCTGCCGTCCTGGCATCACCCGGGCATTGGATGCCCGCACGTGACTCGCGGACAAACCATCGGCCTTCGTTGGCCGCAACTCCTTCGTCCCTCGGCTCCGTTCTCAGACCCCAGTTGGGTTGGCCTTCTTGATGCGTCGCGAGGCACGGACCTAGGCCGCGCGGCTTTCCCGGCCGAGTGAAGGTCATCGTGCGTGGCCGCGACTCGACAGGGCTGACTGCTGACAGAGCCGAAACCAACACGGCCCCCACGGCAGATATGCTGGGGGACCTCCGGCTCGGGTCGTCGCCCAAGGTCATGGTACAGAGCCAGTTCCATGGCCTCATCCGACCGAAAACCATGGCTGCGCCTCGTCACCCCCCGGATCTTGTCGTTCAACCCTTCCGCCGAACCGCTCCACAGCTCCCCACTCGCCCGAAACCAGTTCATCAACCGCCCCTCGTGCACGACCAACATCCGCGCCACGCGCTTTGCCGGCTCCAGGTGGCTCCGCATCGCACGGCCGCACCACGCCTTCATGTCGGGGCCATTTCCAAATCGGGCGTCTTCTTCACCCATCGACGTCCGCCATTGCTCCATTTCGTCCTTCCGGCGACGGACACATGACCCGCACCAGACCACGCGATCCGGCATGCCGGGCGCCCGGGCCTGGGTCCTGGCCAAAAGCCCTCGGGATTCCGGGTTTCCACCCCCTTTGCAATTCGGCAGCCCTGCCGGGGTTTCGCGCAGGCGCTGACAGCCAGCGAATCCCTTGGCCGATTGCGGGCCGCCTGGCCGCCCGTTGGACAGGTCTCGTATTGGGTGACGGACGGCCGAGGATGGCGTCCGACGTGGGCGCCGGTAACGGAGAAGCCCCGGCTCGCCCCAAGACTCCGCCAGAGGGCGCTCCTTGACTGCCCGACCAACAAACCGCCCTAGTCAGCGCACGAAACTGCCGCATGCGACGGATGGTGTGCATGCGCCGCCCGGAGGGCTGCGGTGTTGAGGTCCGCCGTAATGTGCCACGTTTTCTTG
Source organism: uncultured Akkermansia sp. (assembly GCA_964430505.1). Lineage (GTDB taxonomy): Bacteria > Verrucomicrobiota > Verrucomicrobiia > Limisphaerales > UBA9464 > UBA6176. The sequence continues at coordinate 42,932 of CAYSGH010000013.1, read as the reverse complement.
GTTTGCCACCAAACCCAATAAATTAGGAATCGACTCGTCGCCATCGCGAATGCGGCAACGGGACCAATGACAAAGTCCGTCATCGTCAGGACCACACAAGCGGCTAGCAACGCGGCTCCCAAACCAGCTTCGACGATGGTGCTTCGGAGCAATCCGGGTACCCGGGCGGTCATGAACTTGTTCGTGCGAACAAATGGAGAGTGGTGGTCCCAAATGCATTTCATCCAACTGCTGCTAAAGACCCAGCCCAAGCCGAGGTGAGTGAGGAACGCCAGGAATATCTCGCCGAGGCTGTGATGTTCCCTCCTGAGGCCGTAGAACAGGGTGCCGAACCGAAGCACCATGAATGTGGCCAGCGTGAATCCGGACAGGACGACAAGATAAGGATGCAGGGTGTGCAGACGGTCCGTCAGGGCAAGTGGCGCCAGCAGGATGAGGGTCAGGCTCGGGATAAGGTTGAAGTTGAACCACGCCGTGAGGTGAACCAGATATCCAACCTTCTGTCGAATGCTCAGGTCTCGGCTCCGGAGGAGGCGGTGCCAGTTCAGCTTCAAGATCTGCGCATTGCCAAAGGCCCAGCGCCACCGCTGCTTCTTGAGCCCCTCCAGGTCATGGGGCATGAGCCCACGGCCAATGACCTCGGGGGCATAGACCGAACGATAGCCCGCGGCGTTGAGCCTAAAGCCAAGGTCCGCGTCCTCAGTCACGACCATGGTGTCAAATCCGTTGACGGCTTGAAGGGCGGACACCCTGATCAGGCTCAGCGTCCCGGTCGAAGGAACGCACCCCAGGCGATTCGCCATGTTCATGTAGCCGGCAAAGAAGTGTTTGAAGTCCAGTGCCATCCCGGCATTCGCAGGGCCGATGTTGCGATACTCCTGGGGGAATTGCACCAATCCCACCCCCTCCGAGCAATAGCTCAGGGCTCGCTTCAAGGCGCGTCGCTCAACGACGTAGTCCGCATCCACCACAAAGATGAACTCGGCCATAGGGTTCATGAACTGCCTTGCCCAGTTCATCGCGCCGGCCTTGGCTCCCTTCAATCCTTCAACGTGCAGAAAACGAAACCTGGGACCCAGTTCACGACATAGCTGCTCGATGGGGCGCCAGGTTGCCTCGTCCGGCGTGTTGTTGTCGATGACCAGCACCTCGTAGTTCTGCCAACGGAGGTGGCGCAAGGATTGGAGGGTTTCCCGGAGCACTGCCGGTGGCTCGTTGTGCGCTGGAACGTACACGGACACAAACGGCTCGGCATTTAGCACACGCCCCGTTCTGACAGGAATTCTAGGGAGGCGGGACAAAAGCAACTGCGTCCCAAGGATGACAATGTGAACCGCGAAATTGATGACGACGAGGGACACATGGACGGCTGGAAAGGCACCCAGGACAGCAAGCCCCAGAATTGCGGCCATCAGCAGCAAGATCGTTTTTTTCATGGCAGGTTCAAGAATCCAAAGATTGGGCCCACTGGGCCGTTCATCCGCTGCCCCTCCGGAGGAACAGCATGTCGTCATGCGGTCTGGCCAAAGGGTACCTCCCCATTGGGGGCGTTGTCGTTAAAGGATTTAGCTCGTGGTGGTCAAGCCTCCCATCGCGGGCGTCTTGGTGGCGGCGGCAAGACGGTGCTCTGCCGGAGTGCAACCCGAGCGTCCGAGGGCCAGCGCACCCCGGCCGCCCTTGGCCGCCTCCCCAGGGCCGCCGGGAGACCTCCGCCGCACCTGAAAGGACGCTGGCCCAATCCAATGGATTCATCCCCTCTTCCCTCGGCCGCCAGGTCGCCAGCCTAGCCCCCTCCCAACCGTCGCGCTGCGCATGGCCTTACACTTTCGGTGACCGAGGGCGGGTGATTGGGAAACGGTGGGGCGGGCACATCTACCCATGGCAGCGGGATGCGTGGCAGGCTGGGGATGTGAACACGGTGGGAGTTCGGGCGGGCTCCCTGGTGACGTCAGCGGAAGGGAGCGATGGGTTCGCCGCGACGTCCGCGCCGTGCACCCGAAGGTTGGGGGGGGTTCCCCAGCACGCCGTGGATCGCCCAACGCCACGCCCATAGGGGTAGGGCTGGGGCTTGCGCCCCACCCTCCCTCCGCACCCCGACGGGCAGATCTCCCGCATCCGGATCTCCGGTGGGTGTGTCACACGCATGTGGCGGGACGGGTGCGCTCGGTCGTGGCTCGTTCGTGCAGGGACAAGAGCCCCCACTCCGCAAAGTAGGCATTGGGGTGGCGTTGAAGGTCACGACCACCTCCACGGCCCTCTCGGCCCACCCGCCATCGCGGGAGGCTGCGAACCCGCATCCGCAGCCATTCGTCCAGGCGCGCATGGACGCTCCGGACTCCCCCTTGGATGGACCCGCACCGTCCACGCAGCCGTCGATTCAGCCGGTCCCGGCTTTTGTCCCGTCTCACCCCTGCGACGGTCGGCGACGCCTCCCCGGTGTTGCCGTCCCAGGATCCCATGCGCCGGGCCCAGGAGGACCTGACGGTCGTTCCTGACGGATTGGGGCATGGGCATGAGCGGCATGGTTCTGGGGTCGATGTTGGCCCGCGACGGCGGGCGGCGGGCGGCGGTGACCGGACCCAATGGGGGCGGCGGCCGGCCTCGCCCATTTCGGGCCGCGCGCCCGCAGCGTGATCTGGCTCGTCCTGCAGGGCGGCGCCAGCCAGATGGGAGCCTTGTTCCGAGGCCGGAGCCAAACCGCCACGCGGGGAAGACCTTCGCGGAGACGCCCTACAAGGGGACCCTCGACTGGCCCAACCTGAAGAAGAACCTCCGCGAGATCGTGGCTGGGTTGGACAAGGCCCATCCCAGGATTTTCCCGATGCAGGTGGGCCATCGTCCCCGGGGGGCAAAGCGGCCTCGAGGTCAGCGAATGGTGGCCACACGGGGGCGACTGATCGATGACATCGCCGTGGTGCGGTCGATGTGGACGACCGACAACAACCACGGGGCGCAGCTCCAGTTCCACACGGGCCGACACGTTTTCGAGGGCCAGTTCCCGACGATGGGGTCGTGGGTCCACTATGGGCTGGGCGCGCTCAACAAGACCCTGCCGCCGGAACCCGGAAGTGGGATGCGCCCAGGTGGAGCAGCCGATCGCGGGCCTGCTCAAGGACCTGAAGGAGCGGGGCTTTCTCGACGAGACCCTGGTGGTGCAGGGGGCCGAGTTCGGGCGCACGCCGGGGGCGCAGGGCAGCGACGGCCGGGACCATCATCCGTGTGGATTCTCGGTCTGGTTGGCCGGCGGTGGCATCCGGGGCGGCGTCGCCCATGGGGCCACGGACGAACTCGGATTCCACGCGGTGGAGCACCACCACTACGTCACGGACCTCCATGCCACCGTCCTGCACCAGCTCGGCTTGGACCCACGGCGCCTGACCCTTCCCGGGCGCACCCGCCTGGAGATCGACTACGGCGAGCCGATGCACGACATGATCGCCTGAACCCTCGGGACGACGCGGGCGCACCCGCCGGACGTCGTCGAGGCCGGGTCACGGCGTGGGGGCGGGTCAGTTGGCGGCGGCCTTCCATGCGTTGAAGCAGGCGAAGGCGAGGCTCAGCCAGAACCAGGGGCTGACGAGGAAAACGGGGATGAAGTAGGCGTGGGCCAGGAGGGTGAAGACCACGGCCGAGACGGGCAGGAGGAGGGAGGACTCGTCCCGGCTGGCCTTGGCCGTGGCAAGGCCGACGAGCCAGCCCACGAGCAGGCCGACGTAGGGGATGCGGATCCCGACGGCGATGCTGACGGCGACCCAGGCCCCGCCCCCGGCCAGTGCGGTGGCGAACCCGGCCGCGATGCCGCGCACCACGCAGGCGGCCGGGGTTGGACCCTCGTAGGAGCCCGCTTCCCGCATGGGGCGGACCGGTGCGGCGTTGGCCGGGGCCGTGGCGGGGGTTGGCCCTTGCCGGGCCAGGAAGCGGGACAACGGATACCACTCGGTGGCCTCGGCATGCCACACGGAGGCGTCGGGCGGGATGGAGCCGGATCGGGCCATCTCCACGACGATGTCGGGCGCGAAGGGGCCTTGCTGCTGTTGGGTGGCGGGCACGAAGACATGGACCTCCGTGGAGGCGGGGAGGGGTCCCAAGGAATCGGGGATCATGACGCGATGCACCGTGCCGCCGGGCGGGCCATGGGTTCAAGCACGGCGCGCGGCGTGCGGATTCCCACGTCCCGATTCGACGGGGGCGGAGCCGCCGATGGGTCGCGGGTGGGCGAACCCGGGGCGTTGGCTGAGGCGAAAAGGGGTTGGGTGTCGCGCGACGGACGCGTTGTGCGGCCGTTTCAAAACCGGCGTGACAGGGGGGAATCCCGGGCGGGAGAGTGCCGGCATGGGCGTCGATGGGCAGTCGTTGGGCATGGGCGGGCCGCTGGACGACCTGGCGAACATGGCGGCGCAGGTGGCGCAGGTGGCGGCGACGGCGGTGGTCTTGATGGACGGCGCGGGCCTGAGGGTGGAGGGCCAGAGCGGGCTTCGGCTGGACGAGGCGACGTTGGTGGAGGAGCTGGCGCGGCGGGCGCTGGCCGAGGGGGGCACGATCGAGGTGCGCGAGACGTCGGAGCTGCAAGGGGCGTCGTTTCGCTGGGCGTTGTCCACGCCGGTGGACCTGCCCTCGGGCGGCCGGGCGGGGGTGTTGCTGGTGCTGGACCGGATCCCGCGGCGGCCGACGGTGCGGCAACGGGCGGCGTTGCAGACGGTGGCGCACGAGGTGGTGCTGCACCTGGAGCTGAGGCGGCATGCGACGTCGCTGGCGGACACGCACGCGCGGCATCGGCAGGCGGAGCAGTTGCTGCAGGAGAGCGAGGTGTTCTTCGAGGCGTTGGTGGAGAGCCTGCCGCAGAAGATCTTCCGGAAGGACCTGAACGGGAGGTTCACGTTCGTGAACGAGCGGTTTTGCCGGGCGGTGCAGAAGCGCCGCGAGGAGGTGCTGGGGCAGACGGACTTCGAGTTGTTCCGGCGCGACCTGGCGTTGAAGTACCAGGCGGACGACCGGCGCGTGCTGGAGACGGGGATGGCGCTGGAGGCGACGGAGGAACACCTGTCGGCGGATGGCGACCGCCAGTTCGTGCACGTGGTGAAGACGCCGTTGCTGGACCGCAACGGGGCGTGCATCGGGATCCAGGGGATTTTCTGGGACGTCACGGCGGAGCGGCGGGCGCAGGAGGACCTCGCGCACGAGCGGGACCTGTTGCAGGCGTTGCTCGAGCACGCGCCGGACTCGATCTACTTCAAGGACGCGGAGAGCCGGATCGTGCGGGCGAGCCGGGCGTTTGCGCGGAAGGCGGGGGAGGAGAATCCGCAGCGGCTGGTGGGCAAGACGGACGCCGACGTGTTCGCGAGGGAGCACGCGGAGCGGGCGTTGGCGGACGAGCGGCACGTGATGGCGACGGGGCAAGGAATCTACGAGAAGACGGAGCGCGAGGTGTGGCCGGACGGGCGGGTGACGTGGGTGTTGACCAGCAAGCTGCCGTTGCGCGACCCGCGCGGGGCCGTGGTGGGGACCTTTGGGGTGTCGCGCGACATCACGGACCTCAAGCTGGCGCAGGAGAAGCTCGAGCGCGCGGAGGCCAAGTACCGCGACATCGTCGAGAACGCGGTGGACGGGATCTTCCAGACGACGCCCGACGGCCATTACCTGTCCGCGAACCGGGCGCTCGCCCGCATCTACGGGTTCGCGACGGTGGAGGAGCTGACGGCGGCGCGGACGAACATCGGGGAGCAGCTCTACGTGGACCGGAGCCGGCGGGAGGAGTTCCAGCGGCTGTTGCAGGAGCACGACCGGATCGAGGGCTTCGAGAGCCAGGTGTTTCGCAAGGACGGGTCGGTGATCTGGATCGCGGAGAACGCGCGGGCGGTCCGGGGCAAGGACGGCGCGTTGATGTACTACGAGGGCACGGTCGAGGACATCACGGCGCGCAAGCGGGCGGAGCACGAGCTGGAGATGGCCCGCGACGCCGCCGTGGAGAGTTCCCGGGCCAAGGCGCAGTTCCTCGCGAACACGTCCCACGAGATCCGGACGCCCATGAACGGGATCGTGGGGATGACGCGGCTGTTGCTGGACACGCCCCTGACGCCGGAGCAACGGGACCACCTGGACACGCTGCGCTCGTGCGCGGACGGCCTGCTGACGATCCTGAACGACATCCTGGACTTCTCGAAGATCGAGAGCGGGCGGATGGAGTTCGAGGCCCGGCCCTTCGACGTGCGGGAGCTGGTGGAGGACACCGCCGAGCTGATGGCGGAGCGCGCCTTTGGCAAGCAACTGGAGTTCACCGTGTGGATCGACCATCGGCTGCCGCCCGCGGTGCACGGCGACGCCGGACGGACGCGGCAGGTGCTCACCAACCTGCTCAACAACGCCGTGAAGTTCACCCAGCGCGGCGAGGTGTGGCTGCGCGTGGAGGTCGAGCCCTCCAACGGCGGGCCCTGCGTTGCCCGCTTCGAGGTGTCGGACACGGGCGTGGGCATCGCGCCGGAGGCCCAGGGCCGGATCTTCGAGCCGTTCGTGCAGGCGGATGGATCGACGACGCGGCGCTTCGGCGGCACGGGCCTCGGCCTGTCCATCAGCCGGGGCCTCGTGCGCGCCATGGGCGGGGAGATGGGCGTCCGAAGCGAGCCCGGCAGGGGCTCGACGTTCTGGTTCACCTTGCCCATGGGCGAGGGCGTCGCCGCCCTGCCGGGCACGCCCGAGGGGCCGCCGGTCCGGGTGCTCGTGGTCGAGGACCATCCCAGGACCCGCGACGTGTACGCGCACGAGCTGGCGGGGACGGAGTTCGTCCCGGAGTTCGCATCGACGGCGGCCGAGGGCCTGGACCGGATGCGGGCGGCGGCGGCCACGGGCCGGGCGTTGGACCTGGCGGTGCTGGACCTGCAGTTGCCGGACATGGACGCGCTGACGCTGGCGCACGAGGTGCATGGGTCGCCCGGGCTGGAGCGGGCGCGGCTCGTGCTGGCCACGCCGCTGGGCCAGCGGCTGGACGTGGGGTTGCTCCGGACCGTGGGCGTGGCCGCGCACGTCGTGAAGCCCGTGAAGCGGGCCCGGTTGCTGGAGACGCTGCGCGTCGTCGCGCGCGGCGAGGAAATGACGGAGCGCCGGTCGTCGGCTCCCGCCTCCGCCCCGGGCAACGGCCGGGACGGCATCGCCGGCCTTCGCATCCTGCTGGCGGAGGACAACATCGTGAACCAACGCGTCGCCCTCTCGATGCTGCGCAAGCTCGGCGCGACGGCGTCGGTCGCCGCCGATGGCCGGCAGGTCCTGTCCATGGCGTCGCGCGAGCCCTTCGACGTGATCCTCATGGATTGCCAGATGCCCGAGCTGGACGGGTACGAGACGACGCACCACGTGCGGCTGGAGGAGGCCGACGGCGCCTACGGCCGGCGCGTCCCGCACTTCATCATTGCCCTGACGGCCAACGCCATGGTCGGGGACCGCGAACGATGCCTCGCGTCGGGCATGGACGACTTCCTGACGAAGCCGATGGAGCTGGGGGCGCTGGAGGCGGCGCTGCGGCGTGGGCTGGCGTTCCGGCAAACGGCGCTCGGCCCCGCGCCCGCCCGCGCGGAGTCCCATGGCGTTGCCGCGCCTTCGCATCCGGCAGCGGTGGCGGACCCTGGCACGGGTGCCATCCCCGCCCTGGACGAGGCGACGCTCCGGGCGTTGGAAGTGCCGGACGACCCGGCGGCGCTGGGCGAGTTGCTCGGCTTGTTCCAGGCGGACTGGGCGGCGCGCTCGCCCGGGCTCGCGGCGGCGGCGGCGGCACGGGACGCCAAGGGCCTCGCCGCGCTGGCCCATGCATTGAAGGGAAGCGCCGGAAACCTCGGTGCCCGGCGCCTCGCGGCCCTCCTGGCGCGCATCGAGGCGGCCGCCAAGGGCCCCGACTGGACGCGCGTGGACGCCGACCTCCCCCTGCTGGCGGCGGCGGCGGCGGCCTTCGAGGAGGCCACCGCGACCTTCCGTTCCTCCACGCAAGCGTGACGCCGAAGTTGCCGGGTTGGAACTTGCTGGTTGAGTCGAGGACGCGCGCCGATACGGTGACCCCGGAAAGGCTGACGCATGGGAAACGAAGGAGAAGCGAAGGCGAGCACACGCTCATGGGCGCGCTGCTCAACGCTTTACCAGGAGTATCTCGCGGAACGGGAGGAGATCCTCCGCCACAAGTGGCTGCTCTCGGAAAAGGTCGGTTATGACATCGGCTTCGACGCCGCCTTGATCGACTGGGTCACCCACCATCGCTCCGGATGGCGCCGCGCCCGGCACGCGGTCGCGGCATGACGTGACCTGCCCTCCCTCCCCATGATGACCTCCTGGAACCACCGGCACCTGCTCGACCTTCAATCCCTCGGGACCGACGAAATCTGGGCCGTGCTCGAGACGGCACGCGCCTTCCGCTCCGTCGGCGAACGCGAGGTCAAGAAGGAGACCGGGCTCGCCGGCAAGACCGTCATCAACCTGTTCGTCGAGCCCAGCACCCGCACCCGCATCAGCTTCGAGCTCGCCGCGCTCCGCATGAGCGCCGACGTCATCAACTTCTCCGCCGAGGCCTCCTCGCTGCGCAAGGGCGAGACCCTCAAGGACACGGTCCGCAACCTCGAGGCCCTCAACGCCGACTTCATCATCCTGCGCCACGGCGCGAGCGGCGCCCCGCACTTCCTCGCCCGCTTCGCCAAGGCCCACGTGATCAACGCCGGCGACGGCGCGCACGAGCACCCCACCCAGGGCCTGCTGGACACCTTCACCGTCTGGCAACGCAAGGGCCGCGTCGCCGGCCTCAAGGTCACCATCCTCGGCGACATCCTCTACAGCCGCGTCGCGCGTTCCAACATCTGGGCCCTCCGCAAGCTGGGTGCCGACGTCACCCTCTGCGGCCCGCCCACGCTCGTCCCCAAGGCCTTCGAAAGCCTCGGCTGCCGCGTCACCTGGAACGTCGAGGACGCCCTGCGCGGGGCCGACGTCGTCAACCTCCTCCGCATCCAGCACGAGCGGCAACGCAAGACCATGTTCCCCTCCACGGGCGAGTATGCGTCCTTGTTCGGCCTGACGTCCGCCCGCATGGCCCTGCTCCATCCGGAGGCGCTCATCATGCACCCGGGCCCCATCAACCGGGGCGTCGAAATCGAAAGCGAGCTCGCCGACTCCGGCCGCTCCGTGATCCTCGAGCAGGTCACCAACGGCCTCGCCGTCCGCATGGCCGTCCTCCACCTCGTCGGCGGCGGCAAGCCCGGCGGCCCCGCCGCCTGACCCACTTCCTGCATGGCATCGAGGCCGCGCCTCCCGCTCGCCGCCTCACGCCTCGCTCGTCTCCGGCGCCGTCCCCCCGTCCGTCCCCGTTCCCACCTCCTCCGCCACGGGCTCCACGTCCACCGACACCCGCAACACGTGGTTCCCGCTTCCCACCAGCACGCCACGCACCGGGCTCACGTCCGAAAAGTCCCGGCCCCACGCCACCGTGACGTGCCGGTCCGAGGGCAACAGGCCGTTGGTCGGGTCCAGGTCGATCCAGCCCAGCCCCGGGCAATAGGCGGAGACCCACGCGTGGGTGGCATCCGCGCCCACCAACCGCGCCTGGCCCGGCGGCGGCACCGTCTCGATGTAGCCCGAGACGTAGCGGGCCGGCAGGCCCAGGCTCCGCAGGCAGCCCAACATCACATGGGCGAAGTCCTGGCACACGCCCCGCCGCCCCGACAACACCTGCTCCACCGGCGTGGACACCGTCGTGGCACGCGGGTCGAACTCGAACTCCCCGTGGATGCGACGGCACAGGTCCCGGACGCCGTCGAGCCAACGCCTTCCCGCCGGGAACGAATGCCTTGCGAACGCCACGCAGGCCGGCCCGCGCCGCACCTGCGGCGAGTCGAATCGAAACTCCCCCGCCTCCACGGCATCGGACCATCCCTCCGCCGAGCACGCCCGGGCCACCTCCTCCCAGGACGGGGTCTCGACGCCCTCAGCCGCGGGAGCCGGGTCCACCTCGACGAGGCAGCCCATGACGATCTCCATGTGCCGGTGCGCACCCTCGATCGTGACGACCTCGGAGTGGTTTCCAAACGCGTCGATGCGTGGCGCGCGCGTGGACGGGACGGGTTGCACCACCACGTCAAAGCCGCGCACCCGCTGGCGCGGCAACGTCCGCGGCTGCAAGTGCAGCAGGTGGTGCGACACCGAGACCTCGGCCTCGTAATGGTACGTCGTGACGTGCGTGATCCGGTAGGTGTGCATCGCGGAAACCCCTAGCTGGTGCGCACCACGGCATGGCTGAAGTACCGGAGCGTGAGGTGGTCCGAGATGGACCGAAGCCCGGCGGCCAACCTCACGATCAACGCGTCCAGGTCCTCCGCGTCGCCCGTCTCTGCCCGCGCCCCGAGCTCCCCCAGGTCTGCGGCCTGAAGCGCCTCCACCACCTGGAACAACGCCCGTTGCTCGGCCGGCTCGCCGCTCGTCCAACGGTCCCGCGGCAGGAACTCCAGGTGTTCCGCCAACGTTTCAAGCTGGAACGCCAACGCCCGCGGGTTGCTTTCGTCCGCCAGCAACAGGTCCAGCACCGTCGCCAGGTGCACCTGCTCGAAGTAGCGACGGCGGTACGTCATCACGGAGTCCGCGACCTCCAGCAACGGCACCAACGTGGCGGGGCCATGCCCGCCGGTGCGCACGACGGCGCGCGTGAGGTCCAGGAGGTTCATGCCTCGCTCCAGCCGCCGCCCCACCTCCAGGAACCGCCACGCATGGCCGCGCGTCATGTTCTCCAGTTCCATCCCGCTGAACGCCGCCAGGTCCATCACCAGCGTGTTCAACAGCGCCGGCACGTCCTCCGCCCGCGTCGCGCCCGACCCCGCCCGGCCGTTCCCCTGCAACCGCTGGAAGATGCGCCACGTGTCGTTCGACAGGCGGTCGCGGACGCCCGACGTGATGTACCGGAGCCTGCCCAGGATCTCGCGCACGCTCCCGGGCCGCTGCGCGGACGTCACCAACGCCATCAGGCCCTCCGCCAGCTCCGCCTCGCCCGCCTCGCGTCCAAAGCGGTCCGGGAAGTGCCCCAAGGAAACCCACGCCTGCACCAACCCCGCCAGCTCCGCCTGGGCGTCCGGCGTGCTCTCCCCGCCCAACCGGTGGAACGTGGCCCGCAGCAGCCGCGCATGGTGCTCCAGCCGCTCCGCGTATCGCCCCAGCCAAAACAGGTTGTCCGCCACCCGGCTCGGCACGTCCGCCGGGGCCCGTTCCAGCCGCACCACCTGCCCGCCGGGCCGCAGCAACGTCACGGGCTCCACCGGGCCCTCCGCCAACACCCACGTGTCCTTCGCGCCGCCGCCCCGCTGCGACGACACCACCGGCGAGTCCGGCGACGGCGAGAACCGCGCCAGCCCGCCCGGCATCACCACGTGGCCGCCCTGGCCATCCGCCGCGATGTAGGCCCGCAACACCATCGGGCGCGGCTCCCAGCGCTCCCCCGTCCACAGCGGCGTGGTGGAAAGCTCCACGCGCTCCTGCGCCACATGCTCGGTTGGCGACGCCTTCACCCGCGCCACGAACCGGTCCCGGTCCACCCGGTCCTGTTCCTCCCCGAACACCGGGTCGGCTGCGCCGCCGAACGTCCGCTTCCACACCATGCGTTCCGGCGACGCCAGCGCGGCCCGGAGGCCCTCCGGCGTCCCGGCCCACCACGTCTGGGCGCCCGGCAGCAGCAGGTCCTCGCCCAGCCAGCCGCGCGCCAGCCCGGGCAGGTACTGAAGCATCGCCGGCGACTCCACCACGCCCGCGCCCAGCGCGTTCGCCATCACCACGTGGCCCGCGCGCGCCGCATCCACGAGCCCGGCCACGCCCAGGAACGAGTCCGGCCGCAGCTCCAAGGGGTCGCAGAACGTGTCGTCCACGCGCCGCAGGATGACGTCCACGGGCCTCAATCCCTCCAACGTCTTCAGGTACACCCGCCGGTCCCGCACCGTCAGGTCGCCGCCCTCCACCAAGGGGAACCCGAGGTACCGCGCCAGGTAGGAATGCTCGAAGTATGTCTCGTTGTACGGCCCCGGCGTGAGCACGACCACGGACGGCGTGGCGGCGGGCCGGGGCGTCGCCGCGCGCAACCCGTCCCGCAACGCCCCGAAGAACCCCGCCAACCGCGCCACGCCGCACTCGCGGAAGTCATCCGGCAACACGCGCGACACGATGATCCGGTTCTCGAGCGCGTACCCGGCCCCCGATGGGGCCTGCGTGCGGTCCGCCAGCACGCACCAGCTTCCGTCCGGCCTGCGCGCCAGGTCCACGGCATGGAGGTACAGGTGGCGTCCGCCCGGCGGCTGGAGGCCATGGCACGCGCGCAGGTAGCCGCCGCTGGCATGGACGAGCGGCGCAGGCAGCCAGCCTTCCTTGAGCGCCACCTGCCGCCCGTACAGGTCCGCCAGCAACAGGTCCATCAACCGCGCCCGTTGCACCAGGCCGCGCTCGATCCCCGCCCACTCCTGCGCCGTCACGCAGGCCGGCACCAGGTCCAGGATCCATCCGCGCGACAACCCGTCGTCGGACCCATAGACGTTATAGGTGACGCCGTGCTCGCGCAGCAGGCGGAGGGCGGTGTCCCGGCGACGCACCAGATCGGGAGCCCCGAGCGCCAGCAGGCGCGGCATCAACGCCGACCACGCCGGCCGCAGCGACCCGTCGGCCGCGCGCAGCTCGTCATGGACGCCCGGCATGGAACGATACCCCGCGAGGCTCACCTGCCCCGTCGCCGGCTTCGCATGCACGTCCTTCATCCGCACTAGGATGGGCCCTGCACCCCTCCGCGTTCAACCGGCGGAGCCGCGCCCCATCGTCGTTGCCGTGAGTGGTCTCTCCGAGGCCCCGCCCGTTACTTCAGCTCGTGCGACGCCACCTTCACGCCCTTCTTGTACGAGTTGAACCCGAACGGCGTGGGCTGGTACTCGCCGACGACGGTGACGTCGGCCTTCTTGGGCACGTCGAGCCCGGTCAGGTGATAGGTGGCGTTGACGAACAACCGCCGCAGGTCCTCGCTCAGGAGGTCGGTGGCCGCGCCGATCGTGCTGCACAACACCTTGCCCTTGCGGCCCTCGCCGGCCGGCACCTCGCGCATCCAGACCAACGGCATGATCGCCTTGGAAAGGTTCGGGCCGTCGTCCGGCTTCATCCCCTTCAACACCTGCCCGTGCATCAACACCGTGGCGTCCAACGGGAAGTCCGCGTTCACCCCGTACACGTCCGTGGGCCCGAACACGTCGTTGACGGAACGTAGGATGGGGTGGGCGCGGTTGCGGCCGTCGATGACGCCGCGCGTGGCCTCGCCGCCGTGGTTGCCGTGGTGATAGGTCCACGTCTCGCCCACGGTCATCCCGCCAAAGCCCCCGCCCTTCGCCGTCCACGAGTACTTGGCGTAGGGGCTTTGCTTGTTCCGCTCGTAGTTGAAGGCGTGCGTGGCCGTGCGGACGACGATCATGGGCTTCCCGGCGTCCAGGTAGTCCACGAAGTGCTTCATGTCCGCGTCCGGCAGCTCGCGGAACCGGAACTGATTCACCACGAGGTCGGCGGACCCCAGCAGGTGCATCCCGGGGATGTTCGTCTGGTTGTTGGGGTTGATCGTGCCATCCGCGTCCTGGGTGAAGAGGACGGTGCAGCGGAAGCCATGGCGTTGGCTGAGGATCTTGCCCATCTGCGGCAGGCCTTCCTCGGACCGGTACTCCTCGTCGCCGGACAAGAGCACCACGTGCTTGCCGTTGGACGTCCCGGGCTTGGGCTCATAGACGACCCACGGCTCCGCATGGGCAACGAACGCGGCGGACGCTAGGGCGGCAATCAACACGGGCATGGAGTTCATGCCCCGAGAATGCACCCACTGCCCGCCCGGTGGGGAAGCACAAAGCCGCGGGAAGAACGGGAGGGATGCGTCACGCCATCCATCGCATGGCAGGCCGAGGGGCGACGGTTGCGATGGTCACCGCCCAACGTCACGGTGCCCCTCATGCGATCCATCGATTACTGCGTTTTCCGGGAGGACGAGTTTTACGTGGCCCAATGCCTGAACGCGGACGTCTCAAGCTTCGGCCATTCGCGCGAGGAGGCCGTGGCACAGCTCAGGGAAGCCGTGGAACTCTACTTCGAGGGGGAAGCCAAGCCCGAATGGGATAATGTCAGCGAGGTGAGCGTCGGCCAGGAACGCATCCATGCCTAGGCGCCTCGGCTCCGTGGAAGTCATCCGAGTGCTGGTGCAACATGGATTCGCCTGGGTTTCCCAGCGCGGCAGCCATGGAAAGTACCGGCATCCGTCCGGGCGCATCGCCATCGTGCCCCATCCCGCGAGACGTTGGCTTCTCGATAATCCGGGGCTCATGGGCCGGATCCGTCCACCGGCTCCAGGACCAGGCGGTCACCCGGGCGGGTGGGGATGCGCAGGACGGAGCCCGTGACGCGTGATTCCGGCAGGGCGGCGTTGCGGACGCGGACGGCGCGACCGGGCCATGGGTTGTGCAGGCGGCATTCGCGGCCCTTCTCGCTTTCGAGCGTCACCGGCCCCACCACGCCGTCGCGCAACGAGGCGCTGAACAGGAACGCGCCGTGCGCCCGCAGGCGTCCGAACCGCGCGGGCATCTCCCGCGGCCATACGGGGAAGAGGCGGGCCTCGCCCCGATGGGATTGCAGGAGCATCTCGTTGATCGTGGCGGGCACGCCCGAGCAGTTCTCAATGCCGCCGCCACCCCCAAACACCATCAGGTTGGGCAGGCCCGCCGCCGCGAGCTGACGATGGAGCTTGGCCAGGATGTCCCGCGGATCATGGCCCACCCGCACCGCGCCGGGAAACGTCAGGCTGAAACCGTTGAAGTGCCCGATCCACTCCGGGTCCGCCCATCCCGCGACGTCCTCTTGGAGGACCTTCAAGAAGGCGGGGTCGGACCCCAGCCCCTCCACGCCCGAGGGCCACACGATGCCCATGAACTCGACGCGCGTGTTGCTGCGCCCGGGGCCAATGCGGTCGGCGGCCGGGCCGGCGTCGGCCCCCCGAAGGCGACGGACGCCATCGACCATGGCGGTGGGAAAGGGGCTGATGTGGGCGAGGATGTGGTTCCACCGGGCGCGGCGGTCGTGGTCGAGGTCCAGCTCGGCGCTCATCTCCAGCAAGCCCTCGAAGAACATGCGCACCAACCCGAGCGACAGCGCGTTGTTGCGGTCGCTCCCGCCGTCGCCGACCTCGCCCGAGGCGTCCTTGGTGATGACGTACCGGCCGCCCTCGAGCCGGAGGTAGTCCTCCCAGAAGTCGGCGACGCCGAGCATGAACGGGCGGACGCGCCGGGCGTAGTCCGCGTCCAGCGTGTGGCGGAAGCGGAGGATCATGTTGGCGGCGGCGAACAGGCCGTTGCTTTTTTGGCCCAGGAACATGCGCCGGCCCTCGCCCGGGATCGAATGGCCGTCCGGCATGAAGGAGGTCTCCAGGCCCTTGGGGCCGATGCCGACGTCGTAGTAGAGGCCGCGAATGCCGAGCAGGTCGCGGGCGTTGGCGCGGGCGACGGGCATGTACTCGAGGATGGGCGCGTCATAGGGGTCCGCGAGTTCGGCGTGGTTGGACGAGAACACGCCCCACCACGGGCCCTCGTGGTTGTAGTTGAGGTGGTAGTCCGCCTGCCACGACGGCCCGTCCTGCGTCGTCCAGTTGCCAAACAACGAGGGCGGAAACCTCGGGTTGCGGGAGCACGAGGCCATCAGGTAGTGGGACCCGTAGTAATAGCGCTCGACCAACGGGTCGCCCACCTCCACGAAGGAACGCCCCCAGAAGTCCCGCCACCACGCCTGGTGCGCGGCGTGCAAGGCGCCCACCGAGTCCGCCGTCAGCGCCGCCACGCGTCGCCGGGCCTCCGCCACGGGCTCGCGGGATTCCTCACCCGTCACCACCGCCGCCACCACCAGCACCGGCGAACCCGGCGCCACCATGAAGCGGTCGGCCGACCACCCGTCGCCGCGGCTCCAAGGAAGGCCGGCCTTGCGATGCCCGATCAACCGCATGGCCACCGCCGCCTCCGTCGTCTCGCGCAACGACGCACGCTCCACGGCCACCGATGCCTCGGCGGGCGCAAACCGGCGCACCGCCCAGTAGCCGTCCGGCAGGTTGCCGGTGGCGGTCTCGGACTCGTTCCCGGCGGCGGCCCACAGGCTGGCATCCACGCCGACCAACGCGGTGTCGGCAAAGGGGTTGTTGTCCTTGGGGTCGCCCTCCACGGAGATTTCGATCACGAGCAGGTTGGTGGTGGCGGCGACCCATGAGCGCAGGCGGACGACGGTCCCGGCCCGGGTGAAGGGAGGCGGATCCTCGACGCGCTGGGCGACGCGCAGGGTGTGCACCACCTCGGCCGTCTCCAGGACCTGCTCCGCGTGATACGTGCCCCCGACGAGCGCGGGGATGACCAGGTCGATGCCGCCAATGGGGCAAGGATGGCCGTTGGGATAGATGGCCTTGGTCTTCCAGAAGTCGTTCTTCGCCAGGTAAAATCGGAGGCGCTCCGGGCAGTGGGAGGGGGACAAGGCCCGCGTGGTGACGTTGGCGCCGCCCGCCTCGCCCAGGCCGTGGTACCGCAATCGCTCCACGACGCCTGCCGCCACGACGCCCAGGTCGCCATTTCCCATCAACGGCGCGTCCGGGACCTTTCGCGTGGGCACGAGGACCGGCGGCCCTTCGAAGACGCCGCGTTGCCGGGCAACGATGGCGAGGGCATTGGACCGAACCATGCCGTCGTCCGGGGGCGGCGCGGCCTGCGCAACAACGACCCACAGGGACGCGGCAAGAAGAAGGCGGCAAAGGCCAGGGAGGACGGGGCTCATGCGAGGCGGCAGGGTAAGGGGGCGAGCGGGGAGCAGCGAGCGGGGAGCGG
>CAYSGH010000013.1:0-25973 GCA_964430505.1 uncultured Akkermansia sp. | reverse complement strand
GCGAGCGGGGAGCGGGGCGAGGCGGCAGCGTTATTGCATGATGGGGAGGCATTCCGGCGACCGCACGAAGGGCCGCAACCCCGGCACGAAGCCTTAAAATGGGTGCACGATGCCCTAAAACCACCGCAAGAAGCGTCGCAACGGCCGCATGGGGCACCCCAATCGAAAAGATCGTGGACCGATTTTGTGGTGAAGGGGCGAGGGGTTTTACACGGCGCCGGGACGGCGCTGCCACAATCTTGGCGGAGACGTCCCTCCAAAACCCGCACTGCCTTCGTGGCTTCGGCTAAAGATGCGGCACCCGTCCGACGTGCTCGGCGAGGTATCGGGCGTTCAAGGCCTCGCCGCCGCCGTTGCTGCTCCGATAGACCTCCGGCTCCCATCCCCGACGGATCGCGCGGGCCGCCGCCTCGGCCACCAACGCTTGCAGCAACGCCGCGCCCACCGCCGTCGAGGTCGCCCCCATCGCCAATCCCGGCGCCACCTCCACCGCCGCGTCCCCCTCCACGCCGCCGTTGTCCAGCACCACGTCCGCCACCTCGAACAACCGTCGGCCCGAGGCATGTCGGGAGGCGTGCGCGCGCGCATGGTGCATCGACGTCACCGCGATCACCCGCGCCCCGCGCTCGCGTCCGACCAACGCCAGTTCCACCGGGACGGCGTTCCGGCCCGAGTTCGAGATCACGATCAAGGTGTCGCCAGCGCCCACCCCGTACCGGTCCAGGAGCGCGGCCGCGCGGCCCGACTCCCGCTCGAACCCGGACGACCGGCTGGCGGAGCGGTGGAGCATCAGGTCCTCGTCGAGGATGGGCACGGCACGCACGAGTCCGCCGGCCCGGTAGAACAACTCCAGCGCCAACAAGTGGGAATGGCCGGTGCCCGCCGCGAACAGCCAGCGCCCCGTTGCCAAGGTTTCCGCCACCCAACCCGCCGCGCGGTCCATGGCTTCCCCCTGCCCCGCCAAGGCCGCCGCAAGCTGGCGGGACACGACCTCGTGATACGTCCGGATGACCTCCATGCGGGCGAGCGTGCCCGCGTGGCCGCGCGGCGTGCAAGGTCAGGGGAAGGGCGCATGGGGGGCGGACGGGGACGGCCGCGCTCCCGGCGTGAGTACATGGCCGGAGGCGGATGGCCCGGATTTATGGGTCGCGGCCCGGGGCGGGGTTCTGATACGCCTTCCTTCATGGAAACGCTGGGCTTCCTGGGCGCGGGGAAAATGGCGACGGCGCTGGCGCGGGGCTTCGTGGCCTCGGGCAAGGCGACGGCGGCGGCGGTCGTCGCGAGCGATCCCGTCGCGGCGGCGCGCGAGGCCTTCGCGCGGGAGACGGGCGGGCGCGCGCTGGAGTCGAACGCGGAGGTGGCGGCGGCGGCGCGGCTGCTGTTCGTGGCGGTGAAGCCGGACCAGTTGGTGGACGTGCTGGGGTCGCTGGGCGGCGTGCTGGGGCCGGGGCACCTGGTGGTGTCCATCGCGGCGGGCGTGCCGTTGTCGAAGATCGAGGCGGCGGCGCACGGGGCGCGGTGCATCCGCGTGATGCCCAACACGCCGGCCTTGGTCGGGGCCAGCGCCTCGGCGTTCGCCGTGGGTTCGGGCGCGACGCGCGAGGACGCGGCCCGGGTTCAATCGTTGCTTTCCGCCGTGGGCGTGGCGCTGGAGGTGAAGGAGAAGCTGCTGGATGCCGTCACCGGGCTGAGCGGGTCTGGCCCGGCGTATGGCTTCATGATGATCGAGGCCTTGGCGGATGGCGGGGTGGCGGCGGGGCTGCCGCGGGACGTGGCGCAGCGTCTGGCGGCCCAGACGTTGCTGGGCGCAGCGCGGATGGTCCTGGAGACGGGGCAGCATCCGGGGGTTTTGAAGGACGCGGTGTGCAGCCCGGGCGGCACGACGATCGAGGCCGTGCACGAGCTGGAGAAGGCGGGGCTGCGGGCGGCGTTGATCGGGGCCGTGCGGGCGGCGTCCGACAAGGCGCGGCGGATGGCCTGAAGGACGAATGGATGGGCCATGGGAACGATGCCGCCACCGACGCCGCAGCAGGCGAGGATCCTTTGGTTTGCGTTGACGGCGCTGGCGTTGGGGGCGTTGGGCGGCGTCGTGGCCGGGGTGGTGTGGGGGTTGGGACGCGTGTTGCACCTGCTGGCCCCCGTGCTGTGGCCCCTCGCGCTGGGAGGGGTGCTGGCCTACCTGCTGGATCCGTTGGTGGACCGGCTGGAGGCGCTTCGCGTGCCCCGGGCGCGCGCGATCGGGCTGGTGTTTGCGTCGGCCTGCACGTTGGTGGCCGGGGTGTTCCTGAGCTTCGTGCCGCAGGTCGTGGGCGAGGCGCGGCAGTTTGGGGAGAAGGTCCCGGCGTACTCGCTGCGGTTGAAGGGCCAGTTGGACGCGTGGGCGACGAACCCGCCCGCCATGGTCCAGCGGGTGTTGGCCGCGCGGGACTTGTTCGTGCGCTCGACGAACGCCCCGGCGGCGGCAACCACGACGAAGACCAACGCGGCGTTGATACTTCCGGCGGAGGGAGACGCGACGCCGACCACCGAGCCCGCGCCGCGGCGGCCGATCGGGGGCGGCATCAGCCCGGAGACGTTGCGTTCCTTCACGGCGTGGGTGGGCAACCTGCTGCCGGCGATCGGGGGCTGGATTGGGGACCAGGTGGGTCGGGTGACGGGCTGGGTGGGCGTGTTGGCGGGGATGTGCCTGGTGCCCATCTACGCGTTCTACTTCCTGTTGGAGAAGCGGGGCATCCAACGGCAATGGACGGAGTATCTCCCGGTGCGGGCGTCGTGGTTCAAGGACGAGCTCGTGTTCTGCCTGCGGGCGGTGAACGACTACCTGATCGTGTTCTTCCGGAGCCAGGTGCTGGTGGCCCTGTGCGACGGCATCCTGTACACGACGGGCTTCCTGGTGATTGGCCTGCCCTACGCGTTCCTGCTGGGGATGCTGGCGACGTTGCTGACGATGATCCCGTTCATCGGTGCGGCGGTGAGTTGCTCGACCGCCCTGGCGGTGGCGTTCGCGGCGTCGGGCGGGTGGCAGTTGCCGGTGGCGGTGCTGGCCGTGTACGGCGTGGTGCAGGCGCTCGAAGGCCTTGTCATCTCCCCCAAGATCATGGGCGACCGCGTCGGCCTGCATCCGTTGACGATCATCGTGTCGGTGATGGTGGGGACGCAGTTGCTGGGCGGGTTGCTGGGGGGCGTGCTGGCCATCCCGGTCACGGCGGCGTTGCGGGTGATCATGTTCCGCTACGTGTGGCGCCGGCGACGCGCGGGCGGGACAACAACGGGGGACGATGCGGCCGCAGGCGACAGCGGCAACGGCGGCCAGGCGGAAGGCGGCGGGGCGGCGCCGGGTTCGCCCAGCCCGGACGTCGTCGGGCGTTGATCGCGGCGACGGCGGACCGGACTTCATGAAGCTTCTGCCCCCCATGCCGCGGCTTGAGGCGCGTCACTGGCGCATCGAGGAGGTCGCCCAGTTGGTGGTGGGCGTCCTTGTGGGCACGCTTGCGGCGGGCACGGCGGCGGAGCTGCTGCTGCGCGGGACCGCCGCGGGCTCCGGTCCGGAGGCGACGTTCCTGCGGCTCGTGGTGGGGTTGCTGGGGTTGCAGGTGACGGGGCTTGGGCTCGCCCATCTTTTCCTGAGGCGACACGGGCATGGATGGGGATCGGGGTTTGGGATGCGCCCGGACCCGCGCGCGGTGGCGTGGGGCGTGGCGATGGCGGTGGCGGCCGTGTTGGTGGCGTACCCGTTGGAGGAGGGGATCGTCGCGGTGCTGAGGGCCATGGGGAAGGCGCCGGAACCGCAGGCCTCGGTGCGGTTCCTTCAGTCGGCGCCAAGGTGGCAGCAGGCCTTCATTGGGTTCCTCGCGGTCGTGCCCGCCGCCGTGGTGGAGGAGGCGTTGTTCCGGGGCGTGTTGTACTCGGCGGGGCGCGACGCCGGGCACCGGGGGCTGGCGTGGGTGGGGTCGTCGCTGCTGTTTGGCTTGGCGCATGGGCACCTGCCCACGCTCGTGCCGCTGACGTTGTTCGGCGCGGCGTTGGCGTGGACTTATGAGCGGACCGGCAGCCTGCTGGCGTGCTGCGTCGCCCACGCGGGCTTCAACACGGTGGGATTGCTGGTCGCCATCACCAGCGGCGGCGCGGCGGGCGCGTGAGCCGGCGTGGGAGGTCGGTGTGGAATTGGGATGTCTGTAGGCCGGGTCCCCTGACCCGGCGCAGGGCAAGGCGGCATGGGTTGCCGCCGCGTGAGGGCACGCGGCCTCCAGCAAACCCAACGGCCGTTGGCGGGTTCAACGTCGCGCCGTCCAACCCTCGCCCGCGCGCAGGACCCGGAACCCCTGCCCGAGGCGCGCGCACTCGGATGCGAACTCTTCGGGGGTCTCCGTGTTGAACTCGAACATCTCGAAGTGCCCGGGGATGGCCATGGGAACGCCCGCCGCCCGAGCCAGCGCGGCGGCCTCGCGCCCCCAGAGATTGCCGGCCACGCGGCGTTCCGGCCTTCGCCCGTTGATCGGCAGGAAGGCCACGTCCGGCCGATGCGCGCCCACCCGCGCCTCCATGCCCGGCCACGGGATCGTGTCGCCCGCGTGATACCAACACCATCCTGCGCAACGGAGGACGAAGCCGAGGTAGAGCATCCGGCCGTTGCGATCCCGTTCCATCGCCTCGTGCGCGGCGGGGAGCGCCTCGATGGACCAACCGTCGCCGTCATGGCGCGATGGAATGCAGCCATCGCCATCAACGTCCAAGCCCACCACCCGTTCGGGCGGCAACCCCGAGCGCTCGATGGCCATGGGGCGGATGGCCTCGGGACAGACGAGGATCATGCGCGGGTTGGCCGACGCCATGGGCCGCAACGTCTCGGGGTCGAGGTGGTCCGTGTGCCCATGCGAGGCCGTGACGACGTCGATGTCCCGGAGCCTCGCGGGATCCACGACGCGCCCGGTCATTCGCACGTGCGGCTTGTCCGTGCCCGCGTACTTCCGGGTCAGGGAATCGGACAGGTAAGGATCCAGGACGAACCGACGCCCGCCGACGCGTACGAGGAACCCCATTTGTCCCAGCCACCACGCATGGAGGCCAGTGTCGCCGGGAGGCACGCCCTCGACGGCCGCCAGCCACGCTTCGTTGCTCAACCAAGGCTCGATCATCGAACGCAGGATGCACGGGCGAGGGGCGAGGAGCGAGGATCGGCGGGCGAGGGGCGATCCATGGTGTCGTCGGGACCACTCACAGCTTTGGGAGGCCTCCCGCCTCCCGCCTCCCGCCTCCCGCTTCCCGCCTCCCGCTTCCCGCCACCCCCGCCCCTTGGGCCTTGAAGGATTGGGGCTTCGTGCCTAGCAAGGGGCCAACGATGCGTGCCATGAAGACGTTTCCTTCCACCGTGTTGTCGGCTGTTTCCGCTGCGGTCGCCCTCGCGTTCCTGCCCGTCCCTGCGGCCGCCCAGACCCACGAGCCGCTTCGCCTCTCGCTCCAACTCGTGGCCGAGGGGCTCGTGTCGCCGTTGTCCGTGGTGACGTTGCCGGATGGGCGCGGGTTGGTGGCGGACCAGGTGGGCGTCGTGCGCGTGCTCAAGGCGGGTGGCGGGCTCGAGGAAGGGGCGGCGCTGGACCTCGCCACGAAGCTCTCGAAGGTGAACCACGGGTCGTTCGACGAACGCGGGCTGCTCTGCATGGCGCTCGACCCGGCCTTCGCACGAAACCGCCAGGTCTTCGTCTCGTACACGGCCCCCCGACGGGACGGAGCCCCGGCCGACTGGGACTGCACGTTGCGCATCAGCCGGATCCGGCTCCCCGATGCGTCCCCGCTGCGGTTCGACCTCGCGTCGGAGAAGGTGGTGCTGGAGATCGACAAGCCGTACTTCAACCACAACGGCGGGCGGCTGGCGTTCGGGCCGGATGGATTCCTGTACATCACCGTGGGCGACGGCGGCGGCCCCAAGGGCTGCGACCTCGGCAACGGCCACGCCCCCGAGGGCAACGGGCAGAGCCTCGGGACGCTCCTTGCCAAGATCCTGCGGATCGACGTCTCCCACGACGGCCCGGAGCCGTATCGCGTGCCCCAGGACAACCCGTTCCTGGGCGTCGCGGGGGCTCGCCCGGAGATCTGGGCGTATGGGGTGCGCAACCCATGGTCGCTGAGCTTCGACCGCGGCGGCGACCACGCCTTGTACATCGGCGACGTCGGCCAGATGCGCTGGGAGGAGGTCAACATCGTGCGCAAGGGCGGCAACCACGGCTGGCCGTTGCGCGAGGGCCTCGAGGGATTCGACCGGGAACATCCGGAGCGCGCCCCAGGCCCTGCCCCGGCCACCGACGCACGCGGCGAGCCCTTCGTGGACCCCATCGCCGTGTACAAGAACGTGGGCGCGTTCAAGGGCGAGCCCGACGCGTTGGGAACGAGCATCACGGGCGGGTATGTGTATCGCGGCAAGGCCATCCCCGCGTTGGCCGGCAACTTTGTCCTGGGCGACTGGACGGGCGGCTGGGGCGCGCCGCAGGGGCGGTTGCTGTATGCGCGCCGCCCGTCGGATCCCAAGGCGCGTTGGTCTGTTGAATCCATTCGCATCGACGGCCCCGGCAAGATGTTCGGGACCGTGTGCGCGTTTGCCGAGGATGCCGACGGCGAGTTGTTCGTCCTCACCAACGGCTCGACCTCGCTTGCGGGAAGCCGCGGGAAGGTGTGGAAGCTCGTGCCCAAGGCGACGGCGGGGTTGTAGGCGCCCGAGCTCGGCGGCCCAACGGCGGGTGGGGCCATCCCATGATGGGGTTCACGAAATGCCCCCCTTGCATCATGTCCCGTCGTTGAGGTCGCCCTTTCAGGGCTGGGTGGATGGAGGGATGGCCTTCTACCCAGGACGTTGGCTTAGCCAACGCGTGGACCCACGCCGACGGGAACGTGCGGGCTCCCGGCGACGGGGATCGCGATGGCCACAGGGGGCGCGCACGTCCTTGGGCGCGGCGGGGGGGGCTTCATCGGAATGGCCTTCGCGGGGCGGTTCCGGCCTTGGGGTTCGTGGTTGGCATCCCTGTTGCTTCGGGATTTCTTTGCCTTGCCTGAGGGCAGGCTTGCTTCATGTCCATCCACGTCGCTCTGCATCATCGGACCCACTACGTCTATGACCGGCCCGTGCGGCACTCGCCGCATGTGATCCGGCTGCGCCCGGCCCCGCACAGCCGGACGCCCATCCTGGCCTACTCCCAGCGGATCCTGCCCAAGGATCACTTCATCAACTGGCAACAGGATCCCTTCTCCAATTACCTCGCGCGCGTCGTCTTTCCGGAGCCCACCACGGAGCTGCTCATCGAGGTGGACCTGGTCGCCGAGATGTCGGTGTACAACCCGTTCGACTTCTTCCTGGAGGAGTCGGCGTCGGAGCATCCGTTCACGTTTGAACCGGTGCTGAGGAAGGACCTGGCGCCGTTCATGGCGTGGCCGGGCGCGGGCCCCAAGCTGCTGGCGTTGGTGGACCGCTGGCGCGGCACGCGGAAGCGCACCATTGACTTCCTCGTGGAGGTAAACCGGTCGTTGAGCGACCACATCCGCTACCTCATTCGCCTCGAGCCCGGCGTCCAGACGGCCGAGGAAACGCTCACGTTCCAGTCCGGCTCGTGCCGCGACTCGGCCTGGCTCCTCGTCCAGTTGCTGCGCGCCCTCGGCTTCGCCACGCGGTTCGTCTCCGGCTACCTCATCCAGCTCCGGCCCGACGTGAAGTCCCTCGACGGCCCCAGCGGCGCGAAGTCGGACTTCACGGACCTGCATGCCTGGTGCGAGGTGTACCTGCCGGGCGCGGGCTGGATTGGGCTCGACCCCACTTCGGGACTGCTGGCGGGCGAGGGGCACATCCCGTTGTCGTGCACGCCGGAGCCCGCGAGCGCCGCGCCGGTGACCGGAGCCGTGGACCCGTGCGAGTCCACGATGCGCCACGAGATGAAGGTGACGCGCATCTTCGAGTCGCCGCGCGTCACCCAGCCCTACACGGACGATCAATGGGAACGGATCGAGGTCCTCGGCCATCGCGTGGACGCCGAGCTCGATGCCGGCGACGTCCGCCTCACCATGGGCGGCGAGCCCACGTTCGTGTCCATCGACGACATGGACGGGGCCGAGTGGAACACGGAGGCCGTGGGGCCCACCAAGCGGCTGCGGGCGGGCACGTTGATCCAGCGGTTGCGCTCGAAGTTCGCGCCCGGCGGCCTGTTGTTTTATGGGCAGGGGAAGTGGTACCCGGGCGAATCGTTGCCACGCTGGGCACTTGGCTGCTACTGGCGCAAGGACGGAGAGCCCGTGTGGGCGAACGCCGCCCTCATCGCGGACGAGTCGAAGGACCTCGGCCATGGCTCCGGCGACGCGGAGCGGTTTGGACGTCGGTTCGCCGAAAACCTCGGCATCGCCGACCGCTGGCTCATGCCGGGCCACGAGGACGTCTATTACTACCTTTGGAGGGAACGTCGCCTGCCCGTGAACGTGGACCCGTTGAAGTCCAACCTCGCGGACGCGGAGGAACGGGCGCGGATGGCCCGCGTGTTCGGAGGCGGCCTCGGCAAGGTCGTGGGATACGTCCTTCCCGTGCGGCATGGGGACGCGGGCTGGGAGTCCGGGCCGTGGTTCCTGCGCGACGGCACGTTGTGGCTCATCCCCGGCGACTCGCCGATGGGCTATCGCCTGCCGTTGGATTCGCAGCCATGGGTTCGTGAGGCGGAATATCCCTACGTCCAGCCCCAGGACCCGACGGCCCCGCGCGCCGCCTTGCCATCGTGGGCCACCCTGGCCGGGCGCGGCCCCGACACGACACCGGGCGCGATGCATGGCCCGCGGTTTCAGTCGTCCCCGGGCATCGGAACCGCCGAGGGCGCGGTGTCCCACAAGGGCCAAGGCCCGGGCGAAGCCCACCCCGGTGCGAAGGCGTCGGAGGCCGCGTCGCGCACGCCACGGCCCGGTGAGTCCGCGCCATGGATCGTCCGGACGGCCGTGTGCTTCGAGCCCCGCGACGGGCGCCTGCACGTGTTCATGCCGCCCGTCTCCGACCTCGAGGAATACCTCCAGCTCGTGGCGGCGGTGGAACGGACGGCGTCGGAATTGTCCATCCCGGTGGTGTTGGAGGGAACGCCGCCGCCGTTCGACCCGCGGTTGAATGTGTTGAAGGTCACGCCGGACCCGGGCGTGATCGAGGTGAACCTGCATCCGACGCGTTCGTGGGGTGAGTTGGTGGCGACGACGGAGACGGTGTACGAGGAGGCACGCCAGACGCGGCTGGGCACGGAGAAGTTCATGCTCGATGGCCGCCACACGGGCACGGGCGGCGGCAACCACATCATCATCGGGGGCGCGACCCCCGCGGACTCGCCGGTGCTGCGACGCCCGGACCTGTTGCGGAGCCTGCTGGCGTACTGGCACAACCATCCGTCGCTCTCGTACCTGTTCGCCGGGTTGTTCATTGGCCCGACGAGCCAGCATCCGCGCGTGGACGAGGCGCGGAACGACGCGTTGGCAGAGCTGGAGCTGGCGTTCAAGCAGGTGCCGGACAAGGGCTGGGTGCCGCCGTGGCTGGTGGATCGCCTGTTCAGGAACCTGCTCGTGGACGTCACGGGCAACACGCACCGCTCGGAGTTCTCCATCGACAAGCTGTACTCGCCGGACTCGTCGAGCGGCCGCCTGGGGCTGGTGGAGCTGCGGTCGTTCGAGATGCCGCCGCATCCGCGCATGAGCCTGGCGCAGCACCTGTTGCTGCGGGCGGCCATCGCGCGGTTCTGGAAGCAGCCCTACACGCACCACCTCGTGCGCTGGGGCACCAGCCTCCACGACCGGTTCCTCCTGCCCCACTTCGTCTGGGAGGACTTCCAGGACGTCATGGAGGACATGCAGGAGCACGGCTATCCCATGGAGTCGGCGTGGTTCGGGCCGCACTTCGAGTTCAAGTTCCCGGCCATCGGCGCGTTCGACCGTCGCGGCGTGCACGTGGAGCTGCGGACGGCGCTGGAGCCGTGGCATGTGATGGGCGAGGAAGGCGCTTCGGGCGGCACGGCGCGCTACGTGGATAGCTCGCTGGAACGGTTGCAGGTGAAGGTCCAGGGGCTGGTGGACGGGCGTCACGTGGTGACCTGCGGCGGCCGACGCGTGCCGTTGCATCCCACGGGCGTGCAAGGCGAGTTCGTGGCGGGGGTGCGCTATCGGGCATGGCAACCGTCGTCGTGCCTGCACCCAACGATCGGGGTGCACACGCCGTTGGTGCTCGACCTGCTGGACACATGGAACGGGCGCAGCCTGGGCGGGTGCACGTACCACGTGATGCACCCGGGCGGACGCAACTACACGACCTTCCCCGTCAACGCCTACGAGGCCGAGAGCCGTCGCCTCGCGCGCTTCTTCGCCCATGGCCACACCCCCGGCCGCATGCCCGTGCCCGCCCTCGCCGTGGACCCCGAGTTCCCGCTCACGCTGGACTTGAGGAAGTGAGGGGCGTTGCAACGCTTCAAAAAGGCCTGCCACCAGGGATGGGGCTCATGGGTTGAAATCCAAGGCCTCACCCTGCGGGTGAGGTCTTCGGTTCTGTAAGCCGGGTCCCCTGACCCGGCGCACGAGCATGTGTGGCATCGGTGGCGCCGCGTGAGGGCACGCGGCCTGCACTTGGCCCAACTGCCGTTTCCAGGATCAACCGATCCTGGCTCAGCACCTCACGATAATGGAACTCCACCGGATACTCGCCCTCGGTCATCGGCTCGTTTTTGAGGCCGGTGTTGAACCAGCGGAAGTTCTTCGCCTCGAGCGGATCGGTGGCCACCTGAACGTCGCTCGTATCGGCGGCGATGTGGAGGAAGGGCAGTTGGAAGATGCGGTCGCCGTGATCGCGGGCCACATACTGCGCCACGGCATCATGCACGTTCTGGTTCTTCTCGTGCTTGAGTTCCACCGTCACGATGGGCAGGCCGTTGAGGAAAAACTCAAAATCCGGGCGCTGGCCGTCCTTGATCACCAGCTCCGGCTTGAAGGTGATGCGGTTCTCCCCGCAGAGCCGGTGCGCCACGCTCTCGCTGGAGCGCGGCTTGGGGAACTAGAGCTTGAAGTCGTGCCCGCGCACCCGCAGGCCGGTGCGGATGATGGACCACAGCGGACGGTGGCGAATCTCCTCCCGCAGCGTTATGAAAACTTCGTCCCGGCAGTCGCTGCCGTAGTTCACCTCCAACCGCTCCAGCGTCTCCGTCTGAGTCGCCTTCAGGAAGGCCCACAGAAGGTCCTCGGCAAATTAGAACTCCGTGTCCGTGATCTCCTCCTGCGTCGGGACCGCAAACGTGTGCTCGCGGACCAGAACGTCCGCGATGTGCTTTTGGAACTGCTTTTCAGGGCCTTCAAACATGGCGGTGTGGTCGTGGCAGTTCTTCCAGGCGTGTCAGCCAATCGTTGAAATGCGGGCATTCGTCCCGAATGACCTCCAGCCCTATCTCAATGGCAGCCAGAGTGCCCAGCAACGGCTTGTCGTAACCCGTCACCAACCTTTCCACCCGCTTGGAAGGTGCCGTCTCAGGGGAATCGTTGATCTCTTCCGGCGTGTTGAACTGGTCACGAATCCCTTGGAAGTCCTTCGCCAGATCCGGGCGCTCAATGCCTCTGGCAAACTTCTCACAATCACTGAACAGCAGCCCTTCATACTCATGCATGAGCACAAATGGGATGAAGCGAGTTGGGGGCAGTTCCATGTCCAGTTCTTCTTCGATGGCTGCAAGGATCGCAGACTCCACCGTCCCTGCCTTGTTCGGGTAAGGCACCCCATTGGCCTCCACCCGCCCAGGCCACCTGCGGGCCTTGCTCGTCGGTAGCCGATAGTAATCCACCATGGTTGTGTGGCAGCAGCTTGTCGATTGCCTGATTTGCCTCACCAAATCATCGCGTGCGCTCTGCCAAGCCGGGATACCACTGCGCATGCGTGCGCTGCCGATGATCCGGACGGCCACGTCTTCGAAGCCGAAGCCCAGGAGATGGGGTGCGAGCACTTCATTAACGATGGTCTCCTCGGTCTGGCCTTCCACATGGACGAGCAGCCGTTTCATACCTCAGCCACGCACCGGCCTCCCGCCGAGTTCGTTTTTCTCCCAGAGCTGCCCCAGGCTGTAATCCTCCAGCCAAGTCCCCAGTCTCTCAGGGTCCAGGCGCTCAAACTCAGACGCCCCTTCCACCTGGTTCACCACCAGCACATCTTCTGGCCGGAAATGGTCGAGCAAAAGCGGGGATTGGGTGGCGACGATCACTTGGGTCTCAACGGCTGCCTGCTTGATCATCGAGGCCAGCAAAGTGATGGCAAAGGGGTGCAGTCCCAGCTCCGGCTCATCCACCAAAATCACCGAGGGGCGGAGTTCCTTCGGCTGGAGAAACAACGTTGCAAGCCCGATGAAGCGCAACGTGCCGTCTGAGAGTGCGGTGCCATCGAAAAACCGGTCTGAGCGCTTGTGCTTCCATTCCAGTTGAATGCTCTTCGCATTGAGCTGAAGCGGTTCCAGACGAAAATCATCAAAGAAGGGCGCGACCCGCTCCACGGACTTGCGGATGAGCTGGTAGCTCTCGGGGTGCTTGACCTTCAGCAAGTGCAGGAAGGAGCACAGGTTGGAGCCATCGGGCCTCAGGAACCGGTTGTCGTTCACGTCCGCCGTCTTCTTCATGGGCGAGGCGGCGCTTGTGTCGTGGAAGTGGTAAAGACGCCAGCTATCTAACTGGGAGCGCACATATTCGGTAACCCGGCCTCCAATGGAGGATGACGAAATGCCAGCCTCTTTGCCCGTCGTGAAAAGTTTGGGGTCCCAAAATGGCTGCGGATACCTCCGATCCCCCCAATACCCGGCGCGTTCAGAACTTGGGCGTAGGCTGTCTGAACCGGCGCTGATGAAACCAATCTGGTAGTGGTCCTGTTCCTCGTTGAAGGCCAGGGCAAGGCTCAGGGTTGGCGTCGCCCGTGAACCAAAGTGCAGCACGTTCTCCGCGCCGCCGGCCTTGATCACATACTCCTGGAGTTTTCCCTCGCGGATGGCGTGCAGGAAGGAGAACACGCCGATGAAGTTGGACTTGCCCGCGCCGTTGGGGCCGATGACCACGTTGATGTCCCGGAGGGCGAGATTCTCGGCATGCCGGATGCTCTTGAAGCCTTTGATGGTGATGTGATCCAGCTTTCCCATGGCGGGGCAGGCTATGCGAGTTTCGTATTGGGTTCAATGGCCCGGCTGACCGCCGGGCTTGCCGCGAAAAATCGCTCGGAGAAAAGGGTGGTCCGGGGGTGGCGCTTGGCTCGCCACCGGTCTCATCATGGTATCCCTTCGGGACGGATGAGGTTGCGGACGGGGATGTCTGTGCTCCCAGAGGGAGGGAATGGATTGGAGGGACCTCGGGGTTTGGGATGCGCCGCGTGGGGGCACGCGGCCTACAAAGGGAGAAGGTTATTGGGGGCTGACAGTGACGTCCGCGCTCCCAGGAAAGGGGGAGAGCCCATGGAGTCGGCCCATGATTCTTGGCATTTGGCTACGGGGACCACATGGCGCCCTATCAGGGCTGGAACGGTCTTTTGGGACACGTACCCAGGGCGTCGCTTTGCTTGCTCTCGGATATCTTGTCCTAGAAGAGGCGGTTGAGGGGCGTTGCAACGCTACAAAAAGGCCTCCCACCAGAGATCATGGGCTCATGGGTTGAAATCCAAGGCCTCACCCTGCGGGTGAGGTCTTCGGTTCTGTAGGCTGGGTCCCCTGACCCGGCACACGAGCATGGGGCATCGACGGAACCGCGTGAGGGCACGGGGCTTACCGTTGGCCCAGTTGCCACTTCCGGGATGACCTGCCACGGCATGGACGAAGGCGGTGTCTTGGCGGGATGGGCGCCGTCGAGGTTGGCGATGGGCAAGCGATGGGCCGTGGCGCGACCACCTTTGTCGGACGACCACGGCGGATGCGCTGCAACGCCTGGCCGGGGCGAGCCGTGTCAGCGTTCGGTCCCCAGGGTGCGGACGGTGCAGGCGGGGAGGCCAAGGGACTCGCGGAGGCCGGCCCACGGGGGCTCGGTGGAGACATCGACGACGTCGGGCGGGGCGGCCTGGGCGGGCGCGAGGATGGCGAGGAACACGACGGGCTCTCGGAATGGGTTGTAGGTGCCATGCACCTCGCCCTTGGGGATGAGCACCATCTCGCCCGGCTTCAGGACGCGCCGTTCCTGGCCGCACCATTGCTCGGCCTGGCCGGACACGACGTAGATAATTTCCTCGCGGGTGGGATGGTGATGAAACGGATGGCAACACCCCGGCGGCATTGTGGCGCGCACCAGGAGCAGGTCCTGGCACGGGACGACGTCGGGGCGCGACATCCAAGCGTTGAGGGTGAACGGGGTCTCCTCCGTGACGACCTCGGCGGCGGACACGAAGCGGCGCGACTCGATGGGCTCGGCGGGAATCATGGCGA
Organism: uncultured Akkermansia sp.; assembly: GCA_964430505.1. Lineage (GTDB taxonomy): Bacteria > Verrucomicrobiota > Verrucomicrobiia > Limisphaerales > UBA9464 > UBA6176. Next base: position 11,562 of record CAYSGH010000013.1, on the reverse strand, counting down.
CGCCGCATCGTGGGGGTTGCGGGTGGGAAAGGGAAGTTTGGCAGGGGAGCGGCCGAGCGGCGGGGGGCGAGCGGCGGGGGGCGGCGAGCGCGGGGGCGTGCCAAAACAGGGGGCGTTGCGCCAAAAGTCGTGTTACCCGGGACGCCCGATTCCAAGCCGTGGACGGGTGCGTGCGAGGCGGGATTCGTGGGGGATCTGGCAGGATTGGGGTGGTTCCAGCGCAGGGCGGCGGGTCACATCCCTTTTGGCGCAATGGGGGGCGCCTTGGGGTTGCGGTTGGGGCCGCGCGTTTGGCCGCGGGTGTTCAACCACCCTTCGTCCGCCAATCGCCGAACACGTGGTCGGTGGCCTTGGCGTTGTCGTGGCATTGGACGCACGAGGCCACGGGGCCGCTGTCGATGCGGGCCGGGTTGTCGAAGTAGAAGTACTCCCAGTCGCCATGGGCCGGGTCGTAGCCGGGCGGGCGCTTGATCATGCCGCCGACGCCGTTGCCGGCCTCGCGCCCCGGGGTTCCATCCGGGTTCCAATAGGGGAGGAGGGTCTTCCGCTTCACGATGACCGACCCGACGGGATACCGGCGGGAACCTTGGGCGAAGGCGGTCGCCGCCGGGTCGTTCATGTAGATGTGGATGCCGGACAGCGCGTGCGGCCCGTGACGCGCGACGGCGTTCGTGAACATCCGTGCGGACGGCTGGGCACACAGCAGGGCGACGTTGCGCGGGACGTACACCGTGCCGTCCGTCATGCGGCGGTATCCGGTGAACTCCGAGGCAACCGTCGCTGCGGCGGGACGGGAGCCGGTGCCGGGCTGGGGCCGGGCGCAGCCCCATGCCATGGCCAAAAGCGAGACGAGCAGGGCCGGACGGGTGATGGGCATCATGGGGGCAACATCGCCCGCGGGACGGGATGGGAGTTGAAGGCCAGCCTCAAAGGCCCAGGGCCTTCTTGGCGTCGTCGGGGACGGCGACGGTGGTGGAGCCGACGTCCTTGATCTCGTAGGTGGTGGTGCGGGCCATGTCGCGGTCCTCGCCGTTGACGGTCATGGTGGCGGCAACCTTGAGCTGCATCTTCGAGAGCTGGCCGTCCTTGATCCAATACTTGACGGAGCCCTTGGCATTGCGGGCCTCGATGGCCTGACCCCCGGCGCGGGCCCGCCCCTGCGTGGCCAGCTCCTTCGCGCCTTCCTCCGTGAGGTCGCCGGAGACCACGCCGTCGGCGGCCTTCAATTCCTTGGCCTTGTCGGCGATGCGTGCGGCCTCGTCGGCGGGCGGGCGGGTGCGGAGCAACATGGCTCCCCGGCCGCCGCGGCCGCCGCCACCGCCGCCGCCGCCGGCGTTGCGAAGCTCCTCGGCGGTCTTCCAGCCGTCGTCGGTCTTCACGGCGCCCTTTTCGCCATGAACGACGGCGGTGGTGACCTGGCCATCGCGCTCGGAGGTGATGACGGCAGGGCCGCCCTTGAGGGCCTTGCCGGTGATGGTGGCGGGGGTCCATTGGGCACCCTCGATCTCCGTGGTGGTGGTCCAGGTGTAGGCCGGGGCGTCGGTGACCTTCTTGGCGGCGGCCTTGACGTCCTCCTTGGCATCGGCCAAGGCGACGACGACGAGGGCGGAGAGGGCGATGGGTGCGAGGAGGCAGCGATTCATGGGGATCTTTCGTGACGTTCACGGGAGGGGACCCAGCCGGGCCGGGGGAGGTTACAGGGTGCGACACAGGGGGGCGTGAGGGCTTCGAGCGCACTCGTTCGTCGGTCCCCCTCGCCCACGCCTTGGGAAGCGCGATGGCAACGCGGGGCGGCGGATGAAGGTTTGACTCCGGGTTGGGGGCGGCGTTCCATGGCGTCAAGCACGTTATCCCGCGAGGTTCCTATGCGCATGTCTTCATTCCGTGCCCGTCCGAAGGCGGGCTTCACACTGATCGAGCTGCTCGTCGTGATCGCGATCATCGCGATCCTGGCGGGCATGTTGTTGCCGGCGCTTGGCAAGGCCAAGAGCAAGGCGGCCGGCATCTTCTGCATGAACAACGGCAGCCAGATGATCAAGGCCTTGCAGTTGTACGCTGGCGACTACAACGACCTGTTGCCGCCCAACCCAGACGACGGCAACACGACGCCGGGCGCCAACTGGTGCCCCGGGCAGGCAGGCATGGGCGGCGCCCAGGAATTCAACCCGGACATCCTCAAGGATCGGCGGCTCTCCCTGCTTTCCCCGTACCTGGGCTACTCGGAGAAGCCCTTCAAGTGCCCTGCGGACCGCCGCGTGGGTCGCTACACGGGCACCAACGCCGCGCTGCGCACCACGAAGATTCCGGCGGCGCGCACCTTCTCGATGTCCCAGGCCGTGGGGACCAATCCCTACAAGGCCGGGAGCCGGACGCCGGTCGATGGCCCCTGGCTGGATGGCTCGCACGGCCACACGGCCAACTCCCGTTGGTTTTGCTACGGCAAGCTGGCCGACTTCGTGGCGCCCGGGCCTTCCAGCACCTTTGTCTTGGTGGACGAGGACCATCGGTCGCTCAACGACGGCGGCTTCGCCGTGATGGGGCCGCCGCCCATGGGCAGGACGTGGGACAATCACACCGAGCAGATGATCGATTGGCCCGGCTACTACCACAACAACGCCTGCGGCTTCGCCTTCGCGGACGGCCACTCCGAGATCAAGAAGTGGACGGACGCACGCACCATGGTGGGCGTGAACGTCGCCCGTCAGCCCCAGAGGGGGAACCGGGACATCCGCTGGATGTCGGAGCGCACGTCGGCTCCCACCCGCTAGACCTTGCTTGCCAACCCCGGGTTCCCGGGGCTTTGTCACGGCCGCCCGGGCCTTTCCCCGGGCGGCCGTTTTCTTTCCATGCCTGTCCACGTCCGCGCCAGCCTCGTGCTCGTGTTCACCTGCGCCTGCTGGGCCTTCAGCTTTCCCGCCATGAAGGCCCTGACCCAGGTGGGGGCGGCGCATGAGCCGGGCGCTTCCTCCCTGTTCCTCTCGTTCCTGTGCGTCGCCCTCCGGTTCACGTCGGCGGGCATCCTGCTGGGCGCGTCCTGCGTCGGGTCGCGCCCGTGGTTCACGCGGCTGGAATGGGAGCAAGGGCTCGGCATCGGCGTGATGGGCGGGATGGGGCTGGTGCTGCAAATGGATGGCATGGCCTACACGCTGGCCTCGACGTCGGCGTTCCTCACGCAGGCGTACTGCGTCGTCATCCCGATCTGGGTGAGCCTGTTGAACCGAATGTTCCCGGCGCCGCGCGTGGTGGGGGCGTGTGCGCTGACGCTGGCGGGGGCGGCCGTGCTGGCGGGGTTGGGGACCGACGGCTTCCGGTTTGGGCGCGGGGAATGGGAGACCCTTGCGGGCAGCCTGAGCTTCACCGGTCAAATCCTGTGGCTCGAACGCCCGCGCTACCGGGTCAACCGGGCGCGCCACGCCACGGTGATCATGTTCCTGACGATGGCGGCCACCGCCTGGCCGTTTGCGTTCCTGCTTGCGCCCGCGGGGCGCCCGGTTGGCGTGGCGTATGCCAACGTCGCATCCCTGGGTCTCTTCGCGCTGCTGGTGGGCCTTTGCACACTGGTGACGTTTCCCTTGGCAGTGGCCTGGCAGCCCAAGGTGTCCGCGACGCAGGCGGGGCTGCTGTACTGCACGGAACCCATCTTCACCTCGGTTGTCGCGTTGTTTGTGCCGGGGTGGTTGTCGCGCCTGGCGGGCATCGACTACGCGAACGAGCACCTGACGCCGAACCTCGTCCTGGGCGGGCTCCTGATCCTGGGTGCCAACGCGTGGCTGGTGCTGCGGCCACCGCCATCCCTCCCCGCGCCATCGACCGCCCAGCCTTCCGCCTAGCCCTGCCCATCGATCAAGCCCGCCCCATGCCGGCGGATCCCCAACCTGCGGACTTCCCGGGGTTCGAGCAGGCGTGCCGCGCGAAGCTTCGGGAGGTGCCGCCGGGCCCCCTGTCGTGACGTGCGGGAACGCTGGGCGGGCAGAGGATGGACGGGATTGACCGGATTGACGGGATGGCGCGTGGGCGCGGCCGGCGCGCGGGGATCAGACCGTGAGGATTTCCTTCTCCTTGTGGACGACGTGCGCGTCGATCTTGGAGATGTACTGGTCCGTGAGCTTCTGGACCTCCTGCTCGGCGCCCTTGATGTCGTCCTCGGAGACGCCGCCGGAGCCCTTGAGCTTCTTGAGGCCCTCGATGGCCATGCGGCGTTCGTTGCGGACGGCGACGCGGCCGTCCTCGGCCATGCGCTTGACGATCTTGACGAATTCCTGGCGGCGCTCGTTGGAGAGTTCCGGGAGGATGACGCGGATGAAGCGCCCCTGGACGGCGGGGTTGAGGCCGAGGCCGGCCTGTTGGATGCCCTTCTCGATGGCCTTGACGTTGGATTGGTCGAAGGGCTGGACCATGAGCATGCGGGGCTCGGGCACGGAGATGGTGGCGAGCTCCTTGAGGCGCATGTGGGAGCCGTAGGCCTCCACCATGATGTTTTCGAGCAGCGAGGGGGACGCCTTGCCGGTGCGCACGCCGCTGAACTCGTGGACCACGTGCTGTTCCGTCTTGAGCATCTTCTCCTCGGCGTCGAGGAGGATTTCGTCGATGGACATATGGATGGGCTTGGATGGGACGACTGGAAGCGTGCGAAGGGGGGGAGCGGCGGGTGCTAGGAGGTGACGGTGGTGCCGATGTTCTCGCCGAGGACGACGCGGCGGAGGTTGTGCTCGGCGAAGAAATCGAACACGACGATGGGCATCTTGTTTTCCTGGCAGAGGGCGAAGGCGGCGGCGTCCATGACCTTGAGTTGCCGCTGCAAGGCCTCGGAGTAGGTCACGGTGGCGTAGCGGCGCGCGTCGGGATGCTTCTTGGGATCCTTGTCGTAGATGCCATCGACCTTGGTGGCCTTGAGGAGGACGGCGGCCCCGATCTCGTTGGCGCGCAGGGCGGCGGCGGTGTCGGTGGAGAAGTAGGGGTTGCCGGTGCCGGCCGCGAAGATGACGACGCGGCCCTTTTCGAGGTGGCGGATGGCGCGGCGCCGGATGAAGGCCTCGGCGACCTGGGGCATGGGGATGGCGCTTTGGACGCGGGTGGGGACGCCCTTCTTCTCGAGGGCATCCTGCAAGGCCAAGGCATTGATCACGGTGGCCAGCATCCCCATGTAGTCGCCCGTGGTGCGGTCAATGCCGCGCTCGGAACCCGACAGGCCGCGGAAGATGTTGCCGCCGCCGACGACCACGACGACCTCGACGCCCAGCTCGCGGACCTCGGCGACCTGTGCCGCCATGTCATGGACGGAAAGTGGGTCGATGCCGGCGCCGGACTCGCCGCCGAGGGCCTCGCCGCTGAGCTTGAGGAGGATTCTCCGGTAGCGAGGCTGCGACGACCGACGTGGGCGTGATTTCATCCGGCACCGTGATAACAGCGTCCTGCGCACGGAGTCAACGCGGGCCCCGGCGAGGCGGCGGGGCGTCAGTTCGGGTTGCTGGCGGGATCGGTGGTCCAGACGACGTCGGACTGGGGGAAGGGTGCGCGACCGCGGTTGGGGGAGGAGTCGTTGAGCTCGAGGACGCGGGAGGCCTTGGCGGCCTCGGCATGGCCGTCGGCAAAGACGAGGTTGCCGGCGTTGGCGTGGCGCGCGGAGAAGCGGTTGGCGAAGGCATGGGGCTGGCCGGTGTAGTTGGCCTGGTTGGGGTGAGCCTTGGCCTCTCCGGGCAGGCCCGCCTCGGTGAACGCCACGGTGCGCACGGGCACCTGGATGTCCGACACGCGCACCTTGGCCCCGCCCTGGATGAGCTTGGAGTTCATGGCCAAGGGAAAGTGGGGATAGTTGAGCCTTTCCGCCGGGAGCTTGGCCGACGGGCACAGGAAGAGGCCTTGGCGCGAGTAGAAGAGGGCGCGGTCGTTCGTCGTGATCTGCGCGAGGTTGCGAAGGCCGATCTTGGACGGCAGGGCGTTCGCCCAAAGGTCGACGTTGCCGGGATCGATGGCGGCGCGCCAGCCGAGCAGGTCGCCGCCGAGGTAATCCTTCTCGCGCGGCAGGATGTCGCCGTTGTCGTCCGTGTAGAGGGTGAGCGAAAGTCCCCACTGCTTCTCGTTGCTGAGGCAGGAGATGGCCTGGGCCTTGGACTTCGCCTTGGACAACGCAGGGAGGAGCATCCCTGCGAGGATCGCGATGATGGCAATGACGACGAGCAGCTCGATGAGGGTGAAGGCGCGGCGGGGCTGGCCCGCAACCGGGTGCAGGAAGAGGTTCATGGCACCACCACGCGGTAGAACTGGGCGTCGCCCGAGGCCGGGCCCAGGGGTTGCTCCAGGACTCCCGCAACGCCGGGCAGGGTCGCCAACGTCGTCCATCCGCCCACACCCAACGCCGGGCGTTGCTCGACGCGATACGCGCGGCCGGCCTCGGCGGCGAACCGGAGCACCAGGCCGTTGGGCGAGGACGCGATGCCCAGCACGGGCGGCGTCGCCGGGGGCAGCACCTGCCCCGCGCGGATGCGCCCGGGCGAGCCGATGTCCTTCACCGTGACGCCCAGGTCGCGGTCCACGCTGCCCGGGGCCTGATACACGCCGTTCACACCCTCGACGCTGAGGCCGCCGAACACGGTGGTGCCCGGGTCGTAGTTGAAGGTGACGCCGGCAGTCCCCGCCGGGAAATCCACGGAGGCCACCGTGTCCGCGTTGGCCGTGGCCGTGGCGTCCCAGACCCGGACGCCGTCGCCGCCGGAGCTGAGCCCAAAGCCGCTGCCGCCGTAGGTGATAATTTCCAGCCCGGCCGGCAGCTCGTTGGTCCCCCACCAGGCGCGGAATTGCTCCGGCGTCAGTCGCTCCACGAACACCACCGACCCGCCCGGGGGCAAGACGACGTCGTTGGTCACCGTGTACGCCGCCGCGAGGCTCGCGCTGTTGTCATCGACCCGCCAGCCCTGGAGCGGGATGGCAACGGGCTCGAACGACGTGACCTCGAACCAGTCCTGCGGCGCGAAGCCGTTGCGCCGGCTGAAGTCTGGGTCGAGGGCGTCCGTGGAGCGCACCTCGGTGATCCGCACGAGGGGCTTGCTGCGGACGGTGAGGACGGCGGATGAGGACGCGGAGCCGGAGGCATTGGCGGCGGTGACCTGGTAGGTTCCTTCCACGGCCACGGTGACGTTGGACAGGGTCAACGTCGGGCCGGATTGCCCGGGCAAGAGGACATTGTTGCGGGACCAAGAGAAGGTGGGCTGGGGAACGCCGGTGGCCTCGGAGACGAGCGTGACGGAGCCGCCGGCCAAGACGGCCACGTTGCTCAGCCCCACGGTGAACACAGGCGCTGCCGGGGCGGCGGCCAACGACACCCGCGCCGCCGCGCTCGTCACCGTCTCGCGGCCATTGCTCAGGGAAACCGAGTAGGACCCCGTCGCCGCCGCCTGCACGTTTGTCAGGACGAGCCGGGCTTGGATGGCGCCTGGCACCACGACACCATCCTTCAACCATTGATAACGCGGCCGCGGCAGTCCTCGCGCCGTCACCGACAACGTCACCGTCGAGCCCGGGTTGGCCACCGTGTCCGCCGGTTGCACGACGATGCCCAACACCGCCGGCGGCCCCGCCACGCCGGGAGATCCCACGTCGCCATTATCCGCCGCCGCAAACGCCCCGTCCTGGCCCGCCACCGGCCGGGCCGACATCAGCCCGCTCACCGCGTCATACACGAACGTCGAGGTGTCCGTGCCCGTCGCGCCAAAGTCCACCGAGTCCACCACGTCCAGGTCCGACGTCGCGCCCGGGGCCCAAAGGCGCAGGCCATCGCCCGAAGAACTCAGGCCGATGCCGTTGGTGGCGTAGGTGATGACCTGAAGCGACGGCGGCAACGCGGCGCCCCACCATTGTCGGAAGGCATCCGGCGAGATGGCCTCCACGAACACCGCCGACTCGCCCGGGGCGAGGATGACGGACTCGATGGTCACCGCGCCCGCCGCGAGCCCGCCGGTGGCGTCGTTGAACCGGTATCCGGAAAGGTCGGCCGGGGCGGGGCCGTAGTTCGTGAGTTCCCACCAATCCGCATGGATCGCGGGCGTGCCGTTGGTCGATGCGTTGGAATGAATCTCGGTGATGGCCACTTGCCCATGGACGGCCGTTGTCACCCACGCCGTCAGGGCAAACCCAACCCGTCGAATCGCTCGCACGCGTTCCATCCCCTACCAAGGCCCGTTCCTCATGGAAGCGGCATGGCGGCGACGTGAAGTTCCCGTGACAGGATGGGCGCCCGCCCGTGGGCTCACGCCATGGGCCGGAACCCGCTCGTGACCCGGCCGCGCACGCGGATGTCGCCGCGCGCCCAGGCCGCGACAACGGCCGGGTACAAGGCCCGCTCCGCCTCCTGGATGCGAGCGTGCAAGCTTGCCGCCGTGTCGCCGTCGAGCACCGGCACGGCCCGTTGCGCGAGGATCGGACCCGTGTCGATCCCTTGGTCCACGAGGTGGACGGTGCACCCGGCGACCTTCGCCCCATATTCCAACGCCTGCCGCCACGCCTCCAACCCCGGGAACGCCGGAAGCAACGACGGATGGATGTTCATCACCCGCCCGTCGAAGGCTCGAAGGAACTCCCCCTTCAGGATGCGCATGAAGCCCGCCAGCACCACCAGGTCCACCCGGGCGGCCTTCAACGCGCCGATCCACGCCGCCTCCGACGCCTCGTCCAGCTTGGTCCGGAACCGCCCCGGCGGCAGGTAGGCGGCCTCGATGCCTCGCTCTGTGGCGTGCCCCAGGATCCCCGCGTCGGCCACGTCGCTCAGCACCAATGCCACCTCCGCGTCCACCTGCCCCCCGCGGATCGCGTCGGCGATGGCCACGAAGTTCGAGCCCTTGCCGGAACCGAGGATGCCCAACCGAAGACGTGTCGCGCTCACGGCCAAAGGATGGCCCGGAACGGCGGGCGTGGCGACCTCCAAGGGGGGCGGAGGCTTCGCATCCATTCCACACGTGTCTCGGTCCCTCAGGCCAGCCCATGATCCAAGGAAGGTCCGGCGGGCAATGATTGACCATGGCGACGCGACGCGGACAGCCTGTCCTACATGCCCCCCGTTTCCCGTCGCAAGGCGCTGCGCCACCTCGCCGTCATGACCCCCGTGGGTTGGGCGGCCGGATGCACGGCGCCGCAACTGCTCCTGCCACGCCCTGGATCGGACGTCGTGCGCCGCGAGAACGACCGGCCCGGCACGCGCGACTGGATGCTCGAACGGACGGCCGTGGACAAGGAGACCGGCTGGCGTAGCGCCGCCATCGAGGGGTACGTCTCCCACGCGCGCGTGTTCGCGGGCGACGTGATCGACCTGCACGTGAGCACGGACCCGGCCGAGGCCTTCGACGTCGAGTTCTATCGGCTGGGCTACTACGGCGGGATGGGCGGGCGTCGCGTGGGAGGGATCGCGGGGCTGAAGGGCGAGGCGCGGCCGTTGCCACCGGTGGGCGAGAAGCGGCTCCGCGAATGCAACTGGCCCATCACGGCGCGTTGGCAGGTGCCCCGGGACGCAACGAGCGGGGTGTATCTGGGACGGATGCGCACGCGTCGGTCCGGGCTGGAGAGCTACGTGGTCTTCATCGTGCGCGACCGGCGCCGGGCAGGGTTGATGTTCCAGTGCAGCGACCACACCTGGCAGGCGTACAACCGTTGGCCGGACCATTTCTCGCTCTACGACAACGGGGTGGAACGGTGGTGGTGGGGCGGCGGCGTGCGCGTGAGCTTCGACCGCCCCTACGGCCGCTATTGCCAGATCTTCAACCAACCCCTGTCGCAGGGTTCCGGCGAGTTCCTGCTGTGGGAGTTCCCGGTGGCCTATTGGCTGGAGCAACAGGGCTACGACGTGACCTACGTCTCCAACCAAGACACCCACGCGGACCCGTCGGGCCTGCGCCGCGCCCGGGGCTTCCTGAGCGTGGGCCACGACGAGTACTGGACCCTCGACATGTTCCGCAACGTCCAGTCGGCCATCGCCGACGGCCTGAACGTGGCCTTCCTGTCGGGGAACGCCGTATGCGGCCGCATCCGCATGGGCACGGGCACGCGCGGGCATCGGTCGTTCGAGCGCGTGGGCGTGTTCGGCCCGCCGGGCGGCACGCGCGAGTTCGTGGCCATGGCGTCCCTCGCCCACGAACGCCCCTACGCCCACGAGCTGGTGGGCGCGCACAGCACCGGGCCGGTGACGGGCGGGGCCGACTGGACATGCCGCAAGCCAGGCCACTGGCTCTTCGAGGGAACGGGGATGAAGAAGGGCGACTCGATCCCGGGCATCGTGGGGTGGGAATGGCATGGCGACCCGGCCCCGATCCCGGGGTTGGAGGTGGTGGCGTCGGGGCCGACGCAGGAGGCGCCGGGCAAGCCGAACGGCGGGGAATACACGGCGACGATCTACCCAGGGCCCAAGGGCAACGTCGTGTTCAACGCCGCCACGATCTGGTGGGGGGACGGCCTCAGCGAGCCGCCGGGCTACCTGCGGCCCAGCGTGTACACGACGCCGAAGGGACCGGATGAACGCGTGCGCCAGATCACGCGCAATCTGCTGGGACGATTCCTGGCTTGAGGGGAACGGGGAACGGGAGGCGGCAACGTGATGGAGGCGTGCTGGCTCCGTTTCCATCGCACTTCGTTCGCGGTGCGCAGGCGAGGCGGAGGAGGCAGGTCCCCCAGTCCTACTGGTAGAACGGGTCGAAGTAGGTGCGTCGAAGGGCGATGCTTCCGTTGGCGACGATGGGGCGCAGGACCTTCTCCTTCATGAACTCGACGTGGCCATCCATGAAGGCGTTGTTGAGGCCGCCGTTGTGGAGGTTGAGGGGGAAGTCGTCCACGGAGCCGCCGGGCGAGACGGAGGCGTTGACCATCGAGAGCGGATTTTCCTGCATGAAGAGGAACTTTTGCGTGGGGTTGACCACCTGCGTCGTCTTCACCCCCAGCGGCGGGGTGCCCTTGTCGGGCCGACCATCCACGAGCCCGTTGAGGCTATAGTTGACCCGCAGCGCCTTCCCGACGGGGCCAGCGCTTGGGCACGCGTAAACGGGATATGAATTGGTGTGGTTGTCAGGGTTATTGCCCGTGGCGGGGCGGATCACCTGGCGAGACATGACGAAGGGGAACAGCGCGCCGGCCTCGGCATGGAACCCGAAGTTGAGGGGCGGCCTGCGCCAGTTGTTGCGGTTGTCCAGGTCCGCGCGTCCTTGGCCGCCCCAGACCCAGTCCGGACCCATGTTGCCGTCGGTCTCGCCCGCCCACGCGTAGTGCTCCCGGTTGTCCTCGGCATACATGAGCATCCCAAGGCCGAGCTGACGCATGTTGTTCTTGCAGACCGCACCGCGGCCCGACTCCTTCGCCCGACCCAGCGTGGGCAGCAACATGCCAGCAAGGATCGCGATGATGGCGATCACGACCAGCAGCTCAATCAACGTGAACCCGCCCCTGCCTTGCCCGTGCAACCGTGCGTTCATGGAATGGCAGGAGGTTCTACAGGGCCAAGCAGGCGGCAAGGAGGAATTCCCCGGCAATTCCCGCTACTGCACCGTCGCCCGGAAGAACGCCTTCTCCGGCACGCCCTCCGAGGGCACG
>CAYSGH010000012.1:46332-70521 GCA_964430505.1 uncultured Akkermansia sp. | reverse complement strand
GGGGAGCGGGGAGCGGGGAGCGCGAAGCGACACCACCGGATCACCCCGCCACACGTTCCTGCACTAGGGTCTGCGGGCCTTCTGAAAGCCACACGACGGAACCTGGCGGGGGCATGATGCCGTCTTGCGGGTGCACAGTGCGATAAATCGACCGCACGATGCGTTCTCGCCACAGCATGAAGCAATCCAGCGGGTGCACGAAGCCATCCGACGGGCGCACGAAGCGATAAATCGGGCGTACGAAGGGCTCCGGCGAGCGCACGAAGCCATAAATCCAGAGCACGATGCGATCTTGCCACGGCACGACGCGCTCCGACGGACGCACGAAGGCATCCGGCGGGCGCACGGAGCGATAAATCGAGCGCACGATGCGATCCTGCCACAGCACGATGCGATCTCGCCGCAGCATGAAGCCATCCGGAGGGCGCACGAGGGACCGCAGCCTTGGACCGAAGGCGTGGGAGGATCGGACGGTGCATCCATGAGGCCGAGGGTGGGGTTCAAGCGGGTTCCGCAGCGGTGCACCCCCCCTGAACCCGCGATCCTTTCGCGGCATACAGGCGTCGCGTCCCCGCCCGGTGCCGTCGAAGGCGCGCCACGCACGAGGTTGCGGGCTTGGTCTTCCGCCATGGCATGGCCAGCATCCTGCGCGTTCGCCGAAGACCGGCTGAATGCTCATGAACGCGGACGCAGGCCAACACAGGCGGGTTTTGGTGACGGGCGGGACGGGGTTCCTCGGCGGGGCCCTGGTGCGCCGCGCCGTGGACGCCGGATGGGACGTCGCCGTCCTGTCGCGCGCCCCGCATCCGGACGCGGCGGCCCGCGTCCGAAGCCTTCCAGGCACGCTGGCGGATCCGCCCTGGCACGCGATGGAAGCCTTTCGACCCGACGTGGTCGTGCACGCGGCATGGGTCACGACGCCGGGCGTCTATCTGGAATCGCCGGAGAACGCCGACTGGCTGCGCTGGAGCGAGGCGTTCGCGAGGCGCCTTCCCGCCCTCGGCGTGCGGCGGTTGGTGGCCCTGGGGACGTGCATCGAGTACGCGGTCACGGGAACGCCCCTGAACGAGGACTCAACGCCCCTCGGCCCGGCGTCGGCCTATGCACGCGCGAAGGTGGAGCTGCATCGGCGGCTCAGGGAGGGGCTGGGGGGCTCCGGCGTGTCGCTGGCCTGGGCGCGGATCTTCTATCCCTACGGCCCCGGCGAGCATCCGGCGCGGCTTGCGAGCGCGTTGATTTCAAGGTTCCGCGCCGGGGAGGTGCTGCGCCTGCGAACGCCGCGGAGCACGAAGGACTACATCCACGTGGACGACACGGGCGAGGCGTTGATGGCCTTGGCGCGGTCGTCGGCCGAGGGCTCCTTCAACGTGGGCACGGGTGTTGGGGTGACGGTGGAGGCGTTCGCGCGGACGCTGGCGGGCTTGGCGAGGCGACCGGAGCTCGTGCAGGCGGAGGATGTCGGCGTCGTGGACCCGCTGGACCACGTCGTGGCGGACGCGACGCGCCTGCGGGCGCTGGGGTGGTCGCCCCAGGTCAACCTTGTGGACGGGCTCCGGGCCATGTTGGAGTCTCGGCCCTCATGAAGCCACGTCCGGACTGTCCCGGCTGCGGAGGTCGCACGCTTGTCAAAGGCCTGGAGTTGAAGGGCCAGCCGACGGTGTTGAACTACCGGTTCCGGACGGTGGCGGAGGCCCGCAAGGTGCCGCGGGGCGACGTCACGCTGCGTCAATGCGGCGGGTGCGGGCTGGTGTTCAACGGGACGTTCGAGGGCGCGCGGATTCCCTACGACGAGCGGTACGAGAACCGGCAGGGGGCGTCGCCGTTGTTCCGGGCGCACGTGGACGCGTTGATCCAACGGCTGGGGGACGTCCCGGGCGTGCGGGGCGGGCGGTTGCTGGAGGTGGGCTGCGGCAAGGGCGAGTTCCTTCGGAGGGCGGCGGAACGCCTCGGGGCGACGGCGGAGGGTTATGACACGTCGTACGAGGGGCCCATGGAAATGGACGGGGGCCGGGTGCGGTTTCATGGGGGCTACCTGACGGGCGCGGACGTGCGGGGCGCGCATGACGTCGTGATTTGCCGCCACGTGGTGGAGCACGTGGCTGGGATTGGGGCGTTTCTGGGCGAGCTGGCGTCGATAGCCCGCGCGGCGGGCGACCCGTTGGTGGTGGTGGAGACGCCGAGGTTCGAGTGGATCGTGGAGAACGAGTGCCTCTGGGACGTCTTCTACGAGCATTGCAACTACTTCACCCAGCCCACGCTGGCGCACCTGGCGCGCCGGGCCGGATTCGTGGTGCAGCGCCACGTCGGGGTGTTTGGCGGGCAATACCAATGGCTGGAGCTGCGCGTGGCCAAGCGGTCGGCGAGGCCGGGGCTTGGGCCGGGCGTGCCTGCCCGCGGCAGCTTGGCGGCGTTCACGCGGTCGGCCGCGCAACAGCGGCGTCGATTGGCGCGGGCCATCGACGCCGGACGCGGCGACGGCGTGTGGGGCATCTGGGGCGCGGGAGCCAAGGGGGTGGCGCTGGCCCACCTCATGGAGGCCCGGCCGCCCGCGTGCGTGGTGGACGTCAACCCGGCGAAGCAAGGCGGCGTGATCCCGGGAACCTCGGTGCCCGTCGTCGCGCCGACCGACCGCGCCATTGCGAAGCTCGCATTGGTCGTCATCGCCAACCCCAACTACGAGCCCGAGATCCGGGCGGGCCTCGAAGCCATGGGCTTCCATGGAAACATCCTCTGCCTTTGAACGGCCATGGGGTATCGTCGCCGAATCCATTCTCGAAGAGCATGAAGATCACCATCGACACGGAGGCGCGGACGTTGGTCGCGGAGGGGCCGGAGGGGCGCCATGAGATGCCGTTGTACTCCGACGGCGCGTTCGAGCTGTTGTCGGACGCGTGGGTGAAGGTGGGCTGGAGCCAGCGTTACTCGTACACGTTTAGCTGGATGGGGCGACCCATCATCCAGTTGCCGGAGGACATGGTGCGGACGCAGGAGGTGCTGCACGCGGTGCAACCGGACGTGATCATCGAGACCGGCGTGGCGCACGGCGGGTCGCTCATCTACTACGCGAGCCTCTGCAAGGCGATGGGGCGCGGGCGCGTGGTGGGCATCGACATCGAGATCCGCCCGCACAACCGCGCCGCCATCGAGGGGCATCCGCTCGCCTCGTACATCACCTTGATCGAGGGCTCCTCGACGGATCCCGGCGTGGTCGCGCGGGCGCGGGCGTTGATCCAACCGGGGGAGAAGGTCCTGGTGTTGCTGGACTCGAACCACACGAAGGCGCACGTGGCGGCGGAGCTGGAGGCCTACCATGGATTGGTGACGCCCGGGTCCTACATCGTGGCGACGGATGGCATCATGAAGGAGCTGCACGACGCGCCGCGGGGGCAGCCGGAGTGGACGTGGGACCATCCCGAGGCGGCGGCACGGGAGTTTGCGGCGGCGCATCCGGAGTTTGAATGGGCGCAGCCGCCGTGGCCGTTCAACGAGAGCGGGCTTCGGCGCAACATCACGCATTGGCCGGGGGCCTGGCTGCGACGCCGCTAGGCCCGCACGGCCACCTCACGCGCGACGGACCCGTCCATGGAACGTCCCGAGATCCTCACGGCGATCCCGACGTACAACGCCGCCCACTTCCTTCCGGCGACGTTGGAGTGCCTCGCGTCCCAGACACGGCGGCCGGACCGGATCGTGGTGATCGACAACGGCTCGACCGACGCGACGGAGGCGATCGTGCGGGGGCATCCGACCCTGCGGATCGAGTTCCGGCGGAACGAGGAGAACGTGGGCGTGCTGGGCAACCTGAACCGTTGCTTGGCGTTGGCGACGGAGGCGGACCACCTGCACCTGCTGATGGCGGACGACCTGATACGGCCCACCTTCTTTGAACGGTGCGTGCCGGAGCTGGAGGCGTTAGAGGGGGAGGGTTTCTCGTATGTGCTGGACGAGAAGGTCAACCAGCACGGGCGGGTGGTGATGCCGGGCCGGCGGAACGCAGGCTCCCGTGCACGGGTCGTCGGCGTGGAGGAGTTCCTGCGTCGCCAAGCCACCTTGGAGACGATCCTGCTGCCCGGGGTGGTTTTCCGGACGCTGCGGCGTCCCGTGCCGGCGAGCTTTGGGGCCTTTCCGCAGCTTGCGGATGGCATCTTCCTGGCGGAGCTGGCGCATCGGGGCTGGGCGGTGGTGGAGGTTCCCGAGGTGTTGTGCGCCTACCGCATCAGCACGCTCAATGCGTCGTCGCGTCACGTGTCCAGCCTGGAGACGTTCGTGCGGGACGAATGGCGGGCCATGGAATGCATGGCGGGCTGGATCCCGGAGGCGGCGTGGCGGAGGCCATTCACGCGCGCCCTGCTGCGGCTCCGTTTCGCCGCTCGGACCGAGGTGAAGCGGCAGTTGTTCGCGGCCGCGAACCCGGCGTATGCGGCGGACGTGGACCGGGTTCGCCGCGAGGTGGCCGGGGGCCTGCTTGGGGCAGGCGGCGTGGCGGCCGTGCGCCTGCGGGACGTCGTCCGCAGGCTGCGAGGCCAACCCACGCGGCTGGCGCAATTCAAGGCGTTGCAGGAGCCGTAGGTTCCCGCGCCAGCGCTAGGCTGGGGGCAGGTAGTACTTCCGCGTGTATTCCTGGACCATGCGCCACGTCGTGTACTCGGGAGCCAACGTGGCCATCGCGCGGCGGATGCGGGCAATCCAACGCCGCGGGATGCCGTCGGCGTCCAGGTGGAAGAACTCGGGGATCACCTGCGTGGTGAGGGCCTGGTAGAGGTTGAGGCTGTCCACGCGGTCCTGCTCGGCGACGTCGGAGGGGTGGGAATCCGGGCCGATGGCGAAGCCGTTGGAGCCGTCGTAGCCCTCGCGCCACCAGCCGTCGAGGATGCTGAGGTTGAGGCAGCCGTGGGCGGTGGTCTTCATGCCGCTGGTGCCGGAGGCCTCGAGCGGGCGGCGCGGGTTGTTCAGCCAGATGTCGCACCCGGAGACCATCATGCGGCAGACGTGGATGTCGTAGTTCTCGATGAAGACGAGGTGCCCCTTGAGCTCCGAGTACTTGGACAGGTGGATGACCTTTTGGATGAAGGCCTTGCCGGCGTCGTCGCGCGGGTGGGCCTTGCCGGCGAAGATGAACTGCACCGGCCGCGCCGAGTCGCGCACGAGCCGCACCACGTCGTCGAACCGGTCGAAGATGAGCGGGGCGCGCTTGTAGGTCGCGAAGCGCCGGGCGAACCCGATCGTCAGCGCGTCGGGGTTCAGGAAGCTGTCGAAGGTGATGAAGTCCCCGGGGCTGAAGGTGTGGCCCTGGAGCAACAGGCGGCGGCGGGTGAACTCGACCAGCTCGCGCCGGAGCCGGTAGCGCAGCGCCCACAGCTCCTCGTCCGACACGACGGAAGGATCCGACACCTGGGCCCAGAACTCGCGGGAGTTGGCGTCGGCGATCCAGTCGAGGTCGGTCCGGCCGGGGTGGAGGTCGCGGTGCTTGCCCCGCCAGAACTTGCGCACGGTGCCCTTCATCCATCCGACGAGGTGGATGCCGTTGGTGACGTGGCCGATGGGGACCTGTTCCTCGTGCCGGGCGTTGTAGAGGTCGCGCCACATCTCGCGGGAGACCTCGCCGTGCAACGCGGACACGCCGTTGGCGGCCCGGCTGAAGCGCAGGGCGAGCACCGTCATGCAGAAGGTCTCGTGGGCGTCGTCCGCCCGGACGCGCCCGAGGTTCATCAGGGCCTCGTGGGAAAGCCCAAGGTCCGTGGCCAGGCCGTGGGCGGCGTAGGACATGAGGTCGCTGGTGAATCGGTCATGGCCGGCCTCGACGGGCGTGTGGGTGGTGAAGAGGCACTCGGCGGTGGTGCGGCGGCAGGCCTCGTCGAAGGAAAGTCCGCCGGCGAGCTTCTCGCGGACCAGCTCGAGGGTGAGGAACGCGGCGTGGCCCTCGTTCATGTGGAACGTGCCCGGCTGGTGGCCCAGCATCCGCAGCAACCGGACGCCGCCGACGCCCAGCACGATCTCCTGCAGCACGCGCGTCGTGCTGTCGCCGCCATACACCCGCAGGGTCAGGTCGCGCAGGTGCGGCTCGTTCTCCGGGCGGTTGGTGTCGAGGAGATAGACAGGCACGCGCCCCACGTTCACGCGCCACGCATGGAAACGGACGGTCGTGGCGGCGACGCGGACGGCGCAGACGAGGGGCTCGCCGCGGCCGTCGAGGACGGGTTCGACGGGGAGGTTCCGGGGGTTGAGCTGGGTGTAGTATTCCGTCTGCCAGTTCTCGTGGTTGAAGGCCTGTTGGAAGTAGCCCTCGCGATAGAAGAGGCTGACGCCCACGAAGGGGATGCCGAGGTCCGAGGCCGACTTGGCGTGGTCGCCGGCCAGCGCGCCCAGGCCACCCGCCGCGATGGGCAGGGTTTCGTGGAACGCGAACTCGGCGCTGAAGTAGGCGACGGGCCGCGCGGCCAACGCAGGGGCCTCCACCGCCGCCCATGTGCGGTCGTGACGGAGGTAGGCGTCGAACTTGGCCAGCACGAGCCGCACGCGGGCCGCAAACGCGGGTTCCTGCAAGCGCACGCGCAGCTCATAGGCCGAGACCTCGTGAAGGACGGCCACGGGGTTGTGGTACAGGTTCTGCCAGCCGCGCGGGGACAGGTCGTGGAAGAGGTCCTGGGCATCCTGGTCCCAGCTCCACCAGAGGTTGCGCGCCAGCCGGCCCAGGCCATTGGCCAGTTCTTGGACTTCCGATGCCGTCAGAGGAGGTGTCGCCATAGTGGAATCTCGTGCCGGGTTGGATGCTTGCCACCCCATGCGAGACCCATGCAACCACGGCGGCGGCGGCCATGACAACGGAATCGCCAGGCTCGACCCGACGGCATGTCCCGCCTAGGCGGGAGGCATTTGCCTCGGTGCGAAGGGATGGACGAGCTGCCCGGGAACATCCTCGGGCATGGGCTCGTCGATGCCGTAGGCCTCGGGCCATTGGCCCGCCGGGTTGTGATGCGTGCCGAAGAGGCGGTCGAGCCCCGGGATCATGGAGGCGAAGTTGCGGTGGATGGGGCCGTGCTGGGTGTGGTGCCAATGGTGGAAGGAGGGGGTGGACACCAGCCATTCGAGCGGCCCCAGGCGCACCCGGAGGTTGGAATGGATGAAGAACCCCCAAGCCGTGCCAACGAGGCCGATGATGATGGGAACGAGGGTCCCCTTCTCCCCGACGGGTCCCGCAAGACCGAGGACGTACAGGGGCACGAGACCCGCAAAGCGTCCGGCCACGAGGTCCAGCGGGTGCGCCCGGCTGTTCACCAGGAAGTCCATGTCCTGGGCGCTGTGGTGCACGGCATGGAATCGCCACAGCCAAGGCACGTGGTGGCACAGGCGATGGTAAAGGTAGTACCCGAGGTCGCCGATCATGAGGCCGGCGACCGCCCGGACCCACACGGGCAGTGCGCCAGCCCACTGGAGGAAGGCGGCCGGCATCAGCTTGCGGGACACCGAAGCGAGAAGGGCGACCGGGACGCCCAGCAAAACCCCCGCCGCGAGGCCGTTAATGAAGTACCACATCAGGTCCGTGGCAAACTCCCGCCGCAGCACCCGCTGCGGCCGCACGGCGGCCCATCGTTCCAGCGGCAGGAACACCGCGCACAACACGGCCAGCCAGATCACCAGCCGAACAAAGTCCGCCGTTAGCCCGTTCAAGCCCAAGTTCATGTCAGTGCCTTACGCTCTCGCCGAGTCCTCCCTTGCTGTTCAACACAAATTCAACCGACAGCGTCCTCCCGGCTTGTGTTTCCTGGCGGGCCGACACCGCGCTGCGCCGTCGTGCCGTCCCCACCAAGGCCCCGCGAGGCGATCCGTCCTGCGAGGGCACGCAACGAGTGGGGCATGACGGGGTGGCGGCAAGAAACGTAATCCTTCGGGTGCGCCCGGGAAGCGTTCATCCCGGATTCGTTCTTGCGACCCCATGGGCTGGCCATAGTTTCGCCCTGCCCGCCCTGCGTGGCGGGCATCCCCCACAGAACATGGTTGCTGAAGAATCCCGCATTTCCGGCGCGGTCGTCCCGCATCCGGATCGTTTTGAACGGCGTCACATCGGGCCCTCCGAGGCCGACATCGAGGCGATGCTGGACGAACTGGGGCAGGCGTCGCTGGAGGCGTTGTCAGATGCGGCGGTGCCGGCCGCGATCCGCCTGGCGCGGCCCCTGGAGCTTCCTGCGCCACTGTCGGAGGCGGGGGCCTTGGCACGGCTTCGTTCCATGGCGTCTGCCAACGAGGTATTCCGCTCCCTCATTGGGTTGGGCTATCACGACACGGTCACGCCGCCGGTCATCCAGCGGAACATCCTGGAGAACCCGGGCTGGTACACGCAGTACACGCCCTATCAGTCCGAGATCTCGCAGGGACGACTCGAGGGGTTGCTGAACTTCCAGACGATGGTGTGCGACCTGACGGGCCTGGACGTTGCGAATGCCTCGTTGCTGGACGAGGCGACGGCCTGCGCGGAGGCCATGATGCTGTGCCACCGCGTCAAGCAGGCCGAGGGCGCCGGGCGCGACGCGTTTTTTGTGTCGGACGACTGTCATCCGCAGAACATCGACCTTGTCCGGACACGGGCGCGGGCGCTGGGGGTGGAACTCGTGGTGGGGGACTGGCGGAGTTTTGCGCCCGATGCGCGTTTCTGCGGCGTGTTGGTCCAGTATCCCGGGTGCGGCGGGGCGGTTCACGACTTTGCGGGGTTCGCGGCGGCGGCCCATGCGGCGGGGGCCTTGGTGGTGGCGGCGGCCGACCCCTTGGCATTGACGTTGCTCAAGCCGCCGGGCGAGTGGGGCGCGGACGTTGCCGTGGGCAGCGCGCAACGTTTCGGAGTGCCGATGGGGTACGGTGGCCCCCATGCCGCCTACTTCGCGGTGCGCGACGCGTTCAAGCGGCAGATTCCTGGCCGCCTGATCGGCGTGTCGAAGGATGCACGGGGCCGCAGGGCGCTGCGCCTCTCGCTGGGGACAAGGGAGCAACACATCCGTCGCGACAAGGCGACGTCGAACATCTGCACGGCGCAGGCGTTGCTGGCCAACATGGCGATGGCCTACGCCTGCTATCATGGCCCGGACGGCTTGCGGGGGATTGCCCGACGAGTGCTGGGGCTGACGACGCAACTAGCCGAGGGGCTCCGGGCACAGGGGCATCGCGTCGTGAATGACACGTGGTTCGACACCTTGACGGTCGAGCTGAAGGGCGTGCGGGCCTCGGACCTGCACAAGGCGGCCGCGGCACGGCGCATCAACCTGCGGCCCATCGATGCCACGCACGCGGGCGTGACCCTCGACGAGGTCAGCACGGAGGCGGAGGTCGCGACGCTGCTGGAGGTGTTCGCGTCGTCCGGGACGCGCAAGACGGGCCCCGTCGCCGACTTGGGCGGTGGGATTCCGGGTGCCTTGGCACGCACCTCGGCCTTCCTGACCCACCCTGTCTTCAACCGGCATCACAGCGAGACCGAGATGCTGCGGTACCTGCGTCGGCTCGAGTCGAAGGACCTGTCCCTGTGCCATTCGATGATCCCGCTGGGGAGCTGCACGATGAAGCTGAACTCGACGGCGGAGATGTTCCCGGTCTCGTGGCCGGAGTTCGCAAAGCTGCACCCGTTCGCGCCCTTGTCCCAGGCGCGGGGGTACCAGCAGTTGTTCTCGGAGCTCGAGGCTTGGTTGTGCGAGGTAACGGGGTTCGCGGGGATCTCGTTGCAGCCCAACGCCGGTTCGCAAGGCGAGTACGCCGGGCTGCTGGTCATCCGGGCCTACCACGAAAGCCGCGGCGAGCCGCATCGGAACGTCTGCCTCATCCCCACGAGCGCGCACGGGACCAACCCGGCGTCGGCCGTGATGGCGGGGTTCAAGGTGGTGCCGGTGGCCTGTGACGCGCAGGGCAACATCGACGTGGCCGACCTCCATGCGAAGGTGGGTGCGCACCGGGGCAACCTGGCATGCCTCATGGTCACCTATCCCAGCACGCACGGCGTGTTCGAGGCGTCCATCCGGGACATCGCCGCCGCCGTGCACGACGCCGGCGGGCAGGTGTACATGGACGGCGCCAACATGAACGCCCAGGTCGGCCTCACGTCGCCCGGGGCCATTGGTGCCGACGTGTGCCACCTGAACCTTCACAAGACCTTCTGCATCCCGCACGGCGGCGGCGGGCCCGGCGTGGGCCCCATCGGCGTCGCGGAACACCTCGTGCCGTTCCTGCCTGGCCACCCGGTCGTCAACCTCGGTGGCGAGGATCCTATTGGCGCCATCTCCGCCGCACCCTGGGGCTCGGCCAGCATTTGCACGATCTCGTGGATGTACATCGCGATGATGGGCTCGGCGGGCCTGACCCGCGCGACCCAGGTGGCCATCCTCAACGCCAACTACATCGCGCAACGCCTCGAGTCGTTCTTCCCCACGCTGTACCGGGGCTCCAACGGCCTCGTCGCCCATGAGTGCATCCTGGACCTGCGCTCGTTCAAGCACGTCACGGCCGAGGACGTGGCCAAGCGGCTCATGGACTACGGGTTCCATGCGCCCACGCTGAGCTGGCCCGTCGCCGGCACCCTCATGGTGGAGCCCACCGAGTCCGAACCCCGTGCCGAGCTCGACCGCTTCGTCGAGGCCATGCGCTCCATCCACGAGGAAATCCGGGAGGTGGAGGAGGGACGGGCGGACGCGCGAAACAACCTCCTGAAGAACGCGCCCCACACGGCCGACGTGGTCTGCGGCGATGCCTGGGAACGGCCCTACAGCCGTACGCGCGCCGCATTCCCGGTGGCGGGGTTGCAGGAATTCAAGTTCTGGCCCTCGGTCGCCCGCGTGGACAACGTGTACGGCGATCGCAACCTCGTGTGCTCGTGCGCCGGCATGGAGGCCTACGGGACAACGTCCTGACGCGTGCGCCGGGCGCTGGCAGACGATTCCATCGCCCGTCGGAACGCCTTGTCCGCTTCGCGAGCGCGTCGGGTTATCGTCCGCAGCATCGCCCGCCAATGGGCCGCGAGAAGCCGCGGATGGCGCAAGGCCTCCTCGGCGTACTTCCGGGTAGCCAAGGAGAGGTCGAGGTCGGCCATGACCAGCGCCTCGCTCCGGTTGTCCGCCAAGGCGAGGACCGTGCCATCGGGCGCGACGATCTTGGTGTCGCCCGCCGACCACTTGCCGTGGCCCTGCGGCCCGACGGAATTGGCGAATGCGTAGAAGACGGCGTTCTCGAAGGCCCGAACCGGGATGCCATCGCGGCCGCCGCGCTTGGCCCGTGACACGGCGAGGTCGTCGAGTCCGGCGTTGGGGTGAAAGACCACCTGCGCGCCCGCCATCACGGGCAACCGCACCAATTCCGGATACCGTCGTTCATGGCAAATGATGGCGGTCGCCGTCACGTCGCCGAGGCGGAACCAAGACAGGCCGTCGCCGGGGACAAACCAACGGCGGTCGCGTTCCGTGAGGTGGCACTTGGCATAGCCGTGCACGAGGCGTCCCGTGCCGTCGAACACCACCAGTGCGTTGAGCAGGCGCCGGCCCATGAAGACCGGGCTGCCCGCCAACACATGGACCCGATGCCGGGCCGCCATGGCAGCCAACGCAACCAACGCATCCTTCGCAGCCGCCTTTTCCAGCGTGGCAAAGTCCATGGCATAGCCCGTCGTCGCGCATTCGGGAAACAGGATGGCGTCGGCCCCGGCCGCCGCCGCACGTCCCACCGCGTGTTCCATGCGCGCAAGGTTTCCCTCGATGGTTGGGGCAAACACCATTTGTGCCGCCGCAAGCCGCAGTCGGCCCGCTGGCAACGGCCTCGTCGCTCGCTTCATGCAGCCAGCATGGCTAGGCCGGCACAACGTGGAAGCCCGGACAAGTTCCGGATTGCCCCGGGCGCGGCGGTTCCCATTCTCGCCGGCATGTTGGACATCAAGTTGCTGCGGGAGAAGCCGGACTTCGTGCGCGAACGCCTCGCCTCCAGGCGCGGGGGCGACGACGCCAAGGTGGCCGAGGTCCTCGCCCTCGACGAACGGCGCCGCGCCGCCCTGGCGGAGGTCGAGAAGCTCAAGGCCCAGCGCAACGCCACCTCCAAGGAAATCGGCGCGCTCATGGCCCAGAAGAAGGCCTCCGAGGCCGAAGGCAAGAAGGCCGACGTCCGAACCATCGGCGACCGCATCACGGCCCTGGACCACGAGGTGGCCGAGGCGGCCGCACGACGCGACGACCTTCTCCTGGCGATTCCCAACCTTCCCCACCCCAGCGTCGCCATCGGTGCCACGGCGGAGGACAACCCGGAGATTCGCCGGTGGGGCACCCCGGCAACGTTCCCCTTCCAACCGCTCAACCACGTCGCCCTGTGCGAGAAGCTGCGCCTCGTGGACTTTGCGCGCGGGGCCAAGCTCAGCGGGTCGGGCTTCCTCCTGTACACCGGATGGGGAGCCCGGCTGGAGCGTGCGCTCATTAACTTCCTGCTCGACCTTCATCAACGCGAGCACGGCTATCGCGAGGTCGCCCCGCCGTACATCATTGGCGAACATTGCATGGTGGGCGTGGGCCAGTTCCCGAAGTTCCGCGACCAAGCCTACGCCGTGCAGGAAGGCCTGGACGCCTCCACGCTCGGCAAGTTGTACCTCCTGCCCACCGCCGAGGCTCCCGTGGCCAACATCCACCGGGAGGAGATCCTTCACGGCAACGACCTTCCCTTCCGTTATGTCGCCTATTCCCCCTGCTTCCGCGCCGAGGCGGGCGCGGCCGGCGTCGGCACACGCGGCATGATCCGCGTCCACCAATTCGACAAGGTCGAACTCATCAAGATCGTCCCGCCGGAGGTCGGCTATGACGAACTCGAAGCCATGGTGGCCAACGCCGAGACCGTCCTCCAACGACTCGGCCTCCACTACCGCGTCATCAACCTGTGCACCGGCGACATGGGCTTCGCCTCCGCCAAGACCTATGACATCGAGGTTTGGGCGCCCGGCCAAGGCCAGTTCCTCGAGGTCTCGAGCTGCTCCAATTGCGAGGACTACCAAGCCCGCCGCATGAACCTCCGCTTCAAGGACCCCACCTCCGGCGACAACCGATTCCCCCACATCCTCAATGGGTCCGGCACCGCCCTCGCACGCCTCTTCGTCGCCTTGATCGAAACCCACCAGCAAGCCGACGGGTCCGTCCGGATCCCCGAACCCCTCCAACCCTACCTCGGCACCGACGTCATCTCCGTCGCCTGATCGCGTTGGCACGAACCAGGCCGCGCCGCCGTTTTCCCCTGAACTGGCCCAGTTCGCTGCCATCCAGCGTGGAGCACCTCGCCGTGGACCACGAGGGCCGTACCCGCCCACGGGGGGGCCGCGTGTTCATGGACGTCCCCCATGGCCACGCCCGGGCGGCATGACCCGCTCCCAACGGCCAGCTCATCCAACAGCAACCGCGCCTCCTCGCGCCAACCCCCGCTCGTGCCCGGCATGTCCCAGCCATGATGGACCCCCCGTGGGTCCGCCCCGGCCAACACGCACCCCAAAGCCTTCCCATGCCAGCGTCGCCAAGCCGCCGGGCGTGACACCACCTCCACCGATTGCCAGGCCCCCTGCACCCAGGCCATCCACCCCACCTGCCCCGGCACCCACGCAAAGGCCTCCTCCAAACCCTCCCAGCGCCGCATCTCCCGCTCCTGCCACTCGGCCATCGTCCCGCCCATCCCCAACCTCGATCGCCATCCCATGAGCCCGCGCCGCACCACCTCCTGCGCCCCATGGCCCGCCGACCGCATCGCCGCCCTGAAGCCCAAGGGAAGACACACCCCGGAATCTCCCATCGCCGGACCCACGCCCTTGCCCAGATAGCACCAACGCCCCGGCTCGCTGCAGACCACCGGCACCCGAACCGAGGCCTGCGGACTCACCAGCACGCTCTCGGTTAACACCCGGTTCTGGCGTGCCCCCGACCATTCCTCCCCCTCCAAGGCCAGCACCGCTACGTCACCCCGGTTCACCACGAGCACCTCGCCGATCACCCCCTCGGACGACACCTCCGTCACGATCAGCTCGCCCCGTGCCATGGCCTCCGGCATCGACCGATAGTCCAACCTCGCCACGACCCCATCCCCTGCTGGGCGGGCGCCGTTCAGCGAGGGCTCCTGCAACGGGGATGGCGAGTGGCCAGGGCATGGCTCCAAAAGCGGCACCAACACGACCCCGCCGCATTCCTTGGCCCGTCCCAACCGAAGACTTCTCAGCCACGCCCCGACGACACCGTCCGAGGAGGCACCTCGCACGGCCGGCCCGGCCGCGTCTCCAACCGTAGCCATCCCACCGGCCAGCCCGTGGTCCTGGGAGCGCGGGCACGAGCGGGCATCCACCCCGACCCGATGGCTCGGCTTCTTCTCACGACTCGGTCTCCGGCCGCCCGCCTCCTCGCACCGGACACCGGCCCATCGAGAGCCACCCTTCCCCAAGGCTGCCTTCACACCTGCTGTCGTCCCGAGCCCTTCCTTCCCCAGATCTTCCTTCATGCGCATCCCTTCCCGGCGGCGGGCACCACGCCCACCCACCACCGCGTTCATCGGGAAACGGGCGGGATTGCTTACCTCGATGTTCGGGAAAACGCTTGGAAGCATCCGGACGGCATCGACGACGCCGGCTTCCCGTCGCGGGGGATTTCAATCCAGGGGCGACCGAAAGCCTCGGTTCCGGCCGCAGACACTAGGGATTGCAGGCGACGGGGAGTGTGGGTTTCCTCTTCCTCATGCCTTGGATCCATCCGTGTTGTCCCAACTCGCGTCACCCACAGGCATGGAGGCGCCTCCCGTTTTTCGTGGCCGCCATCGCGACATCCCTCGTTTCCACCCCGGCCGTCGCACAAGGGCCAACGACCGACCTGCGGCTTGCGGACCTTCGCAAGCTGGTTGTGGACCAGAACGAGCAAATCCAAACGCGGCTTTACGAGTCGGAGGCCAGCGACCGCGTGGCACAAGGCGAGCGGGGCATCTTTGAGCCGGCGTTTGTGGCGGGGGCAGATTACCAGGACACGCTGCGGCCCAACAACCGCCAGCAGACGGCGCAGCTTGGCTTTTTCGCGCGACCGACCTTTGCGGAGCGCAACACCCTATCTATACAACGCGGGCCTCGAGTTCCTGCTCGGCACGGGCGCGAGGGTCCGGACGGGTTACGCGCTGCGCGACCTCAACAACAACATCGGGGCGTCGGAGACCAACTCCCTGGCGTTCGTGGGCAGGCAATACGAGACCTTCGTGGGCATTAGCGCAACGCAACCGTTGCTCAAGGGCGGGGGCATCGACGCCACCACCGCCAAGATCCGTCTGGCCGCCCTGGCCTCGTCGGTCGCGTTCCAAGAATACCGCCGCCAGGTGTTTCTGGCTCTGGCGAGCGCCGAGGCGGCGTACTGGGATCTCCGCCTGGCCCAGGAACAGGCCAGCATCACCGCCGACTCCCTCGCCACCGCTGCCAAGGTGCTGGCGGACAACGAGGCCCGCCTCGAGGTGGGCAAGGGGTCGGCCCTCGACGTCGTGCAGGCCCAGGCCGCCGTGGCGTCCCGCAAGGCCCGCGTGGCCCAGGCCCGCCAGACCGCGTTCGACTACGCCAGCCGCCTCAGCAGCCTTTATTCCCAGTTCACGGGAGCCGACGCCGCCCTG
This sequence comes from uncultured Akkermansia sp., assembly GCA_964430505.1. GTDB lineage: Bacteria > Verrucomicrobiota > Verrucomicrobiia > Limisphaerales > UBA9464 > UBA6176. The sequence continues at coordinate 54,909 of CAYSGH010000012.1, read as the reverse complement.
CCCAAGGCCGTGGACTCGCCCGAGTCGTCGGACCCAGCCCCGGACCCCATGGCCAGCTACCAGATGGCCTTTGTGAAGAACCCGGACTACATGATCCGCCAGCAGCAGGTCAGCCAGGAGAAGCTGCGCGTGGCCTATCTCGAGAACCAGAAGCTGCCCCAGCTCGACCTGAAGGGCAGCTTCGGGCTCAACGGCCTCTCGCGGACGCCCGATGGCTCCCTGTCCGACATGGCGCGGCAGGACTACCCGGCCTGGTCGTTGGGCATGGAGCTGCGCGTGCCGCTGGGAGGCGGCATCAAGGAGAAGAACGACCTCGAGGCCGGCCGCCTCGGCAAGATCCGCGCCCTGTCCTCCCTCAAGGAGGCCGAGGTCCAGATGCTCAACTCCATCGACGGCGCACGGCGCAAGATCGACCTGCACCGCAGCAGCCTGACCAACGCGCGCTCCGTCGTGGACTTCCACGAGAAGCTCCTCAAGGCGCAGCTCGACCGGCTGGCCGTGGGCTCCATTGACAGCCGGGCCGTTCTCGAAACGGAGGAGAAGCTCCTCGAAGCCCGGATTGCCATCATCGAGAGCATGGTCATGGAACGGAAGGCTTGGGTGGAGCTGGAGGTGGTGCGCGGCTCGTTCCTGGAGGCGCGCTCGGCCGAGATCGACCTGCTGGCCATGCGCGCGAAGGCCCGCCAAAAGCTGGCACAGGGCTTCGACGCACGGCCCGCCCAGCCCACGGTGACGTTGCCCGAGCCCAGGAAGGGCCCTTGAGCCCACCCACGCGCCCCGAGGCCACACCGCCATGAAGCCAACAACACCCCCCATCCACCCCGCCTCGCGCCTCGCCGTCGTGGCCGCCGCCCCGGCTCGTGGCGGCATCGCGCTTGCGCTGTCCTTGGCCATGCTGGCTCTCCCTGCCGCCGAGCCCGGCTGGTTTCCCGGCATCACGGAGCCCATCCAGGACGTGACGATGGCCTTCCCGGTCGTGGGGGTGGTGGGGACGCGGCCCGTGGCCGAGGGGGCCAGCGTGACCAACGGCCAGGTGGTCATCGAGCTCGACAAGCAGCTCGAGCAACTGGACGTCGAGCGCAAGCGCCTGGCCCGAGACCTCGCGTCGAGCGAGCTCGAGCGCCTCAATTCCCTCGCCCAGCGCAATGCCATCTCCGTCAGCCGTGAGGAACTCGGCAAGAAGAAGGCCGAGTTCGACATCGCACGCGTGGACCTGGAGCTGTCCGCCGCCGTCCTGCGACGCCGCCAAATCCTGGCGCCCTTCGATGGCCAGGTTGCCCTCTTTCACAAGGACGTCGGGGAGAAGTGCGAGGAACAGCAGCCCGTCGTCCGCGTCGTCAACACGCGCCGTTGCCTTCTCGTGGCCAACGTCGAGCCCCGCCTGGCAACCGGCGTGCGTCTTGGCCAGCGCATCCCCGTGGAGGTCGCGGCCGGCGAGGCCACCGTCCCGCGCGAGGCCATCATCACCTACGTTTCCCCGGTCGTGGACGCGGCCAGCGGCCTGCTCCGCATCAAGGCCGAGTTCGACAACGCCGACGGCAAGGTCCGCCCGGGCGTGCCCGGCCATATCCAGCTCAAGTAAGGACGGCCATGGCCCCCGATTCCCCCACGCCCGGCTCCCTGGAGTCGTTGCTTTCCGAGACGACCCGACTGCGGTCCTTCGCCGGGCCCCCGGCGGAGTTTTGGCCGGCCTACGCCGGGTTGCTGGCGCAGTGGAGCAAGGCCCAGCGCTGCCTCCTTGTCGTCGGCCTGCCCTCCCAGCCCAACGGCCTGCGCAAGCTGGCGGACTGGTCCGCCGGGCCGTCGGCAGACCGTGCCGCCGCCGCCTTCCTGCGGATGGCGCCGCAGTTGGCCGTCTCGGCGATGGAGTCCGGGGAGGCCGCCGTTGTGGTCGAGCCGGGGGTGTTGCCCGAGACGAGCCATCAAGGGTTGGCGGTGCGCCTCCGCATCGAGGGCTCCGCCCAGCAGGCGGCCGCCGTGCTCTTCGTTCCCCATGCCACGGAGGCGCAGGCCCGCGAGGCGCGCCTGGCCTTGGCCATGGCGTCGGATGTCCCGGCCAGCTACCAGGCCCACACGGTCCGTCGCGAGGGCCAGGGAGCCGGGGACCGGCTCGCCTCCGTGCTGGACGTCCTCGCGCAGGTCAACGCCGAGCCTCGGTTGGGCGGCGCATTGCTGGCCCTCGCCAACGGCGTCGCCTCCCAGCTCGGCTGCGAGCGCGTCAGTGTCGGCTGGCTGGACGGGTCCTACGTCCGGCTCCAGGCCATCAGCCGCACGGCGCGATTCGATCCCAAGATGGCGGTGGTGCAATCGCTGGAGGCCGCCATGGAGGAGGCGTTGGACCAGGACGACGAGGTCGTCTGGCCGGCGCCGCCGGAGCAGCGCCTCATCACGCGCGCCCATGGGGACTTCGCGCGCCAGCAAGGCCTGGGCCACATGGTGTCCGTGCCCATCCGCGTGGAGGGGCGTCCCGTGGCGGTGCTCACGTGCGAGCGCCAGGAAGGCGCGTTCGCAGACGTCTCCGTCCAGCAGCTCCGCCTGGCGTGCGACCAGCTTTCGGCCCGCCTCTCGGAGCTGCACCGGGCCTCGGGTTGGTTCGGGGCGCGTTGGGCGCGGGGCTTGAGGCGGCAGACGGCGCGGCTGGTGGGGCCGGAGAACACGTGGGCGAAGGTGGGCGGCGCGCTCGGCGTGATGGCGGCGGCGGCGTTGTTCCTCCCGGTTTACCCGTACCGGGTGGAGGGCACGTTCATCCTGCGCGCGGAGGAGTTGTCCTACCTGACGGCGCCCTTCGACGGATTCATCCAGGGTGTGGAGGCCAAGCCCGGGGACATCCTGCGCAAGGACGCCCCGTTGGTGCGGCTCAACACGGACCAGCTCGAGCTGGAGGAGGCGGCGGCGATCGCGGACCAGACGCGGTACCTGCGCGAGGCGGAGAAGGCGCGGGCGGCGCGGCAACTGGCGGAGATGCGCATCGCGCAGTCGCAGGCGGACCAGGCGGCGGCCCGGCTGGGGCTGGTGCGGCATCGGCTGGCGCAGGCGACGTTGAAGGCCCCCTTTGACGGGATCGTGGCCGAGGGCGACCTGCGGCAGCGGATCTCGGCCCCGGTCCGGCAAGGGGACGCGCTGCTGAAGGTGGCGCGGATCGACCGCCTGTACGTGGAGGTGGAGGTCCATGAGCGGGACGTGCAGGACGTGCTGGGGGCAAAGGCGGCGGAGATTGCCTTCGTGGCGCAGCCGCGAAGCAGCTTCGAGGTGAACGTCTCGGTGGTGGAGCCCTCCGCGCAGCCGAAGGAGGAGGGCAACGTGTTTCGGCTGCGCGCGTCGTTGGCGTCGAAGCCCGCGCCGTGGTTTCGGCCCGGGATGAGCGGGGTGTGCAAGGTGCCTTCGGGGAATCGGACCCTGGCATGGATCCTGGCGCACCGGACCATCGACTTCCTGCGGATGTACCTCTGGTGGTGAGCATGTCCGACGCCTTGTCCACGTTCAGCGAGTCCTGGCATCGCGTGGCGGGCCAGCGCATCTCGCTGCGCCCGTCGGTGCGGGCGCGCCGCCAAACCTTCCGGGGCGAGCCCTGGGTGGTGCTGGACGACCCCTTCAACAACCAGTTCTACCGGCTGCGGCCGGAGGCCTACGAGTTCGTGGCGCGGCTGGGGACGGACCGGACGGTGGAGGAGGCTTGGCGCGAGTGCATCGAGCGGTTCCCGGGAAACGCGCCCGGCCAGGAGGCCGTCATCCAGCTCCTGTCGCAGCTCTACCACGCCAACCTGCTGCACTACCCGACGGCGACGGATGCGTCGGCGTTGTTCGAGCGCCAGCGGAAGCAGGCGCAGCGCGAGACCCGGTCGCGCCTGCTCAACATCATGTTCGCGCGGTTCCCGCTCCTGGACCCGGACCGCTTCCTGGTGCGGACGTTGCCGGTGGTTGGGAAACTGATCAGCCCGGCGGGGGCCATCGGCTGGCTGGCCACCGTGGCGTGGGCGGTGAAGGTGTTGGCGGACCACTTTGACCTGGCCCGCGACGAGGCGCAGGGGGCGATCGCGCCCGGCAACCTGTTCCTGCTCTATGCCGCCATGGTGCTGGTGAAGGTGCTGCACGAGTTCGGGCATGCGTACTTCTGCCGGAAGTTCGGGGGCGAGGTGCACGCAATGGGCGTGCTGCTGATGATCTTCACGCCCGTGCCCTACGTGGACGCGACGTCGGCGTGGGGGTTGCGGGAGCGATGGAGGCGGGTGCTCGTGGGAGCCGCCGGGATGATCGTGGAGGTGTGGGTGGCGGCCATCGCCACGTTCGTTTGGGCGGCGACGGCCCCCGGCACGCTCCATGGCCTCGCCTACAACATCATGCTGGTCGCGTCCGTCTCGACCCTCGTCTTCAACATCAACCCCCTGCTCCGCTTCGACGGCTACTTCATGCTGTCGGACCTCGTCGGCATCCCGAACCTGTCCCAACGGGCGACGACGCAGTTGCGGGCCTGGGCCGAGCGCTGGCTGTTTGGGCTTCGACGCGAGCGAGGTCCGGCGACGAGCGGGCGCGAGGCTGCATGGCTTGGGATGTATGGCGCCGCCAGCGGGGTGTACCGCGTGTTCGTGTTCGCCGGGATCCTGCTCGTGATCGCGGACCGGTTCCTGCTGGTGGGCCTTCTCATGGCGGCCGTCTGCGCCGTCGCATGGGTGGCCGTGCCCGCGTGGAAGTTCGCGGGCTACCTGGCCTCCAGCCCACGGCTGGAGCGGCATCGGCTTCGCGCCGTCCTGGTCTCCGGGCTGGGCATCGGCGGCATCCTCGCCGCCTTGCTCCTTGTGCCCGTCCCCCATCACTTCCGCGCGCCAGGCATCGTGCGCTCGCGCCAATGGACGGAGATCTACAGCGCGGCGTCGGGCGAGGTGGCGCGGGTTTTCGCAAGCCCGGGCGCACCCGTCGCCGCCGGGCAGCCCTTGCTGGAGCTGCGCAACCACGAGCTGACGCAGCAACTGGCCGCCGCCGAGGCCGCCTTGGCCGAGGCGGACGCGCGGCTTCGGCAAGCCCTGCAGGACGCCGTGCCGAACGTCGCGCCGCTGCAAAGCCTGCGTGAGTCCATCCTGAAGAACATCGCGCGCACCCAACGCGACCAGGCCGCGCTCGTGGTGCGCGCCCCCCATGCAGGGACATGGGTGTTGCCGGAGTCGGAGGGCTGGGTGGGGCGTTGGCTGCCCCAGGGAACCTCGCTCGGCCTGCTCGTGGACGCGTCATCGCACGTCTTCGAGGCAACCGTCCAGCAGGAGGATGGGGACCGCCTCTTCGCGTCGCCCATCCTCGGCTCCGAGGCGCGGCTGCACGGGCAGGCCGGGGAGGCCCTCGTGTTGGGCGACCTTCGGCGCATCCCCGCCGAGCAACGCCAGTTGCCATCCGCCGCCCTCGGCTGGCAGGCGCGCGGGCCCATCGCCACCACCGGACGCGACCCCGAGGGACGCCAGGCCGCCGAGGCGTTCTTCGAGGTGCACGCGACGCTCCAGGCGAAGCCGGGGGTCGCCGTGCTCCACGGGCGTTCCGGCGAGGCCCGCTTCCAACTGCCGCCCGAGCCCTTGTTGCCGCGCTGGGCGCGCGCGCTGCGGCAGCTCCTCCAAAAGCGCTACCGCGTGTGACCAGCCCCTCCGAGCTCGCGCGCCAGACTTCCCTGCGGCGTCCGCCCCGGATCCACCAAGGGCTCGACGCATGGGTCCATGGCGTCGCGGGGACCTGGAGGCGGCGGCGCGGGATCCTCGCGGGCTTCCAGGAGGCGGCGATGCGGGTGGAGGAACTCGCGGCGGAGGTGGCCGGCTTGACGGACCATGCGCTGCGTGCGCGTCTTCTCGGGCATCAACAGGCGTTCCGGCGCGGCGGAGCAGCCCGTGGTGCCGCCCTGGAGCCCGCGCTGGCCGCCTTGCGCGAGGCGGCGTGGCGGACGATGGGGCTGCGGCCGTTCCCGGAGCAGTTGGTGGGAGCCATGGCCATGAACGCGGGCCACCTCGCGGAAATGGCCACCGGCGAGGGCAAGACCCTCACGGCCGGGCTCGCCGCCATCCTGCGCGCATGGAACGGACGCCCCTGCCATGTCATCACCGTCAACGACTACCTCGTCGAGCGGGACGAGCGGTGGCTGGGGCCGTTGCTGGGGTTTTGCCACCTCAGCCACGGCCATGTCACCGCGCCGATGTCCCCCGAGGACCGGCGCGAGGCCTACTCGCGCGACGTCACCTACGGCACCAGCAAGGAGATCGTCGCGGACTTCCTCCGGGACCGCCTGAGGGCGGGGGAGCACATCGACGCGGGCCGACGCCTGGCCTGGGGGCTGGTCCGGCCCGATCGACGCGGGTCCGGGCCCGTCCAACGCGGGCTGCATTCCGCGATCATCGACGAGGCGGACTCGGTGCTCATCGACGAGGCGGTGACGCCGCTGATCCTCTCGGCTCCCCGACCCAATGCGGCCCTTCGCGAGGTGGTCGCCCTGGCGAGCCGCATCGCGTCACCGCTGGAGCCGGGCGTCCACTACACCGTGGATGAACGGCACCGCGAGGTGGAGGTCACTCGGGCGGGCGAGGCCCGGCTGGACGAGCTCGCACGGGAACTGCCCCCGCTCTGGCGCGGGCTGCAACGACGGTCCGAGCTGGTCCGGCAAGCCCTCATGGCGCGGGAGTTCTATCGCGAGGGCCGTCAGTACGTCGTGGTGGAGGGCAAGATCGTGATCGTGGACGAGTTCACGGGCCGCCAGATGCCGATGCGCACGTGGCGGCAAGGGATGCACCAGGCCATCGAGGCGAAGGAGGGGTTGGTCATCAGCGACCCCAGCGAGACCATCGCCCGCATCAGCTTCCAGCGCTTCTTCCGGCTGTACCCACACCTGGCCGGGATGACGGGCACGGCGTCGGAGGCGCGCGGGGAGTTCTGGCAGGTATACGGACTTCCTGTGGTGGCCATCCCGCCGCATCGGCCGTGCATCCGAAGGGAGCTCCCGGACCGGCTCTTGCCGACGTCGGAGGCGCGTTGGAAGGCCGTGGTGGCGGAGATTCGCCGCGTGCACGAGAAGGGCCAGCCGGTATTGGTGGGGACGCGCAGCGTCGAGGCCAGCGAGCACCTGGCACGGCAGCTGGGCGACGCCCGGGTCCCGTTCCAGCTCCTCAACGCCGTCCGTCACCAGGAGGAGGCCCGCGTCGTGGCCACCGCAGGCGAGCCCGGCCGGGTCACCATCGCCACCAACATGGCCGGGCGCGGCACGGACATCCGGCTCGGGGCGGGCGTTGCAGAGAAGGGCGGGCTGCATGTCATTGCCACGGAGCGGCACGAGTCGCGACGGGTGGACCGGCAGTTAATGGGGCGAAGTGCCCGTCAAGGGGACCCTGGCACGTCCGTGGCGATTTTGAGCGCCGAGGACGATCTCTTCCAGCGGCACGTGCCCACGGTGGTCCGACGAGCGCTGCGGCAGGCGGCCAGCCATCGATGGCCCGGGACGGCGGCCCTTGCTTCCGGGGCGGTAGCCATGGCCCAGGCGAACGCCCAATCGCGTGCCCGCGCGATGCGGGCGGCCGTCCTTCGGTCGGACCAATGGCTCGATGAGGGCCTGTCGTTCGCGGGGCGGTCGGAAGGGGCGTGAGGAGGGCCCAGGGCTCCCTGCGTCGCGGCCTGCAGGCCCAGCTGCCGAGGCGGTCAGCGGATTCGGAAGTAGCGTTGGCCTTGGTCCGTGGGAATCACGTGCTCGCGGCCTTCGGTGAGCACGGGCATCCATGGGCCCAAGGGTGTTGGCGCCTCTTCGAGGACGCCGGCCGGATCCGACCAACGCAGGCGCAGCGTTCCGTCCTCGATGAGGCTGGGGCCACCGAGGACCCGCCCCACCCAGTCAGCCTGCAGCGATGCCTTGCCGGCTGCCTGGGACTCGTTGGCCACGGCAATGGTTGATCCACCGCCGCTCGTGCTCGTGACCGTCACGACGAAGGAGTTCGTCACCGCCGCAACACCGTCGGTCACCGACACGGAGACCCTGTTGGTGCTCGGAACTTGGGCCGAGCTGGGCGACCAAGTGAGGGTGCTGCTCGTGAGCACCATTCCCACCGGCCCTTGCCGGAGGGTCACCGTCAGCGTCTGGGCCGGAAGATCGGGGTCGGTCGGCCCGAGGTTCCGAGAAAACACCGTTCCCGCCGCGACGGTGCCGTTGGTGGCCGCCCTGAAGGACGGCGGGGCGTTCACCTCCCGAACCGTGACAACAAAGTTGTTGGTCACCGTCGCGATCCCGTCGCTCACCCGCACCTGCACCGTGTTTGTCGAGGGCCCCTGCGCCTCCGACGGCGTCCAGGCCAGCACGCCGTTCGTCACCACAAGGCCCGCGGGGCCCGAGACCAACGCGGTCGTCAAAGGCTGGGCCGGCACGTCGTTGTCCCTCGGCGCGAGCGGCTGCGTGTAGCCCACCAGCTCGTTGATCGTGTTGTTGGTCGCACCGTCGAAGCGGGGCGGCGTGTTGGGGCCCCGCACGATCAACGTGAAGGTGTTCGTCCTGGACACCACCCCGTCGCTCACCGCGACGCGGACGGGGTTCGTGCTCAGCGCCTGCGCCGCCGTCGGCGTCCAGGCCAGCAC